>CACWXY010000126.1 GCA_902764915.1 uncultured Eubacteriales bacterium | reverse complement strand
CCGGATGCTGGTGAACGGGCAGTGCAAGATTCCCGGCGAGATCGGGCCGGGGGACTTTTACCTGCATGTCACCGGTATGACGCCGGAGAGCAATGAGCGCGTCTCCAGCTGCTATGTCATGATCCATGTGCCCGGCGCGCATCCCGGGTATCCCGGTGCACCCATGGGCTATCCGCCGCCTTTCCCGGGCCCTCCGCCTATGGCCCCCATGAGCCCCGCCGGAGGCTATCCTCCGCCCCCGCCGCCTCCACCCGGCGGACCGATGCCCGGATGCCACTGCGGCAGCCAGGGAAGTGATGGCAGCAATGGGGGAGACGGAAGCGGGCAGGCAGGCGGCAGCGGAACCGGCGGTAATGGCACGGCTGGTGGTAACGGCACTGCAGGCGAAAACACTGGCGGCAGTGACACATTGTACGAGGAAATCCAAAACAAGGTGAATGAAGCGCTTGCGGCGGGCATGGCGACACTGGTGGACGCGGACCTGACACAGGCAGGCAAAGCGGCGGATGCCGCGGCAGTCGGGAAAGCAATCCGGGATACCAGGGAACAGACGGCTGAAGCAATCGGGCAGGCGAAAACGGAAGCGGAGCAGAAGGCCCGGGAGATCGCCGAGGAAATGGTTATGCCGCTGGCGCAGGACGTGCAGGAACTGCAGGAATCCCTGGACAGCGGATCTGCAGCACAGGACAGCAGTCTGCAGGAACTGAGGGACACGCTGCAAAGCCTGAATGCCGGACAGCGTCTGGAAGCACTGGAGGAAAGTGCGCAGACGCAGAAAAGCGCAGCCGAACAGATCAGTCAGCAGGTACAGAGCCTCCAGGAAGAGATGAACGCCGCCAGGCATACGCTGGATGAGACAGAGAATCGTATGAACCGTCTGGAAACCGATACGGACAGCAGCCTGCGGCGCCAGGAGGCGGCTCTGGAGCGTGAGGAAACCGCCCGGGGCAGGCTGGCGGAGCGTGTGACGACCCTGGAAGAAAAGACCGTCTCCGCGGGCAGCAGTGTGTATCCCAGCAGGTGGAAAGTCTGGACCGGCAGACCAAGGATGTGCTGCGCTCCATTGATACCCTGAACCAGACGGTGCTGAACACCTCGGTTACAGTGGAGCGCATGCGGGACAATGCCTGGAACCAGCGCCCGCCCATGCCTCCCATGCAGCCCATGCCTCCGATGCCCCCGATGCATGAGGATCCCTACCGCAGGGAAATGATCCGGGATCTGCAGGAACAGGTGCACCGGCTTTCGGATGATGTCCGCCGTCTGCGCGGACGGACCGAGGAAAAGCTTTCCCAGAACAAGGAAGGCGACCAGGCAACCGTGGAAAAGGTGAGGAACCTGGAACGTGCTCTGGAAGATGCGCAGAAAGCACTGCAGAGCGCTGTGGATCAGCTGGGGGATGTGGTACGCAAGGACCAGGGACGGCATAACGCAGGACGCGTGCTGGGTGTGCTCTCCGATGGCCAGGTAGCCGCACTGGATATGCGCATGGCATCTCAGGCCCAGAGTGACTTCGTGGAGCAGGATGAAACCAGCGTCACTTATATCCGGAATAATCCCTTTAAGCTGCTCAACGGTTATCCCATGGCGGAAGGCCTGATCCTCCGCTCTTCCATGGGCGTGCCGTATCTGCTGACCGTCAATGAATCCGGAGAACTGACGCTCAATGAATTTGTGTAAACCATGCGTCTGTTTCGGTGGTATGGACCGGGACGGATGCACGCTGCTGATATGATCTGCCAGCCAAAGCCGCAGAGCATGCGGGCCATGCAGGGGAGGGAAGGATGTGCGCTGGATCCATCGGGCACCCGGCTAGACACAGCCTGACGGGCAGGCGAAAACCCGGGCTTACAGAATAACGCAGGCATTCGGATACAGCTTTCCCAGATGCCTTTTCCTGTGCGCACAATTGCGCTGAAGAGCATGGGACTGTCAAAAGACGGCCATACCCATGCATGATGTCTTATGGGACCCCGGCAAAGGCCGGAGAAAAGGAGAAACCGATATGAATACTCGTCTGGTTTATAACTACAAAACTGCTGACACTGGCCTGGATACCCGTATCACGGTACTGGAGAATATGCTCCATGCCCAGGGAAACG
>CACWXY010000125.1 GCA_902764915.1 uncultured Eubacteriales bacterium | reverse complement strand
TTAGCTTTGCAGGCCCTTCCGGAAAAACTGCGATTACCTCTGGTGCTCTGTTATTCGGAAGGAATGAGTTATGAGGAGGCGGCAGACGTGCTGCGAATTCCCATTACGACTCTGCGGGGCCGACTTCGCCGGGGAAAAGAAGAATTGAGAAAGGAGCTGAATGCGGAATGAAGCGTGATATGGAACACCTGAACCTGCGGGATGCCTTCGCGCCTATGCCGGAAGAAGCCCACGACGCGCTGATGAGTGCCGCTCGCTCCGTGAAGGAGGACGAACCCGTGAAAAAGGCAGCTTTTAGAACCGTATTGATTGCGGCTTGTGTTATCGTGGCAACCATGGCCGTGGCTATGGCTGCGGGACAGATTTTCGGCTGGAATGATTTCTTCAAAAAGGACTATGGTGCTGATATCCCGAAAACTGCTCAGGAAATCATGGCAACGTGTGAACCTGTTTCATGGCAGGCAGGCGATGTGGTTTTCACCGTGCGGGAACGTTACAGTGATTCGCGGTTGGCTATGATTTCAGTTGAAGCCCGGCTGGCGGATGGCATGAAAGGAATTCTGGCAGCAGATGATTTTACCGAAGCCATCGGTGCCTACGGGGAAAACAGCGCCGCCGTTGCGAAACAGGTCGGTGTAGATCCGTCCATGACCTGGGTGGAAGCTGCGAAAGAGCTGAATCTGCCTCTGTACAGCGTCCGCGCCACGTTGGAGATCCCGTCTGAACTCTGGGACAGCGAAGCGTATGAGGATCCTATGTTCAATGATGATGGCAGCCTGACCTATTTCTCCCTGCAGCCCCTGAACGGGCAGATCAGCGGTGAGGAAATCAAGGCCAGGGTGTATCTGCGGGCGAAGCTTGTGAACCTGGAAGACGCGGAGGATGATACCAACGTCACGAAAGAATACGTGGATCTGCCCATCCATGCGGAGAAGACCATCGCGAAGGCAGACTACATCATTCCCGAAGGTACGAAGGTACTGGATGCCTTCCAGATTGACAGCATTCAGGCGGAACTGCTGCCCAGCGGCCTGCACTTTACCACTAACCTGACCGCTCTGGAAGGCGCGACGCAGGATATGGCCGTTGACAAGCTGATGGTGAAAATCGTGAAAGAGAATGGAGACGATTACCCCACCGGTATTACCCTTTCCAGTGGTTTCTCCAACCTGGATACCTGGCCTCAGATTCCGTATACGCAGATGATTTCTGTGGATCAGATTCCGGAGACAATTCATCTGGTGTTCCCCGACGCAAGCGGGAATGATACCATGCTGGTGCTGCAGCTGAAAAAGTAAAGATCCACCCGGAGCCCGTCATCTTCAAACGGATGACGGCGCTCCCTTCGGGAGGAAAAATGAAGAACCTGTTTTGTATCCTGCTGCTGGCAGTGATGCTTGTGTTGGAAAAATGAAGAACCTGTTTTGTATCCTGCTGCTGGCAGTGATGCTTGTGTTGGTGATTGCCCAATATGCCTGCGCTGATGAGGAAAAGGCAGAAAGAACAGATGAGGAGTCTAAGCCATGCGAAAGAGAATCACTTTGGCAGTGATGGCAATCATACTGTGTGTAATGATAGCAGCGAACGCCGGAACTGAAGGAGCTCAGGAACCACCGACACTGTTATGGATCACCGGTGAGGAGACCGAAAAGCAATGGGCAGAAATGCTGGGTTTTCAGGAGCCCTTGAAAAGCCTGGTAGCCAAACAGTACTATGACAGCTTTATCGACCTGATCAACGATTATCAACCGGGTTTTTTGGAATTGATACCGATATAAAAGAAACACCCAAAGCACTCTACAAAGCCGGTCTCATTGAGCCATTTGCTCCTACAAACGCCATGCTGGAGGAAATTGAGTCAATGTCACCTTTGATCCAGCAGGTGATTCGTTCCGAGCTGATGACGGAGGATGGTAAATTGCTGGCTTATCCAGGCTTTGGATCTGATATTTGTTTTGTGCCTGGTTTCATTGGCTATTGGGTGCCTGACGCATGGGCTGCCTCCCCCCTTCCGGGATATTACGCCTCCTTCCTCTTTTGATGAGTTGCTGGATTTTATCGAGGTTTTTCTGAATACGCCTCACGAAGGCTTCCGGCTCTTCTATGGTACTGCAGGTGACAAGCGAGAATATCTGTCCGAGCTGTTCAGGGACAATCTGCTGGAGGGTTGGATACTTCGGTGCAGGGATGCCGGAATGCCCGTGGTGTTCAGCGATCCGACATTCATCGAGCTGGCAGGCAGGGCTCAAAAGCTGTATAAGCGGCTGCTGAAGGTGGATTTCAAACAGAAGGTGAGCACCAAAGTACGGTATCTGCTGGC
>CACWXY010000124.1 GCA_902764915.1 uncultured Eubacteriales bacterium | reverse complement strand
ACACAAAACTCTGATTTGGGCACAACAATTAGAGAAGGCTCAAGCCCTTACAAATCCAAGGGTTTGAGCCTTCTGATTTGCATTATGTCGAAACTTCCGTTAGCAGCCATCATCGCTGCAAAACTTGACGGACGACGATGCAAAAAAAGGCGGACGGTCACGCAATCCACAAGCAAACTCTCATGGCTTTTCACAGCCGTAAGAACCTACACTCGGCAAAGAAATCATCAAGAGAATGGACAGAATTACAACATCGTATAGTAGGAACCGGAACTATGAAAATAAACCTTTCAAACGAAAGACTCGCAAGTCAGGGATCTTTTGATTTATCCTTACCTGCGAGTCTCTTTAGTCTGATTGCATTGGGTACGTCGTATATGTATGATAGGATGAAGGTTAGCCGCTTCTTCTGCTCGATTTGATTCTGTCAGCTCTTCCACAATCCGTGGAGATTGCAATACTCATAGGCGGCCACTACGGCGTCCCCCGGAGCAAGAACGAAGACTGCGGTGGGTTTATCGCCGGGATTTAGGGCTTTACGCTGGCGTCCTTCTTTTGTTTCCAGTAGGATCCACTGGATGGAATGAGCTTCCAGCATGGGATGCTCCACACTTCCCACGGTGACGGTCACAGTCTGACCATCCACTTGTACCACGGGCACATGTTTTTCGCCTGCTCCGTCAGAAGTGTTGGGAACTAGTGGCTTCATTTCTTCGCCACAGCAATGGCAGCGGACACCGGAATCCTGGATGTGGGCGATGATGTTGCCGCAATGCTTGCATTTGTAGAATGTCATGGAATACTCCTCCTTCATGATACGGATCAATAGTTCTCTGCATTCACTTCAAAGTAGCTCTGGGGATGGGCGCATACCGGGCATACCTCCGGCGCCTTGGTGCCAACCACGATGTGGCCGCAGTTGCGGCATTCCCACACCTTGACCTCGCTCTTCTGGAACACTTCCTGCATCTCCACGTTTTTAAGCAGCGCCCGATAGCGCTCTTCATGGTGCTTTTCAATGGCAGCTACGGCGCGGAACTTGGCGGCCAGGGCGGGGAACCCCTCTTTTTCCGCGGTAACGGCGAAGCCCTCGTACATATCGGTCCATTCATAGTTTTCGCCGTCCGCTGCCGCCATCTTGGCGTGCTCTTTTTCGTTATCGGCTGTTTTCAGGAACAGGGCGGCAATCTGTTCGAAACCGTCCTTCTTGGCTCGGGAGGCGAAATAGGTATACTTGTTGCGGGCCTGGGATTCGCCGGCAAAAGCGGCTTCCAGGTTCTTTTCAGTCTGCGTTCCGGCATAGGGATTCTTCTTTGGCGTTTCCGGCTCAACCTTTACAAATTTAGAAGCGGGCTGCTTGCAGCGGGGGCAGGTGAAATCCTCGGTTATGGGTCCTTCGTGGATATAGCCGCATACGGTACATTTCCAGGTTTCCATGGTTTGTTCCTCCTTCTTTTGAATCGGTTCGTTAAAAGAAATCGTATTCAGCAGAAATTGCGCGTCCTCCCCGGGAAAACCCGGAGCATCGGCGAATTGATTCAGCAAGACTGTCAGCACTTCGTTCGCGTTTCCGCTCTGGGGCAGCATATAACCCGCTTCCCGGATCAGGTCCTCCGCCATGATGCGGTTGGACTTGGCAATCGCCACCGCCAGTGTTCCCGGAAGACCCATGGCCGTCTGCTCCTGCTCCGTTTTTGAGGATACCAACTGCCGCAGGGTGGCAATCACCTGTTCGGCTTTTTTCTGTTGGGGCGGGTACTCCCTTGGCACCAGGCTGATTGCCCCGGCGGGGCATGCCTCCGCGCACGCACCGCAGCCAATGCATTTGTCCTTGTCGATCACGCTGTTTTCTGTGTCTGACGCCCCGGTGGGGCAAACATACAGGCACAGGCAGTCTTTTTCGCACAGGCGAATAGTTCTAACCGCGTATTTGTCGCCCATCTCGTCAGCCCCCGATCTTTTCAAATTTCCGGCCGGGCACTTTGCACACCGGGCAGCGTTCCGGCGGCGTGTCCCCGATGTACACAAAGCCGCAGATGGCGCATACCCATACGCCGGTGTTTTCCAGCATGGTGTCGCCTTCTGTTTTGTACCGGTTGAGCAAAGAAGACAGCATCCGCGTCACCTTTTCGCTCCACACGAGACTTCTCAGCGCGCCTCGATCCCGGTTTTCCTGGGCAGCGGCGCTGGCTGCGGGATAGCCTTCGCTCAAATCCCGGTTCACCTTTTCCAGCAGGGAATCGAACGCCGCGCTGTGGACCGGTTCCGCCTGTCCCTTGAGCCAGTCGGCCAAACGGGCAAAGGCAGCCGCCTGTTCAAGCAGATACTGCTTTTCGCAGCCCTTCGCCAGGTTGGAACATACCACACTCAGCTCCATGGCCGACAGGGGCCGCAGTTCATCAGGAAGCGAGGATAAGGAAGCGGCAGGCGCAGACTGCTGTGCGCCTTCGGGAAGGAAATCCGCTTTGCTTGCGCCGCAGAGTGGACACTTCCAGTCATTGGGAAGTGATTCCCAAGGGGGATTCTGGGCTTCGTCATACACATAGCCGCAGACTTGGCATACGTATCTCAGAGGAATACGCCTCCTTTCATGGGTCGGTCGTGCTTGCCGGGTGCGCCGTCCTTCGGCATGCGGGACAGATATAACTGACCTGTAAATCGTAGGACAGCAGTTCTTCGTCGGTCTGGGATTGGAGCAGCTTCGTCAGATCCTGGAAGCAGATGTCCGTGAGTTTTCCGCAGCGCCGGCAAACCAGATGATCATGGCGGATCATTTTGTCATACCGGTCCGGATG
>CACWXY010000123.1 GCA_902764915.1 uncultured Eubacteriales bacterium | reverse complement strand
TCGCTGCGGTTACGATATGGACTTTGTCCTCAACGAGATTGGCGGCGGCTATTCCACGCTGATGCGCGATTACTACAATCACGGCGGCAGCATTCACGGAGACCGGAATGCGGAGGACCACAGCTATTTCAAAAAAGACGCCGGCGGCAATATAAACCGCTTCCTGGATCAGTATCTTGACTGGTATGAGGACACGAAGGACCTGGGCTATATCTCCGTCCTGACATGCAATCACGACACGATCCGTCCCAGCTACAACCTGGACACGGCTGAGCTGAAGCTGGCGTACTCCTTCCTTTTCACGCTTCCCGGTGTGCCCTTCCTGTACTATGGCGACGAGATCGGCATGAAGTACCTGGACGTTCCCACCAAGGAGGGCGGTTATTTCCGCACGGGCGCCAGAACTCCTATGCAGTGGGATGAGAGCGCAAACCTTGGATTCTCCAGTGGCAACGCATCCGACCTCTATCTGCCGGTGGATGAATCTGCCGATGCGCCTACTGTGGCGGCACAGGAGAAGGATCCTTCTTCCCTCCTGAACACGGTGCGTGCGATCCTGGCGCTGCGCCACAAGGAAGAGGACCTGCAGGCGGACGCTGAATTCGAAGCTATCTGCAGCGAGCCGGATCGGCCTTTCGTCTACAGGCGCGGCAGCCTTCTCTGCGCGGTGAATCCTTCCGGCAGAGCTATGGAGGTCTCGCTTCCCGCTTCGGTCGGCGGTAAGGTTCAGGGAGATATTTTGTTTGAGATCGGCGGCAGCAGCCTTGAGAATGGAAAACTGACCGTCGGTGCGCAGGCTTTTGTTGTGATCAGGTGATGTTGTCCGACCCCAGAGGTCGAGGCCATTTTTTTACGGAATTCTTTCGGTGTGGTCCCCTTCATCTCCCGGAAGGTCTTGGTAAAATAGCTGATATCCTGAAAACCGCATTCTGCCGCGATTTCCGCAATGGATGTCTGAGTTGTGGACAGACGCTCCGCTGCCCGTTCAATGCGGTATTCCCGTAGAAACCGGACGGGAGTTGTTCCAATGGTCGCCCTGAAGCACCGCAGGCATTCGCTCTCGCTGATGGAAGCACTCCCGGAAATGTCGGCGGTGCTTATGATTTCTCCATAATTGTCAGTGATGAACTGCAGCATCCGTTTGATCCGTTCACTGTCGCGCAACTGCTTTGGAGAGATATCGGGATGCATGGATTCAAGATGATCTGCGATCAGGGCTGCGGCACCGGACAGCATGTATCGGACTTTCAGGTCAAAGTGTGCAGATTCCTGCACACATGCCTGCCACGCCTCTTCCAGGGCATCCAGTACATCTTTATGCCAGAGGACGGTTTTGTCGAGCTTCATGCCGGCAAAGCGCTTGTTCTGCACAATTGGCAAAACATAGTTTTGATTGAAGCAGCTCTCCGAACTTCCTCCAATCAGACGGGAATGAAAAACCAATGAATGCAGGCGGCAATCGCTCGGAAACAACGCCTGACAGCTATGAAGCGCTGAAGCATTGACGAAGAAGCCGTCACCGGCATCCAGATCAAACTGCTCACTGCCGATCACAACGTGAATCGAGCCTTTCGTGACAATGGCGGCTTCTAATTCATCATGCCAGTGCCAGGGCACATCCTCTTTGGATAAATCATCGTAATAACAGGCACATGGAAAAGCGGAGGTACCGTGCTGAACCTGCTCGCGGAAGTATCCGTCTACAGTCGTATTACAAGGTGAAAGCATATTCTTTTCCTCCTGTCTTTTTTTGTTTTTGAAGGTTTTCTTATATAAATCAGGGGATATATTCCTATTTACTGCAAGTATATGATGATATAATCATATCATCTTCGGAAGGATTCCAAAAACACTTTTTGAGGAGGCAGACAACTTGGTTCATATTCTTCTCGCCATCATCTACCTGGCATTCATCAGTCTTGGCCTGCCGGATTCCCTGCTGGGAGCCGCGTGGCCGACAATGCACCTATATTTTGACGTTCCGATCTCCTATGCCGGATGGGCATCCATGATCATCGCGGCATGCACGATAGTTTCCAGTCTGCTCAGTGACCGCATGACGCGCAGACTCGGCACGGGGCGCGTGACTGCGATCAGTGTGGGAATGACAGCCGCCGCGCTGTTTGGTTTCTCCATATCTCGTGCTTACTGGATGCTCCTTTTGTGGGCTGTTCCGTATGGCCTCGGTGCGGGCAGCGTGGACGCTGCGCTGAACAATTATGTCGCGCTGCATTACAAAAGCCGGCATATGAGCTGGCTACACTGTTTTTGGGGATTAGGCGCTTCCATTGGTCCTGCCATCATGGGCGCGGCAATCACAAGAGGCATGGGATGGAGCGGCGGCTACCGGATCATTAGTGTCATGCAAGTCGTTCTTACTGCTATACTGGTGCTGAGCCTGCCGCTGTGGAAAAACCGGAGTGACGCAGCAAAATCGGAAACAGGAAAACCCATGTCCCTTGGGCAGATCATTGCAGTCCCGGCTTGCCGGGCTTTTCTATTTTGGCATTACAGCGGGACGGGCTGTCAGCGGATTCGCCACTTTCAGGTTCAATGACAAGCAGATGGTCCGCATCGGGCAAAGCATTTTGCTTGCGGGTATTGCCTTGCTGATCCTGCCCATCAGCCGGTTGACAGCCATGATCGGGTTTGTTGCCATCGGCGTGGGCTGCGCACCGGTCTATCCCAGTCTGATCCACTCGACGCCGGACCACTTTGGCGCGGACAGATCTCAGGCTATCATCGGCGTACAGATGGCGAGCGCCTATTTGGGAACCTGCCTGATGCCGCCGCTGTTCGGCTTGATCGCGGCTGCCCTGTCCGTCAGACTGATGCCGGTGTTCCTGCTGATACTGCTGGCAGTTATGTTTGTCACCCATGAACAGCTTAACAGGAGGAAATGATATGTTTGCAGACTATCACGTACATACATATTACAGCGACGATTCCGAGTACCCCATGGAAGAGGTGGTAAAGGACGCCATTTCCCTGAGACTGGAGGAGATTTGCTTTACGGATCACGTGGATTACGGGATCAAGCGCGACTGGGACGACCCGGCCGGAATGCTCTATCGCCCGGGCGGTCCCGGAGAGCCGGAGCATATGCCTCTGGCGAACGTGGACTATCCCGCCTATGCTGCTGAAATCGAGGCCCTCAGGTCAAAATACAGAGACCAGATCACGATTAGAATGGGCATGGAATTCGGTATGCAGACGCACACGATCCCACAGTATGAGAAGCTGTTCTCCTCCTATCCCTTTGACTTTATCATCCTTTCCGTGCATCAGGTGGAGGACAAGGAATTCTGGACCCAGGATTTTCAGCGCGGGCGGACGCAGGAGGAATATAATCTGCGCTATTATGATGAGATCCTGGCGCTGGTGCAGAAGTATCATAACTACAGTGTTCTGGGACACCTGGACTTGATCTCAAGATATGACGAAGCCGGCTATTTTCCGTTTGAGAAAATCCGGCCTATCGTCACTAAGATTCTGGAAACGGTTATTGAGGACGGCAAGGGCATTGAGATCAACACCTCCAGCCATCGCTACGGGCTGCAGGACCTGACGCCATCCAGGGACATTCTTCGTCTCTACCGTGATCTGGGAGGAAGGATTCTGACGATCGGAAGCGACAGCCACCGGAAGGAGCATTTGGGAGCCTATATCCTCGACACAATGGAAGAGGCAAAGAAGCTGGGATTTGAAGAGATTTACACGTTTGAACAGATGCAGCCGATCGCGCATAGGCTGTGACAG
>CACWXY010000122.1 GCA_902764915.1 uncultured Eubacteriales bacterium | reverse complement strand
GGAGTTGGATACCAACGTGTTCCAGGCAAGCTCCATTGCCCAGAAACACAACTGCAACTTAAGAAGGCTGGACTTCCAGCAGGAAAACGCTCTCATGAGCTGCCTGCCGCTTGCCAGCTGCCTCATCGACATCCGCCGTGCGCTGACCACCAGCTCCACGGCGATTTTTGTACCCTTTACCACGCAGGAACTGTTCCAGGCTGGGAAGGAATCACTGTACTACGGTCTGAACGCTCTTTCCAACAACCTGATTATGGTGGACCGGAAGGCCCTGAAGAACCCGAACGGCCTGATCCTCGGTACCCCTGGTTCCGGTAAGTCCTTCAGCGCCAAGCGTGAGATCGCCAACGCTTTCCTGGTGACGGATGACGATGTGATCATCTGTGATCCGGAGGCTGAGTATACGGCTCTTGTGCAGCGCTTCAACGGGCAGGTCATTCATATCAGTCCGGCCAGCACCCAGTACGTGAACCCGATGGATATCAACTTGAATTATTCGGAAGAAGACAGTCCTCTGGCATTGAAGGCAGACTTCATCCTGTCACTCTGCGAACTGGTTGTAGGCGGTAAGGAAGGCCTGCAGCCGGTGGAGAAAACGGTCATTGACCGTTGTGTCCATCAGATCTACCAGAAGTACTTTGAGAATCCGGTTCCGGAGAACATGCCGCTTCTGGAGGACCTCTACAATGCCCTTCAGGCCCAGGAGGAAAAGGAAGCCCATCATGTGGCGACGGCGCTGGAGATCTACGTCAAAGGCTCCCTGAACCTTTTCAACCACAGGACCAATGTGGACATCAACAACCGCCTGGTCTGCTATGACATCAAGGAGCTTGGAAAGCAGCTGAAGAAGCTCGGCATGCTGATCGTCCAGGACCAGGTTTGGGGCCGTGTCACTGCGAACCGTGAAGCTGGAAAGGCCACCCGATACTATATGGACGAGTTCCATTTGCTTCTGAAAGAGGAGCAGACGGCGGCCTATTCGGTGGAGATCTGGAAGCGTTTCAGAAAGTGGGGCGGTATTCCCACCGGAATCACGCAGAACGTGAAGGACCTTCTCTCCTCTCATGAGGTGGAGAACATCTTCGAGAACAGCGACTTCATCTATATGCGTGCGACTTGTTCGCCGCTGAAAAGGCGGCGCACAGCGCTGAACTAAATCAGTTCTGTGACGACTTCATCTATATGCGTGCGACTTGTTCGCCGCTGAAAAGGCGGCGCACAGCGCTGAACTAAATCAGTTCTGTGAACTGATAATCCAAGGAGTGGAATGACGAGGTAACGCCCTGAAACGCTCCCCCTGATACTCCGGCCTGCTCCGGTGGGAAACCACTGGTGTTGGGGAGCCCGGTAAAGGCGGCAGAAGGCGGCCGTAAAAGCCAGATTTGGCAACGAAAACTGCCCAGAGGTGGGCGGCGTCGCTGACATGCCGGGGGTCTACAAAGTGTCTATGGTCAGAATGGTAAACAACCTGACGAAAACCGCGAATGTAAGGGTCTATAAGATCGAACATGTAGAAATGCATGCGGCGTGAAAGCGCTGTCAGTGTGGGTGAGTAAAAGTGCATGTTATGAAAACCCATGGTGCGTTACAGGCGCATCCAAGCTGACAGGCCTAAAGCGGAGACCTAAGGACAAATGTACAGATAGGATTGTCGGAACAAGGAAAGGTATCGGATCTTCTCATTTGAAGACAGGCTGACGAAGAACAATAAGCAGCCGAACCGATGCTGAAAAGCCGTGGTCGAACCGTTGACAGCCCCTGTAATGGGGGAACGAGGGATGGCCACAAGTCAGGTTAACAGTAATACCCTTATGCACCGTCTTATGCAGTCGAGTACGATAAAAGAATTTATCACTCGCCGTAAAGGGGGTGATGCACATGGGGCAGAAAGTAAGGAAACGTACGGCTTTGCGCAATGCAGAGTACTACGACCAGCAGGAGTTGTTTGACTCGCTGTATTCCAGAAGCAAAAACAACGAGGTGTTCGGGCATCTGATGGATATCATCACAAGCCCGGAAAATATCAAGTTGGCTTACAGGAACATCAAGCGGAATGACGGCTCGGAAACTGCTGGAACCGACGGCATGACGATAGCTTACTTCTCAAATATGGGAGAAAAGCAATTCGTCGATTTTATCCAGAGGAGGTTTGCTAATTACCATCCGAAAGCTGTCCGGAGGGTCGAAATCCCAAAGCCAAACGGCAAGATGAGACCGCTCGGAATACCGTGTATGACAGACCGGATTATACAGCAATGCGTGTTACAGGTGTTGGAGCCGATCTGCGAGGCAAAGTTCTATGAGCATTCATATGGATTCAGGCCGAACAGGAGCGCCGAAAACGCCATAGCGTATCTGGAAAACCGGATGTTTATCGGGAATCTCTACTACGTAGTTGATGTGGACATCAAAGGCTTTTTCGACAATGTCAATCACAAGAAGCTACTGAGACAGCTGTGGACACTGGGCATCAGAGACACGAAACTGTTGCAGATCATTAAGGCAATGTTGAAGGCACCAATCCGTCTGCCCGACGGAACGACGGTCTTCCCGGACAAAGGAACCCCGCAGGGCGGTATACTTTCGCCGCTTCTGGCAAATGTGGTTCTGAATGAACTTGACTGGTGGGTCGCTTCACAATGGGAGCTTTTCAGTGACCATATGAAAAAGCACTATAAGCCAAAATTCAATACAAAGGGAATCAGAGACCTGAGCTATGAATACGGTGTTATGCGGAAAACAAACCTGAAAGAAATGCACATCGTTCGATATGCCGATGACTTCAAAATCATATGCGCTAATCGGAACGACGCGGAAAGGGCGATGTCCGCCGTGAAGGACTGGTTGCGCACGAGGCTGAAATTGGAAGAACGAACGTCAAGAGGCACTACAGCGATTTTCTGGGCTTCAAAATCAAAGTTCGGAAGAAAGCTGGCAAATGGGTCGATCAGGTTCACATGTGTGACAAGGCAGTGACCGGTGCGAAAAAGAAGATCCGGGAGGCGGTCAGGTTCATTCAGGACTCTGGAACAGGAAGGGAACAGTTTCGGCGAATAGCCGCTTACAACTCCCTGATTATCGGTCTTCACAATTACTACCGCATTGCAAGCTGTGCCTGTCTGGATTTTGAAAAGATAGGCTATGACACAGGGAGCACGAAGAAAATCCGGCTAAGAGGATTGAAACGTGAAGGGCAGATACACAACTCGTATATTGCCCAGAACTATGGCTCATCGAAGCAGATGCGATGGCTGAACGGGGAACCGGTCATACCGGTTG
>CACWXY010000121.1 GCA_902764915.1 uncultured Eubacteriales bacterium | reverse complement strand
AAAGACGGAAATCACGGCAGAGGCCATTCCGTTATACGCGGGTTGGATACCGCAGGCCAATGGTTTCGCCGTAAGTCCTGTAAATCCCTCAATGTCGTGAATCACCCTAAGGTGTCACCAAGGACGGTCAGCAGATGACTAAAACCGACTCAGTCATTTCAGCACCTTAGCCGTACCTTTCATTCAAGCCAGACAGCCAGTCGAAACAGGATTCAGTAAACTTGCTCGAGATGGTCGGTCATCATACCCCAGATGAAACAGGCCAATTCTCTTGCAGTAGCAATTACAGCGAGGGGTCTGGGCTTTCGGGCGGCAATGGAGCGATATTTTCTTTTCAATCGTTCATTGCCTTTGTTGGCATAGGAAATCACTTTGGGATCGTTTCCCCGCTGGCGTTTCAGCAGCTCAGCAGATGGTCTTCCGGGTAGAGCGCGTGCGTAGCATTGAGCTGCTTCTGTCAGCAACTTTCGGATATGTGAATTGCCTTGTTTGGTGATTCCCAATCGGTTTATATTGTTGCCACTGGAGTATTCTCCCGGTACCAGACCCAGATAGGATGCAAAGCGATTCGCATTAGGGAATCGGTTAAAGTCTGAGACTTCAGCAATCGTCGCCAATGCGACATGGGTCTTAATCCCGCAGAAGCAGGTCAGTCTGGCGACCTTTTCTGCATACCGGGGCAGATCCGCCCACTTTTCGATTCGTTCGTCGTATCTTTTCAGGCGGGCGTTTGCTTCATTGAGCTGGATGACATACTCATCGAATGCCTCCTGCGCAACGGGATTATCGAATTCCAGATGCTGCAGCCACTTCATATGGGCGACTGTCCAGCATTTTTTCGTGCCATTGAACTCTTTCCGCCAGCGGGTACAAAGGGCCAGGATTCGCTGCTTCAATTGTTTGATATGGTCTTTGGTATTGTCGCGCATCCGGATATATTCCTTCACTGCCTCATCTTCAGCATCGGGAATATAGACATTGCGGTAGGAGTTGTAAGCCAGGCACCTGGCGATCTTGGCGGCGTCCCGGTAATCTGTTTTTCGCTCATTGGGCGCCTTTGGCATAGTGGATGGTGCCAGGATGACACACTCAATACTGTTTGCGGTCAATGAGCGGTACAGGGAGTAACCCAGTCCGCCGGCCTCATATCCGCAGATGATCCGGGTCTCCTGGCCATGGTGTTCTTTTAATCGCTTTACATACCGGACGATATTCAGATAGTCCGGTTCGAACTTCACCAGTCCGAATTCCCTGTCATCTTCAATTGAGTAAGTGCAAAGGGTGTAGTTTGAAGTGTGGACATCCATTCCAACGTAGAGTATACTTTCCATGTAGTGCTCCTCCTTTTGCATGCGGTAATCCCTGCAGTTTTTTGTATCACCTTAAGCTTACAGGTAAATCCACGTTCTTGCAAACTGGCAGGGGCACTACATATTATCCCTTTGTCTTACAAGGAAGAAATCCGGATTGAAAAGCTAGCAGTATCGTCCAGCTGGTAAACCAGGTGCTGATGTTCCTGGGGCTGATCGGGGTGACCGTGGACCCGACGACCGAGGGGCTGGAGGACAGCGAACGGGCGATGGGGTATGAGGAACCCTGGGACGATACAGTAAACAAGTGAATATGTAACGGGTGCAATGCGATATTCAGACAAGTTTGAATTCGACAGACGCTGCAAATACATTTAGCAAAACCCCCTGCACATTGTGTAAATCCCATCGGAGCTGTTTTCAGAAGTCCTTGCAAGTCAACACTTGCAGGGATTTCCTTTTGCATAAAACCAGCCATTTACGACAGCAAAACGACAACCGATACGGTGCGGTGAGAGGACGGGAGCTAATCGCGGTGAGAGGACGGGAGCTAATCACTCCCTCCTACTCGATTTTATGACGGAAAGTTGCTTTCTGATCCTTCTGATTTACGGTGAATAATGGTATAATGGTTTATCGTTGGAAACGGTTGTGTTTTGGAGGAAAGAGGAGTCGCATGTCCAAAGAGCAGAAGGTTACCCTGAAGGAATGGCTGTATATCACGATCGGTATCCTGATCATGACGGTGGGGATCTATTTTTTTAAATTCCCCAACCATTTTTCCACCGGCGGCGTGACGGGTATCGCCATTGTTCTCGGCCATTATATTCCGTCCATTACACCCGGCACACTTGTGACGATCATCAATATCGGGCTGCTGATTCTTGGCTTTGCGGTCTTTGGAAGATCCTTCGGGATCAAGACAGTCTACGCATCCCTGCTGATGTCCGGCACACTGCAGCTGCTTGAGGTTATTTGTCCCATGAGCGGCCCGATGACTTCACAGCCGCTGGTGGAACTGTTTTTCGCGGTCGGACTTCCGGCGGTCGGCTCCGCCATCCTGTTTAATCTGGATGCATCCTCCGGCGGAACGGATATCATCGCAATGATCCTGAAAAAGCATACGGCACTGAACATCGGTGTCGCGCTGCTGTGCAGCGATATCATCATTACGGTATCCGCCTGTTTTGCCTTCGGTATGGAGACGGGCCTTTTCTCCGTTCTCGGACTGATCATCAAATCGCTGTTCATGGACCAGGTGATGGACAACCTGAAGACCAAGAAGTGCTTCCAGATCATCACCTCCAATCCTGAGCCCATC
>CACWXY010000120.1 GCA_902764915.1 uncultured Eubacteriales bacterium | reverse complement strand
TGCTGCCAGTCCCTCATTGACCTCCTCCGCAGGCGTACAGCCAAGTGCCCGGTATGCCGCCTGTGACTCTTTTGAGGAATGAGCCGAAATGTACAGTTTCTCCGCGCCCAGCCGCCGGGCCTCTTCGCAGGCCAGGGAAAAGAGCTTCCTGCCGATGCCCTGACGCCTGTATTCCTCTGATATCTGAAAACAAACCAATTGCAAATATCTTGACGCAGTTCCGAATATACGGTGGGAGACGATTGCAAAACCAATGATCCGCCCGCCGTCGAACGAGCCGAAGCCGATCTGGTCAAGGCTTATATGCTGCACCACGTCTTCTGCTATTTCCCGGCACTGTTCCGGCGACCAGTTTTCTTCAATAACATTCGGCACAAGCCTCCAATCGTCGTTTATCTTTCGCCAGCATTCTGTAACAGTCTGGTGGCGGACAAAATCATTCATTGATGGTTTCCTCCTTCCTTTCATAGCAGTATCATGCCACCCGTACCGTCAGGTTTTTTACCCACTTCTCCTTTCTCAGCCAAAGGTGAACAGTGACGATCTTGACAAAATCCGTCAGCTTTAAGACACCGTACATCAGCACAGGTCCCCAATTCGTCAGATTCGCCAACAGCAGGATGCCAGGAATGACCACAAGCAGTGTCACGCCGCCATCCACCACTGCCCCCATAACAGTGTCGCCTCCGGCCCGGGCCACTGAAAATTGCACGTTTGTATAAACCCACAGGGGCATATACAGGGAAACCAGCAGCACCAGATCTCGGCAGATTCCCTAGGCGACCCGGGAAAGGTAGCTAAACACCAGCGGCGTCAGCAGCGTCACCAATCCGCCCATCCCCGTCATGAACAGGCCGAACATCACAGCGGCAGACAGCATCCAGGTTTTCTGTTTTCGGGCTTCATCCAATTGCCCTTTTCCCAGCGTTTTGCCAATGATGACGGAGGTTGCCGTGTTGATGCCGCCAAAGGACACGAACAGCAGATTCACGATAGCCCATCCCGCCGACATGCCCAAGACCACGTCAGCACCGCCCCGACCATTGTATACAGCGGTGGTGACGGTTTCGGAGATCACCCACAGCACCTCAGAGAACAGCATCAGCCAACCCCGCCGAAGGATATTGCCAAACAGCTTCCAGTCCGTGGGCAGCTTTTCCCCGCGCTTTCCCAGAAAGGGCTGCGGATTTCGCAGGACATAGAAGATGTAAAGCGCCATTTCAAAAAACGGGCTATCAGGGTGGTGTAGGCTGCGCCGCTCACCTCCAGCCTGGGCGCGCCAAGGTTGCCATAGATGAGCACCCAGTTCAGTCCCGTATTCACCAGTGTGCCGATGACAGAGATCACCAGCGGCGCACGAACCTGGCCAATTTCCCGCATAGAGGTTGCAAGCACCACAGAGATGCAGAAAGGAATACCCATGAAGCCCATGAGCCTCATGTATTCCTCGCCCGCGTCCAGGATGGCTTCCGCTTCGGCGTTTCCAATTACCATCAGACTGAGGATCTGCCGCGGAAAGGCGAAGCAAACCAGCAGGTAAAGAGCGATAAAGCTCCCGATCAAATAAAACTTGAACCGCAGCGCCTGCCGCATGCCATCCCTGTTTTTCGCTCCGGAAAACTGGGTCATGTAGATGCCGCCCGCTGCGCATATGGCGTTGGTCAGCACCATGAACACAAACAGAATCTGGCCCGCCACGCTCACGCCGGACATCTTCACATCCCCAAGTCCCGCCACCATGAAGTTATCCACCAGAGAGACCAGGGACTGGATCAGCGATTGCAGCATCACTGGAACGCCGATCATCAACGCCTGTTTGTAAAAGGACAGGCTGCCAAAGTACTTTTTCATCTTTTCTAGGCTTTTACTCCTGCCAATTATCCTTTTCCATATATTTTGATAAAATGCCGGCTGAATGCTTCGATCTTCCTAATCGCATCCTCTGTTTTCTCCGGCTCACGGTCGCACAGGTGAATGAGCGCGGAGATCGGTGTCGTGTAGGCAAAGGCCAGCATGGCGGGGTCATCCTTTTTCAGCAGACCATTGTCCATCATGCCGGAGAAGAAGTGCGTGAACATCTCTGTAAGACCGGTCAGGAAGTGCTTTGTCGCCAGATCCCGTGCGCGCTCGTCCCGGTACTGCTCTAGGGTGAGCACCTTCCTCGTCTTCACGATCTGCTCGTCGTGGATCGTAAGATTCACCATCCGCATGGTCATGGAGACGAAATCTTCCAGGGAATCCGGCACAGGCGGCAAA
>CACWXY010000119.1 GCA_902764915.1 uncultured Eubacteriales bacterium | reverse complement strand
CAACCGCTATGTGATGGAACATGGAGAGACCATGGCCATTTACAAGCTGACCCACAATATCCAGTTGTCCGCAGGAGACTATCAGGAGCTGGAGCGTGTCCTAACAGAGGAGTTGGGAAGCAAGGAGGATTATGTGCGGGAGTTTGGCGATACTCCCTTTGGCTTGCTGATCCGTAAGATCGCCAAGCTGGACCACGAAGCAGCTATGGCGGCATTCTCCCAGTTCATCAATGACGAATCCCTGAATCAACGACAGATCGCCTTCGTCCATAAGATCATCAACCACATCGAGCAGAACGGGTACATGGAGAGCGTGAAGGAACTGCAGAAACCGCCCTTTGATAAGCCAGTCAGTTTTATCAAACTATTTGATGCGAAGACGCAGGCCGGTATTATGAAAGCGATCCGGGAGATTAAGGAGAACGCGACACGGGTGAGCGCATAGACGTCAGGCTTGCTTATGCGAGACAGCTGTGAAAGAGACTTGCTCCTCATATGTTGGCCGAAGCGTACCCAAATACCAGAAAAAAGAAAGCCCCCGACACGAGGGGAGGAATTCAAAAGGGCCCGTTGCAAAACGACGAGGCACAAAAGGAAGAGCCAGCTAGCCCCGAAAGGGGTTGGCTGGCTCAGTCCTTTGCGTTAAAATTAGGTTGTGAATACAAAAACGCAAGACCAGTTTAAGGTATATGAGCGGAATGGTCAACTGGTTTTTGCATTGGACAACGAAATCATGTTACCGGAGAACGCACCCGTCCGGCTGGTCAGCGCCCAGCTTGAGGAACTGGATTACAGGAAACTGTATGAAGCGTATTCGCCCATCGGGCGGAAATCGGCAGCCGATCCACGGGTGATGTTCAAGGTAATGGTTTATGGTTATCTGTGCCAGATCTATTCCAGTCGGAAGCTGGAGGAGGCGTGCCGGTATCGGATCGACTTTCTCTGGCTGCTGGAGGGAGAACCTGTCCCGGACCACGCGACCTTCGCCAGGTTCCGGACCGGACGGTGCAGCGACGCTGTGGAAGAGCTGTTCTACCAGTATGTCCGCTTGCTGGAGGAACAGGGAGAAACGGATCACGAGACCGTGTTTATCGACGGCACGAAGCTGGAAAGTGCGGCAGGCCGATATACCTTCGTATGGCGTAAGCCCACGGAGAAGCATCTTGCAAAGGTGAAGGAAAAAGTGGAGGCCGCCCTGTCCATCCACACGTTGCCGGAACTGGAACAGTACCTGGAAGAATCGGCAGAAGGGATCGCGTTTGTTTATGGCAAAGGCAGACACAAAAGCGAAGAACAAAAGGAATGGGAGACATTGGATTCCCTGCGCTGCCGCTGGAAGGAATATGAGGAAAAGCTGGAGCGCATGGGCGAAAGCCGCAACAGCTATTCCAAAACCGATCCGGACGCCACATTCATGCGGATGAAAGACGACCATATGAGGAACGGGCAGCTCAAGCCTGGGTACAATGTGCAGATCGCGGTGAACAGCGAGTATATCACAGGGATAGACGCATTTTCCAACCGTACAGACTACGGAACCCTGGTCCCCTTTCTCAGGACACTGCAGCAGAAGCATGGGGGAAAATACGACTCCGTGACGGCGGACGCCGGATATGAACGCCTGGGGAACTACCTGTTTCTGGAGTCCAACGGACAGATGAGCTTTATCAAGCCTGCCAACCATGAGCAGAGAAAGCACAGGAAATTCAAGAAACAGATCGGGCGCATGGAGAATATGACCTACGACGCTGACGAAGATTGCTTCCTCTGCACCCAGGGCCGCAGGCTCCCTCTGCGCAGAGAGTGTACGGAACTGCAGGACGGCCGCTTTGTCACAACAGCCCGGTACCGCTGCGAGGACTGCAGGGGTTGTCCGGTCAGGGCCCAATGCTGCCAGGCAAAAGACCCGGAGCAGCCAAAGGAACTCCGGGTGAACAAGACCCTTCAGCACTTGCGGAATCAGTCTCTCCAGAATATTACATCTGAGAAGGGCATTTATCTGAGAATCTGCCGGTCCATTCAGGTAGAAGGCGCGTTCGGTTTACTGAAAACGGATTTCGGTTTTCGCAGATTTTTGACCAAGGGGAAGGCAAAGATCCGTTCCGAATTGTTCTTCCTTGCCTTGGCCTTTGATTTGAAAAAGTTATGGATGAAGAGGGAAAACGGCCGGCTTCAAACCCATCTTTCCAGGTTGAAGGCCGCTTAGGCTGAAAAATTGAATCT
>CACWXY010000118.1 GCA_902764915.1 uncultured Eubacteriales bacterium | reverse complement strand
CCGAACAGGGCCACATAAGAGAAATACTGGTTTTCAAAACAACCGATGTCATAAACAGTTTCTTTCCCATAAGCCGCCTGCCGCGCAGCCTTGAGTATGACGGCAGAAATGCCGTGGGATGCTGCAAAATCATTCGTTGTTCCGCAGGGGATGTATCCAAGCGGAATCCTAATTTCCGCATCGGCAAGACCGTTTATCACTTCATTCAAGGTGCCGTCGCCTCCGGCACAGACGAGCAGATCATAGCCTTTGGCATATTGCCGTGCAAAAATACTGGCTTCCCCTCTGTGCGCGGTAATCATAGTCGTAACAAGATAGCCTGCTTCCATAAAAATGCGGACAATGGGCGCAATCTGCGTGTTGACCGCTTTCCGGCCTGCGACAGGGTTGATAATGAGCAATGCTCTTTTAGAATAGAGATACGGCTGATAATCCATTTTCTTTCTCAGGCAAGTCCAAAAATATTAAGGCATAAATAGGCAGTCGGAATTGAGAACAGCAGGCTGTCCGCACGATCCATCATTCCGCCATGACCTGGAATCAGGTTGCTGAAGTCTTTAATGCCAAGCATCCTTTTTACAGAGGATTCTGCCAAATCTCCAATCTGTCCCATTGTAGAGGCTACAAACGCAGTCAGGACACATACGGCAAGAGAAACCTCGGGAAGCAGTTTTATATAATAGATAATCAAGCCTGTTGCAAGGGAAGAGGCCGCTCCCCACAGACATCCTTCGACCGTTTTGTTGGGGGAAATCTGAGGCGCAACAGTATGCTTTCCAAAACGCTGTCCGCCAAACATGGCGAAGCTGTCGCAGACCCATGTGGAAAGGCAGGCAAGTGTCAGTGTCTCAAACCAAATCTCACTTACGCCGATCTTCATAACAGCGGCAAACAAGGCGCAGGGATAGGCAAGGCCTGCTGTGGTACACAGCGCACCGCGGCTGGACACGTCCTTCAGAAAGATACCTGTGATCAAACAGCAGTAAATGCATCCGATGAAAAGGATTTGGTGGGAGGCGCCATCGACGTGTAGCAGAACGAGAGCGACCTCGCTGGCCACGAAAAGGTACATAACCCAAGCAGCGCAGGCAATGCCTTTTCGTCCAAATTCATGCGCCCACTCATACGCGCAAAGACATGCCGCCACAAATGCCTTTTCGTCCAAATTCATGCGCCCACTCATACGCGCAAAGACATGCCGCCACAGCGAACAGAATTGTGCGAGAGTATTCTGACAGCAGAATGCATGGAAGCGTAATAGATAATAGAACGATGGCGGAGAGCACGCGCTTTTTCATGGGAATCATCCTTTTCTATGCAGAGAAGCAGCTTGTTGCGGCTGCTTCTCATTATTATCTGTGTTTGTTCTTCTTGGAGTTCCACACCAGAAGAAATACCAGTGCGGCGGAAGCTGCGGCAATAGGCAGAATTTGACCGATCATGGTTCATCCTCCTTATCCGGTTTGGAACGTGGAGCCATCTGAATCAACTGCCCGGATCATCGAATCAGCATCTCTGCCAAATCGGTTTTTTCCCAAGGCATTTCAGCCGCATTGCTGCCAAAGTGACCATAGCAGGAGACTTTTGAGAAATTGGGACTCTTCAGATCAAACTGGCGGATGATCGCAGCCGGACGGGGATCAACCCAGGAAATCAGAATTGCCTGAATGCTCTCATCATCCAGTCTTCCTGTCCCAAAGCAATCCACCAGGATGGACGTAGGCTCCGAAAGGCCGATGGCATAGCTCAGCTGGATCTCGCATTTTTCGGCCAGACCTGCGGCAACCACATTTTTTGCCATATACCGGGCCATGTACGCGCCGCTGCGGTCTACCTTGGAGGCATCCTTCCCGGAGAAGGCGCCTCCTCCGTGGCGGGCATAGCCGCCGTAGGTATCCACGATCAGCTTACGACCGGTCAAACCGGAATCTGCAGCAGGCCCGCCCTCCACAAAGCGGCCCGTGGGGTTAATAAAAATCTGTGTGTTGCGATAATCACATGAGAAAGGATGCTGTCGCGAAGCTCATTTGTGGAAATGTCTTTGTCATGCTGTGCAGAGAGGACGACAGCGCCGATTCTTTTGGGAACATCGTTTTCATACTCAACAGTGACCTGAGACTTCCCGTCCGGCAGCAGGAAAGGCAGCTCGCCATTCCTGCGTACAAGTTCGAGGCGCTTCGTGAGCGCATGGGCCAGCTCAATAGGAAGCGGCATATAGAAGTCAGTCTGTTTGCAGGCAAATCCGAACATCATGCCCTGATCTCCCGCACCATCATCCAGTTCCTCATTTTTGGAAACGCGGCGCACTCCGCGGGCAATGTCCGGGGATTGTTCGTGCAGATCTACCGTCACCCGGCAGCTCTCCGCGTCAAAGCCGTGGCCGGGCTGCGTATAGCCTACCTCAGTGATAACCTGTCTTGCGATTGATTCATAGTCAACATGTGCCGAGGATGTGATCTCTCCAAAGATGTGGACCTGATCGGTCGCGCAGGTGACTTCGCAGGCGACATGGGATTCCGGGTCCTGTCGCAGCACCTCATCGAGTATGCTGTCAGCGATCTGATCGCAGAGCTTATCAGGATGTCCTCGGGTGACGGATTCGGAAGTAAAATTACTTTTTGCCATGGTGTCAACTCCTCATAACGGATCTCATCTGTGAAGATGGTCTGCTTACTGCTCTCCCGCCGCGAGACGGGCTTTTTCTTCTTTTCTTGCCTCCCAGATCTCCTCGGCTTTTGGTGCCCAGCAGGCGGCATAGCTGTCGCACTTGGCGCAGAGATGATCCGCCGTCTCCGGAGACTGCATATCGGTGGACTTCGCTCCGGTCTTTTCCACCATGGCGCGCAGCTTGGCGGGATTCTCCAGCATCGGGCAGGGCTGCATCATGTTCTCATTGAAGGGTTGCCCGTCATGGTATGCCTGAAACAGCGGAGAGCGCATGGTTTCCAGCAGAGTCTTCTCCCGGATGTTGGAATCCGAATAGTGGATGAAAACGCAGGGGTCCACATCGCCATTGGCGTTGATGTGCATATAGCGGCGGCCCCCGGCAATGCAGCCGCCCACAAACTCAGCATCGTTCTGGAAGTCCATGGCGAACAGCGGCTTGCGGGTACGGTAGTCGCGGATACGGTTATAGACCGTCTGCCGCTGCTCCGGCGTGGGCAGGAGCTCGGGGCTGGCGTCGTTACCGACGGGCATGTAGTGGAAGTACCAAACGAAGTAGGCACCCATGCGGATGAGCATATCGTAGTATTCCTCAGAGGTGATAGAATCGTAATTTGCGCTGGTGTAGCAGCAGGAGATGCCGTACAGGAGCTTCCGACTGTGCAGCAGTTCCATGGCCTGGACAACCTTCATGAAAACGCCATCGCCACGCCTGGAATCCGTGGCCTTCTCAAAACCCTCCAGAGAAATGGCGGGAACGAAGTTCTTGACCCGCAGCATTTCGTCGGCAAAAGCCTCGTCGATCAGGGTGCCGTTGGTGAAGCAAAGGAAGATGCAGTCGTCATGCTTCTCGCAGAGCTTGATGATGTCTTTCTTGCGGACCAGCGGCTCGCCGCCGGTGTAGATGTACATATACACGCCCATTTCCTTGCCCTGGCGGATGATGTCGTCGATCTCATCAAAGCTCAGGTTCAGCTTGTTGCCGTACTCCGCTGCCCAGCAGCCGGTGCAATGGAGGTTGCAGGCAGAGGTGGGATCCAGCAAAATCGCCCAGGGGATGTTGCAGTTATATTTATTCCGCAATTCCTCCTGCTTGTCCCAACCGATCAGATTGGCGTTGATGAAAAAGTTGACAGCAACGGTGGTCAACACCTCCGGATCCACATCGTTGACCATGTGGCGCACGAAAGGATAATAGGCATTGTCAGGATCTTCGATAGCCGCGCGCACGGCTGCCCGCTGGCTGGGGAATTCGCCCTTGGAGAATTTATCCGCCCAGTCGATCAGTTTCGGCAGATTCTTTTCCGGATCTTTATAGAGGTACTGAAACGCTTTTTCCAGTCCTAATCTTTTGATAGTAGTTGATGCAGACATCTTTACCCCTCCTGTGATTTATGCTTTATCCTGCTGCTGAAGAATTCTTTTCAGCTCTTTTGTCTCTGCTTCCACTTCTTTTTTGGCTTGCCGGATGGAGGCCTGGTGCTCTCTTTCGGCCTCGAGCCGTTCCTTGTGGATTTCCTTTTCCACATTCAAAACCTGAGCTTTTTCGTCCGATACCCTTTTAATTTCCCGGGCTTCTGCCTTTACCTGCTTTTTCAGCTCGTGCATGTCCTGCTGAGCTTTCTTTTCTGTCTCCCGAAGATCTGCTTTGATAGCGTGCTCAACTTTTTTGTATTCTTTCATTGAAAAGCCTCCTC
>CACWXY010000117.1 GCA_902764915.1 uncultured Eubacteriales bacterium | reverse complement strand
AGGAAGCCTGACCCTGCCGGAATACATCTACGCCACCTACAACGAACTGATGAAGAACGGCTGGCGCATGAAGGAAATTGACGAAATGGACATGCTGGGTTTCCTGCGCCTGCGGGCATGGGACGCCCAGCGGGAACATGAAAAGAAAAAACCTCGCCATGCTTTCATCGACGAGGTATGGAGTACTGTGAAACCATAGAAATTCTGAATGTTACCAGCGTTTCATATTTTTCTCGAATTTTCTGGTATACGATTGCCTCAGTTCTTCTGCTGATATCCCATAACAAAGCAGGACATCATTGTAATACATGAGAACGTCTGCTAATTCTTCAATGAGATGCTCCCGTAATTCTGAGTCCTGACATGCTTTTTCTCCGCCGTGTTTTTTTACAATATCAATCACTTCTCCAATTTCTCCGATCATCCATAACAGCTGATCTTTCCCTCGATCAGGGCAAACTGGATTCCATTTATCTTTGTACTTCTCCTGCAATGCCTTCTGCATTTCGAGCATTTCGTTGATTCCAAAATCACCCATTGTAACAACCTCACAGATCTTGATTGTCGCCCTGACGGGCCTGCTTATTATATCCTCTGAATCCTTATCTCGCAAGAAAAAGAAGGTGAAATCTCATGGCTGAAACCCTGCGCGAATTGGTGGTCGCGCTGTCGCTGGACTCCAGCAATTTCTCGCGCAATATGCGCTCCATCAATCAGCAGATCAAGGAAGCCGAGTCCACTTTCCGTCTGGCGGGCGCTGGCGTGGAGAACTTTGAGAAGACCGTTGCTGGAACTGAAGCAAAGCTCTCCATGTTGGGAAACAAGCTGACACAGCAGCAGCGAGCCGTGGAGCAGTACAGCCGGGCACTGATAGCGGCAAACGATAAGCTGAAGGAAAACTACGACCGCCATCAGGATTATACCCAGCGGCTGGAGCAGGCCAAGGCCCGGCAGGAAGACCTGCGCTTCGAGGTAGAAGCGGCCACCTTTGCCTATGAGAATTACCGTGATTCCCTGGGCGAAACCGACTCCGCCACCATCGCCGCCAAGCAGAATCTGGAGCGGTACCAAGAAGAATACGCGGACGCCACCGCCGAGGTCACCAAGCTGGAAGGCCAGGTCAAGGCCCTGCAGAAAACCATGCAGAACAGCGCTGATGCTGTCAGCAAGGCCACCACCGACCTGAACAACGCCAAGGCCGCTGTGAAGGACACGGAAGCGGAGATCCGCAGGCTGACGGAGCAGCTGTACCGGATGCAGTCCGCATGGACGCAGGCAGGTGAATCCCTGACCGCCATCTCCAAGAAGTGCGAAACGATCTCGAAGGCCATGACCAAGGCCGGGAAATCCCTCACGACCCATGTCACGGCTCCCATCACGGCACTGGGGACTGCCGCTGTGAAGGCCAGCATCGATTATGAATATGCCTTTGCTGACGTCCGGAAGACCGTGGATGCCACTGAAGAGGAATACAATGCACTGTCCGATTCCGTGAAGAAAATGAGCACGGAGGTTGCCGCTTCTGCGGAGGATATCGCGGAGGTCATGTCCATCGCAGGCCAGTTGGGTATTGAAAACGAGCACCTGTCTGAGTTCACCCGCACCATGATAGACCTGGGCAACAGCACCAACCTGGTGGCTGCGGATGCCGCCAGTGAAGCGGCCCGGTTTGCCAACATCATGGGTATGAGCCAGGGACAGTTCCAGAATCTCGGCTCCGCGCTGGTGGATCTGGGCAACAACTACGCTACCACAGAATCCGAAATCCTGGCCATGTCCATGCGCCTTGCTGGCGCGGGCAAGCAGGTCGGTTTGTCGGAAGCGCAGATTCTGGGCTTTGCTACGGCGCTTTCCTCTGTCGGCATTGAAGCCCAGATGGGCGGCTCCGCTTTCTCCAAAGCACTGGTGAAAATGGAAGTCGCGTCTGCGACTGGCGGCGATGCCCTAGAGGACTTTGCGAAGGTCTCCGGCATGACAGCAAAGCAGTTCAAAGCCCTGTGGGACAGCGATCCCGCAGCGGCATTCCAGTCCTTCATCGTCGGTCTTTCCAAAATGGATGAGGAAGGCGAAAGCGCCATCGCTACTCTGGAAGAGATCGGTATCAAGGAAGTCCGCCTGCGTGACACCCTGCTGCGCTCCACCAACGCAACAGAGCTTTTCTCCCGCGCACAGGAGACTGCCAACAGGGCGTGGAGAGAGAATGCTGCCCTGACCAATGAAGCCAATAAGCGGTATGCTACCACGAAATCCCGGTTGACCAACCTGAAGAACACGGCGCTCATGTTCGCCCGGCAGATCGGCGACGACCTGAATCCAACGATCCAGCAGATCATCGACAAAGCCGGAGAGCTACTGCAGAAGTTCCTTTCACTGGACAAGACCCAGCGGGAGTCCATCGTGAAATGGGCCGCGTTTGCCGCCGCTGTCGGCCCCGTCGTGCTGGTTTTGGGCAAGGTCGTGGGTGCGGTCGG
>CACWXY010000116.1 GCA_902764915.1 uncultured Eubacteriales bacterium | reverse complement strand
ATGGGCCATGCGCACGGACATCACCACCAAGCTGCTGACCGAGGCCGTGATCCAGGATCCGACCACCATGCAGATCGTGTACAACCTGGCCCAGCAGGACATGGTGGCCCTGCGCTGCGTCTTCCGCGCCGGCTGGGTGCTGCCGAACCCGGTGAACCGCCTGAACATGGAAAACGAGTCCCGTTATCCTTTCGCAGTGCTCGCGCCGTAAGCATAAGGATGCACCGGGGAAGGTCCACGGACATCCGTGAGACGGCCGGAATGTGAGATCCGCGGGGAGAGCAGGGGCAGGCAGTAGGGGACATGCGCGAGCCTGCTGTGCTGAGCAGCTGCTTTGCCGCATGCTTATTGCTGCGCTCTGCTCTCTCCCCAGATGGGCCAACATGCAGAAAGGAAATGCGTTATGAAAATCAAGTTTATCAAGCCGCTCCCGCGCCTGGATCATGTGATCCTGCCCGGACAGGTACTGGACGCGCCGGATGGGTTTGCCAGAAAGATGATCCGGACCCGCCGCGCGATCGCAGTAACCGGAGAGGGGGACGGATCCCATGACGAAGTGGGAACGGAAAAGGAACCGGCAGTGGAAGAGACAGCGCAGGAAGCGGGAGCGGCGGATCCGACGGTCCACATGGAAGTGGCAGCGCATTCCGTGGAGAATGCTGGGACCGAAAGATCGGAAGCGCAGGACCAGACCACGTCTCCCGCAAAATCCAGACCGGCAGCCGGGGCACGGGCGCGTAAGACGCAGAAGGAGCAGTAATGGCAGACCATCACGCCCAGGGGCTTGAGCCGACCAATGAGGAACTGGAAATGGCAGGGCTTCTGCTGGAGAGCCTGATGTTCCCCTCCGTTCCGTCCACGGCGGCGGAGGAAGCGGCAGTGCGCCGGGCAACCTGGCTGCAGGCTGTGCATACCAGGACCTATGCATCACAGACGCCGGATCTGCCCGCGGATGTGGAGTCCTTTCAGATCGGGCATTTCCGTATGCAGTACAGAGGCGGGCGAAAGAGCCAGGACATATGTCCGGCTGCCCGCGCGCTGCTCCTGAAGGAAGGCCTGCTGTACAAGGGCGTAGAGCGGAAGCATCTGCCTGTGCGAATCATGCCGCCCAAATCACCGGCGCGTGACACCCGGCCGGTTTCCCCCATGGAAATCAAAGCAGGACAGCACGGCCCGCTGCAGAGGGATTCCTGGAAGGGCTATGAGAAGCCTGCTGCGAAGGGCAACCCGCCGCCCCAGGGTATTCCGCCGCAGGGTGAACCACCGATTCCCGGGTTTCCTACCTACCGAGCCGGAGCCAGGCAGGACGTGCCTGCCGGGAACAAAGGGAGGGGCAGAAAGCCATGATACGTGCTTTTCTGACAGAGACGGCGATTATAGAGCCCTTTCTTCGGGAAACCATGGACGGTGAAATCCTGGATATGGCGGAAGCGCGTCAATGCCGGGTGGAACCCGCGCCGCAGATCGAGAGCGTGCTGAAGGGCTTTCATGGCGAGGTGGAGACCGTGAATGCCAGATCGGTCATGTTTACGGAAGGCAGGCCGATCCCGGTGAAAAGCCGGGTGACGATCGGCAACCAGATCTACAAGGTTATTCACTGCGATGTCTATCATGGATTTCCCGGAAGTTATCTGGAGGTTTATCTGGCGTAAGAATAGCGGGCACAGCATCGTGCGGACAGGCCGCAGGAGCGAAGAAGCGGCCACAAGAAGAGAGAGAAGAGCGCTGATACTGCACTGCCGCAGGTCCGCACTGTGCTGTGCCCGCGCCGATGAGGCAGGCATGAGAATCAAGGTGAAGGTACACATGCTGCGGGATGCCCTGGAGAAAGCCGTGAAGAACGGCACGGAGGCCGGGCTGCAGCGCTGCGGGGAAACCGTCCTGGAAAAGAGCCGGGCCATGGTACCCGTGGATACAGGGCGTCTTCGGGATTCCGGCAAGGTTACAGTGCAGGGCCTGGAGGGCTGTGTTTCCTATGACACGCCATATGCCGAAGTGGTGCATGAGAATCCTTTTGCGCATCACCCGGCGGGCCAGTACAAGTATCTGGAAACAGTGGCAGAGGATCAGGGACTCAAGGGAACACTCCTTGCCCAACTGGGCGAAGGCCTGACGGGTGCCCTGGGAAAGTGAGAATACGTATGGATATGACAGCGGTACAGAAGAAACTCTTTATCGGGCTTGTCCGGGATATGACGATGGATAACGCGATCTCCTCGGAAAAGGCCGGTGAGATTCTCGGGATTCTCCGAGGCATTGTGGATGCCGGACCGGAGGGCGGAAAAGGTAAAGCCAAGGGTGCTGACAACGATGGTGATTCTGATGCCGGCGGCAATGAAGCCGATGATGAGACGGTCGGCGGAGACAATGCCGATGAAGACAATGATGCGGAAGATGATGCCAGGACGGAGATGGTGATTGACATCCTTGCCCTGATGACAGCGGCCTTCCTTGTGGCGGCAGGTGTCCGATGATCCTGGAGGATATGACGCG
>CACWXY010000115.1 GCA_902764915.1 uncultured Eubacteriales bacterium | reverse complement strand
GATGAAGCCGAAAGCTCGGAAGCCCAATAAAATCAAGGGTTTTGCGTGTCTGAACACCCTTCATACGTTTTCTGTAAACTTTACCGCCTGGTTAGAGCACATCGTTCACATCATGGGGCGCGGAGCCGAAGCGCCGCCAGTGGCGGATGAAGCGGGGTTCGAAACACCTGGAAAACGAGCCATTGTGCTCGTTTTCAGTGAAGAACGGGCGGCAGCCCTGGGCAGGGGTACGCAAATCATCACACCCCTGCGGGCAACTCGTTCACATCTACCGTAATGTTTTAGACAGCTTAAATTCCGGTTGAACTAAACCGCCTTCGGCGGTAGCTCATTCCCCAACTGATCAAAGTTACTCTGACCAGATTTTTGAGCAGCTTTCATTATACATGAACTCCTTTATACTTGAAACACCGCGCTTGCGGAATATCGACGAAATTCTGGAAAGCGATAAACCTATTGAAGATAATGCATTTAAAAATATGGTAAATGATCCTGAATTCGACGAAGCGATTAACGAAATATTTGAAGGCTTACGGGAAACAGATGAATGGAATGACCTGATTGACTATTATATTGCCCTGGAGTATATTTTCGGGGCTGTGGACAATGTATTTTCCATGGAACAGAATCATGACTTCGGGGTAGATTTAATGCTGAAATATGCAGCAATAGGAAATACCTTTGCATTATCATATGTTTCAAGTATGATCATTAGCTAAACGGATCTCATTTACGTTTTTCTTTATTTGCTTTTATGCTGCCTTCGCCCACTGCTGGGCGAGGCTCTTTTTTTTGTCATCGGTTGCCAAGCCCGGCTTTTTTGTCCTGTGGGTACTGAAGGAGAGGAACGATACATGCTCCTTCAGATTGGAGCGATCCCATGACAAAAGAGCAGAAACGCCTGATTGATCAGTACCGTCAGTCCGGCATGAAATATTCAGAGATTGCCCGCACGATTGGTCTGCCGGAAACCACAGTCAAATCCTATTGCTACCGGAATCCCGTCACCAATCCTCAGCCGATACCCACAGGGACAGTATGCCCACAGTGTGGAAAGCCGATCGTTTCCGGGAAATTCAGGCCCCGCCGCTTCTGCTCTGACGCCTGCCGGAACAAATACTGGCTGACGCACCATGAAGCCGCCGCCAGCCGTGCAGGCAAAAAGGTTATCTGCCAGCATTGCGGGAAGCCCTTCACGGATTACGCAAACCGGCATAGAAAATACTGCTCCCACCCGTGCTACATCGCCGCCCGCTATGGAGGTGACCAGCATGAGTGAGGAGCAGTTCGACCGGGAGCTGAAGTTTCAGGTGTCCATGGCGCTGGTGGATGAGATGCTGGAGAAAGGGATTATCGGGCAGGAGGATTACGAAAAATGGCTCCGGCACATGACGCAAAAATATAACCCGCCCATCGGTCGCGTTGTATCAAAGAAGAGCTCGTAACCGCTTGACTTTATTGGCTTTTAGAGTGAGTAATATCGACCGAAAGGAGGTCGTGAAATGGCCAAAATTGTAAGGAAAATCGAGGCGGCTGCGCCAGCACCGGTCAAGCTGAAGCGGGTCGCCGCATATGCGCGGGTGTCCATGGAAACAGAGCGCCTGAACCATTCACTCTCCGCGCAGGTCAGCTACTACAGCGAGCTCATCCAAAAGCATCCCGGCTGGGTATACGCTGGCGTGTATGCCGATGACGGCATCTCCGGTACCAAGGTCAACAGGCCGGAGTTTCAGAAAATGCTGGCTGAATGCGAGGCAGGCAACATCGACATCGTCCTGACCAAATCCATCTCCCGCTTTGCGCGAAACACGGTGGATCTGCTGGAGACCGTCCGTCACCTGAAGGAGCTGGGCATCGAGGTTCAGTTTGAAAAAGAGCACATCAGCTCTCTGAGCGACGACGGAGAGCTGATGCTTTCTTTATTGGCCTCTTTTGCCCAGGAAGAAAGCCGGAGCATTTCGGACAACGTCAAATGGGGCCAGCGAAAGCGCATGGAGCAAGGCATCCCTCCGGGGCACTTCAGGGTGTACGGATACCACTGGGAGGGCGATACGTTGGTGCCCACTCCGGAGGAAGCAGCCGTCGTAAAGCGCATTTTTCAGAACTTTCTCGACGGAAAATCCAGGCTGGAAACCGAGCGTGAGTTTGCTGCGGAGGGCATTACCACCCGGGACGGATGCCGCTGGGTGGATTCGAACATCAAGAGCGTCCTGTGCAACGTCACCTACACAGGGAACCTACTCCTGCAGAAGGAATTCACCGCTGATCCCATCTCGAAGAAAAAGAAGAAGAATCGCGGGGAGCTCCCGCAGTACTTTGTGCCCAACACCCATGAAGCAATCATCGACAAAGAGACCTTTGATTATGTGCAATCTGAAATGGCCCGGCGCAGGGAGCTTGGCCCGCTAGCCAACAAGGCTCTGAACACCAGCTGCTTTACAGGGAAAATCAAATGCGCCTTCTGCGGGCAGAGCTACATGCACAGCCAGCGGCTCAACCGGGCAAAGCGTACTCTTCAGCCAGAAAAGATGAAAACCTGGGCA
>CACWXY010000114.1 GCA_902764915.1 uncultured Eubacteriales bacterium | reverse complement strand
TGTCAGATTGTACAGATCGCCTTTTTCCATTGAAGAAAGCACCCTTCTTTCCGGCGCTGGGTCACCGGGGAATACCCGACAGCTGAAAACCTCCTGCGAGATATCGTAGATTGTCATTGCATATCACCTCCTTGAATGATCACACAATTGTAATTTGAGCGGCGCAGCCCTTTTCCAAGGTCAGGAAATAAAGTCCGCTTTCCTCCGGTGTCCAGGGTTGGCCATTCAGCAGATAGCCGGAAAATTCCCGGGGCAGTTGCACATACATTTGATGGTCGCAGATCGCTGTCAGCGTTGCCCAGAAGGAACGACGCGCAAGATCCCATTGCATATCCGCCAATCCATCCTGATACCGGAAGAAGCGGATTTCCCCTTGAAAAAGTGCTTCCGGCAGGGCGGGCAGCAATTTCAGCAGATCGCCCGATGAAGAGAGTAACATCTCCTGGATGGCGTTCACATAGCCCATGATGGCGTCCAACTGCACCGGAGCCGGGTCCATGTTGAGGGAGATGTTCATGCCCCGCCAATCATTGTGCAGGGTGAAAAAGCTGTTGGTCAGGCAGGACTGGGCCATTTTGTCAAGGCAGTCCATGGCGTCCTCACCTTTTTCCAGCCGGGCGTAAATGGCCGCCATGTGAGCCATGCTCCAGCCCGTCTGGGCGTCGATTTCCCGTAGGCGCACCGCACGCTCAAAGGCGGGAAGCAAATCTGCTTTGTGCAGGGGGTTGACTTCTGTTCCCGGAAATACCGGATAGATATGGGACAAGTGCCGGTGATCATACCGCTCCTGGAAGCGGTCATCCTGCCATTCCTTCACGCCGCCCTGAGCGTTGAGCTTGTAATTCGGAATGGCGCGCAGGATTCTTTCCCAGGCGGGTACATGGCTTTTCAGCTGGGGCCAGGTTTCTGCGAAGGCGCACATGTTGGTTAAAAACTCTTTCAGGATCGCCAGGTCGATGGTGGAATTGACGGTGGTGGGCATGGGATGGGCCATCTGGATATGCTTGGGCGGCATGAAGTTGCCCGGAGTGTTTTCCGGGGACACGCTGGGATAAAAATGGATGCTGCCGTCGGGATAGAAGGTGACGAAATCCTCATAAAAAGCCGCCACTTCCAGAAGATACGGCAGGATGCTGGTTTCAAAATATCCATCGTCCTTCGTATACTGGGCATACCGGGCGTAATGCTGGGCGATCCACCCGGCAGCCCCCACCCAGTTCATGATCACCGGCACCACCTGATTGGGCGCGGAAACCCCGGGCGTGGTGCCCGCCGTCATGTACAGGCCCTTCATGCCGAACAGCTTTTGGGCGTTATTCTGAAAGGCCGGGATGCGTTCATTGTAATACCGGAAAAAGGCTTCGTGGAAGGGCAGCAGATTCCCGGCGAACACATGCCAGTAAATCATCTGGATGTTTTCATTGGCCATGTTGTGGGGCCACATGAGCCGGTAATCCCCCGCCCACAGGCCGTACATGGGAAAGGGATCGGCCTGGGGATCGGTACCGCAGATGAACAGATACCGCCCGTAGCGCCACAGCTTTTCGATCAGCTCCATGGGCTGCTTTCCGCTGTACGATTGCAAAAGCAATTCTTCATTGCTGTGCCATTTATCTGGGGCGGGCAGAGAAAAATCCGCGCTGCGATACCAAGCTTCGTGGATTTTTTTATGTTCTGACAAGAGGGCATCATAATCTGCGGGCAAAGCGTCCAGCGCCTGCTTCGCTTCTTGCAGGACGGTATCCCGGTCCCGTGTTTCTCCGGCAAAAACGGAAATCAGCGCCAGCATATCCTTTGCGCCGGATACCGTCAGGGTGTCCCGTTCCGTCTGCACTGCGCCGTCTGCATATACCTTCACGCAGACGCCGTACAATGCATCATCATCGTTCCGGGCGGTGTAAATCAGGTACGGCGCTTGAGATACGCATTCCATGGAATCCAGGATGTGCTGACCGTACTTTTCCAGCCCGTCGCTTCCTGTGTTCCGATGAGGCGACAGAGACAGAGAAACGAATAAATCGGCTTGATTGGAAGTGAGCCGCTTGACAACGACCCCATGAGGCCGGGAAACAAACAGGCGCGAGGAACGAATGGAAATCCCTTCCTTCCAAGTGGAAAAGACTTCGCCGCTGTCCATATGAACTCCTCGGAGGTAATCTGTAAATCCGGAGACAGGTTTTATTTGAATATGCAGGTCGGCTACCGGAAACGGCGATTGAAGCTGCGTTTGATAATTCTGTTCTTTCAGGGCATTGACCACCGTCCAGCTGGCTTCCTGAAAACGCTCCGCGTCCATCAACTCCCGCAGGCGATGAAAAGCATCGCTGACGTCTGGCAGTTCTGCTTCCTTGCCGTTGTGCCACAGCTTGTGATGGGTGAGCATCACGGTTTCATCCTTCACCCCGCCATACACGTCCGCGCCAATGAAGCCGTTGCCGCTGACCAGCCCGTCCCGCCACAGATCATGCCACCAGGAAGCGGGCGTGCGCATAAACAGGGTATCCCGATTGAATTCCATGTTGTCCTCCATAAATCCCGATTGTCGAGCCGAAGCTCCTAACCAGTATTCTACCATTATCCCTGAATCTCCTGCAATCAAAGAGGTGAACTATTATGGCTGAAACCCTGCGCGAACTGGTGGTCGCGCTGTCGCTGGACTCCAGCAATTTCTCGCGCAATATGCGCACCATCAACCAGCAGATCAAGGAAG
>CACWXY010000113.1 GCA_902764915.1 uncultured Eubacteriales bacterium | reverse complement strand
GTCACCGTCAAGGCCGTTCTGGACGGAAACACGATTACCAGTCTTGTCATCGAAGCGCCTTCTGAAACCGAAGGCCTCGGCAAGAAAGCAGAGGAACCGGAATTTGCCGCGCAGTTCGTCGGAAAGACACTGCCTCTTACCCTGAGCGATATGGATGCCATTGCCGGTGCTACCATTACCAGCACAGCTGTTGTGGATGCCCTGAACGCTCTGGCTGCGGAAGAACCTGCTGTCACAGAAGAACCCGTAGAAGTGCCTGCGCCGGAAACTGTCGCTGAGGCCGCGCCTGCACCTGTCAGGGAGATTCCCGTGGTAAGCGGAGAAGACCTTACCTGTACGCTTTCCGGTTTCGGCGGAGATGTTACGGTAACCGCCTCCCTGGATCAGAACACCATTACTGCCCTTTCCGTGAAAGCCCCCGCTGAAACCACCGATCTCGGCAAGCGGGCAGAGGATGCTGCCTTTACAGAGCAGTTCATCGGAAAGACGCTGCCGCTGACGATGGAAGACATTGACGCCATTGCAGGTGCCACCATTACTACCACCACAGTTGTGAACGCATTGAATACTCTGGTTCTGGGTGAGGAAGATCACGGAATCAAAGTACTGGAAAACCCTGAACCCATCTCCAGCCTGAGCGTCATGCCCGTCCTGGAAGGCGCCGCCTCAGCCAGCGCACCTGGATTTGGCGGAGATGTCACTGTGCTGGCTGTACTGGAGAACAACACCATTGCGCAGATGGCCGTCTATACACCAGCAGAAACCACCGGCCTTGGCAGGCTGGCAGAGGACAGCACCTTTACGGAGCAGTTCATCGGAAAGACGCTGCCCATTGCATCCGAGGATATCGAAGCCATCTCCGGCGCAACCATCACCACGCAGGCTGTCGTGGATGCTCTCAATCAGATGGTGCCTGTTGAAAAGACATACACTGCCAAAGGTTATGGCGGAGACGTCACCGTCACTGTATCTGTGATGGATCAGACCATCAAGGCACTTTCTGTCTCAGCACCCAATGAAACCGAAGACCTGGGCAAGAAGGCCGAGGAAGAAGCATTTGTCCAGCAGTTCATCGGAAAGACGCTGCCCATTGCACCGAGCGACATTGAAGCCATCTCCGGCGCGACTGTCACCACAACGGCTGTCCTCGATGCGCTGAACACCGTCATCGTACCCGGTTTTGGCGGCGATATCACAGTTCAGGCCACACTCGACAACGGTGTCATCAGCCGGCTCTCCATTTCCGCTCCGGCTGAAACTGCAGGACTTGGCAAGCTGGCTGAAGAAGAGGCATTTACCCGGCAGTTTATCGGCATGACACTGCCTGTCGATGCGAATTCCGTCGAAGCCATCTCCGGTGCCACCATTACCACACAGGCCGTCATTGACGCCCTCAATTCCCTTCGTTAACATTCCCACCTCCGGCTTCTTGCCGGAGGTTTTTTCCTTTGGTTCCATCGTAAGCGTAAAATAGACACCCGTTCCCAAAACTTTCAGATGCTGCTGCAAATCAGCGTAAGCGTAAAATAGACACCCGTTCCCAAAACTTTCAGATGCTGCTGCAAATCAGCAGTGTCCGAAAGTTTTTTTCAGTTTTTTGAAAAAAATCCCCAGGTGCACTTGTTACCTGACCCTGATTGATGTATCATTCCGCCGGAAGGTGGGAACGTGCCTGAACGAAAGAAGTATGCATCTCGGAAAGAGACGCCATGGGATAATATGGAACGAACTGCAATGCAGGAATTCATACGTAGCAACTACGTAGACGATTGGGATGATCGCCATTTGAGGGTGGGACAGACCAACGAAGCGGACTTGATTAACAGTGTTCTCCCTTCCTCCTGCCCTTATTGCCAATCGGAAACTATCATACGCAAGGGAATGAACGGTAATCATATCCAGCGTTACCTCTGTAAGCAGTGTAACCGATTCTTTGTACCCACAACAGGTACGATCTTCGATGAGCATAAGATATCAATACGAGAGTGGATCAGCTACAGTCTTAACATCCTCAGGTATGTCAGCATTACAGCTGATTCGTGGAATAACAAGAACGATTTTAAGACGTCTCGCTACTGGTTACAGAAGCTTTTTGCTGTACTTGAGCCCTATCAGGCGGGCATCATTCTGTCTGGGAAAGTGACACTGGATGAGACGTTTTATACCTTGCGCAGTGGCGATATTGAGCTGAAGCCTGACGGTACCAAGCCAAGGGGACTCTCCATGAACAAAATGTGCATTGGTGTTGCCTGCGATACTCAGAACATCTATTGCGTTTATGAAGGACAAGGAAAACCATCTCAAAGGGGTACCATGGTGGCCTTTAAGGACCATATAGCTTCAGGCTCAACGCTAATCCATGACGAGGAGAAGGCTCACAAGAAGCTTGTAACCACCCTTAATCTTGTAAGCGAGAGCTACAATTCAAAGGATCTTAAGCTGCTGGATGATAAGAAGAACCCTCTCCGACGTGTCAATGAAGTACATGCGCGTCTAAAGGACTTTTTGAATGCCCATCCAAGCTTTATCCGCGATGAACTGCCAGGATATCTGAACGTGTTTGCTTTTGCAATGAATCCACCACATAACAAGTTGGAAAAAATGGAGGTTTTACTGAATTTGGCATTTCAAAATCGTCAAATCATCCGATACCGTGATTTCTATCAAGCAAAATCAAAGGTTGTGGATGATTTTTAGGTAACATGTGCACCTGGGGATTTTTTTGAAAAAAGTACTTGCATTTTTTACTCGAAGTGGCATAATAGGTTGACACCTATTTTAGGAGGAAAGTTGCCATGATTGAAAGTACGAATCCTCATACGATTGCACAGTCAAAGTA
>CACWXY010000112.1 GCA_902764915.1 uncultured Eubacteriales bacterium | reverse complement strand
CCACCTCGCGGTGGACACCCTTGCCGTTCGGCTAACACTTCCTACTACCAAGCGTGTAGTGGACTTTCACCACCAAGCTATTGCCCATGGCGGGCGTACCAGAAAAAGCGGCGGGTATTGCTCCCCGCCGCCGTAACCTTATGTGTAAATCAGATCGTTGTTGACCTCCTCCATAGCCTGATCCCGGATATTGTTCACCCGCTGTACCCACAGCATTTGTTTTGCACCTTTAAGTTGTTCAGTGATCCCCTTGCGGGGCACCAGTTGTTTTTCTGTTATCAAATCGTTATCAATGCTGATAAGGAAAAAAACAACAGGTATTCCAAAGAACGCCTGCTGCTTTCAAGTACTTCAGGATAATTCAGCACATTATGAGTCAAAAGACGCATTATTCCCACTCTATGCAAACTAACGCTTTTAGCTTAATTTTTGTTTCTCCTGTTTGTTCTCGTGACGTGATTCTGATTCTACAGATTATCTGTATTCTCCATGCTCTACGGCCTCAGTTTATCATTTCTTTATCAGCGTGATAAAGAGGCTGTTTTGCTGTGGACTGCGGGGATTATTTCCCTGGAATTATTATAGTACTTCATCAGTATCCTATCAAGCTGAATAATTTCTTGTGTTCCTCATCAATAATCCATGGTACACTTCTTTAGGTCACGGTGAAATTCGTCCATTCGATATGGTTGTACTGCATTACATCGTCCGCTTTTCTCATACCGCACTTTTCGTAGAAGGACACGGCGTTTTCGTTGGCAATCAGATAAACTGCGATGTCCTTTTCACCGCCTGCAAGCCGATGCGCGGTTTTCATCAGGCGCTTGCCGATGCCCTGGCGGGTATAATCCCTGTCCACCCCCAGATCGGTGATGTAGAGCCAATAGGCGTAATCCGTCAGCCCGAACAGCACGCCCACCAGCAGCCCCTGTTCATTCCGAGCGGTGAGACTGATGGAAACCGTATTTACCAAGCGGCTAATCCGCTCCTCGAAGCGTTCTTTGGGGTACTGGGAGCCAAGGTCTGTTCGTTTGAGGAAGTCAATGTATTCCTCCGCCGTGACCCGCTCTTCCCGGATCGTGACAGCGGGTTTATGGTCTCTTAGATATGCTTCAAACTCCGGCGTCCGGCTCCAGTATCGGATGCCCCAGTTTTCAAAGCTCCATTCATCCATATAATTGTTGCACTCGTAATCCACGTACCAGATCAGCCCGTCCCGTACCACGAAATTGGTGGGGAACCAGTCGATGTTCATGCAGGCTGCCTTCGCCTTAGCCGCCATGTCCCGCGCCTGGGCAAGATAGGACGTTGCGGACGTTCCGCTTTTAACCAGTTCAAAGATGGTTGGTCCTTCGATGTATTCCTTCACAATGCGCTCGGCGTCCACGTCGATGGCCAGCATTTGCGGGATGTGGATACCTGCCGCCTGCAGGCGTTCGTAATCCCGCTGCTCCGCTTCGATCTTGTTGCCGAAAGCGTAGTAATCACAGGGCTCGTGGTGGATTTGCTTCACCACCACCTGCTGCCCGTCATCCTCCGCCAGGTAGGAATATCCGCCCTTGCCGTGGCCCAGCAGCCTGAGGATACGATAGGGTTTCCCGCAGACAATCAGTTGCTCCGCCATGCTTTTCTCCTGTTTCATTCCGTCTTTTCGGGAATCCGGGTGAAGGATATATTCCCTTTTGCCTGATGTCCCGAAACGAAAATATGATAGCTGCCTGTTTCAGCGATCTCCAGAACAAAATCGGCGTTCTGCTGCCCGTTTTCCCGGTAGATCGGCGTTTGACCTTCCATGCCTACGGTTACATCCACAGTTCCTTCTGTATGTGACAGGGAAACCAGCAGACAATCGCCCTCTCTCAGGGTCAGATCAGCCGATTCCTCCCGATTCAGAATGCTGTATTCCATCCGAAATCCGGATGTGTCAGATACCCTGGACCCGTCAAAAACGCTGCCTGTCCCGCATCCGGCCAGCAGGAAAATCATTGCGGCAAACATACAGATGCCTGCCGTTGCTTTCCGTTTGGATTGTAGCGCTGTGCTACAATGCATCAATGCCCACGTCTCTTTTCCTTCTTCTTCATCTGCTTCATATCAAGCCGGCGCAGCGCTTCCGCATCCCTCTGCTCACGGCTGTTTTGACGGCGTTCTTTCTTCATTTCCTCCCGTTGCATTTGCAGCACCCGCTGGGATTTCGTACCGATCCCGCTGCGCTCCGTTTGCTTTCGGACGTTCCTGAGCCGCCGTTTGGGATTGTCTGCGATTTGTCGCATTTCTGTTTCTACAGCCGGACTGAAAAACAATTCATCATAATGCCGCAGGACAAATTCCCACACGTCATAATCCTTGGGCTCTGCACCAAAGGTCACTTTGCAGACGGAAAGTTTTCCGTCATCCACACGCTCAAAGACGCCAACCCAGAAGGGGTCTTCAAAGAATACCGTCAGACTTGTTTTCATGCTTCTTTACCGACCCTTATCGTTCTCCAGGATCGCATAGATCAGCGTATCCTTCCAGACAGACGCGTCGTTTTCGTCCCTGCGGAACCAGATGTTTTGTCTGAAATAAGCCTCACGTTTCATGCCCACCTTCTTCAGCAGCTTCCAGGAGGGAACGTTCCGCAGATCGCATTCGGCGTAAACCCTGTGCGCACCTTCCCGAAATGCCTGAGCGATCACCGCGGAGGGGGCTTCGGCGGCGTAGCCCTGCCGCTGATAGCGCTTGTTGACGATATAGCCGATTTCCTTTGCTCCGAAATCCCGGTTTCCGCAGTAAATACTGCCGATCACCTTTCCGGATTCTGTCAGTTCTATGGCGTAGAATTCCTCCGACCCAAGGCGGTATTTCAGGTGTTCTCTGCCATTTTCCCAGGTGATCCCCGGATAGCCTTCAAACTCATCGTCCGCCAACTGGGACAGAAACTCAAACAGATCATCATAATCCGATTCTCTGAACGGTCTCAGCAGCAGCCGTTTGGTCCGAATCTCCCGCATATTCATTTTCATCCATGATCCTTAGCAGCCACAGCGGTCCTATATAGACAGTATAGCCCTGCGCTCAGCAGCACAGAACCAACGATATCCGTGAGCCAGTGCACTCCGGCCACCAGTCTGCCAATCACCATGAACGCGGAAAACAGGATGACAAAGGCAGCTGTGATCCGCCTGACTGTCTGGCTCTTTGCCCGCCTGTTTACCTGGAACAGCAGCGTGGGCATGACGCTGAGCACCAGCAGGGTGGTGGAGGATGGATAGGACGCCTCCATGGCTCCGTCGATCAGGATGGGGCGGTAATTGATGGGGATCATCTCAAAGATCAGATACCCTAAAATGACCAGAATGTAATACCCGCCCAGCAGCAGGATATCCCTGTCCACTTTAGCAATGCTTTTCCTGCGAATCCACTGCATAAGGCCCAGCATGCCGAAACCGATGCACACCGC
>CACWXY010000111.1 GCA_902764915.1 uncultured Eubacteriales bacterium | reverse complement strand
TTCATTTTTAGTCAAGGGGAAGTCACATGCGAAAAAAACAGAGCGTAACATTATACAACATACTTTTCCCAATCTGGATGCTGGTATGGATTCCTTCGCCCCTTTGGCTGTTGCTGATTCCGTTGAACTTTATCATTGATTATCTTGTTCTGTATAAAAGTTTGCCAGACGATGTGGAACGGAGCAAACACTTTCCGGGCATTGTCCCGCGGAAAGCGTTTTGCAATACATATGCTTGGAAAATCTGCGCCGCAGGCTTTGCTGCGGATTTTATCGGCAACCTGTTTTTGTTCGCCGCGTTTATGATTACAAGCTCCCATAAACCGGATTCGCTGCAGGCGATCAGTCACGGCCTTGGCCTTAACCCCTTTGAAAATGCGGCGGCGTTTTTGATTGTGGTTGTCGCGATCCTGCTGGCGGCATATTGCATTTACCGGTTTGACCGCTGCATCCTGAAACGCGCCGGCCTGCCGGAAGGACAGAGCAAAACCTCTGCGTTGTGGCTGGCTGTGGTGACGGCTCCGTATCTGTTCCTGCTTCCCTCGGAGATTTTGTACCGGGTGTGAGCAGGGAGTGACATATGGGATTAAGGAAACGCCTTAAAAAATGTGTAAAAAGCCCTCTCAAGAATCCTGAAAAATGTGTAAAACGGTCTTATAATTTTTCAAAAAATGTGTAGTGCTATTTCTAAAAAATGCATCTACCTTATTTCAGGCAGATGCTGCGGAAGAGTTCCCTAATTATTTTGGAATAGTGAAACGAAACCGGCTGCGGCAAATGCTGAAACAGGCTGATAAAGAAGGGAATCCTTACGCGGCAATCCATCTGAACGAAGAGGAGCATATTCATCTTTTGGATCAACAGGAAGGCAAAGATTTTTATGTTCCTACCGAAAAAGAAATTACGGAGCTGGTTGAATTGGGGTATATCCGTACCCCGGCCATGACAGCCCTGGAAGTTAGTGTCAAATCTCTAGGCGGCGATCCTTCTTTTGTTACAGCCATGTGGCCGTTGGTTTCTGCAGATAAACTGGATGTCCTGGAATCCGTTCACTATGCGATGGATCATGCTTTTCCTGATAGCGGCGCTCCTTCTATGGAAGCTGTACAGAGTATGCTGAAATTTATACAGGATTATCTGAACAGCATCAAGCTGCGTACCAATCGGGGATGGGATCCGACGTCTCTCAGAAAAAAAGTTGGTCCGCCGCCAAAGGGTCCGTTGAGAATCGTGCCAGGTTCTGTCCAAATGGCGAAGATGCTAAAAGAAGCGGAACCGGATCTTAACAGGATGGGTATGCAGGTGTATCCTCCAAGCTGGATTTATGTACGTAAAGTGATGCAGGCACGGGAAGGGCCTGAGCAAAACTTCGAGCAGCTTGCGAGGCTTTTTCCCGTTTCTGCGTTCCGGCTTATCCTTCCACCATCTTCAGGAGTCTCGCAAAGCAGTCATCCGCCGCGGGGACTGCACAGTCCAGGACCGCCTGTCCTCTCGCCTCGGCATCCGCCGCGAAGGCCTTGTCCTTCAGGGAACCGGTATTGATCTTTACGTTCAGCCAGGCGCCGAGGATGCCGGCTTTCAGGGACAGCGCCGCCACGCCGAGGTCGCTGGCACAGTTCGTGTTGAAGCCGTCCATCATGGAGGCAATCAGTTCAACAGCCTCCCCCATCAGCTCCATCATCTCCAGCGGTGTCCTGGTGCAGGCCTTCAGGCCTTCCTGGATTGCCAGGCTTCTGGCCGCCTTTTCTTCGTCCGTCGCCTTCGGGAGGGCGTAGGCGTCGCTTACCAGGAGGAACGCGTCCGTGTCCCGGTCCATCACGTCCGCCAGCTTTTCGCGGAGCATCCCGCACTTCGCCTCGACTTCCTTCGCATGCTCCTCGTATTCAGCGTATTTCTTTCTGTTCTGTGTCATTCCGCCGACCATCGCTGTCAGCGCAGCTCCGAGGCAGCCGTAAAGCGCCGCGCAGGAACCGCCGCCGGGAGCAGGATCGCAGGAAGCGACCCGCTCCGTGAAGGCCAGAACGCTCAGTTCTGATAATTTCATCGTTTACTCTCCAAGCATATCAATCAGATGATACTCCATCACCTGGTTCTTGTAATCGAAGTTCTCGAGCTTCAGGTAGAATTCCGCGCAGTCCAGGAGTGCCTTTGCCGGCGCAAGCCCCACCAGTTCGCTTCCGACGATATGTGTTCCGTAGCGCTCCGCCAGGGCTCGGATCATCTCGTAGACCACCGGAAGGGAAGTGACTTCATAGTTTACCATATTCATGGATACCTGGGCGATGCCTCTGTCCTCGAGCATGAAGCCCATGGCCTTGCAGGCCTTGAAGCCGCCGGAGGACGCGCGGATCACCTTTGCGATCTTCTTCGCGATCTGCACGTCGGAGGTCGCCAGGTTCACGTTGAAGGCGACCAGCGGCGGACGCGCGCCGATGGCGGTGATGCCGGCGGTGGGGTGGATCTTCCGCTCGCCGAAATCCGGCGCCCACTCAGGCTGCAGCAGCTTCTCGGGCATGCCTTCGAACTGTCCCTTTCTGCAGGTCGCCAGGTTCCTTCGCTCCGGCGCCGTTGCGGAATCCTCGTACAGGAAGGACGGGATCTTCAGTTCCTCCCACATTCTCTTTCCGAGGCGTTTTGATATCTCAACGCACTCCTCCACGGTCACGTCCATGGTAGGTACGAAGGGGATGACGTCGGTGGCGCCCATGCGGGAGTGCTCGCCCACATGGCGGTTCATGTCGATCAGTTCCATTGCCTTCTTCGCGAGACGGAACGCCACCTCTTCCACTGCTTCGGGAGAGCCAAGCAGCGTGAAGACGCTGCGGTTGTGGTTTCCGTCGGTCTGCGCGTCAAAAAGGATGCAGCCCGGCACACTCTTTGCCACTTCGATCAGCGCATTGTAGCCAGCTTCATTCTTCTCTTTGCTCAGGCTGAAATTCGGGATGCACTCAACAAGTTTTGCCATAATTCTGTACTCCTCTTAACAGTTTTATTCTGTTCTTCCGTCAGCCTGCGAAGCCCTGCACGAAGAACTTGATGAAAGCGATGGTCTGCGGCTGATAGATGATATCCACCAGGAACGCGCCGACGATGGGGACGATCATGAAGGCCTTTCTGGACATGCCGTACTTGTCCTTGACCGCCGTCATGTTCACGATCGCGGAGGGCGTAGCGCCGAGGCCGTGGCCCAGAAGGCCCGCGCACATG
>CACWXY010000110.1 GCA_902764915.1 uncultured Eubacteriales bacterium | reverse complement strand
GTTATTCCTGACAGTGTTACTTCCATCGGGGGCGGTGCATTCGGCAACTGCAGCAGTCTCACCAGCATCTCCATCCCTGACAGTGTTACTTCCATCGGGGGCGGTGCATTCGGCAACTGCAGCAGTCTCACCAGCATCTCCATCCCTGACAGTATTACTTCCATCGGGAACTATGCTTTCTCCGGGTGCGACAATCTCACCAGCATCTCCATCCCTGACAGTGTTACTTCCATCGGGAACGATGCTTTCTACAGTTGCAGCAGCCTCACCAGCATCTCCATCCCTGACAGTGTTACTTCCATCGGAACCTTTGCATTTGCCTGGTGCACAAGTCTCACAAACATCTCTATCCCTGACAGTGTTACTTCCATCGGAGACACTGCATTCTACAACTGCAGCAGTCTCACCAGCATTTTCATCCCTGACAGTGTTACTTCCATCGGGTACGACGCATTTGATAAATGTTCCAATCTCACCCTCACAGTTGGACGCGACAGCTATGCCGCTCAATATTGCAAAGACATTCAGCTGAACTACCAGTACCCGGACAGTCTTGATTGGCTCAATCCATAAGAATCAGAATCGTCTCCTTTGATCATTAACTACAAAAGCATCTGATTTGATCCCTGGCCGTTTGAATGTCCTGCGCATCCGTCGGGCTTCACTCGGTCAGGGTTTCTTGATTCCCAGGCTGCAGCTCATGACCACAGTTGCAGGAAGTTCCATCCTCACACGCTCCTGAGGCCGGCAAAGAATGCATCTGCCTGTTCCCTGGTGTCTTCCGCCTGTTCCCTGGGTTCACGCTCCAGTGCCTGTGCCACCGCACCAAATGGTGACAGATGCCGCAGCAACACCAGAAAACGACGCCAGGAAAGCCCCGGGAGCGCCAGGCCCAGGTCCATCCCATAGTCCCGCATGAAGTCTGCTTCGACGGCGCCCCAGATCCGGAGCAGACTTACTTTTTTCCCGGGGCTTTGCGCATGGCCACATGCCCGGCATCATCCATCAGGACCTCACCGCCGCTTTCTTCCGGTTCCTCCCCGCGGATCAGCGCTACGGTCTGTTTGACAAGCTCGGCCAGTTCCGGCGTTGTCAGCCCTTTTTCACACATCTCGTCGATCGCTTCTTTTCCGAAAATGGCATCTGCGGACTGCAGGTACATGCGCACGGTTTCTTCCTCGCTCATGCCTTCCTGCGCGCGGGCCAGCTTCATGGGGATCAGGGCCGGAAGCTCCGGCTTTACTTCGTACTCCTTGCCCAGTACCCTGATCTTCATCATCTGCTTCTCCGCTTCCCGGAGAAACGCGTCAAAATCCAGATAGTTCTGCATGCTTATGCTCCCTCTTTCGCTTTGCTGTTTGTCTCATCCTTCATCGCATTCCGCATCGCATTCCCTTTCTCACCCCTCAAGGCATTCCCTTTCTCATCCTTCAAGGCATTCCCTTCCTCATCCCTCAAGGATGGTCCCTCAAGGATGGCGGATTCACGTGATAGCTCCCGCAGGGATGCGCTTCGGGACATGTCCCCAGCACGCACGGCGCGCCGGCATCCCGGAAAAGCAGCGGTGCCGTATTCCTGCACAGTTCCAGCATGGTGTCCGCCAGGTTCTGCATCTCTTCCTGTGCACGCTCGCAGCAGCGCAGACGGAAGAAATGCCGGAGTTCTCGGACGTTCATGGTCAGGATCAGTTCCGTCTCAACACCCTGAGGAATCAGGTAGCGCGCATCTTCCATGGGCACGCCGGCCTCTGTCATCTCCGCATACAGGTCCATGGCTGCCCTGCTTAGCCTGGCTGCCTTCCTGGAAAACCCATGCTTCTGTATGCTGTCCGGATAGTGCTGGCTTTCCGGCTTCAGCGGAACATACCGCTGCGACTGTACCGAAAAGCTGGCCAGCCGGTGCCTTGTAAGCTGCGCCAGCGCCACACGGGAGAGACCTGTGATCCGGAAGGTATAGCTGGCATGTTCCAGGACCGATTCATGCCCGGACCGTATGGCTGCCCGAAGCGCCTTTTCAGGATTTCCGGAATGCGTACATATCGCGGCCGCTTCCCCGCAGATCCTCTCCGGATCCGGGGTACAGGCCATCAGTTCCACCGTCATGTGTTCCTTCCTCATCTCTTCAGTGCTCCAGAAACGGCGTTTTCTCTTCGAATGCATCCAGCCACAAGACCACTGCTTCCCGCCATTTATGAGCATAATCATGCATGACCACCTGAACGCGCTCCTCAAACTCTTCCCTGCTTATCTTTTCTTCCTGCATTTCCATGCGCAGATAGCGACGGACCGCGTTTTCAAAGGCTTCCAGGGAAATCGCAATCGTATCGTCCATAACAGGCGCCGTGTCCGTCAGAATCTCACAGACCTCCACAGTCATATCCGTGCAGTAACCGCATACAGGATCAGCATTGGCCATAATCAGAAGAGGCAGATCCGGATGTGTCTCCAGAGTCTGCCGCAGGACTTTGGTATCAAGCAGTTTCGCATGGCTGGTTCTCATGTTCTGGCGCCTTTCTCAGTCCCACACCGAGAGCAGGATGCCCGGAAGCCATCGGGACTCATACTCCCTGACAACCTCGTCCACTCTGGCTGCAAATGCCTGGGGATCCAGATCCTCCGTCAGCTGATCCTCCAGATAAATCTCTACGGCTTCCCGGAACTCATCCCTGTCCGTGAACAGGATATCCTCGTCCTCAATCGGCGTGGCATCCTTAAGAAACTCACAGAGTTCCACGGACATATGCGGGCAGAAGACCATATCCTCATCCGTTTCACAGTAGATCAGCAGGGGCAGATCCGGATGCTCGTCCAGGATCTGACGCAGTTCCGCGGTGTCATGCAATTCGCGCATTCTTTTATCCTCCATTGATTGGTCTGTCATGCGTCATCGGCTGCCGCAGCTTGTCATCAGGCAGCTGTGACAGTCACATTGACCACGGCTTCCTTCCCGCCGTTGAGGGACTCCACACGGACCACGGTAGTGCCGGCTTTCACGGGCGTCAGGGTGAATCCGTCCTCCGTAATATCGCTGATCTTGGCCACCGTAGGCAGGGAGTTATACACGCGGAAGCGCCGGTTGGAAGCGTTCTCCGGGGTAAAGTGAATCGTCAGCAGCTTTCCTGCGTCCCCCACCTTCAGGGAAAGGGTTGTCACTGTGGTCCCTGCATCCTGTACTGCCACGCTCTCCACCTTGACATAGGCCAGGTACTCCGGCTCGCCCACCATCTGCAGCGTCCAGGAAATGCCGGACTCCGTGTCGTCCTGGGACTCCTCGGAACTGGTGACCACATAGTCCGCTGTCATGCCG
>CACWXY010000109.1 GCA_902764915.1 uncultured Eubacteriales bacterium | reverse complement strand
ATGGGCCATGCGCACGGACATCACCACCAAGCTGCTGACCGAGGCCGTGATCCAGGATCCGACCACCATGCAGATCGTGTACAACCTGGCCCAGCAGGATATGGTGGCCCTGCGCTGCGTATTCCGCGCCGGCTGGGTGCTGCCCAACCCTGTGAACCGCCTGAACATGGAAAACGAGTCCCGTTATCCTTTCGCGGTGCTCGCACCGTAAGGCAATAAAAAAACAGGAGGCTCTCGATTGTTCGGGAGCCTCCCATCAGGAACTTCAGTTAGTCATCCAGCGAATTATAGAGTTTTTGATCAATGCGAAGAGAAACTTCGGTGTAGTACAGGAGTTCTTCCGTTGTCAGATCATCGTCATCGTTCCATTCGTCTGCTTTATCGGAGAATTCTATCAGTTTCTGCATATAGGTTGTGTAGTCTGCCATCATGGACATGGGATTGGAGGACTTTTCATACTTTTTCATGAATGCAATGTATTCATCAATGAATGCTTCATACGAATCCATGAATTGCTTGAATTCCGGCCGGATGCCGGGCAGGGAATAGGAACTGGAGCCGGATTTGGACGAGGACTCTGAACCGGCGGAAATAATGACGCGGAAAGGCTGTTTTCCCTCCTTGATCTCTTTCAGGGTCGAGGCCTTTTTGGGAAGTGATTTGATCGTATACCGATAATTGCCAATGTCCCACTGATGGTGCTCTTTGCTGCCGTCACTCACTGCCTTGCTGCCCTGTGCTGTGGAGAACAGGTTGTACAGGTCCTGATAAATCGATTTGTTTGCCGGGAAATAGAGGGCAATTTCCAGGGGTGACTGTTTGGCATCCGCATAGACGAGCTCAATACCTTCAGGCGCCGAACCGGAAATGACATAGAGTGTACCGCCGCCGTTGGCAGAGGTGCGGTCTTCGCGGTAACCCCATTTTACCAGCTTGGCAATGGAATCCTTGACGGATCGATCAAACCAGGAAGTGCCGCCAAACAATGGCTCACCATTCCGGATGGAGATCCAGGAATACTCGCCAGAAGCCATGCAGGGGAGCAGTAATGCCAGAACAAGAATTGCCGCGGTCAGACGTTTGATCATAGATTTTCAACCTCCGTGCCTTATGAAAAAATCGGTAACCTATAGGAAGAATTCTAGCATGAAATGCCCTGGATATCCACCGTATGCGGATGATTTTAATGGGGTTCTCATATGTGACATGAAAGGAGTGCTGTTGTGAAAATCAAGTTTATCAAGCCGCTCCCGCGCCTGGATCATGTGATCCTGCCCGGACAGGTACTGGACGCACCGGATGGGTTTGCCAAAAAGATGATCCGGACCCGCCGTGCGATTGCAGTAACCGGAGAGGGGGACGGATCCTGTGACGAAGTGGGAACGGAAAAGGAACCGGCAGTGGAAGAGACAGCGCAGGAAACGGGAACGGCGGATCCGACGGTCCACGTGGAAGTGGCAGCGCATTCCGTGGAGAATGCTGGGGCCGAAAGATCGGAAGCGCAGGACCAGACCGCGTCTCCCGCAAAATCCAGACCGGCAGCCGGAGCACGGACGCGTAAGACGCAGAAGGAGCAGTAATGGCAGACCATCACGCCCAGGGACTTGAGCCGACCAATGAGGAACTGGAAATGGCGGGGCTGCTGCTGGAGAGCCTGATGTTCCCCTCCGTTCCGTCCACGGCGGCGGAGGAAGCGGCAGTGCGCCGGGCAACCTGGCTGCAGGCTGTGCACACCAGGACCTATGCATCACAGACGCCGGATCTGCCCGCGGATGTGGAGTCCTTTCAGATCGGGCATTTCCGTATGCAGTACAGAGGCGGGCGGAAGAGCCAGGACATATGTCCGGCAGCCCGCGCGCTGCTCCTGAAGGAAGGCCTGCTGTACAAGGGCGTGGAGCGGAGACGGACACCGGTGCAGATCATGCCGCAAAGACTGCCGGTGCGCGATACCCGTCCGGTTTCCCCCACAGAAATCAAGGCAGGGCAGCGCGGGCCGCTGCAGCGGGACTCCTGGAAAACACCGGAAAAGCTCAGACCGCAGGGAAACCCGCCGCCCCAGGGGATCCCGCCGCAGGGCGAACCGCCGATACCCGGGCTTCCGGTGCACCGGGCAGGGCGGAAGGAAAAGAAACAGTGATACATGCTTTTCTGACAGAGACGGCGATTATAGAGCCCTTTCTCCGGGAAACCATGGACGGGGAAATCCTGGATATGGCGGAAGCGCGCCAATGCCGGGTGGAACCCGCGCCGCAGATCGAGAGCGTGCTGAAGGGCTTTCATGGCGAGGTGGAGACAGTGAATGCCAGATCGGTCATGTTTACGGAAGGCAGGCCGATCCCCGTGAAAAGCCGGGTGACGATCGGCAACCAGATCTACAAGGTTATTCACTGCGATGTCTATCATGGATTTCCCGGAAGCTATCTGGAGGTTTATCTGGCGTAAGAAAAGCGGGCACAGCATCGTGCGGACAGGCTGCAGGAGCGAAGAGGCGGCCGCACATGAAGAGAGAGAAGAGCGCTGATACTGCACTGCCGCAGGTCCGCACCGTGCTGTGCCCGCGCCGATGAGGCAGGCATGAAAATCAAGGTGAAGGTACACATGCTGCGGGATGCCCTGGAGAAGGCCGTGAAGAACGGTACGGAGGCCGGGCTGCAGCGCTGCGGGGAAACCGTCCTGGAAAAGAGCCGGGCCATGGTGCCCGTGGATACAGGGCGTCTTCGGGATTCCGGAAAGGTTACGGTGCAGGGCCTGGAGGGTTGCATTTCCTATGACACGCCCTATGCCGAAGTGGTGCATGAGAATCCTTTTGCGCATCACCCGGCGGGCCAGTACAAGTTTCTGGAAACAGTGGCAGAGGATCAGGGGCTCAAGGGAACGCTTCTCGCCCAGCTGGGCGAAGGCCTGACGGGTGCCCTGGGAAAGTGAGAATACGTATGGATATGACAGCGGTACAGAAGAAACTCTTTATCGGGCTTATACGGGATATGACGATGGATAACGCCATCTCCTCGGAAAAAGCCGGTGAGATTCTGGGGATTCTTCGAAGTATTGTGGATGCCGGACCGGAAGGCGGCAAAGCCGATGGCGCCGATGACGATGGCGATTCTGATGCTGACGGCAATGAAGTGGATGATGAGACGGTCGGCGGAGACAATGCCGATGAAGCCGATGATCCGGAAGATGACGCGATGTTCGGAAAAGGAAGAGACCATAATGACCATGATGCCAGGACGGAGATGGTGATTGACATCCTTGCCCTGATGACAGCGGCCTTCCTTGTGGCGGCAGGTGTCCGATGATCCTGGAGGATATGACGCG
>CACWXY010000108.1 GCA_902764915.1 uncultured Eubacteriales bacterium | reverse complement strand
CGCATTATGCGTATGGAAGTAGATTTCCGCATATCCGCACACAAGGTTTCCGTCCCAGTCATAGCACGCATCGCTGTGCACATGGGGCGTCACGCCCAGGTCAAACACGCGCCGTGTCTCATACACGGGCGCATATGCCTCATGATCCGCAACGGGCGCATAGCATTCCGAGGTATGCACATGCTCTTCCACCCCGCACGTCGGTATCCGCTCCATCGTTACTGCTGTTTTCTGGGTAAAGCGCAGTGTGATTCCCACCACAGCAAGACAGGCCACTGTCATCCAGGCAATGAACCTTCTCCGCTGCACTCTCTTCCGTATCTTCTGCTCGATGTTCTGCGCGTATTTCACACTATCAGCTCTTTCTGTGCTTGGTTATGAAAGTATAGTGTTTTATTCAGTGATTCAGTGTCCTGGTCGGTCATAGTAACAGTTACAATCGGCCATAAGGCTTTCGAGAAACGAAGAAAACTTATGGATATAGTATTATAACTTATGGAAATATCGTGTATCAATACATTTTGACAATTTTCATGCACTTTTTGTTCATTTTTACATACATTTCTGAAAGCTTTCAGACAGTAGCATATTGATCCTGCCGACGGTGTAACCAAGCATTGTGTTTTGACAGCCACACCTGCCATTGACATCCATGCCGCTGCGTTTTACCATCCATACAGAAGAAAGCAGGGAGCACACTAACGCGACAGAAAACCAGTCTCGTCCTTCAGGCGCATCACATGCCCGCACCCAAGTCAAGAAAGTCATATTCTGTTTGCACGAAACTGAGAAAGGAATCGAGAAATATGGATTATCAGCTTCTCTATGAAAAGCCCGCTGACAGGTGGATGGACGCACTCCCCCTTGGGAACGGGAGACTGGGGGCGATGGTATACGGCCATACTGCTGTAGACCGTATCCAGCTGAACGAAGACAGTCTCTGGTACGGTAAAGCCATGGACCGGAATCATCCCTATCTGAAAGATAAGCTGGAGGAAATCCGTCAGCATATCTTTCAGGGGAACATTCCCGCAGCGGAAGATCTGATTCAGCGTTATATGCTGGGTGCCCCTTATTCCATGCGACATTACGAGACCCTGGGAGAGGTGGATATCGGTATCAACCGGCTTTCTCCGTTTTCCGCCGGATGGCTCCCCAGCAGTGAAGGCACATCAAACTACCACGCCTCTCTTGACCTGGTAAATGGTGTCCATACCCAGTCCTGGAAAGAAGGTGACGCTGCCTTCACCCGGGAAATATTTATCAGCCATCCGGACCAGGTCCTGTGCATCCGTTACCGAAGCACACATCCCTTTTCTCTGCAGGCGCGGTATGATCGTGCGCTGATCTTTGAAGGCATGGTACCGGATGAGCGCCGTCCCGGTCATATGATCCGTGCCGGCGGCTGGGGGAGCATGTTTGTGGATGAAAACCATACGTTGAATGCGCAGAAGCTTCTTGCACTCGGCAACTGCGCCGGCACACACTTTGCGTTCTGCATGGGGCTTTCCACAGACGGTACTGCAGAAGACGCCTACACGCAGCTCTATGCTGATGGGGCTACGGAAGTATGTCTCTATATAGCCGCAGCAACCGACAACCGTGACAGTGACCCAAAGGCTGTCGCACAGGCACGGGTCGAAATGGCCCTGGCGCGAGGGTTTGAAAAACTGCTGTTGCGTCATACCGCCGACTTTGCCCCTCGGATGCGCCGCTGTGAGCTGGACATGGGTCAGAAAAGCACACAATGTCTGCCGGAACGTCTGGCTGATGCACGTCACGGATTGCATGATCCTGGACTTGCCGCACTGTACTTCGCTTTCGGGCGGTATCTTATGCTGTCCGGTGGACGGGAAGACTCTGCTGCCCTGAATCTGCAGGGCATCTGGTGCAAGGACATGGCACCTATGTGGGACAGCAAATACACCACCAACATCAATCTCGAGATGAACTACTGGCCTGCAGAGGTCTGTCATCTCCCGGAAACACATGAATCGCTGTTTTCGCTCCTGCATCTGATCTGTGAAAACGGAAAAAAGACCGCACGTGTCATGTACAGCATGCGCGGCTCTGTATGTCATCACAATACGGACTTCTATGGAGATACAGCTCCGCAGGACCAGTACATGGCCGCTACTGGATGGCCAACGGGCGGTGCCTGGCTGGCCATGCATCTATGGGAACATTATCTGTTCTCCATGGATATATCCTTCCTGCGCGGTGCGTATCCTATCATGCGCGAGTTCGCTCTGTTTTTCCTGGACTATCTGTGCGATGATGGAAAAGGTTCCCTTGTCACCTGTCCTTCCCTGTCGCCGGAGAATCGGTATATTCTGCCTGACGGCTATGATACGCCTGTATGTGCCGGTCCCGCCATGGATTCCCAGATTCTGCGGGATCTCTTCAGCGCCTGCGTGAAAGCGAATGAAATCCTGAAGCTTGAGGATCCCCTTGCCCATGATTTTGAAAAAGCCATGGCTCGCCTTCCCAGAGATCAGATGGGTTCGCAGGGGCAGCTGCTGGAATGGCAGGAGGAGTATCCTGAAAAGATGCCCGGCATGGGACATATCTCCCACCTTTATGGTGCTTATCCCAGCAGTCAGATTAATGGATATGATACGCCTGCGCTCATGCAGGCAGTGAGAAAGTCCCTTGAGATCCGTATAGCTAATGGAGCGGATCCTGCCAACTGGCCATTGGCATGGCGAATCTGCGAATATGCACGGCTCTGGGATGGAGTGCTTTGTGAAAAGGCACTGTATCAGATGATTGCGTCTTCCACAGACAGTCTGCTCAACGGAAAACCAGTCTTTCAGATTGACGGTATCCTCGGTACGACTGCCGGAATCGCAGAAATGCTTCTGCAGAGTCACGCTGGGCGTCTCCGTTTTCTGCCTGCACTTCCGCCTTCATGGAAATCCGGTAAATGTTCAGGCCTTCGTGCCAGGGGTGGATTAACCATAGACCTCGTCTGGGAAAATGGAAAATGGACACAGGCACAGATTCACGCCCACCACAAAGGCATAGTCCGACTTGTTGCCTCCGAAAAAATCTCTGTCATTACAGGAGGAGAAACTCTTCCTCTCCAGACTTGCTCAGATGAAAACGTATTTTCTATCGAGAAGAATAGAACCTATTTGCTCATTCCACAGAGATAACCGCCTAACCATTGCCATGGAGTACGGAAATATCACGCATTCCGTCTGTCTTATGTTTGACCACCACTGTGTTTTGATCTCGCACTGGAGATTACTCTCAAACGGCGTAATCCGGGATCTGAATATCCGCAAAGGCCCCGGCACGAACTTCAAAAAGACCGGGCAGTACACAGGCATCGGCGTGTTCACGATCGTTGAGGTGGCAGAC
>CACWXY010000107.1 GCA_902764915.1 uncultured Eubacteriales bacterium | reverse complement strand
AGCCATTTTCATTGATCTGGTTCTCGGTGTATCCGATCTCGATCATGTGACGCAGGTCTCCGGGATGCGGATCGCTGTCGAAGTTTTTATAACCGCGCACAGGTCATCGCCTCCTCAGAACATCTTTTCCGGATCACGGTACGGATACAGCAGACTGTCGAAGGCCATCCGGGTAGCCTTGTAGGTGGTCATGTCCGGGATGTCCCGGTTTTCATAGTAGAAGCTGGTCATGAGGATGACCGCCAGACGGACGGGTTCCGGTGCTTCCGGTACATTTCCATCCTCGTCAGGTTCCTCAAAGGAAACCCGGCAGTAATCCTCAGCGGCGGTCTGCGCCTGCTTGATCAGGCTTTCGATGTAGTCGTCCTCCTCATCGTGCTGGATGCGCAGATGGGTTTTGACCTCATCGACGGTGACGATCATCAGGGATCACCTGCCTCCTGAGCCATCAGTCCGGCAGTGCGCAGCGCGGCAAGCAGGCGGTTGTAGTCCTCCCGCAGGCCAGCTACGGTGGTCGCCTCGCTGTCAGCCAGAAAAGGCAGTGCCGTAACCGGGTTTCCGGCAGGCAGATCGAACAGCCCTTCACCGCCTTCCACGGTCGCGCCGGGCAGAAAGGTCAGCTTCCCGCCGATCACCAGTTCATTGCCGCCGTGGGCAAAGTAGTTTTTGGTATTGCTCATCTGTTTTCACTTCCTTCTGGAAAGGGAGCCACCCGCGAAGGATGGCTCCCTGGTCGTTACGCCTGCTGCAGCACTTTCACGGCTTCAGGCAGGATCAGCTTGCCGTCCACACGCTGGGAAGCGAGGAAGCCGACCTGGCCCGTGGGAGCGTAGAGCTCGTTCAGGCGCTTGAAGCTGCGGCCCTCGCGGTCAGCCACCCAGTAGTAGTTCAGGTCGCCGAACAGGACGGTCTTGGCACCAGCCGCCAGCGTGGGCATGAAACCGGAGGTGTAGACCGGACGGTTCAGGATGGTGTCAGGGGTTCCGGCGGTCACGGAGGGCTGCCAGATGTAGTCGCCGCCGCCAGTGGTCTTGAGCTTCCGCAGGGCCTTCACAGTCGCGTCGTTCATGATAAACACGGCGTTCCTGCGGTACGGAGTGCGCAGGCTGTAGAACAGATCCATCACCTCGTCAAAGGTAATGCGTATTTCTTGATTGCGTCCATAAGAACATCGACATCTGCGAAGTATTTTCCTACAAAGCCTGGCGACTTGACATTACGCATTTTGAGCGGACCTTTGCAGAATTCATTCGGTTTCATGCCGCTCTTTTTGTATTCTTTGTATTTGTTCTCGTTGAGAATGATCAGCATCTCAATTTCCGGAGCAGTAATGATATTGACGACATCAACCTTGTGGAGATAGGCTTTGCTGAGTTTAAAGTTCTCCCTTCGAGAATCAAGAACGCGGAAAACCGTGATCTTTCCTTCAAAACCCATTCTCAAGTATCTGCTTTCGAAAGCGCTGGCACTGCGGCAGCTCAGTATTTTTTCGTCAATCAGCATATCCCGCTCAAAGATCAGGAGATGATGATCGAGTAAAAGTTCCAGAATTGCCGTTTCTGCCCACCCTCATCAATACAGGCAACATACGAACCGAGTTCAAACATTCGTCAGCCCTCCTTTTCGAGCGTTGACTGTATGTTCTTTTTCAGTTTCATGTATGCCTCATAGGCCGGTACGGTTCCGTCCAGGAAACCGCTTTGATAGGCATCGCTCTTCTTGAGATCGTTCCGCTTCAATAGATCATTGAGGTTGCTGACTGTGATTCCATCTCTGTTTCGGGTAATGAAGATGGAATCATTCCTCTCAAACTCATCGAGTATTTCCGGATAGTGCGTTGTAAAAATCAAGATACCGCCATGGCGGTTCAGTGATGCATCCGTAAAGAAACGGATCAGAGTTGCTGTGATCTCCTTGTTGAAGTGATTCTCTAATTCATCAATGATCAGATATCCGCCGTTCTTCAGTACATCAATAGCAAGAGTGAATGTGACAATGCCTTTGATCGTTCCGGAGGAAAGGTAACTGTTCAACTCAGCTGGATCTGTGAGGACAATCTCTTTGTGTCCCTTGAACTTCAGATGAATGGCAGCTCTCTGCCCGACATGATCCAATGCAAGTGATTCGACAGTCGGATCAAGAAACTGGATGACTTCTGAAGGAATCACATCGGATACAGGAAGAATATTCACATTCGTAAGAGAGAGGAGACTCCTGACTAAGGTGTTCTGTCCATGCTTCTTGTTATAGGCGATGATGATGCTCGTGTCATCAGGAAGGAAGGATTCCTCATTGGTCCTTGTGGAGTAAGGCGCGATATCCGTGAATTCAGTCAGCATCTTTTTCGTCTTTATGGACGAGAATGGTTTGACCCATAAGGTCTCATCCATAATTCGATAAGCCTGCTCTCGATTTGCAGGGACCGCAGTGATATGCGTCTCCAGCTGGCAGAGGTCACCATGGTCAGATAAGAAGCTGATCTTCAGAACCGCATGGTCGGCGTTACCAAGAATCTCACGGGTTTCGCTGTGGTTGATGGGCTCATTGTTCAATAGATCCAGAACCAGGAGAATCACCTTTAGGACAGACGTTTTACCGGATGCGTTGATGCCAATAAAAGCATTGGCGCAGTTAAGGTAGTATTTTGAATCCATCAGCAAAGGAAATAGAAAGGCCTTGTCATCCTCAGCGACCCGCTGCTGGGCATAGAAGGTCATGACCAGTTTTTCTTTGAAGAGAGGCAGGCCGCTTGCCTCAATTCTCAAAAGTTTCATAACGCAGCTCCTTTCTGATAAAAACGCAAAGCGTGTTTTTATTTTCTGGCAAGAGCAGTATAGTTAAAAAAAGAAAAATAGCAACGGGAAAACTGGTTTTATTTGAAAATGTGTGGATGGAGCAAGTACATCAGGAGACGCTGGATCAGGGGGTTCTTCGGAGACGTGAATCGACAAGTAGTGGATAAGGAGTGTAATTTTAATGACCTCAAAAGTGAACTTTGTAAATATCCCGCAGGAGCTGAAGAATAATGCTTCCTTCTGCGTGTGGAAAATGGAAAAGCGCCAGGGGAAGCCCACCAAGGTGCCCTACGACCCGCGTACCGGACAGCTGGCAAAAACCAATGATCCGGCCACTTTTGCCGATTTCGCCACAGCCATGAAAGCCTATGCCATGGGCGGTTGGGACGGCATTGGCTACCGTGTCAGCGAGGGTATCGGAGCGATTGACATCGACCACTGCATCCGGGAGGATGGAAGCCTTAACGATGTGGCGGCATCCATCATGTCTTTCTTCCCTGACAGCTACTTTGAAAAGTCTCCCTCCGGCACCGGCCTGCGCGGGTTCTTCGAGCTGTCACCTGATTTCGCCTACGATAAGACGGTCTATTACATCAACAACAGGAAGCATGGTCTGGAAGTGTACCTGCCCGGCGTCACCATATTTATCTGATGAACAGGTCATTCAGCACGCCTGCAAGTCAGAATCCGGGGAGAAATTCAGGTCTTTGTACAACGGTGACTGGAGTGATCTTTATAATTCCCAGTCTGACGCAGACATGGCGCTGGTCGCCATGCTGGCCTTCTGGTGCGGCAACGTGGAGGAACAGATTGACCGTCTTTTCAGGTCTTCCGGCCTTATGCGTGACAAGTGGGACCGACGCACCGGTGACAGCACCTACGGCCAGATTACCATCCGAAATGCGGTATCCAGCAACTCTGTCATCTATGTCCCGGTGACTGACGCTGATTCTGCGGAGGATGAGTTCGATGCCCTCGACGATGAGGAGCACGCAGCATTCACTCCAGATCTGACCAAGGTTACGCTCACAATCGAGGAGATGAAGCCTCATACGAATCCCCGTTATGGGCGTGGAGAGATTGGCATCGGTAACGCCTTTGCTGACTACTTTAAGCCTATCGCCCGGTTCAACGCTGACCGTGGGATCTGGTACGTGTATGATGGGCAGATCTGGCAGCCTGATGAGAATGCCCTGGCAGTTGCAGAGCTGGCGAAGCGTCTGGCAGACAAGCTTTATGCTTTTGCCCTGAAAATCACGGACGAGGATACCAGGAATCGTTATATCAAGCGAATGCTGCCTCTCCAGCAGAGGAAAAACCGCCGCACCATGATCGAAGATGCCAAGTCTGTGTATCCGGTCAAGATGACTCTGTTCGACAGCAACAAGTACCTCTTCAACTGCCAGAACGGAACGCTGGATCTCGAAACGCTTTCTTTCAAAGCGCATGATCCCAAGGATTTCATTACAAAGATCAGTCCCGTCATCTATGATCCGGAAGCAACCTGTCCCCGCTGGGATCAGTTTGTGGATGAGGTGATGCAGGGCAAAACGGAGGTCGGCAAGTATCTCCAGAAGGCGGTGGGATACTCTTTGACCGGGGATACTTCTTTGGAGTGTCTGTTCATCATGTATGGACCGACGACCAGAAACGGGAAGACGACCACAATCGACACGATTCTGAAGCTAATGGGAGAATACGGCCGCTCTGCGAAACCCGATATGCTGGCCTCGAATTTCAGAGGTCCTTCCAATGGTGCACCGTCTGAGGATGTTGCCCGGCTGGCCGGAGCGCGCTTTGTCGGCATCAGCGAGATGGAGCAGAAGCTGACCATTAATGCGAGTCTTACGAAACAGCTGACGGGCAACAACAAGATTACGGCGCGGTTTCTCCATGAGAACAGCTTCGAGTTTGACCTGCAGGCCAAGATCTTCATTGATACCAACCATCTGCCCAATGTGACCGACCAGACCCTGTTCGAATCAGGTCGCATTAAGATCATTCCCTTCAACCGCCATTTTGAAGAGCATGAGCAGGATAAGACTCTGAAGGCAACG
>CACWXY010000106.1 GCA_902764915.1 uncultured Eubacteriales bacterium | reverse complement strand
CACGATGACCTCCAGCTCGGGATTGGCCAGCTTGATGCCCGTAGCGAAGGCAATGGCCCGGCCGTGGGTGGTGTGGATCGTATTGAAGTCCATGTAGCCCGCCGCCCGGGAGGAGCAGCCGATGCCCGAAACGATCACGGTCTGGTTGCGGCTCAGGCCCAAGTTCTCGATGGCCTGCGCCACGTCGCGCATGATGATGCCGTTGCCGCAGCCGGGACACCAGATTTGCGGCAAATGCTCTGGACGCATGTACTTATAAATCAGGTTGGACATTTGTTTTGTCCGGGAAGCCGCGTTTACGTCGCCTGTATTGACTTCCATTTACGCTTCCTCCACTTTCTGCAGGATCTCCTGCGGTGTAATCACAGCGCCGTTGTACTTTCCCACAAAAGCGACGGGGCAGGCACCGCGGGTCAGCCTCTCCACTTCCAGTACGATCTGGCCGCAGTTATGCTCGGCCACCACGATTTTTTTAAGCCCGCCCAGCGCCGCGGTCAGTTCCCTTTCCGGGAAGGGCCAGATGGTGACGGGGCGGAAGATGCCGCAGCGGACTCCTTTAGCCCGCGCCATTTCCATGGCGGTCTGCGCCGCGCGCATGGTGCCGCCGTAACAAACGATGGCCACGTCGGCGTCGTCCATGTTGACCTGTTCGTAACGGACGATATCCTTGTAGTTGTCCGAAATCTTGTGCATCAGCCGGTACATCAGCTTCTCCGCTTCCTCGGTGGAGTTGGTGGGGAAGCCCGATTCGTCATGGATCAGGCCCGTGATGTTGTAGCGCTGGCCGCAGCCGAAGGGCGCCATCTGGGGGACCATCTGGCCCTTTTTCTCGTTCATATGGTACGGCTTGCGTTTCGGATCGGGAAACTGCACCGTGGGCCGGTTGACGATGGTGATATCCTCCGCTTCCTTCATCTGCATGCCCTCGCGCAAATGCCCGATGATCTCATCCATCAGGAAAATCACCGGCGTCCTGTACCTTTCGGACAGGTTAAAGGCGCGGATCGTCTGGTAATACGCTTCCGTGACCGAGGAAGGGCTGATCACGATGATCGGGTGATCTCCGTGGGTCCCCCAGCGGGCCATCATCACGTCGCCCTGGGACGGGGAAGTTGGCATGCCCGTAGAAGGACCCATGCGCTGCACGTCCACCACCACGAGGGGGATTTCCGCCAGGCAGGCGTAGCCCAAGTTTTCCTGCTTTAAGGAAAAACCGGGGCCGCTGGTAGCGGTCATGGATTTTACGCCCGCCACCGACCCGCCGATGGCGCAGGCGATGGAGGCGATCTCATCTTCCATCTGAATGAATTTCCCGCCCACCTGGGGCAGACGGTAAGCCGAAAGCTCGGCGATCTCGGTGGAAGGGGTGATGGGGTAACCCGCGAACAGCCGCATACCGGCGGCAATCGCGCCTTCCACACACGCTTCGTTTCCCTGCATCAATACGACTTGATCCACTGGTTCGCATCTCCTTCCGGCTCTTCTTCGTTGATATAAATCGCGTAATCCGGGCAGCGAAGCTCGCATTGTCCGCACAGTACACATTCCGCGTCCTTGACGCGCTGCACCTTATCGTTCACGATCTCCAGCGCTCCTTTGGGACAGAACGCCGCGCAGATTCCGCATCCCTTGCACCAGTTCGGGTTCAGGATCAGTTCCTTTTTGACCGTCATAATCTGCCTCCTATACCACATCATTCATATCGATCTATTTTTTTATCGCGTCTTTCTGATAAGTATTATACCTCATTCCAATCACAAATTAAAACAGTTTTTATATCGTAGTTTTCACAAGCATTATTTTGTGATATAATTTCAACGAAGAACAGGGGGCGGTCGAATGAATTTTCAGAACATGGAATACTTCATGATGGCGGCGGAAACGGGCAACATCACCCGGGCCGCTGAACGATTGCACATCAGCCAGCAAGCGCTGAGCGACTGCATATCACGCATGGAATCGGAACTGGGCTGTCGGCTGTTTGAACGCTGGCAGGGGCTGGAACTCACCTACGGCGGACGCCAGTACCGAGCGGCGGTGAAACGGATGCTGGATTTGTACAAGCAAACAGTGGTCATGCTGAACGACATCAACGAAAATATCCGCGGGGAACTGCGCGTCGGCATTTCATACACCCGGGGTCAGGCGATCCTGCCCATGGTGCTGCCGGAATTCGTGCGCCGATTCCCCCTGGTGGAGCTTTCCGTACAGGAGGACAGTACACAGATGCTGGAAAGCCTGCTGGAGCGCGGAGAAATCGACGTGATGATCGGCTTTGCCCCGTTCCGCATCGACCGGGCGGAATCGTTCCCTTTGATGAAAGACCGCCTCCATCTTGTCATCCCAAAGATCCTGCTGCGGGATCGCTGGAGCACCACGGAGCAGATCGAAGCCCGCCTGTCTGCCTTCCGCGCGGATCACGATATCTCCATATTCCGCGATTTTCCTTTCGTCATGCTCAAGGAGGGGGACCGCATCCGCACCATCATGGATCAGGCGTTTAAAAAAGCGCGAATCAAACCGCTGATCAAATTTGAAACCAACAATACGCAGACAGCCATGGCCCTCGCCGCCGAGGGCATCGGGATCGCCGTATGCCCGGAGCTTTACCTCAACAGCAATTATGTGGCTTCAGGCACAGCCGGGTCGTATATCCGCCAGTTGGTCGAGGTATGTCCCCTGTTCGACGATTCCCTTTCAGACACCATCGCCATCGGATACAACAAGGACCGTTATTGCAGCAAGACCGCCGAAAGCTTCATCCGCTTATGCCTGGAAAAAATGCACGGAGCGGAATATCCCACCCCGTTTCAGGGAACTCCAGCGGAAATATGAGAAATTCTTCCGGGAACTGGAACGCGAAGTCCAGAACGCGGAGGGAAGCTCACAAGTCACATTCGCTTCGAGGCAGTAGTTTTTTCTTTAGCTCTTCATTGTGGTACAGAAGGAAAAACAAGCCTGCCGTGAAGAAGTCGATGAAACCCAGGAGAAAGCCTGGACGGTTGGTTTATTCATAATGCATAAAAACATGTCCTTTATATCGCTGAGCTCCCCAACAAGAATTTCATTCTGTCTACCAAGTCATCGCTAAAGCCTGCGAGATTATCCAGCGTGATGGCATGATCCTGGAGCAGGCCAAGCACGATCCAGGGCATTTCTGAGCGCGACATTTCCGCCATGACGCCGGGGCGCTTTTTGTCTGCTTTGATTCGTTTCTCTATCGCCCAGAAAGCCTCGCTTCCTCTGTCCTTGCCCGTCAGGATGGCGGCGTATTCGTCGCACATCCGCTCCATGTATTTCTCCTGCCACTTTGGCAGCAGATCCCGGAACAGTTTCCAGTCCGCTTTTGATGGTTCATAATTGTTCAAATCCGCTTATGCTAAGCAGCTCTTTCAATTCTTTTATCCGTTTGCATTTTGGGGGAAGGACTGCTCTCCCTTTGGGCGATTGGGCCGAACGAATAAAAACGCTGTCCATGCCTGCATTTGCGGCTCCCTGGCAATCGCAAACAGCATCATTGCCGATCATGACAGATTCATCCGGT
>CACWXY010000105.1 GCA_902764915.1 uncultured Eubacteriales bacterium | reverse complement strand
GCTCATGCTTAAGGATTTTCAAAAGTTGAAAGCAATCCTGGAACAATATCAATAAATAGAGAGCATCCAGATCATATTTCAAATCTGGATGCTCTCTGACTGCTATTGTATTCGGGTTGTACTAACTTATTGACATTGGGTGCTTATCTCCGTTTCTTTTTTCCTCAGTGGCATGACGCGGCCATTTTCTGAAACCCTGGCCCGTTTCCCCCTGCATACCTCCTGAGTGAGACTTGTATGAATAGGGGAAGGGCCGATTGCGCGCTGCTGCACCAGATGGAGATACCAATTTCTGTCATGACCGGCTGCGCGTTACCGCAGTCTCCCTACGCAGTGATGTCAGCCTGCTCATGAACCGGGCTTATTCGGCCCTGCGCAGCCGGATATCCCCCGATGTCGAGTCAAGCTCGGCCTTTGCGCTGCCGTCTCCGCATACATAGCGGCCGCCGTCCCGGGATAGTGCCATATCGTATTCGATATGACCGCTGGTGGTGCTGATCTGCGCGGTGAAGCCCGGCTGCTCCGGCAGCTCGGCTGTGATCGTGCCGGAGGTGGTGGTGGCCTTCAGCGAGGCAAACTTCCTAAGCTTCACGTCTACCGTTCCACTGGTGCTGTCGACCTTCAGCTGATCCGCTTCGCCCAGATCTGCCGTCACAGTGCCGGAGGTTACGGACGCATCGCACGCCTTTATGTGAGACGCGCTGATCAGGACATTGCCGGAGGTGGCGGAGACCCGGACGTCATCCGCGTTCGCCGCCTCCACATGGATGCTGCCGGACGTGGTACCGGCGGAAATGACTTCGGCCTCGCCCCCGGTCTTCAGGCGGATGCTGCCGGAAGTTGCGCTGGCAATCATTTTTTTGGCTTCCGAAGCCGCCTGGATGTCCCCGGAGGTGACCTGCAGGTTCAGGGTGTCGGCCTTCACCCCGGGGAGGTTCAGCTCGCCGGAGGTCGCGTGGACGGTCACGTTATCGAAGGCGCTTCCTTCCGGGAGGGTGACGGTCAGCTCCTTTTCCTGATTCCACGTGAGGCGAAAGCCGCTTTTGGCGTACTGTACCCGCAGCGTATCGCCGTCCAGCCACCAGCGCAGCTGCATATCGGCACTGATGGGCTTGGAGGAGGTCTCATGCAGCTCGACGGTACTGCCGCTGTGATAGGCAAGCGTTACCTTTCCGTTCAGCCAGTCGATTTCCAGGTTCCGGACGGTGCCGCTGATTTCCGCTTCACCCGCAGTATATTTCTCCGCGTTCGCGTAGCCGAAGGGATGATTGCCGAATATCCCGCGTACGCTCATGAATACGGCCATCACCAGGATCACCGCGCAGGCGATCATTGCGATAAGGCGTGTCTGATTTCTGCTCATTTTTCATTCCTCCTGTCCTTCGTTTCATACAGTACCGCCAGCGCGATGCACGCCATCACGCCGACAACCGGCCAGAAGCGGCTGCCGTTCCCGCTGTGGAACATGATCGTCATCATCATGTTCAGAAACAGGATCGTGTCCGCGCCAAGCACAAGCAGCACCCTGTTTCTGTTTCCGACCCAGCGCCGCAGGGGCTTTGCCCGGATCGCCCATGGAAGGAAGCATACAGCCAGTCCGAACAGCACCGCGCTGCCGGCGATACCGAACCAGCTTCCGCGGGTCACCATGCATATGATGCCCAGCAGCAACTCCGTGCTGGCGGTAAACGCACATAGCGTCCAGAACAGCTTGCTTTCCGGTACCATGATCGGCACGGCGATCACGCTGGCCGCCACTGTCAGCGCCGCCAGCACAATCAGGAACCAGCCGAGCTGCGATCCGGCGATCAGGTTCAGCACCAGCAGGGCCAGCAGCGGAATCATGAACAGGCCGGAGGCAGTGATGCCGGTCCGGGCGGTCAGCTGCTTGAACTTCCGCACGCCGTAGCTGATCGCATCCGCCTTTTCCTCCTTCAGCCCGCTTTCAATTTCCGTCTTCCTGAGTCTGTTCAGCAGGTCATTGCATTCGTCACACTCGAGCAGGTGCTCATCCACGAGCAGCCGGCTTTTTTCACTGCAGATATCATCCACATAAAGGGGAAGCAGATCCTGGATGATCTCACAATCTGTCTTCATGTCTCATCCATCCTTTCCTGTAATTTGATTCGCGCACGGTGGTAGGTGACCCGAGCCCAGTTTTCTGTCTTGTCGAAGATCATTCCGATCTCCCGGAAGCTCAGCTCGCCGAATACCCTCAGCTCGAACACTTCCTTGTATGGATCCTCCAGTGTGTGAAGGACTAAGTGGATCCGAAACGAGGCATCCTTATCCTCCACGGTCTTTGCCACGCCCTTGAGCGGATCCGGCATCTCTTTCGGCATCTCTCCATGGCGGCTCACCCTGCGCTGCTCGTCCACAAACAGGTTCTTCGCGATGGCGCACAGCCAGGTGAGCTCATCCGATTCGCCCCGGAAATCCCGCTGGCGGGCGAAGGCTCGGTAGAAGGTTTCCTGCGTGATCTCTTCCGAAAGAGAACTGTTTCCGGACAGTGTCATCACGTAGGAGAAGACCCGCATATAACAAGTTTCATAAAGCCGGGCACATTGATCCTGGGTCACTTTCTCACCTCCCTTCCATCAGAATCACAGGTTAGACGGGAAAGCCGCGGTTTCGTTACAGAGAAATTGATATTTTTTTTCAACCAATGGCCTGCTGGTGTGTCATCCAGCACTTTATTTCAACCAGAAGCAGTTCATTTGAGCCAGTGATTGGCTTATTCACCATTTGTCGGAAAACCTCCCGGAAGATGATCCGTTCTTGCATATACATGCATGCGGTAACGGAAGAAGAAAAGCGGCCTTATGCTATTGGAACCACCAAAGGCCTTCTCGCTGCTTCCAATAATCTGCACGAAAATGGCCATTCTGGCTCAAATAACGTTCAGGATTACAACTTCATCATTCTTCTGAGGATCAGCCCGCGTTTTGAAAAACAGGAATATGTTGAAACGACGAAACACATAAGAATTCGCTGCGATCCATGCTCAGTTCTTTTCATTTTTCACTTTCCGGATCAGTTTCCGAATCCGTTTTTCATCATTGGCTGTTTCCTTGACTGCTAGTCCAACGCCATTGAAGCCTTTTACGGAGACGTCGCCTTCATGGGAACAACGCGCATATTCCACATTTAACACGGTGGATACGGTATGAATCCCCCTTTTCATCCAATGCCTTCAGCTTGTCGTACAGTTCCAGGAAACGATCATCAAACAGAATGAGGCGGGAACAGAATGCCTGATGAATATTCAGCATGCCGCACATTTTCACAACGGTGTCATAGCCCATGGTTCCGATGCCTTTATTCAGCGCGTTCATGATTGTTGGGTAGGGGATTCCGCTTGCTTCTGAGAACTTGGAGATCGTGCCATACTGGTGCCGGATCTCTGCTTTTATCAGATTTGTAATGGTATCGATGGACGCCACCCTCCTTTCTATTCATGCATGTTGACATTGTATCACCAAATAATATAATGAGAATATAATGCTTTGATAATTTTTGGTAAAATGTAAGGGAGAGGTGATACGGACGATCCAATTGTTTGTGGTACGAAGAATACTGTAATTTCTCAATTCCTGTTGATGGATGATACTTATTAAACATTGTGTCTCGAAGACAGAAAAATACAAATATACAGCCCCATGCAGTATATCTCATTTCCATGGAAACATACAGCAATTTCTGCAACTTGGAGGAACTGTCATGAGCAAGTTTATTATCGCGTGTCCGGTTTGTCACAATTATGCTGAGGCAAGCATCGGCTTATCTGCAAAAACGACTACGATTGCCTTTTTTTTCACATAAAATGCTCTGTGCATAGAGCAGGATAATGAAGAAAAACTGATCAGTCAGATGAATGCATTTCTGATTTACGATTTGTGTTTCAACGGGACCGGGCAAGACTTCTGTAAAGCATGGTGCACAGAGCATGTCCCGAGAAATAAATAGAAACATAGTGTCATTCTAAAAAAAGAGGAAGGGATCAATTGCTATGCGCAAGGCCATATGTGTTCTGATGGTGCTGTTTCTGCTCTGTGGTGTGTCGACGGCATTCGCCTGGGGCGAAAACAATGCGTCTCTGTATGAAAAAGCAGTCAGTCTGCTTCGTGAAAGCAAGTATGCGGAGGCTGCCCAGTCCTTTGCGGATCTTGGCGGATACAGTGATGCGCCGCGATATACCATGTACTGCAATGCGATCGTAGCCGGGGAAAATGGCCAGTATGATATGGCTGTAACCAATCTTAGCAGCCTGAATGGCTTCCTCGACAGTCAGCTTCTGGCAGTCTATTATACCGGCCTCAGTTATGAAGCCGTGGAAGACTATGAACATGCTGCTGAAGTGTTGAGCGTTATCAGTCTGTACCGCGACGTGACGCAGCGTCTGGTGGAGTATCCTGAACGCATTCATGCGCGTGATTATCTGAAGGCAGACCAGAGTGAAAAAGCCGGTGCATATGAAAGCGCACTGTCCGGTTTCGAGGCTCTGGGATCGTACAAGGACAGCCGGGAACGTGTGACGGCGGTTCAAGAAAAAATCAATGACCGTGATTACAACCTGGCAGATCAGATGGCACAGCAGGACAGGCTTGAGGATGCCTTGAAAGCGTTCAAAGCACTGGGAGATTACCGTGACAGTGCAGAGCGTGTAAACGCGCTTCAGGCCAAGATGGATGAACGAGACGCCGCTGCTGCTGAGAAGGCGAAGGCTGATGCATATGCCGCTGCGGAAAAAGCAGAGCAGGAGGAAGACTATGCCGCTGCGTTTGCAGGGTTTTCCGCGCTTGGTGAATATAAGGACAGCGCTGAACGTGCCGCAACAGTCAGGAATAAGGGCACTTATGCGCAGGCAATGCAATACGCCATGAGCGGGAGATTCGGCGAGGCGTATGATCTTTTCAAGCAGCTTGGAGACTATGAAGACAGCGCAGACAAGGCATACGTTCTGGGAATTACTGCATTTGCAGAGGTGTCGGACAGGGGAGATGGAGTGGCAGCCTACAGATTCCATGGTCTTTGGGGCCTTCTGAATGTCAGTACCGGTGCGAATGAATCGCCCTCCTGGGATGAAATTGGCCAGTTCAACAAATGGGGCCTGGCGCCTGTTGTGAGGAATGGCTTGACAGGATGCATCAATACGAATGGTGAAGTTGTGATCCCCTGCCAATGGGCCAGCATAAGCGAATTTAACACAGATGGACTGTGTACGGTTGTGAAGAAGACGACAAGTAGCTCCGGATGGTCTTCCAGAGATGAGTTTCTTTTTGGAATTTACGATGCTAAGGGACAGGAGATAACGCCTGCGAAATGGAGGCAGCTAGGAGAATCAGAAAACAGCAATTGGGGTACCAGCAACAACAGGTACAAGCTCTCGATTCCAAGTTTTCCCGGTGGAAAAACCAAGGTACAAGCGACAGATGGTTTGTTTGGCTTTATTGATGACAAAGGCAATCTGCTTGGCGAAGTGCGTTGGAACAGCATCCGTGATTTTTCGGAAGATGTCGCCGTGGTGGAAGCCAAAGGAAAATATGGATATATTGATGCGAATGGGCAGACAGTCATTGAGCCACAATATGAAGATGCATTGCCTTTTTCTGAAACGCTCGCCGGAGTCAAAACAGGAGGTCTGTGGCAGTATATTGATCACAAGAATCAGGTTGTGATCAGCCCGAAATACAGTGAGGCTCGCCCCTTCAGTGGAGGCACAGCGGATGTACAGCTGGCCAGAGTCGGATGGCAGGTTATTGATAAGTCGGGCAAGCTTGTTTACTTTGTCAGTCAGAAGACAGAGGATGCTTATTTGACTGCGAATGCTTTGCTGAATTTAGGAAAGTATGATGACGCATATACTGCGTATTCTGACCTTGCTGGTTATAAAGACGCAGATGACCTGAAAGTGCAGACAAAGTATCGTAAGGCTGTATCTTTCAGAGAAAATGGGGAGTTCGATGCGGCAAGAAAGACATTCGGGGAGCTTGGGGATTACTCTGATGCCGCAGAACAGATCCAGGCTACATACTATGCAGAAGGTGAAGCGAAGCGAGCTGCAGAGGAATGGGACGAAGCGGTGAGTGCCTTTGA
>CACWXY010000104.1 GCA_902764915.1 uncultured Eubacteriales bacterium | reverse complement strand
ATACCCGCCCAGCAGCAGGATATCCCTGTCCACTTTAGCAATGCTTTTCCTGCGAATCCACTGCATAAGGCCCAGCATGCCGAAACCGATGCACACCGCAATAGGTACCAGCCCAAGCCAGTCCGTGACGGTGTAGATGCCCATATGCACGCTTGTCAGGCGGTGAAACCAGATATTGACAGTGGCGAAGCCCACGTTCGTCCCATGGACGCCTGCGGGCTGAACGTCCACTGTTTGAATCATGAATGTCCATAGAACAAAGGCCAGGAGCAGGCAGCTGCCCCAAATAAAGCCTTTTCGCCTGCTTCGATTCATTTTACCTCCATCAATCAAACAGTTGCCCCGGCAATTTCAGTTTTTCCTTGGGCGGGAACTGCCGGTCAAAGGCTTCCACGTCCGCATCGTCCACATAGTAGCCCTTTGGCGTCTGGTACACACCGGTGACCCCGTCCAGATACCCCGGTACCAGCTCCCGGCACAGGAAGAAGGAATCATCCGCGCCTTCCGGCAGGTCGTGATAGCGGATGCCGAACTTCCGGGCATAGTCAAAACCGCAATGGCTGTAGAACTGGATGTTTCCTTCAAACAGCACCGCGCCAAAGCCCATGGCCGCCGCCTTATTCAGGCAGAAGTCCAGCAGCTTTTTTCCATAACCCTGCCGTTTCAGTTCCGGCGTGATGCCGATAGGGCCCATGGTCAGCACGGGGATGATCCGCCCGTCGTCGGCTTCGATCACCGTCTTCATGAACATATTCTGCCCAATCAGCTTCCCGTCCTGCTCCATTACGAAGTCCAGCTCCGGGATGAAGGCGGGGTCGTCCCGCAGCACATGCATCACATAGTGCTCGCTGCAGCCGGGTCGGTATACGTTCCAGAAGGCCTCCCGGATCAGGTTCTCCGTTTCCCGATAGTCTTCTTTTTTCTCCAATCGAATGATGGCTTTCTCCATGTTCTTCATTCCTTTCCGTTTTTGTTCGATCAAGGAAAAGCAGGCATCAGCGTTCTTTGTGCCAAGAGGATGATCCCGCTGTCCCTTTTCACCTCTTTCAGCACCTGAAAGCCGTTCTTTTTCCAGAACGCCGTTGATTGCGGATTGCCCTGATCAATGCCCAATTGAATGGCTGCTTTTCCTATCTTTTTCAGATACGCTGCCGTATCGCCGATGATACCGGAGCCTATGTCGTGACGCTGTACGGCTACGCTGACCATGAAAAATCCGATAAAGGCAGTGTCTTCTCTGGGATACCCGTCAATCAGGTCCATCACGGCGATCAGTTCCTGCTCCCGATTGAATCCCACATAGTGTTTTCTGCTTTCACCGATACCCGGAGGCGTGACATGCAGATCGCGCAAAACCTGCTCCTTTGTCGGTTCAGCTTCACAGTAACGATAATGCAACGTGTTCTCCTGACATAGTTTCAAGATTTCGTCCGCATCGGCATCATGCAGCGGATATACCTTGAATGCTCTGCTGAGGCCGCTCACATTCATCATTTGCATCAGTTTCTTATCTCCAACCGGTTCTTCCGGATCCTTTCATTGATCTGTGCCGCGGTTTTCGCGTTAAGGCCGTAATCCACCAGATGCCACAGTGCCTTGGCCAGCAGAATAAATGCCGCATAAACCAGAATATCGGTTCCGCCGTGCCAGAAGCCCCAGAAATGCGCCAAGGGCAGCAGCACTGCTTCCAGCAGAAGCAAATGCAGCGCAGTACGCACCCACCAGGCTTTCACCGTCAGTTCATCTTTGGAATAATACACAGCCAGCGACAGGAGAGCGATCAGCGTAAACACCATGATGCGGCCGAAAAAGGTGACCACAGGCAGTTCCGATGTCGGATTAAACAGCAGGCACATGAAAAAGGTGCACAGCATGATGATCCCGTAGACAGTCACATACCGCCGCACCCAGAGCGTGAAAAAGGTGCACAGCATGATGATCCCGTAGACAGTCACATACCGCCGCACCCAGAGCGTGATGTTATTCATAAGCATTTACACCCCCAGCATCCGTTTCAGATCAGCCACGTATTTCCGGGATACGACGGCCTTTTCTCCGTTGGACAGCACCGCTTCAAACCGGCCGGACACGGAAGGACGGACATAATCGATCTTCTCCGCGTTCAGGATCATGGACTTGCTGCAGCGAAACAGGGTACTGCCCGCGCACAGCCGTTCAAACTCATACAGCTTCTCTTTCGCCTCGAATACCGCCGCCTGCGTGTAGAGAAAGGATCGGTCATCCACGACCTCGAAGTAGAAGATCTCTGTCAGCCTCAGTCGATGCATCGTATCCTCCTGCCAACCGCAGATTGTTCGATGACCGGATGCCGCTTCTTTCACACTGGACACCCACGCTGCGCCCGAATCATAGCAGCGCACGATCAACTCTTCTTCGTCCTTTGGTTCGATCCGCTCCACCGTCACCCTCATTGTGCCACCCCCGGAATCCATTGTATCCAAATACCCATTCCTGTCTATACATCAGCCGGTGACCTGCGGAAATGTGCCGGTAAGATGCATTTCGATCTCATCCAGGCCGTTTGTTAGTATTCTTTCACACAGGAAATAGCTGTGTCCGTACATATCGGTTTCACCGCAAAAAACGAAGCCCGTTTTCCGATAGAGCTTCTGCGCCGGAATATTCTCTTTTGCGACGGCAATATGGATTGCGGCAGCTCCCTGTCTTTGAAGCTCCCTGATAACTCCTTTAACCAGATAAACGGACAGTCCCTTGTGCTGCTGATCCGGTTTTATGACAACTCTTGCAAACTCACGGGCGTTTTCTTTGACCGACCAGCAGCTGAAATGATCCAGCTCGTTTTCCGGAACAATGGAGATAGCACCAATCGTTTGATGATCTTCCTCCAGCACGTAGAGCGTGCCCGCCGAAAGATCGCCTGCGATTTCCGTCTCTCCTGGATACGATTCATCCCAAGTGCAAAAGGGCGTTCCGATTACGGCCTGATAGAGAGCCCTGATCGCTTCCGCTTCGCATGTTTCAGCTTTTCTGAAAAGCATTTTGTCTTCTGCCTTCTGTTATTTATATCCATCACCACACAAACGGGATCACTTTGCATCTGACCCGCTTCATGTACTCCGCGTATCCCGCCAGCCCGTCTTCCAGCACCTTTTCCTCATTGCGGATGCGTTTTGCGATGATCGGGATATAGACCAGCATGATGATGAAGGACAGGACGGAGCCCAGCACCAGCGGCATCGACAAAAACAGCAGCAGTGTGCTCATGTACATCGGGTGCCGGACAATGCCGTAAAGTCCGGTGTCGATCACCTGCTGGTTTTCCTGCACTTCCACCGTCCGGGAGAGCCAGACATTCTCCCGCAGCACCTCGGCATACAGTGCATAGGCCAGCAGAAAAACGACAGCCGCTGCCCAGGAAACCCAAACGGGCAGCACGATCCATTGGAACCGGAAATTCAGCCCCGCCACGATAAACGCCGCCAGGAACGTCACGCCGCTGAGGGCGATAACTGTTTTCTGTTCAGCCTGCTGTTCTTTGACATCCAGCCGTTTCCACAGTAGATCAGGAGATTTCTTCATCATAATCAATCCGGCGATGAACATCGGGATGAAGAGAATCCCCATCAGAAGCCACCCCTGCCAGTAGCCGAAGCTGCCTGCTGGCAGGAACAGCAATAAACCAACCATCAGCAGACCGCCCAGGAATTTCGCGATTGCCTGTGAAAACAGCTTTACGTCCATCTTGTGCCTCCTTGTGAGTACCGTCCCTTTCTTCACCCGATGGTGGAACACCTTCGGGCGAAGAAACCAATTCCTATCTTTCCAGATCAATCTCCATGTCCGTACAGCGCCAGGTGCCGATCGGCACCACGCATTCCCTGGTGCTATACGCTGTAAAGCCCACCGCCTCATAGCAGCGCCTTGCGCTTTCATTGTTTTCAAACACGCCAAGGTCGATCCTTGTAGCCGGAAGATGCTCCCTGACATAGGCAATGCCCAGCAGGAGCATCTCTTTTCCATAGCCTTTCCCCCTGAGAACGGGATCAACGATGACAAACCCGAACCGCACGGAACGATCGTCATCATACGGATACCGTATGATAAAATGTCCTGCAACATGCCCGCGCTCATCCACCGCTGTCAGCGGATAGAATCGCCCAGTTGCAAGCTGAGGCGCATAGTTCTCATTGATATCATTCCCCGTAAGAGGATACCTGTTAAACCTGTCCGCAGACCACCGATATAGTTCCTCCTCTGTCCGAAGCCATTTGCAGATAAGTTCCGCATCTTCTTTTTGATAGGATCTCAGCTTCAAACTGTGCGTCATTCCATTTTCGGAAGTATTCAAGTTCATCAAGCCCATCGTGATCCCTCCCAGTTGTTCCGCAGCCACCGGACCGACTGTTTCAGCGCACTGATGGTTTTGGTTTCCAGCACGCACCTGGCGTTCCGTTCAGCGGCCAGTTTCAGGCGCGCGTCCAGGTCGATCTCCCCGTCGCCCAGGGCCAGGTGGTTCCTCGGCGGTGTTTCCGTTCCGTCGTGGATGTGAAAATGAATCAGCTTGTCCTGATGCTCCATCAGAAACGACACGTCTGCTTCACGGATGGCCTTCGAGTGCCCAATATCCCAGGTCAGCCCGAAGTTCTTGCTTTCCAGAAGATATGCGATCATCTTTTTCTCATAATCCCGGAAGCCATCCGTGTTTTCAACGACGATCATGATGCTGCTGTCGCCGATCCATTCCTCGCACAGGAAGCGGAAGACGGCAAAGGATTGCATGTAGGTTTCAGAATTCCGCTCATACATCTGCACCTTCCGGTCCGGCAGGGTGATGTAGATGCCGTGGTGCATATGCATGTTCAGCGTCAGCGGCTGTGCGGGGTCTGCGTACCGGTCCCGCAGGGGCAGCAGGGCTTTTGCCGCGAGAATGGTCCGCCGAACCGTTTCCAGATACGCCTGCGTTACCAGCGGATTGAAATCCGCGATGTTCAGGTTCTCATCCAGGTGAACGGTATAGTAGAAATGGTGCTGCTCCGCAATCCGGACCAGGTCATCCGTTTGCTCCAGCCTGTCCACCTGATACTCTGGAAAGTTCATGTTCAGCTCGATAAAACGCAGCCCCAGTGCTTCGCACAGGGCAGCATTTTCTTCCAGCGTATGATTCTCGATCAGCGTTGGCATGCCAAACTGCATAGTGAATTCTCCTCTTTATCGGTGAATGTATACCCGTGTCTCATTTCCGCTGTCATCCTCGTGTGCCATGCACAGGAACTCCCAGCCATACCGTTCATAAAACCCTATATGATCGGTGACCAGATACAGCGGCGAAATTCCCTTTGCCCGCATGTCCTCCACAGCCAGATTCAGCAGCTGTCCGGCAATGCCTTGCCCACGGCATTCTTCCTCCGTATACACGGCGCAGACGTTCGGGGAAAGGTCCTTTCGGTCGTGAAAATCGTTCTCTATAAGGCCCAGCCCACCGACAATACGGTTTCCAGCCAGACAGAGATACCAGCCGTATTCTGTCTCCCGGTTCAGATAGGCTGTCATGCAGGCATGGTATGCCTCCCTTGGCACGCCCCCTGTATTCCCGCAGATTTTTCACGGCATCCGGGTTGTTCCCGGTGATGGCCGCCAGCTTTTCGCATGTTCCCATCTCCGCGCAGCTGCCGCAGGTTTGTATCTGTTTTTTCATGGCACATTGCCAGATGGGACAAAGTGATTCACAATAGGGCGTTTTCGGCCCGTCGATCCGGCAACCGGTGCAATTGATCATCTCCGGCGTGATCTCCACGCCGTTCAGCTCAGACCACTCCTTCGCGACGCACCGCCGCAGGGCATCATCGTGATGGATCGTTGCAAGCCGGGCTTCACAGGCTTCGCAGTTCAGCCCGCAGTAAGCGATGTATTCGTTCATGCTGTCAGCCCCCGTTCACATTGCGGATGTAATCCTCCGCTGATATCATGGGCCTTTCCAATTCAGCCACTGTTTCGGAGGAGAGACGCAGGTTCGCGGCATATTCCGCCCCGGCTTCCTCAAACCGCTTGAGCAGCGGGTCGGTCACGATGGCCGCGGCCGGTACGTTCAGCAGGGGCGTTTCGGGCACGCAGATCATCTCCGGATTGCCGAAGCAGGTTTTGCACATCTGCTTCAAACCATCGAAGTTCCCTTCCCAGTGGGGGAAGCCGCAGCCGCAGATCACCACCGTGTGGATGCGGGAAAAATCCACCAGCGCTTCGTGCCGTACGGTGCCATCAGGCTGCTGCACCATCTTCATTTTGACCAGCGGGATCGTCCGATCCAGCACCGCTTTCAGATGGGAGGGCATGCCGTAGCAGTACAGCGGAAAGCTCCAGATGATCACGTCGGCGTCCCGGTATACATCCAGAATAGCGTTCTGGTCGTCCGGGATCACGCAGTGCCCGTCTTCCAGCTGCCAGCAGCTAAAGCAGCCGTGACATGGCGTGATCTTTTTGTCGATCACGTTGACGATGTATACCTCATGCTCGCCGACGCGGTTCAAGCCTTTCAAAAAGGCATCCGTCAGCCGGAAGGTGTCGCTCTTTTTCTTGGGACTGCCGTTCAATACAAGAATTCTCATGTTCTGTTCCTCCGTGGGAACGGAAGCCCTTCGGGTTTCTGCCGTACTCCACAAAGCCCACGCTTCTGTACAGGGCAAGGGCGGTTTTATTCTCTGCGACCGCCTCCAGCTCCAACTGGACATACCCGGCAGTTCCGGCGCATTCGATGCAGGCTTCTGTCAAAGCCCGTCCGATCCCGAGACCCCAGTGCGCCTTATCCACGCTGATGCCAAACTCCGCGCGGTGCCGTTTTTTTCTTTCCGGGCAACGCAGCCAATGCCGGCCGAACCAACTATCGCGCCGTCAACAAACGCAAGAAGTTCGATTTCATCGACGCTGTCTGTCTTTCGCCGCAACATCTCCGCCTCGTCCTCGGCGGAGTTTGCTTTCAGCAAAGCGTATCATATTCTCTGTCAGTTTCTCCATGGGTTCGTTTTTTCTTTTCTGGTAAAAGACGAATCCATCCTCATTTTTTATGATGCGATAGCCTAATCTTTTGTAAAAAGCATTTGTCCGCTCATTCCAACATGGGGTATCCAGATGAAACTCAGCAGCCCACGGGAAATCCTTTTCTATGCAATCCATCAGGCGAATTCCGAAACCTTTTCTATGATAGATGCTATCAATAAAAATCCTGCCTATGTATACGCTGTTTTCTGTTTCATCCGGGAATACAATGGCAGCCCCGACCAAATCGTTTCCGATCATTGCCTGATACAAATGCCCCTCCCGGGCCATCTGTTGATGCCATTTGATCGAATCATATTCAGGGGGACAATCGCCTTTTATTCCGCCTACATT
>CACWXY010000103.1 GCA_902764915.1 uncultured Eubacteriales bacterium | reverse complement strand
GCGTAAATATTAACACTGACGTCTGCTTTGGACAGATCCTTGCCGTGCAGCCCTCCGCCCGTGACCGAATCCCCCATGTCACTGCCCAGCTTCCGGTTGACGGCACCAGAATCCACACCTGTACCGCCGATCCATTCTCCAAGGGGGTTCACTTCAGCGTCAGGATACATATTTCTGATCCGGTCGCTGTCCGCATTGCTCTGGCACAGGATCAGTCGTTTCCCGGAAAGAATATATTTTCCATCGCTTTCATACTGCTGATAAAGCTCCTGTGCAATATTGGTCAGCCGTTTCTGTTCTTCTGTGACGGGCGTCCCCCTGAAGATCCCATTATCTCCGCAGCGGAGGCCATGTTCCTGGTTTCTGGCAAGGTGCTCATCCTGCGGGACTTCCTTATAATCCGTACGGACATGCCCGGCAATCCTCTCCACAACTGACTGCACATCCCCCTCACCCAGATGAACAGATGTCTCAGCAATAATGCTGCATTCACTATGGCCGATCAGAACTTCCACGGCAATCCTTGGATTTTCTTCCTTCTGATAAGCCAGATCCACGAGGGCCCCCGCAATGCGGTCAGCCACTTTATCCGGGTGGGCAGGATTTACTTTTTCAAACATATCATCCCCTCCTCTTCCTGATTTTTCCAGCCACAACAACTGCCGCTGCGCCTGCCACGGCTGCCTTGGCTATTTTTTTCTTATCGTCTGGCATTTGACGAATCTCTTCCGCCTTCGATCCCACTGAATGCAGGGCACCGGATACAGCTTTCCTGACCGTGCTACCGTCAGATTCTCCCGTATTTATGATCACCCCATACTCCTGGAGCAGTTTTTCGATCTCCGTACCACTGATTTTCTTTAAAGCCTGCCTGGCCGCCAGCATTACGACCGGATTAGTTTCACCCGTGTCCAATCCGTCATAAAGCGGTTTCCCGTCCCGCAGGGCAATTGTTGCGTGCAGCAAGTCACGTATGTCGTATGTGCTACCCCACACCTCAGGCACCGCACGGTCTATATCCAGAAGGGTATATACCGCTTCCATCCCGGTCCGGATGGAGTATTCCGTCGTGAATATGGTATCCCTTTTCGTTTCAGCAAACTGGCCCAGGAAAGCAAAATTTACAGCTCCTTCCGGGACGACATCCGGTCGGTCCCCGGCCTGCCTGGGCATGAAGAATGCTGTGATATAGGGCATCATGACCGGGACTGTGTTGCAGCTGTATTCCGCCATTTCGTCAATCTGTTCTTCCGGCACCCCGAGATGGTAAAGCCATTCGGCACAGATCTCCTTCCCGCTACACTCACGCATTGGTTTCTTCACGTAATCGCCAGGTTTATCTGTGAACAGGCCATATACCCAGACCAGGCACTGGTCCTTCGGCTGTTCCTTAAACTGCGGCTGGCGATTGACCGTCCAGGACAGGAGCCAGGATGAGTCCCTGCAGGTGACAATCCCACCGGTAACCACGCCGCCTGAGAACGGATCCCTGTGGCAGATATTTTTGATATACGGGATAACCTTATGATCCATGATGGTCACGGTGGCACTCATCCAGTTGGTCTGCTCGGGATTGGAGCAGAATTTATCCGGATTCCCGAAGCAGTCATCCTGTGCGGCGATCTTCCTCCACATGTCCCATCCGCCGCCAGGCTGGATTTCCCTATTGAAACCGGCGCATTCTTCCTGGCTTCCGATGGTGGAGTTTTCCACACAGCCGCCGTTGGTGATGAATACCAGGTCGTCTTCCGTCAGCATGATTGTATCTGCTTTTCCGTCCTTCTGAATTTCAATGGTTCGGGCGGCCTTTTTGGTATCTGTGATAGTGAACCGTACATTGACCACCTTTACCCCATAATGGAACAGCACACCATGTCCTTCAAGATACCTGGTCATCGGAAGGATCATGGATTCATACTGGTTATACTTCGTAAAGCGCAAAGCTGTGAAATCCGGCAGGCCGCTGATATGATGTACAAACCGTTGCATATACAGTTTCATTTCCAGCGCGGAGTGCCAGTTCTCAAAAGCAAACATCGTACGCCAGTACAGCCAGAAATTGGAACCAAGCACTTCGTCATCAAAAACGTCCGTAATCCGCTTATTGTACAGCTGTTCATCCGGGGTCAGGTAAAGCTTCATCAGCTGCCTGGACGCCTTATCAGAAAGGCCGAATTTCTTATCCGTATGGGCATCTTCACCCCGGTTTTCTGTTGCCCTGCACAAGGAAAAGTTCGGATCCTTCTTGTTCAGCCAATAATACTCATCCAGGACGGAAACCCCTTCCGTTTCTATAGAGGGAATTGACCGGAACAGATCCCACATGCATTCGAAATGGTTATCCATTTCCCTGCCGCCCCGCATCACATAACCTACTTTGTCGTACCGCATGCCATCACATGCCCCACCTGCCACTTCCTCTTTCTCCAGTATGTGGATCCTCTCACCATCCATCTGCCCGTCACGCACCAGGTAACAGGCCGCGGAAAGGGCTGCCAGCCCGGATCCAATGATATAGGCTGATTTGTGTTCAATCCCTTCCGGTTTAAGAGGCCTTGCAAACGCTTCATAATTCCCGCTTCCGTAATACATAATTACCCCTTTCTTTTTTTATGAGCTTCAAGTCAAAGGTTCAAAGTGTCCTGTCTGTTGGTACAGCTTGCCGCCTGTTCTCTCTCCCAGCAGCCTCCTGCCTGTCACTCCTCATAGTAATCCGCGTCGATCACTCTATCACTGACCTGGTGGCTGATAATCTTAACAGACGACAGAACTGTAGCAAGGTTCATGAAACCGTCAGCCAGCAAGGATACCCCGATCAGGATTGCCATCATGTTTGATGACGCAGAAGGCCTGAATACAAGCAATACCCCGAAAGTCCCTGCAGCAATTGCCAGGACCAGGATCAGCCACCAGGCACGGATGCCGAAGACACGCGCATCCAGGGAAATCTGGATTTTGAAAAGGCTGTCTGCCAAAACACAGATGCCAAACGCAATGCACGTATAACTCCAGGTGTTTACCGGATGCACCATTGAAATGACGCCCAGTGCCAGCACCAGAATCCCAAATGCCAGGTCATACTGGAAAGCCAGCCGGTACAGATCCCTGGACAGGTATCCTATGATTTTGATTACACCGAAAGAACAAAAAGTGATCCCTATTACCTTGCCAATCAGCACTGATGCCGATTCAGGGTACGTAATAAAACTAATCCCTATGATGCACAGCACTGCCGACAGGATAATATACCCTGTTTTTGCGATTCGCATCGGTGTTGTATTCTGCATATGACCATCCCCTTTCTGTCTGTTCGGCTTCAGATTACTCCGTATTCTTTCAGAAGCTTTTCAACATCTGTTCCTTTAATGAAATCAAGAGCCTTGCCGACGGCTATTTTCTGTTTAAGACTCAGTTTCATATCGGTCAGCGGCCTGCCGTCGCGCATACTGATTGCCGCTTTCAGGAGATCACGGACATCATAGATACTGCCCCAGACTTCCGGTACGCCCCGATCGATATTCATAAGGGTGTAGACTGCGACCATTGCGGTCCGGATAGAATATTCCGTAGTGAATACGGTATCTCTGGGAACTTCTGCGAAGTTGCCCAGGAAAGCAAAGTTCACAGCGCCATCCGGTACGACTTCCGGCCTGTCACCCGCGCTGCGCGGCATGAAATAAGCGCTGGCAAAAGGCATCATAACAGGGATTGTTCTGGCACTGTTCGCTGCCAGATCTTCGATCTGATCCGCGGGAACACCGAGATGATACAGCCATTCCATGCAGATTTCTTTGCCGGTGCAGTCTCTCATGTTTTTCCTGACAAAATCACCGGGCCGGTTCGTAAAC
>CACWXY010000102.1 GCA_902764915.1 uncultured Eubacteriales bacterium | reverse complement strand
TCCTCTGAAGCCTGAAGGAATTGAACAGAAATCCGCCTATTTTGTTGGCACTGGTCTGGCCGCGCTGGCCGCAGGATGCTTCCTGGTACGCGATGCGCAAATGCCAGGAAAAAACATTCACTTTATCGAACGCGATCCAATCGCAGGCGGTGCCTGTGATGGCTGGAAGTATCCCGAAGTGGGGTATGTGATGCGCGGGGGCCGCGAAATGGACAACCATTTCGAGGTCATGTGGGATCTGTTCCGCTCCATCCCCTCGATCGAAACAGAGGGTATTTCGGTGCTGGATGAATATTACTGGCTGAACAAAGCTGATCCTAACTATTCCCTCTGCCGTGTCACGGAAAAGCAGGGGCAGGATGCGCATACAAATCGCAAATTCTGCCTGAGCGATAAAGCGTCCATGGAACTGATGCACCTGTTTTTCATGACGGATGAAGATTTAGCGGACAAACGTATCACGGACGTGCTCAGCGAAGAGGTGTTGAACAGCAACTTCTGGACCTACTGGCGCACCATGTTTGCCTTCTATAATTGTAACAGCGCACTGGAAATGAAACGGTACATGCAGCGTTTTGTTCACCACATTGACGGCTTACCCGATCTCCGTGCGCTGCGTTTTACCAAATATAATCAGTATGAATCCATGATCCTTCCCATGGTAAAATATCTGGAGGACCATGGATGCCAATTCCACTTCAATACCCAGGTGATGGATGTACGCTTTGAGATTCATGATGACCGTAAGGTGGCCAAACGGGTCGAACTGCTCGCGAATGGTGAAACGGTTTTCCTCGATTTGGCGGAAAACGATTATCTGTTCATCACGAACGGCAGCAATGTTGAAAATTCCACCATCGGTGGACAGGATAAGGTACCTGAATATCGTCCTGAAATTCGCGCCGGAGGTTCATTCGATCTGTGGCGCAAGATTGCCGCCCAGGATCCTTCCTTTGGACATCCGGAGAAATTCTATGGGAATCCGGAAGAATGCAATTGGATGGGCGTCACAGTCAATACGCTGGACGATAAAATTCTGCCTTATATTCAAAGCATCTGCAAGCGTGATCCTCTGTCCGGGAAGGTCGTTACAGGCGGCATTGTGACCGCACAGGATTCCGGCTGGCTGCTCAGTTGGACGATCAACCGTCAGCCGCAGTTCCATTCCCAGCCCAAAGGGCAGTGCCTGGTATGGCTCTATGGCCTATATACGGATCGTCCCGGCAATTATGTAAAGAAGATCATGCGCGAATGCACAGGCAAAGAAATCTGCATGGAGTGGCTGTACCATATCGGCGTTCCGGAAGATCAGATTGAGGAACTGGCTGCACACAGCGCAAAAACAATCCCCACGATGATGCCGTTCGCCAGTGCATATTTCATGCCCCGCACCGCAGGAGACAGGCCGGATGTTGTTCCCAAGGGATCTGTCAATTTCGCGTTCCTGGGTAATTTTGCCGAGCTTCCCAGGGATACTGTGTTCACAACAGAGTATTCCATGCGAACAGCTATGGTAGCAGTTTATACACTGATGAATGTAGACCGCGGTGTGCCCGAGGTTTGGGGCAGCTTATATGATGTCCGTGATTTGTTGAAGGCGACAATCAGCATGCGTGATGGCCGTCCGCTCTCTGAAATGAAACTGGGATTAAAGGAGAAAGCTGCAATGCATGAGCTGCTTAAAAAAATACATGGTACTGACATTGAAAAGCTTCTGATGGAATACCACGTGATCGGGTAAAATAATACTGCCCGCTGGCTTTCATGATGGTCAGCGGGCTCTTTTCCTATTTTGGATTCCGCTTCTGCCAGCGCCTGACACATGATGCAGAGTCTCGGCAGTTGATAGATTTATATCTGGAATCACATAGCAGCGAAAGCCAGACGCATGACGCAGAGTGGTCGCTGCAACTGGAAGGGTGGATTGTTATGAGCGACACATTCTGGTTGAAATGTCCATCCTGTGGCAGAAACACCAAAACAAAAATACGGGAAGATACCGTACTTATTCACTTCCCGTTATACTGTCATTGGTGCAAGAAAGAACTGCCCAGGATAGAAAAACAGCCCAAAACAATGTAACATACGGCAAAATATCCAACCGATATCTGCAATATCAAACAATGAAAAACAACACAAAATAACCACCTTAAGGGTATGGCGTAACCTGGTAAAATGACGTGAAAAATCGACATGAAGGAAAATCACCAATGACATCACCCATTCCAAGGCTCTGATACCACCCATATTGAAAAGGCATGAATCCTGTTTTCCAAGTTCAAATCTGCGTTACCCATATTTTGGTCCTTTATTCCACCCATATTGGCAGTTGTGAACTGCTTTTTTTTGTTTTTGGAAAGCTTTCGACTCGTAAGCGACAAATGGTTGGTGTTTAGATAAGGTTTTATCCGAGTTTTTTGGCATGACAAAAACCTTAATCTCTCAAAACACTCGAGACTTTTTAGGTTTTTTAGAGAATATCAGGCAGATTCATTCTCCAACGAATCCGACTGGGACTTCTTTTTATTGGGGGGATCTTTATCAGGATTAAGATTGAATTGCTCAATCATGGATCGCTTCTGCTCTTCTATATAATCTTTAACCGCCTGTGACCACGGCGTCATATCCGGCAGGAAAGAACGGTCTTTTCCTTCCATATGCCTGGGCATGTTATCCAACAGATATTTCAGATAGTAATACACATCCACATTATTTGCCCTTGCCGTTTCCACCAGAGTGTAGAGGATGGCAATGGCTTTGGCTCCATCAATTGTATTGCAGAACATCCAGGTTTTTCGAGAGGTTGCGAAGGGCCGAATATGACGTTCACAGGCTTATGCGAATATTCGGATAACACCGTAATCCATGGGCTGACTTTGTAGAAGTAATTCTATGAAGTCAGCCCTTTTTTATTTTCTACGAAAGGAATGAGCACCATGATCAAAATCAGAATTAGGAACGACGATCACGAGATCGACATCCGCTTCCCGATCAGCGAGAGTGAGCTGTTCGCAAAGCTCGGTGAAATCCACGCAGTTGAAGGCAGGGACGCCGCACAATCAGTTTATGTAACGGAGGTTTACTGGCCGGAGGAATTCTCGATGTGGCAAAAATGCTCTATGAGCAAACAGATGAAGATCATTACTTGACGATTGTTCAAATCATGGAGCAACTTGACAAAGACTACGGTATCTCCACTTCACGCGGCACTGTCGGTGACGATATCAAGGCTCTCCAGGAGCTCGGAGTAGAGATTGCCGTAGAGTCATCTACGCAAAAACGGTATTATATGATCGGTCGTCGCTTCGATTTGCCGGAGCTCAAGACAATGATTGACGCCATTGAGTCTGCCCGATTCATTCCAAAGGAAAAGAGCGCAGCATTAGTCAAGAAGATCGGCTCTCTCACGAGTTTCCACAACACAGAAAAGCTCGTGAGAAACGTGGAAGTTGAGAACCGCATCAAGGCAGACAACGAGAAAGTCTATTACATCATGGAAGCCCTGAATGACGCCATCAACTCCCGAAAGAAGGTTTCCTTCCAGTACTTCACCTTCAACGTGCGGAAAGAGCAAAAACTGCGCCACGATGGATACACCTATGTATTCAGCCCATTTAAGCTGATCTGGAATTCTGGATCGTGACGCCAATGTCACGAAGGTGGAGAACACCTATCTGCGGCACAAGGTGATGACAGAAGCCGAGGATGAGACTGAACCCATATACCGCTTGGAAGAGTTTTTGTTTCTGCAGCCTCATTCCTTTAACTACAACTTTCCCAATCAGTAAGACTATATAAAAGCCTATAGTCTCCACTGAAATATCCCGATTTGCAGCTCAAACTGCTAATTCAACTTGCAAAATGAC
>CACWXY010000101.1 GCA_902764915.1 uncultured Eubacteriales bacterium | reverse complement strand
GTTCACCCGCTTCATATAGTCGGCATAGTCCTGCCCGTACAGATTGAGCAGCCATTTCTCTTCCGTAAGCTTCAGGGCAACCGTCAGGATGACCCAGTTCACAGGAACGGTCAGCAGGGCCCAGGCATTGTGCCACTGGAGACAGATGCCGGCAAACAGTATCCACCAGCCGCTGTACATGGGATTGCGCACCCAGGCATAGATGCCGCCGGTCTGCAGCCGGTTCTCGGCGATGCTTGCGTCCATGTCCGATCGCAGCGCGCCAATGAACCAGACAGCCAGCCCTGAGACGATCAACAGCACACCGGCAATCCGGCAGAGCAGCACCCATGGGGTTTCCAGAACGCCAATTTTCCAGACATAGGAAAACAGGATGATTCCGATGGCGGTAACTGCGCCAATTGCGAACACGATCATCGGGCCGATGCCATACAGGGGCAGCTTTTGCCCTTTCTTCACACGGCGTCTCCATAAACTCATCAATCGCATTCAGCACAGGGACCGTGTATCGCTCCCCGCCAAAGAGCCACTGTTCGTGCTGCATATCAAATTCACGGATTTCCGGATCGCGAAAATACTTCCTGTAGCGTTTCAAATATTTCTCGCCCATCTTATTGGCATAAATGAAGTGGACCAAAGTGTGTTCCACATGGATGTCGTCTTCAAGATGGGTGAGCAGATCCGTGTAGTACTCGTTCCGGATGGATTCGGGCCTGAATTTTGAGAAGCAGCCCATGAACCTGTCAGCCGTTTCATCGCTCATCTCAAAGAATGACTTGAGCTTTTCCCGGGTCTTTGCCTGCTTCTTTTCGCTGCTGGTGAAACTGGTCAGCAGCGGCACCACAAGCTTCGACTGCAGCCAGGCGCTTAACTTTCCGCTCTGGTCGAGGTCGGGACTGCCGAAGATGCCGTGATCGATATGCACCTTCTGCCGCATGATCAGCTGTCCCACGAAGGTGCTGCCCAAGGAGGAGCCGAGCGCCCCGTCCAGTTTCCCGCTGAAGTGCTCCTGAATATACCGCTCGATCCTCTCCGTCACCGTGATCATATCCGGGAAGACTGCGTCACTTCCGTCAAAGCCGTCGTAGTTGACGCAGATCAGGTGATACTTTTTCCCAAGCCTGTCCAGTACTGTGGCGAAATTCGTCTGATAATCGCAGGCGGTACCCGGAAGGAGCATCAGTGTCTTGCCTGACAGATTGCCCATCTCATCAAACTGCATGGTTTATTTCTCCTTTGCCTTTTTCATCGTGGCCAGCAGTCCGCCGAACATCCACAGGTTTCCGATGCTGATCCAGCCTGCTGTCAGGGCGTTGCGAAGCGGCGTCTCCGGGAAGAACTTCAGCAGCATGGTCAGCGCCATGCCCACCGCCGGACAGAAAATCCAGCACCACTTGGGATAAGGTGTCAGCCCTTTGGAAAAGGCGGCGATGTGGGCGATCTGATGCACCAGCCAGAAGATGAAGAACAGGATCATGCTGGGCAGCAGGAAATACAGGCCGAAGCGGACGGTGACGTCCAAGGCCGTCTCCGAGTTGGCCGCCATCATGTACTTGTAAAAGAACACGCTGGCCAGGCAGGGAACGTGCACGCCGCAGCCGCCGAAGGCCAGGACGCCCAGGATGCCGCTGCGGTACAGGTGCGCCATGCGGGAGGAATACGGCACAATCAGCCGGTACACGGCGAAAGAACACAGCGCTTCCAGCGGGATCCCGATCAGCCCCAGCAGCGAGGACCAGAAGATCCGGCCGTCGGACAGGTTCAGATAGGCGGAAAGAAAGCCCTCCAGGCCTTGCTTTGCCGCGTCATGCATCCCCCAGCCCAGCAGCATGTCGCCTGCCAGGACCATCATGCTAGCAGCGATGCCGATCTTCATCAGATGGGCGATCCTGGGCCAGTCCAATTCCTTATTCATCCGGCATTGCCTCCTTCATCAGCCGCACCATCAGATTCCAACCCTCTTTGGCCTCTTTCACGATCGGAAAAACGGGATAGCAGTGGAACATCCCATCGCCGACGATCATTTGATAATCCACGCCGTATTTCTTCATGGCTGCCTCAAAAGACGGCGCGCAGGCGTACAGCGTCTCATCGGAACCATAGATGAAGGTCACGCGGGGACAGTTTGTAAAATCGCCCCGCTGCAGCCAGAGCATGTAGTCCGGTACACTATCATCCCCATGACGCATGACCTCTACAGCGGTTTTCATATATTGGGCCGGGATGGCGACATCCTTTTGATCCAATTCCAGCATCCGCTGCCATTCCTCCTCGGTATCCACACAGGTTCCCGGAGAGATGGCCATGATATATCCCGGCAAGGGCGTATCCGGATGCCCGTCATTGATGTATGGCACCATACCCAGCGCCAGATTCCCGCCGGACGATGTGCCCAGAACGGAGATACGCTCCGGAGCATAATCCCTGAGCATCACTTTGTAAGTCTCATGGATCATCTCATAGGCTTTTGTCAGCGGATAGTCCGTGCAAAGCGGATAATAGGGGATGAACAGATCGAGCCCTGTTTCCCTTGCAAACCGCAGCGCCTTTTTAACAGACGCAGGTCTTGGCGCGCTGATCATGCCGCCGCCGATCAGGAACAGATTCGCCCTGTCCGTATGCTCCCTGTGAATCAGCTTCAGCACTGGAAAACCCATGACGTCAATTCGGCTGATTTCAAAAGCATCATCCTTCAAAGCCGGGATGCGGTTCTTCGCGTTCTGCTTCCTCCGGTTTTCCAGCAGCTCTTCCGTCGTGGCGCTGAGCCAACGCTTTTTGAGTCCCGCCGCTACGACAAGCTTTTTCAGGACCTCATACTTGACAGACATTCGTATCACCTCGTATGTTAGCATGTGCTAACTCATCAACAAAAATATATGCACGATACGTGCTTATCTGTTTATTTCTGCCTGCTTCTTCTCTCTGACATTTCTTTTGGCTTAGGCCCGGATCTGTGCTTTTCTGGTTTAACTGCGCTTTCCGGAATCGCCCAGGATCTGCCCAGCCGCTCTGCGCCTGGAATTCTTCCATCCAATGCGTACTGATTCACCCAGCGCACAGAGATACCCCAGCGCTTTGCAATTTCCTGTACAGAGCAATAGCCTTTCACAACAACACCTCGTATCATGGGTTCTCGACACCAGGAGGCAGCGTTGTTAGCCGCCTCTAACTATATTATATTCCATTTTTCGCAGAAGACAAGCAGAAAAATGAAAATACACCAAAAAATCAGTTTCGGAATCTTCGCACTCTACTTCCTGAGCTGCATTTGCGCACATCCACCGGTGAACACCGTGCTCAAAATGGCGTGGATACTCCTTGAACACTCATCCGCAATCACAGGCAGTTCATCATGAATTCTCGGAAGCCCAGTACAATCAACGGTCGAACGAGCAGGAATACTCTCCAACTGCTTTCTGCAAACTTTACCGCCTAAGCAGAGCTTACACAGCGTGCAATAAAGAACAATCAGGAATATGAATCGCTCATGACGCAACAAAAAAGCCGCCTCCGAAGAAGCAGCTTAGTCAATATTATGCATAGATCACTTCATAAAGAAGAATCTCCTCTGCCCGCTGTTGTATATTGTTCATACATCCAACCCACATCAGTTTCCAACCTTTCTGAGTATAATCTGTACGGTTTTATTCAAAAGATGCTTAGGTCGCAGACTTTATCTACAGAGAGTCTATTCTGGCAGTGTGGTTCAAAACAGCTTGATTGAAAAAGCCGTCTCCGAAGAGGCGGCCGTATGGATGATGTTTATGCATAGATCAGTTCGTTGAGAATTATTTCTTCTGCCTGCTGCCGAATGTTGTTCATCCGTCCGACCCAGGCAAGTTGGTCTCGCGCTTTCAGATCTTCGTGAATTCCTTCGGCACCTGCCATCTGGTGAACCATTCGATCCATTCTGTCGGAGCAGCAGGTGTCGATTTAGGCCAGGTGATCATACAGCTTACCAGAGAGGAGAAGCCGCTCATACAGCCCGGGACGATACTCTTCCAGGTAGGCTTTCCGCATCCGGCCATAGCGGCCAATGACCTGGTTGGGAGTCTCAGGGAGTTCCAGATCAGGAAAATAATAGTCTCCATGAAGCGTATAATGTATGCCGTTTTCAATGATTTCCTTTTTCAGATTTGTCATGGTAATGACCTCCTTCGATTCGTTACTTGATCAGTGTACTTGCTTTCGTACCCGTCAAACAGCGCATCTCAGCAGATCATCTCCGGGTGTTGGTTTCCACCCCAACCTCCACCCCAATCAGGGTTTCATCAGATTCAAGTCCTGTTTCCCGCACCACGGAACCCTTGAGAAATCAAGGGTTCCGATTTTTGTATGTGCGGAAATACCCAAACCGTACCCAAACGATACCCAACGATAATAACTTGAATCATATTGATCGGGTTTTGTATTAATGAATACACGATAGTCAGGGCTTGTGACACCCTCATATTCTGAAATATCTACCCAACCTGTTAGCAAGTCCATATGATTCATGACAAAATCGCCATTTTTAACCAACTGGTATTTCGAGTAATCTTGGGCAAATTGACCTTTTTCACTCATTGATTTGGGACGTATGCCTTTCTGAGTAACGGATAAAACAGTATGCCCTTCTTCTCCTGCGATATCCTTTTTTATGGAAAAGATTCTCTTTAGGCGTAATGCACCCCAAGAAGCAGGAATGTCGCCAAGCCATTGTTCGCGAGTTTGCTTCATTATTCTTTGCACGCTATACTCAGGCATTCTGCTCACCACCATTTCCAAATAAAGCACGGAGTTTACTTATCAGAACTTTTTCATGACTTTCGATTCTGGATGCGATAGTTGCAGCGGATTCAAGCGCAACAAACTCATAAAACGTGCGCGTGAAGGGGATCTCATAGCCGACTTTATCCTTATCATGATCGATCCATGCATCAGGATTGTAAGGCTTCACCTCACGCTCAAAATATGCATAAATACTGTTGATCCGGGAAACCCATAAGCGATTTTGGCGCTAAGTCGAAATAAAAACGAGTTAGCGCCGAAAACAATGGTCGTTTCCGGCGCTAACTTCAGTTATTGCTGCTTTCTTCGCTGCATGATTTCACTTTTGAGGAACAGTTTGTATTTTGCATCCTTACGAATAGGATGCAGCTTATCCCGCTTCATAAGATCATCAATGTTTTGACGGCTGCATCCCAGAAGCTGACATGCTTCGTTCGCATTCACAATTCTGTGCTGCACAAAACCAATGAAATCTTCCAGCGAAAGC
>CACWXY010000100.1 GCA_902764915.1 uncultured Eubacteriales bacterium | reverse complement strand
GACGCTCGGCGATTCCGCCATACCTTCGGTCACTCACCTATCCTCTGACGGATATCCTCATAACGAGCAACTGCTTTCAACACGCCCCGCTTCCTATCGGGCTGTATTACCAGCAACTGCCGGACCCTTCCCTCCATCGGCTTTCGCCAACTTCTCAGGTACTATGGCCCAGACTGACTTCTGTGGGTTCAATCATGCCTTACAGCATGGGTTACACCTGTCGGCGCATATCCCACAGACCTTCCCGCATAAGGTGCAATAGCCTTCATTCCATGTAGCCGCTGCATTTACGTGACAGAGTCCGGGTAGTATGGGACTTCGACTTGTCTTGCAGCCTCGTCCGCTCTGCCCCGCCCCTCGCGGTGGACACCCTTGCCGTTCGGCTAACACTTCCTACTACCAAGCGTGTAGTGGACTTTCACCACCAAGCTATTGCCCATGGCGGGCGTACAAGCAATACACCAACGCTGAAACTATTGTCTGGATGGGGAATTATCCGCCTTACTGGTCTTTTCTTATGTGGACACGGTTGCCTTCTCACTGTTTGTGGAATAATGATTGACACCTTATTGGGGAAGGGATTACTGTTTTTTTACTATTATGGAAGAATACAGTTGAATAACCTCTGATCTGAAATATTATGTGCTGTATAATCGGGAAGGAGCTTTCTTTGTGTCCTTCTGGAGGTGTTCTCCATGACCACATAATACTTGCCCTCAGCAACAGACATGAAGTTCTGGTCAGGAGGCATTCTGTTGTATCATACCCAAAGAACAAGGAGGCTGTACGTCGCACAGCCTCCTTGTTCTTTAGGAGAGTTTATACTCTCTCGGTTTTTTTAGGCTTGTGGTTAAACACAGCAGCCACAAGATTCAGTCCCGCCAAAATCAGGCACAGTGTGGAATAGACTTTGAGATCTGCAAAAGAACCGGCACTGCTGAAACCAAGCAGTGCTGCCAGAAGATACAGAATCATTGCCGCAATGGAACCGCCTCTCCCTTCGCTCTTGCGGGTTGCAATCATGACAATGCCTGCTGTCAGCACAAGAATCGAGAGCATAAGACCACCGCTGCCCCCGGCCTCCCCGTTGTTCTGCAGACTGTTGCCGACCCCTACCATCGTGGACTGGAAGACGATCAGCACGGACAGGCAGATACAAAGGATGCCCAAGGTAAGCTTCAGAACTTTCATGGATCAGTTTCCCTCCGTTCATTGGACGAACCGCCCCAGCTGGGCAGCCCGTTTTTTCAGAGGGATTATAGCAAAACACGTCCTCCCCTATTCCCACCGTTTTGGGGGAATCAGTCCCCGGCGCCGCACTTTTCCAGTGCTTTCATTCTGTTCGATATGAGAAGCGCATCGACTTCATGAACATCATCCATCCGCTGATTCAGGGCAACCATGATCACAGCATCCCGCGGAATCTTGGCATACAGCGGCGACATGCCATACAGCTTCAGGGCTCTCTGTGTCTCGTCCGTGGTCAGTCTGCCGGCAATACAGAGCCGCAGGATTACATCCCTCTGCCTCGTATGCCGCTCCTCCGAAAGAATCCGGTACCCATAATGTTCCGGAATATCGGCATAGATAAAGGCTTCCGTCTGAAGCACTCCATTGCGTTTCAGAATCTGCTTCATATAAGAAGCAAACGGCTTATCCGAGTCAATCATATGCTCGCTGTTTTCCTTCAGAAAAGCGTCCATGTCTTCCGGATGCGTCTTGCGCAGTATACGCGTCAGGTTCTCTGTCGTACTCATGCTCTTCCTCGCGTTTATCGCCTGATTATGCTATAGTTTCATCCATCGTATCCCGATTTTCCCTAGGGAAGTGATACCATGACCATGGATGAGGCCGAACGGCTGTCCCATTATAGACAGATCGGCGAAATCAATGCAAGCCACTCTGTCTTTCTGGTAGAACACGATCAGTCCCATCAGCTCTATGTAAAGAAGATCCTTACGCTCTATAACAGAGATCTCTTGGAATCCCTGCGGTCTGCGCCGTTGCCTGGGACGCCGGGGATTATTGATATGATAGAGGATCAGAATCATCTGATCGTGATCGAAGCGTATATCTCCGGGAAAACACTGCAGTCCCTGATTACACGCCAGGGGGCAATGTCACTGACTGAGGCGGTTTCCGTCATGCAAAAGCTCTGTCCGATCGTACAGGCACTGCATGAAAAAACACCGCCTGTCATTCACCGAGACATCAAGCCCGAGAACATTCTTATGGACAGGAACGGCAGTCTGACGCTTGTGGATATGAACGCCGCGAAATACTATGCCTCAGAGAAATCGGCTGATACCCAGCTGCTCGGAACTGTTGGATATGCCGCGCCGGAACAGTACGGCTTTGGAACTTCTTCCCCGCGGACCGATATCTTTGCGCTGGGCATGGTATTTGCCTTTCTGCTCACCGGAAAGAACGATCCTGCCTCTGTTACCGACGCAGCTGCCCGCGATGTAATTCTGCGATGTACGGAAATGGATCCCCGAAACCGTTATCCCGATATGGCGGCCCTGCAGGCAGCACTGCGCACGCTTCTGCCCTCTCCCAGTGTATCCGATGCACCTGCGCAGAAAGCAAAAGAATGGCATCTTCCTGGTTTTCGCAGCCGAAAAATCTCACATATGATGCTTGCGCTCGTATCCTATAGCTTACTTCTCTATCTGGGACTGACAATGAAGGTAACGAGCGCACCTTCCGGAACTCCATGGGTGGACCGCTTCTTCTTTCTTCTGCTGTCCCTGTTGACTGCGCTCTTCTGGGGAAACTACCGCAGCAGTCTGTCCCTTCTTCACCTGAACCGTTTCCGCCATTCCCTGATGCGTTTCCTGGCCATGTGTCTCGCCTATGTCCTCATGGCCATTGGTGTGCTGCTTCTTATGACGGTCACGGAGCACCTGCTTTTCCTGTTGCATGTGGCATCACCGTAATCCCGCCGTCTTCAGCCATTGGCCGGAAAGAAATACAACCAAAAACCACTGACAGGCCGAAACCGGATTGACTTGTCCCCGGAAAATGCCTAATATTTCTTCATTCCCTGAGGGAGGCGATTTCTATGCAGAATCTTCATCTGGATACACGCTGTGTGCAGGCTGGCTACACACCGGGAAACGGCGAACCGCGTCAGATTCCCATTGTCCAGTCCACCACTTTCCGCTATGAAAGCGGAGAAGAGATGGGTAAGCTCTTTGACCTGGAATCCGCCGGTTATTTCTATACCCGTCTACAGAACCCCACCAATGACTATGTAGCTGCGAAAATATGCGCGCTGGAGGGCGGTACCGCCGCCATGCTCACCTCTTCCGGGCAGGCCGCCAACTTTTTCGCACTGTTTAACCTGGCCGGCTGCGGAGACCATATCGTAGCCTCCTCCAGCATTTACGGCGGCACATTCAATCTGATCTCCGTCACCATGAAGCGGATGGGGATTGACGTCACCTTTGTCTCCCCCACCTGTACGGATGAGGAGCTGAACGCTGCCTTCCAGGACAACACAAAAGCTGTCTTTGGCGAAACCATTGCCAATCCCGCGCTGACTGTACTGGACATTGAACAGTTTGCCCGCGCAGCGCATGCCCACGGTGTTCCTCTCATTATCGACAATACGTTTGCAACGCCTGTGAACTGCCGGCCATTGGAATGGGGAGCAGATATTGTCACACATTCCACCACCAAATATATGGATGGCCATGGGGCTGCCGTGGGCGGTGCGATCGTGGACGGCGGTCATTTTGACTGGATGGCACATAAGGAGACATTCCCCGGGCTCACCACTCCGGACGAAAGCTATCACGGCATTACCTATGCCGAGAAGTTTGGAATGGGCGGCGCCTTCATCACCAAGTGTACCGCACAGCTCATGCGGGACTTCGGCTGTATACAGTCTCCCCAGCATGCGTTCTATCTAAACCTGGGACTGGAGAGCCTTCATGTACGCATGGCACGCCACTGTGAAAACGGACAAGCGGTTGCAGAATTCCTCTCCAGGCATCCCAAGGTTACCCGCGTCAACTATTGCGGGCTTCCCGGAGACCCATATTATGAAAGAGCCCAGAAGTATCTCCCTCACGGTTCCTGCGGCGTGGTCAGCTTTGAGCTTGCTGGTGGCAGAGCGTCCGCTTCCACCTTCATGAATCATCTGAAGCTGGCTGCCATTGAAACTCATGTGGCAGATGCACGCACATGCTGTCTGAATCCGGCCACCACGACCCACAGACAGATGACCGATGAACAGCTGGCAGCAGCCGGTGTTCCCGCAGGCCTGATCCGCATGAGCTGCGGCCTTGAGAACAGTCAGGACCTTATTGCCGATATTGCCCAGGCACTGGATGCTATCTAAAGCGCATTCCCGGCAGCAGATTCCAGAATAATCGGGTAGGATGGGGTGGCTAACCCCCGTCCTCCCACACCACCGCTCATACGGTCCCGCAAGCGGCGGTTCAGTTGCTGACACTTAACATCACGTTTGATTGGATACCAGGACGCTCGGCGATTCCGCCATACCTTCGGTCACTCACCTATCCTCTGACGGATATCCTCATAACGAGCAACTGCTTTCAACACGCCCC
>CACWXY010000099.1 GCA_902764915.1 uncultured Eubacteriales bacterium | reverse complement strand
CGGCATGACAGCGGACTATGTGGTCACCAGTTCCGAGGAGTCCCAGGACGACACGGAGTCCGGCATTTCCTGGACGCTGCAGATGGTGGGCGAGCCGGAATATCTGGCCTATGTGAAAGTGGAGAGTGTGGCCGTACAGGATACAGGAACCACAGTGACAACCCTTTCCCTGAAGGTGGGGGACGCAGGCAAACTGCTGACGATTCACTTTACCCCGGAGGACGCTTCCAACCGGCGTTTCCGCGTGTATAACTCTCTGCCTACCGTGGCGAAAGTGGGCGACATTACGGAGGACGGATTCACGCTGACGCCCGTGAAGGCCGGAAGCACCGTCATCCGGGTGGAGTCCCTCAACGGCGGGAAGGAAGCCGTGGTCAATGTGACTGTCACAGCCGCCTGATGAATGGCTGCGGCAGCCAATGACGCATGACAGGCCAATCAATGGAGGATAAGAGAATGCGCGAATTGCATGATACCGCGGAACTGCGTCAGATCCTGGAGGAGCATCCGGATCTGCCCCTGCTGATCTACTGTGAAACGGACGAGGACATGGTCTTCTGTCCGCACATGTCGGTGGAACTCTGTGAGTTTCTTAAGGATGCCACACCGATTGAGGGTGAGGATATCCTGTTTACGGACAAGGATGAGTTCCGGGAAGCCGTTGAGATGTATCTGGAAGATCAGCTGACGGAGGATATGGACCCCCAGGCCTTTGCAGCCAGAGTGGACGAGATTGTAAGTGAGTACGAGCCCCGATGGCTTCCGGGCATCCTGCTCTCGGTGTGGGACTGAGAAAGGAGTCAGGGCATGAAAAGCAGCCATGCGAAACTGCATGATACCACGGCCCTGCGGCAGGTTCTGGAGACGCACCCGGACCTGCCTCTTCTGATCATTGCCAACGCTGATCCCGTATGCGGATACTGCACGGATATGAGCGTGGAGGTTTGTGAGATTCTGACAGACACGGCGCCCGTCATAGATGATACGATTGCGGTTTCCCGGGAAGCCTTTGAAGGCGCGGTCCGTCATTATCTGCGCATGGAAATGCAGGGAAAAACGGTCAGCAGGGAAGAATTTGAGGAGCGCGTTCAGGTGGTCATGCATGATTATGCTCATAAATGGCGGGAAGCATTGGTCTTGTGGCTGGATGCATTCGAAGAGAAGACGCCGTTTCTGGAGCACTGAAGAGATGAGGAAAGAACACATGACGGTTGAACTGATGGCCTATACCCCGGATCCGGAGAAGATCTGCGGGGAAGCGGCCGCGATATGTACGCATTCTGGAAATCCTGAAAAGGCGCTCCGGGCAGCCATGCGGTCCGGACATGAATCCGTTCTGGAGCATGCGAGCTACACCTTCCGGATCACGGGACTTTCCCGTGTGGCGCTGGCGCAGCTCACAAGACACCGACTGGCCAGCTTTTCGGTACAGTCTCAGCGGTATGTTCCGCTGGAGCCGGAAAACCAGCACTATCCGGACAGTATACAGAAGCATGGGTTTTCCAGGAAGGCAGCCAGGCTAAGCAGGGCAGCCATGAACCTGTATGCGGAGATGACAGAGGCCGGCGTGCCCATGGAAGATGCGCGCTACCTGATTCCTCAGGGTGTCGAGACGGAACTGATCCTGACCATGAACGTCCGAGAACTCCGGCATTTCTTCCGTCTGCGCTGCTGTGAGCGTGCACAGGAAGAAATGCAGCGCCTGGCGGACACCATGCTGGAACTGTGCAGGGGTACGGCGCCGCTGCTTTTCCGGGATGCCGGCGCGCCGTGTGTGCTGGGGACATGCCCCGAAGCGCATCCCTGCGGGAGCTATCACGTGAATCCGCCATCCTTGAGGGATGAGACAGAGAATGCGATGAAGGATGAGACAAACAGCAAAGCGAGAGAGGGAACATAAGCATGCAGAACTATCTGGATTTTGACGCGTTTCTCCGGGAAACGGAGAAGACTATGATGAAGATCAGGGTACTGGGCAAGGAATACGAGGTAAAGCCGGAGCTTCCGGCTCTGATTCCCATGAAGCTGGCCCGCGCACAGGAAGGCATGAGTGAGGAAGAAACCGTGCGCATGTATCTGCAGTCCGCGGATGCGATTTTCGGAAAAGAGGCCATCGATGAGATGTGCGAAAAAGGGCTGACGACCCCGGAACTGGCCGAACTTGTCAAGCAGACCGTGGCGCTGATCCGCGGGGAGGAACCGGAAGAAAGCGGCGGCGAGGTCCTGATGGATGACGCCGGGCATGTGGCCATGCGCAAAGCCCCGGGAAAAAAGTAAGTCTGCTTCGGATCTGGGGCGCCGTCGAAGCAGACTTCATGCGGGATTATGGGATGGACCTGGGTCTGGCGCTCCCGGGGCTTTCCTGGCGCCGGTTCCTGGTCCTTCTGCGGCATCTCTCGCCCTTTGGTGCGGTGGCACAGGCCCTGGAGCGCAAACCCAGGGAACCGGTGGAAGACACCGGGGAACAGGCGGAGAGTTTCTTTGCCGCACTGACAGGGAGCACATGACAGGGTTTGCCGTGCGGTAGACTTCTATGGACTGCAAGGCGGAAAAGACTTTTGCAGCGCCTTCCCGATCTTCTGCCTTTGGCTGCTTATGATGCAGTAAAAGTCTTGCTTACCGTCATATCTACGGTGCCGCCGCGAATGGCAATGGCAATATGATTCGCGATTTTACGCAGTACAGAGCGTTCATACCTGTCCCATTCCGGGTTATCAACAGAATAGGAGGATATATCACGGAGAACATCCATGGGGATCTCGGTATAGGAATGCTCTGCCTCTGCGGTGATGGCTTCTTCAAAAGCGTTCCTCAGAAAACCCAGGAAGGAGTTGGCGGCTTCGTTTTTCCGGGAACTGGCAGTGGAAATCAGCAGACGGCGCTTTTCCTTGTCCATAACGGTTTTCGTGGTCAGGTGCAGTGTACAATGTCTGCCTTCCATTTCAAGCCAGAAGGAAGCCTTCATTTCTCCGGTCACGCTCCGCATCAGGCTCAGCATTTCTTCTGCTATCAATTCCAGATGGAGGACATCTTTTTTGCACAGCTGATGATACTCCGCCACTTTTCTGGTTTCAGCCACAGCGTCTTGAAAGCCATTTCCAGCGTTATCAATGGTAATGACATCTGATTTCATGGTTTTTCCTCCGTCCTTCGATCATCAGTATATTGGCATTGCCTGCCATTTCAGGGACATCCGTCATACTGCCATTCTCATGTGTGACTTTTCATGCGGCCCTTGCCATACATCCGTTACCTGGAAGAGTGAAGCATGCGCAGCCTGAAGATGAGAGAGACGCCAGATGGCGCTTGAGACGCAGCAGCCATCATGACGATTCGTATGATGGCCTGCAATGTCCCGGAAAAGAAGCAGACATACCTGCGCTTTGCAGCATCCCCGCAGCTTCTCTCAGTGCCCATTGCACGGAAACACAGGACAATAGTAAAGCATAAACTGAAACGAAACGCAATTGGCAAAAAAACGACGATTCCCGTTGACTTTCTGGAACAATGAATCTTCACAATCCCATTGAAAGGAGCAAGTTCAGATGGCCCTGCAGGTCGGCGAAGTCTTCGCCACAATGACGCTGGATACCAAAGAGCTTGATACAAAGCTTGCCCAGGTGACTTCCCAGTTCCAGGGGATCGGTACGACACTGGCTGGCCTGGGTCTTACGGCTGCCGTGACGCGGCCTCTTGTGAACGCGGCGAAAGAAATCTACAGCTACGGTTCCGAGTTTGAGGCGGAAATGAGCCGCGTAGGGGCTGTCATGAACCTGGAAGGCCTGGGCATGAGTGCTGACGAGGCCGCGGCGCATATGGAGTCCCTGCGGGATACCGCCCTGGACCTGGGCGAGAAGACAAGCCTTTCCGCCATGCAGGCCGCGGAGGCTATGGAGGCCCTGGCTATGGCCGGCTGGGACTCTTCGAGTATCGAAAACGCCATTGAACCGCTGGTGCGCTTGGTGGAGGTGGCCGGAACCGGGGATCTGCAGGAAGCCGCCAGTATTGTGGCGGACTCGCTGACCGCTCTCGGAGAAGGTGCGGATCAGGCGGGACGGCTGGCGGATGTGCTGACCGCCGCGGCCACAGGCTCCAATACGGACCTGAGCAAGCTGGGCATGACATTCAAGTATGTGGCATCCATGGCCGGCAACCTGGGATACTCCATGGAAGATCTGGCCCTGGCCTCCGGTGTGCTGGCCAACAGCGGCATCAAGGCCCAGAAGGCCGGCACCAGC
>CACWXY010000098.1 GCA_902764915.1 uncultured Eubacteriales bacterium | reverse complement strand
ATCAAGGGCATCTTCAACGAGATCGGCAACGCCATCGAGTCCCTCGGCAGGTCTGTCGGCGGCGACAAGGGCGGCACGGTGGGCAGCGTTATTTCCACAGTGCTGCAAACGGTGGTGAACTACCTGTGCGACTGCTGCCTGGGCTGGGTCTTTTACCGCAAGGACGTCAAGGCCGCCCGCGCGACCTGCGAAGGCGCGGTGCTGTATTTCAGGCACGGCAAGACCCTGCTCAGGAACATGGGCCGCGTATTCGGCATCGGGCTGGCCAGCCTGATCCCCATCGGCGGCGCTTTCTTCGGCATCGCCTACCTGATCATGTCCCGCTTCCCCGCCGCGTTTGCCACGCTGACCAATGAGATCGTGGAGGCGGCGGCCCGCAACTCTGCCTACCTGAACCCGTTCTTCACCAATCCGGCCAATATGACGCTGGCCTGCGCCGCGCTCGTGGGCCTCATCATGTGGGCGATCATCCATTCCGTATTCGTCCGGCCCTTCGTGCTGGTGGGCGTGCTGCGCAACTACCTCGTGTCCGGCATGGAGGAGCTTCCCACCGAGGACAGCTTCGCCCTGCTGGACGGCAAGTCCAAGAAGTTCAGGAAGCTGCACGCGGAGCTGGCGTAAAAAAAGGAGTTGAGGTCATGCGTTATCTGGCGGTCGATATCGGCGCGTCCTCGGGCCGGCACATCGTGGGCTGGCTGGAGGGCGGGAACATGCAAACCCGGGAGGTATACCGCTTTCCCAACGGCGTGACCAAACGGGAGGGCCGTCTGACCTGGGACCTCGACGCTCTTGAACGCCATGTTCGTGCGGGCATCGACGAGGCGCTGAAGCTGTATCCGAACATCGAGAGCCTTTCCATCGATACCTGGGGCGTGGACTATGTGCTGATGGACAAAAATCAGCCCATTCTGCCCTGCTACGCCTATCGGGACAGCCGGACGGAAGCGGTGATCTCCCAGGTGCATGAGAAGATGCCCTTCGCGGAGCTGTACCGCCGGACGGGCATCCAGTTCCAGCCCTTCAACACGATTTACCAGTTGTACGCGGACAAGCTGGTCGGACGGCTGGAATCGGCCTGCGGTTTCCTGATGATCCCCAAGTACCTGATGTACCGCCTCTGCGGTGTGAAATCCCACGAGTACACCAATGCCACCACCGGCGGCATGGTCAGCGCTGAAACCGGGGAATACGATCCCGATATCATTGCGGCTTTGGGTCTGCCGAACAAGCTTTTCAAGCCCCTGCAGCAGCCGGGCACCGTGATCGGAAAATACCAGGGAATCAAAGTGATGCTCTGCGCCACCCACGACACCGGCAGTGCCGTGGAAGGCATCCCCATGGAGGACAACGCGCTGTACATCTCCTCCGGCACCTGGAGCCTGCTGGGGGCCAAGGTGAAGCAGCCCGTCACGGACGCGGGCAGCATGGCCGCCAATTACAGCAACGAGGGCGGCGTAGGCTACACCCGCTATCAGAAAAACCTGATGGGCATGTGGTTGGTCAACCGCCTGCGGGAAGAGCTTTGTCCGGGCAAGCCATGGAACGAGATCACCGCGGAGGCGGAGCAAAAGCACTTTGACCATCTGGTGGATGTGAACGATCCCATCTTCCTGGCCCCGGAGAGCATGAAGGTGGCCTTTGACGCGAGGCTGCCGCATCCGCCCAAGTGTGAAATGGGCTATTTCCGCTGCGCCTACCGCTCCCTGGCAAAGGGCTACCAGCAAGCTGTTGAGGAGATCGAGCGCAACACCGGCAGAACATACAGCAAACTGTACATCGTAGGCGGCGGAGCGAAGAATCCCTTCCTCAACCGCCTGACGGAGGAAGCCACCGGCAAACAGGTCATCGCCCTGCCCATCGAGGCGACTGCCCTTGGAAATCTGAAAACACAAATCGAAGACGCAAAGGAGGAGTGATCTATGACCATTATCCGTTTCTATCGCCCAAGCTATATTTCTTTCATCACTGGTTTCATTTTCATTCTTCCGTAATATGCAAGAGGATCGATCAGTCCCGGTCGGTTCTCTTTCTTATTTGGCAAGGAAAGCAGTTTCTGGCTCAGCAGGTAAACCTCCCGGATTATCGATTACATCTTGGGTAGAAAGTCAGATATATATGTTTTTACCTTTCCATAGACGTTTGAAAATATCGGCTTCTCTGATCCGCCTGCAAATCTAAACTTCTCATAAGCATGTTCAAGCTCCTCAACGTGATTCAAAAATCCATCAAATCCCGCTGCGCTTCGTCCTGTCTGTGACATTACGGCCTTTACTTTCTCTGAATCCATTGTAAAGCACTGTGAGAGATAATACAGATCAATTACGTCCTTGACCCGACGAAACACCTTATCTGTTGATATAGCTGAAATCTTATCCGCGAGGATTTGTTCTACCACAACACCTCTGAACCTGAAGTTCCCAACGGCATAGAAACGTACACCTGCTTCTGGCCGATTGATGTCCATATCCATGGTAAATATCGTATTCCCCGTGTCCTGACTGCAGAAATCCAACCCCGCAGATTTTCCATCACCATATGTACGAAAATACTTTACAGTAAACAGAATATGGTTTTGATCCAATACCTGCTGAAAAGCTCTGACAATTTCATCCATGCCTGGCGGGGTATCAGAAAGCCAATTGGCATCTATATCACGTGTAGGCCTGATTGCTGTTTCTGAAAAACCTTTCTCATAGAGGAACGCATGCAAGACCATCGCACCCTTAAAATCAACGGGAACATCGCCTGCAGAAAGAGCTGCCATTACCCGGTACATCTCATCCTCAAGATTCATATACAGAGGGCCTCCTGTCCTGTCAGTCATCATAGTAAGATCTGGCATCTTCTGCTAGTCTTTCAAAACCTGCAGAGTACTCCGGATTTGGGAATATACCTGTAAACGAATCCTGATGGGTAGAATAATACCGGCTCAGTGCTTCGGTTATGCCTTGCATATCAAGGATAGATTCGTTTGCCAGAGAATCATTTAGCGTTCTGTTAAAGCAGGTATAACGTAATCCATTTCTGGTTTCCACTTCATGACCGCTGACCGAATCGCCGATCACACATACTCCATTATACTTTTCCAACTTCGGATTCCCATAAATCCAAATTACCCACTCGTCAGTTCGCCCCAGATAAGCCCCCTCACACATCAGTGCAGAATCAAGCGCAAATACAATGTCGCTTCCTAATTCCTGCCGAACTGCTCGAAGCCATTCCACGGGTTCCATATACTGATTGTTTCTCGGGAGCTGCTTTTTATCAGAGCTCCATTTTGGTACTTGAAACTGTCTGCGGTTAATTAAATCCGTCTTTATTTGACGTTCCAGAAGCTCTTCTACATATGCCGGAGGGGAGTTCACTCCTGCTTCCCAATTCTGGATTGTTCTGAACGGAATATGATAACGACGGGAAAAATCTGTCTGGGTATCTCCCAGACTCTTCCGCATTTCCTTGATCGTCATGCATCATCACCTCCGAAGATAATAATACACCGATTCGGTGTATATGTAAACACGGTTTTATGCCGCGTTCTCGTTTACCCAGCAATCGTGTGCCCTATCGACCATCCCTCTAACAAGAGGATGGTATTCATCCAAATCCATATCTGGCCAAAAGTTGACCAGCTGGATGCGTGCATTCCGTGATCCGATACGGTCAATACGCCCGAAGCGCTGAATGATGCGTACGGGATTTCAGTGAATGTCATAGTTCACCAGATAATCGCAGTCCTGCAGATTCTGGCCTTCTGAGATACAGTCGGTAGCGATTAAGATACAGATTTCGTCTGTGCTGCTTGGCATCAGCATATCCCTGCCTTTGGAAACAGGAGAGAAGCATGACAGAACAGTGTTTAAGTCACCATGAAGACGCGGAATTGTTGTTTTGCCATCCACGCTTCCAGTAATTTCCGCTGTGTGAAGATGATAAAATACCGCAAAAGGTCAATACAGAACTGCATGGATTTTCAAAACCACTACATTTTTTAGCTGGATCGTCCGCCGATGTTTGCAAATATGAGAGCCAACATAAGGGAGCGTCGTTAGAAATCCGGCAAAAATGTTGGCAACCTGCAAACAAAACCCCTGAATCTGTTAGCAGAAGGGTCCCGCAGAAAAAGAAAAGCGCCCGCTTTTGTTAGCAGCACTGCTGTTAGCAGCTTTCTGCTTCAAAAACGGGCTTTTTTGGCGATCCCGGCGCGATTCGAACGCGCGACGTTCCGTTTAGGAGATCGAAAAAGTGTTCGCCTTTGCTGTTCCCTGAAGTGCCTTTAAGCCTTGCCATTGCTGGGTTTCTAACGATTTTCACTGTTCGCATTTTCCTTCAAAATACCCCCGTTTTCCCCCAGTGCTGTTAGCTGGGTGTTAGCACAGCTAACAAAGGCGGCGTGTTCGACTTTCACATCTAC
>CACWXY010000097.1 GCA_902764915.1 uncultured Eubacteriales bacterium | reverse complement strand
AGAGGCAGGATGAAAAGGTTTTGCTCAGATGGCTGCCGGTTCCAGTGGAAGAATAAACACCGGAAACCTGAGAACTGGAAATCAAGCCGGATGACCGTACGCCCCATGTGCGGGAAAGAGTTCACGGCAAGCCAGGAATATACCAGACAGAGAAAATACTGCAGCCGCGTGTGTGCCAATCGAGGCAGGGCGGCTAAGAGGAAAAAGAACAGAAGTGAGGTGGAGAAAGATGGCTGATCCGCTCTTCGTCTCTCTAATGATAGAGAGACTTTTTTTGATGGACCATGCCATCACATGCGCTTCGCAGGATACAGACTCCTACGAGCGTATGACCGCGTTGGAAGGCATCGGCTGGCAGGTGGCAACCATGCCCGCAGCACAGTGGAAGGAGATCAACGGATGAGCAGGAATGATTGGGACCACGAATACCGTCGCGGCTCATACGACTACGATCACTCTGATGAAGAAGTCTACGTGGATGACCAGTGCTGCGGAAACTGCCGCTACTTTGACGGATACAGCTGCACCCGGCCGGAAAGAGATGCGTTTGACGATCCGGGTCCCAAGGACTGGTGCAAGCGCTGGAAAGCGCACGGCCGCAGAAACGGAGGGCTCAGATGAGGGAGTACGTTGTCGAAAATGAATTTGTGAAGGCGGTACGTGCTGCCGGGGGAGTTGCATATAAGCTGACCAGTCAGACAGCCAACGGACTTCCCGACCGTCTGGTTTTATTCTTTCCCGCCAAGACCGTGTTTGTGGAGCTGAAGGCCCCGGGGCGCATGCTGCGCCCGCTCCAGCGGAAGCGGCGGTATCAGCTGATGCAGATGGGGTTTCCGGTTCTGTGCATTGACAGGCTGTCCCAGATCCGGCCGGCGATCCGGGCGATCCTCCGCTGGCAGCCCGGGACACCGTTTCCCGAGGACATCGGGGCAAAAGTCCCGGATCTGGAGCTCACTGCGCATCCCGGCAGCCAGGGATACCGGGAGGACGTCACGGACTATGGGGATACCCTGGAGCCGGAAGACCCTTCAGTACTGGAGGGCTTTTTTTCTTTGGATTCCTGACGGACTGCCGGAGACAATCCGAAACGCGGACCGCAGAAGCATAAGACAGAACACGGTGCTGCAGGCGCAGCGCGCAGACCCATACAGCACGGAAAGGAAGAAATACCATGAAAAGCAATCGGAAACTGGCAAGCATTCAGAAGGTCCGGGACATCGCGCCCATTGAAGGCGCGGACCGTATTGAACTGGCCCATGTGCTGGGCTGGCAGTGTGTCGTAGATAAGGGACAGTTCCAAAAGGGCGATCTCTGCGTCTACTTTGAGATCGACAGCTTTCTCCCGGAAACACCGGCGTTTGCCTTCCTGCGCGCGTCCAGCTACCGGGAATCGGACATCATGGGGCGGGGCTATCATCTGCGCACCATGCGGATGCGGGGCCAGCTCTCCCAGGGCCTGATCCTGCCGCTGTCGGCCTTCCCGGTCATTCCGGCGGATGCGGAACCCGGCACGGATGTCACGGCACTCCTGGGCGTGCGGAAGTGGGAGACAGAGGAACGGGCCACTACAGGCGGTACCGTGATCGGCCCGCTGCCCCCGGATGTGCCCCATACCGATGAAACCCGCATCCAGGCGATGCCGGCGCTGCTGGAGGCTTTCCGGGGCCGGGAATACTACATCAGCACCAAGATGGACGGAAGTTCGCATTCCCTGTCCCTGGATGAGACCGGGTTCCATGTCACCGGGCACAACTATGAGTACAAGGATGACGGCAGCAGCGCGTTCTACGAGTTCGTGAAAAAGAAGGGTTATGAGAAAGCCATGCGGCAGTTTGCGAAGAACAGCGGGATCCGCACGCTCACGATCCAGGGCGAATTCTGCGCGCCGGGGATCCAGGGCAACCGGCTGAAACTGACGAAGCCGGAGTGGTACGTGTTTACGGTCCGCATGAACGGTCAGCGCATGAACCTGCAGGAGATGCTCGGGATAGCCGCGGAGATCGGCGCACCGACAGTCCCCATCGAGGAAGTGGGCCGGGATCTGCCGGCCCGGTATCCGACGGTGGAAGCGCTGCTGGCAAGAGCAGAGGGTACCTATCCGAACGGCGGGCCCAAGGAGGGCATTGTCATCCGGCCCACGCAGCCTGTGCCGTGTCCGGCCACCGGTGCGCCGCTTTCCGTGAAGGTGGTAAGCAACCGGTATCTGCTGAAGCATTCGTAAGGACGAAAGGACGAACCCTATATGGATCGGAAAAACGAAAAGCGCATGCGTGCCGCAAAGCAGAAAGCTTCGAATGGTGCTTTCAAGCTTCTTCTTTAAGGTGTGGATATCCTTTGGGTTGTGATAAATGGATAAGTTCTAAGTGAAAGAATCCCCACTCAGCCGAAGTGACTGGGTGGGGACGGGATTGCTATGCGTGTGCTGCAGCGAGCTTCTCATCGACCGCTTCAGCAATAAATGCATTCAGCGTTTGCTGATGAGCAATGGCGTAAATAGCTGCTCGCTTATGGCGTTCACTGCCGATGCGGATGTTGAAGCTGCCCTTGTATGCGACTTCCGGTTCGGTGCCTTCCTCCTCGCAAAGAGTGAGATAATCGTCAACAGCACCGTGGAAGTCGGCAACAAGCTCTGCGACGGTAGTTCCTTCATAGGAGATGAGGGAACGGATGCCTTGCACTTTACCGTAGAGCACTCCGTCATTTTCGGAGAACTCTACGCTTCCCACATAGCCTTTGTACTCCATTGTGTTGTTCATAGCAGATCCTCCTGTTCTAATTGCTCGATAAGCTGCTTCACCTGATATTCCAACAGTTCCTTCCGGGGGTGCGGCTTGTGAAGCAAGATCTTCGTCTTGTGGTCTTCGCTTGAGAACATCACACGGGAACCGCTGGTTTTCCCTTTATTGCTCCTGTGGTAGTTGAAATACCCCAGAAGAGATTCGGCGTCTTCAAAAGTGAATGTCTTTGGTTTTGACTTCAACTTTTCAATGAGTTTTTCTTTCTGACCCAAAACGGATGCACCTCCTCATGAAGTAGTATAGCACGGATCAGGAAAAACAGCAACTAAATATAGTTGCAAAATTGTAAATTTTCTTTGGAGAAGCCTATGAAAATCAAATGTGATAAGTGCTGCGCTGTGGCAGAGACCATCATGCCTGAGACGGCGAGAGACGGTGACATCCCTAATAGATCGACATGACAGGTACGCCAATCTAATACTGGTACACAAGAATGTCTACAATCTTATGGTAGCTACGACTGCGGAAGCCATCACTAAATATTTGTTGATTTGCAAACTGAATGACGAGCAACTCTCAAAGATAAACAATTTGCGCAAGATTGCCGGATTTTCGGTCATTTCCGCAAAGCTATAATCACATTACGCTTTTTCATACGGTAGACTGTTATAGATTTTATGTTTTTGTTAACGAGGGAACGCCGGGTGCGGTGAAAGTCGCATGCCCGGTGTGAAGTGGGGGAAAATCCGGAAAGGTCTGCTTTAAAGGATTACCTATCACTATACAGAGCCCGCATTGTACAGCATCTGAAAAACACCGGGTATGGGCCGGGGGACGTGCGCGATCTGAAGGACAGCGAAGACATCCGGGACTGGAATGCACGGAAGATCCCCATCGGCCTGATCCATCCGGCCTCGGCGGGGCACGGACTGAACATTCAGGCGGGCGGGCATATCCTGATCTGGTTCGGTCTGACCTGGTCACTCGAACTTTACCAGCAGACCAATGCAAGACTATGGCGGCAGGGACAATGCAGCACCGTTACGATCCATCATATCATCACGAAGGATACGGTAGACGAGGACGTACTGGCTGCTTTGGCATCCAAGGATGTCACACAGGACAGATTAATTGCGGCATTGAGAGCGAGGCTTTCTTAAAGCTTTCCTTTACTGTCTTTTGAATTTGGAGAAATGATTATGCCTAGACGCAATAATTGTAAGCGGTTGAAGGGAGAAGGGACTCTCGGATTCAATCCTGAAAAGTATATCGGCAAGGTATCATACAGGCACAGGAAGGAACTGAATATCTGTCTTATCGAACGCGTCGGCAGGCCCTGCTACGACCGTCACAAGGCGCATTCCTATACCAGAAAGAAGCGCAGGACGATGAATGAGAAATGAGATCCGCCAGATGAATAAAACAACGGATAGGGTCTGCTTGGAGGCGAGAAAACCTGCTGTTTCTGGTACATCTTCGGTACCTGCTGCCCTTGTACCCGCTATTCCCTGTCATCCGGTCACAGAAGAGGAAACCACTGTATATCGCAGCAAGCAAATCATCATGGGAGGTATTATCGAATGGCTGAAAAGAAAAGCCCGTCTCGTGTGAACTTCGTGGGTATTCCCTCTGCATTGAAGGAGAATGCCTCTTTTTGTCTCTGGCGGCTGGAAAAGCGTCAGGGCAAGCCTACCAAGGTTCCGTATGACCCCCGCACAGGTCAGTTGGCAAAAACCAATGATCCGGCCACTTTTGCCGATTTCGCCACAGCCATGAAAGCCTATGCCATGGGCGGTTGGGACGGCATCGGCTACCGTGTCAGCGAGGGTATCGGAGCGATTGACATCGACCACTGCATCCGGGAGGATGGAAGCCTTAACGATGTGGCGGCATCCATCATGTCCTTCTTCCCGGAAGCATATTTCGAGCGCAGTCCCTCCGGTACCGGCCTGCGCGGCTTTTTCCGCCTGTCACCGGACTTCGCCTACGATAAGACGGTCTATTACATCAACAACAGGAAGCATGGTCTGGAAGTGTACCTGCCCGGCGTCACCAATCGTTTCGTGACGGTCACAGGG
>CACWXY010000096.1 GCA_902764915.1 uncultured Eubacteriales bacterium | reverse complement strand
TACCATTATCGGTAAAAATGGCGTGATGAGCATGAACTGTCCCGAAATCCCGGTGAAGTTTTCGGCGACTGACCCGGTTTCCTACAGCAAGGCGGTGACCTACGGACGGAAAATGATGCACCATATCGCCGATTACCTGATCCGTCACCTGCCCGGTTTTGAAAAAGCGTTCATCAGCCGTGAGGCGGCTATGCTGGGGGCCAGGGAATCCTGGCGGATTCGCGGCAGGCATTATCTGGTGGAAGATGACTACCATGACCAGAGTCGTTTTTCGGATGCGGTCTGCCGTACGGCCTGGTTTATTGACGCCCACGGGGAGAAGGTTTCGGAGAAGCTGCCCAAGGGCGGATTCTATGAAATTCCCTACGGCTCTTTGGTAACGAAGGAAATCGAAAACCTGATCGTGACGGGACGCTGTATCAGCGCCAGCTTTATCCTGCAGGCGTCCATGCGTATCCAGCCTACCTGTATGAGCATCGGGGAAGCGGCGGGAATTGCGGCGGCCTGGGGTCTGTCTCATAGAATTGCGGCTAATGAAATCAAATGGGATGCGATACCGGTTGCAAAACGCAGTTATGTATCCGCGGCAAAGGTGAAAGCATAAAGTTGAAAGCATAGCGTTATATGAGTGTGAATCGGCAGAAGTGAATTGGGTGAAGCAAATCAGCATAAGCAAATCGATATAAGTGAATCGACAGAAGTAAATCAACAGAACTGAATCAATAGAAGAAAATCGATATAAGCGAATCGGCAGAACTGAATCGGCCGAAACAAATCGGCTCAGGTGAATCATATAGAAGCGTTCTTGTTATTTTCGCCAAAATCTGATAAAATAACAGTGGTTAACTGTCTATTTTAATAAGTTGATAAACTCTCCTCAGGCAACGGTAAATCACGTATTCAGCTTAACACGTTGAACTTGACAGCGCAGGAGACAGGAAAGATGAAAAGCACGCAGCCACAGAAAAAGGTCGGGGGGATCACGGCGAATTCGTTCATGCGCCCGATTATCGCAATACTTGCTGTATTGGATATTGCTATTATCGGCATGTTTTTACAGATCAATTCAGGCGCCAGCCGGCTTTCTACTGTAATGACCAATGTGGGTGTGTACATAGGGGAAGCGAATTCCCTGCTGGCAGGCGTCAGTCTCCTGAACCAGACGGCGGCCAACTTTGTCCTTGTGCCTGTAAAGAAAACAGGGGAATTCAATGCGGCGCCGCTTACGGTTTATGCAAACACGCTGAGCAGACACCGGCGGGGCAGTGACGTTTTGGAACGGTTCCGGGATTATGAAGTCAGTGAAAAGGCGCGGTCGTATCTTTCTGCCGCGGCCCGGGACGCCGACAGGATGACAGAAATACAGCTCCATGCCCTGGCTCTTGTGAATGCCGTGCATCCGTTTCCCAGTACGGCTTCGTTGAATCAGTTGCCGTTACCTGCGTTGCAAAATACGGATAAGGCGCTGTCCGATGCGGACAAACTGGAAAAAGCCAGACGGCTTGTGCTGGATTCCTATGAGGATAGGGATATGTTTTCGGTATCCCGGAATGTAACGGCCTGTGTGCAGGAAATCCGTAACGATGCCAGTGTCCAGGCGGCTGCAGCGGGAAAACGCGTCGCCATCCTGCGAACCGGACTGTGGATTGCCACCATTCTGATTACCGTGATCTTGGTCATAACATTTATGATCCTGTATAAACAGATGATCAATCCGCTGACGGGATTTGTGCGGTTGATCGCATCCAACCAGTTTCTGGACGAAAAAGAAGGAATGCGGGAAGTCCGCCAGGTGGCTTCGGCCTATAACAATCTGGAAAAACGCCGTGAAGCGCTGCGTTCTGTAGCGGAAACAGATACACTGACCAATCTTCCCAACCGTTACCGTTTTGAAAAATATATTCTGAGTGCAGGGGACAGCGGATATTCCCTTGCCATTCTGATGTTTGATATCAATTACCTGAAAGAGACCAATGATACCCTGGGCCATTCTGCCGGGGACGAGCTGATCCAAAAAGTTGCGCATTGCATTTCGTCCTGCTTTGGAGAGAATTCGTTCCGCATTGGCGGGGATGAATTTGTTGCTGTAATCAAAGATTGTGAGCGGGAAAAGATACAGCAGATGATCGATCGTTTTGAAGAGATAGCGCGCAGTGAGAATGTCAGCGTTTCACTGGGTTATTCCTATACCGAGGAAATCGGGGACACACCGCTGCAGGAGATGATCGACGAAGCGGATAAGAAGATGTACGTGCAGAAACAGGAAGCCCACAAAAATGTAGACCAGTATTTTTTACAGACAATCTGAGCGCCGCTGCATGTTGCAGTGGATGAAGCAAGGAAGAAGTTTACAGGATTAGTATAGTTACAAACAGATAGTATAGACAGAAATCATCGGAAGACCATTCAGGAGACACAGAGACATGAAAAGTACGCAGCCACAACAAATTGCCGTCGGAGCGAAGAGTACCGGAGGGATTGCAGCCAATTCGCTCATGCGGCCTATTATCGTTGTACTTGCAATCTTGCACATTGTGATTTTTGCCCTGATCGTGCAGATCAATGCTACCAGCGCGAAACTGTCTGCCGTATCGCGGACGGCGGGGGAACGTATCGAAGAGGCGACGTCTGTTCTGGCAGGCGCCAGCCTGCTGTCGGAAACGTCTACCAATTTTATCATGGTGCCAGTGCATGAACACGGCGAAATCAATGTTGCGCCCCTGGCGGTTTTTGCAACGGAACTGGCGAGACCGCACCGGGGCAATCAGGTGCTGGAGCGTTTCCGTAATTATGATGTGAGCCCGGAGGCGCTGGCCCGTCTTAAAGATGCGGCGGGCAATGCAGAGAAGCTTAAGGATGCGCAGCTCCATGCATTGGCGCTGATCAATTCCGTATACCCGTTTCCCAATGTTTACCCTGTGAACCAGATTCCATTGCCCGAACTGAATGAAGCGGAAAAAGCCATGCCGGCCGAACGCAGGCTTGCCCAGTCAAGAATCGTAGCGTTAGGCTCGGTGGCAAGTATGAACAAGCGGGCTGTATCGCAGAACGTGAACGCCTGCAAGGACATTCTCCGCGCCAACGTCGGGGCAGCGGCGGCAGAAGTAGGTAAAAAAATTGTTATCCTGCGTACCGTGCTGTTGGGCTTGGCGGGTCTGGTCATGCTGATTTTGATCGGCACATTTGTGGCGCTGTATAAACAGATGATCCATCCGTTACAGGGGTTTGTACAGCTGATTACGGCCAACCAGCCCCTGGACGAAGAAAAAGGGTTGCAGGAAGTGCGGCTGGTGGCTTCGGCCTATAACAGCCTGCGCAAACGCCGGGACGCGCTGGACGCGATTTTGCGTTCCGCTGCGGAGACGGATGCGCTGACCAACCTTCCCAACCGGTACCGGTTTGAACAATACCTGCTGGACGTGGGAGAAAGAGGTTATTCCCTGGCAATCCTCATGTTCGATATCAATTACCTGAAAGAGACCAATGATACCGAGGGACATTCTGCCGGGGACAATCTGATCCGTACGGCGGCCCAGTGCATTACGTCCTGCTTCGGTGAAAAATCCTTCCGTATTGGCGGCGATGAATTCGCGGCGGTGGTGGAGGACTGCAGGCCTGAAACGGTGCAGCAGATGATCTACCGGTTCCGGGAAGCAGAGGAGCAGGAAAACATCAGCATATCCGTAGGTTACGCCTATGCGGATAATATCAGTGAAACGACCATCAAGCAGCTGCTTGATGAAGCAGACAAGCAGATGTATGCGGAGAAACAGGCAGCCCATAAAAGATTACGGCAATATGTATAAAGAAACACTAATTAATTCGTCTGCACGCTGACCGGCGCTTTTTGTGACTGACTGCGTCGAGGGACATTTCCTTGTCTGTCGCAAAAAGCCCTCGGACATCGCACAAACTCACTTAATCAGCGTATCCTGATAATCTCAAATAATAGTCAAACACCCTGCACATTCCGGTTCAAACGGAAATGTACAGGGTGTTCTTCTTTTTTAACTTCACAGAGGAACTACTTTCGCAGTTCCAAACGGCGGAAGCTCATCAAGTGCCGTACACCGCAGGGGTGTCTCACGTCCCTGCGGAAGAGGAGGAGTGAAGTTAAAGGACAACCGTACGAAACAGAATCTCGCAGGTTGCCCTTATAATAATCACGCCCGCTGCGGCATGACTATTATTGAAAGGATATAATCTGTAAGGATTGTTCTGTTCAGCAGAGTCAGGCATGACTCTTTGTTCAACAGAACAATACTTGAAAGATGTCTGGCAGCGCAGGGCTGCCAGACAATGTTTGTAATACATATTTTGCAGGGAGGATTACTTGCCTGCAGGACCAATCATGGCCAGCATGGTACCCGCTGCAACAGCGGTACCGATAACGCCTGCTACGTTGGGGCCCATAGCGTGCATCAGCAGGAAGTTGGAAGGATTTGCCTTCTGACCTACAACCTGGGATACACGCGCAGCCATCGGAACGGCGGATACGCCCGCGGAACCGATCAGCGGATTGACTTTGCCGCCGGAAGTGATCTTCATCAGCTGGCCAAAGAGACAACCCATAGCCGTGCCGGCTGCGAAAGCAACCAGACCTAAGCAGATGATCAGGATGGTCTGATATTTCAGGAACTTATCCGCTTCCATGGTCAGACCGGTACCAACGGACAGGAAAATCGTTACGATGTTCATCAATGCGTTCTGGGCAGTGTCGCTCAGACGGTCCAGGCAGCCGGCTTCCTTATACAGGTTACCTAACATCAGCATACCAATCAGGGCGCAAACGGGAGGTAACAGTAAGGAAATGAAAATGGTGGAAGCAATCGGGAAAATGATACGTTCAAACTTGGTTACGGTACGCAGCTGATCCATTTTAATCTTACGGTCTTCTTTGCTGGTGCACAGCGTCATGATAGGCGGCTGGATCAGCGGAACCAGAGACATGTAGGAGTAAGCAGCTACGGCGATAGCGCCCAGCAGGTGGGGAGCCATCTTAACGGTCAGGTAAATAGCGGTCGGGCCGTCGGCGCCGCCGATAATACCGATAGAAGCAGCCTCGCGCAGATCAAAGCCTAATAGCATGGCGCCGATGAGGGCAACGAACACGCCGCCCTGGGCAGCAGCGCCCAACAGCAGGGTCTTCGGGTTAGCCAGCAGCGGACCGAAGTCGGTCATGGCGCCAACGCCCATGAAGATCAGCGGAGGGAATACTTCGTGGTTGATACCGTACAGGATAACCTGCATAACGCCGGGTTCGTCAAAGAAACCGGTCTTGGGGATATTGCCCAACAGG
>CACWXY010000095.1 GCA_902764915.1 uncultured Eubacteriales bacterium | reverse complement strand
ATTGCCACGCTTGCAGGGTCGCATTCATTCCATCTTGTTCGGGCTCTCTCTCGATCCCCCTTCCTTGATGGTGTCTAGATTATATATCCAAGGTCAAAGTAAGTCAAATAGTTTTGGAAAGGTTTTTCTGCATGTTTTTCTCGTTTTCCGTGCATTTCACGTAGTATTGACTCTGTTTTGAATTATTTCTGTGGATTTCATTGAAATACTTCGTTTTTCTTGCAAAGAACACCACCGAAATAGGGGGAACCCACTAGAAAAGCAGGTTCCCCAAACATTTACTCACTGGTGATCTCGCTGAACTCCCCGGAAACCCATCCGACCTGACTCCCGATCTTCACGGCCTTCCAGCCGTTGAAGGCGCTTGCTATGAACGGCATCCAATGAAAGGCTTCATCGCGCACCTGGATTACAACCTCTTCAGCCGGAACGTGGATCTCCAGTTTGCCATGTTCCTGGAGGGCTGTGATCAGCCGAAAATGGTCGCGCTGCCCTTTGGGGAGGGATCGCTGCTGGACGCCATGAACCGGGTGGATCAGGTGGACGATCTGTTCATGGGGAAACGGGACAGCCGGTACATCGGCAGCCGGGAGGAATACCGGAAGACATTCTCTTCCATGCTTCAACTGCTTCTCTACCTGTGCAGCGAAGAACCGGATATGCCGCAGATCGAGCATCCGCAGAAGCGACGGACGATCAGCGGCGGCGTAAGGAGTCCCAAGGAACCGCAGGTGTGGGATGTCGGTGTCCGTGTCTCCAATGCCATCCGGAATTACAAAAACCATGAGCGCTCTGCGGAGAAGGAAATAGCTTCTGTGCAGGGCGCTCATTCCAGTCCACGGCCTCATGTGCGGGCAGCTCACTGGCATACCTTCTGGGTTGGTCCGAGGAGCGCAATATTTCCGGATAGGAAGCCCATCATACGGTGGCTGCCGCCTATCCCCATCGGGATGGATTGGAAGAAAGAGCTTCCTACCATCATTCATATGGTTTTGGAAAGCTGATTCCTTAGCCAAAATGAAAAAACAGGCCCGCAATCCGGCTCATGTGAACCAGATTGCAGGCCTGCTGCTTTGTTTCACGGGATTGTGATGCCGGAATTATAGCGATAGATTCAATCAAATATCTCCGGCACCATGTGCAAGGGAGGCGAAGTAAAGGCGGAGTATTCTTTGAAGCGTTTCCTGAACGTCGATCCTGTCTCTGCTAAGGCACCACTCGAATACACAGCCTTTTACGATTGTACATACATCCATGGCAAGCAGGTGCAGATCGGCGGTGGAAGGCAGGTGTCCCAGTTGAGCGCAAATCTCAAGTTCCTTTTCAGCGCGAGCCATAACCGTTCCTTCGGAAAAGCGTCCGTCTTCCTCATCCAGGTAGGCGGACAAGGCCTGATTGTTGGTTGTATAGAACTGCTTCATGAAGTCTTTTCCCATAGCTTGATAACGATTGATTAGATGCATATAGAGCTCGGCCTGTCTGCCTGCCACATCATCAGACGGGGTTTCCAGCTCAAAGCCATCGAAAGATTCTTCACGCACAAAGGCCATCATGAGGTCATTCTTATCAGAAAAATAATGATAAAAAGTGCCTGTGGAAACATCGGCCTTTTCTATTACTTTCCGAACTGTGACTGCATCTGCACCGATTTCCTCAATGAGGCTGGTGGTCGCTTTCAGAATTGCTTCCTTGCAGGCACGGTTCTCGTCATTCTTTCCGGGTCTTCCGCTTCTTTTCATACGCACCTCCGAATTGAAACGCGTTCTAATATCTCTTGACATCATAGCACATTTGGAGCAGAATTGCAAATAGAACGTGTTTTATTTAGTGAGGAGGCTGAGAGCATGGCAAACAGAGCAGAGCGACGCAGAATGATGCGAGAAACAACAGCAAAAAACAAAGCTTTGATCGCAGACTATACACAAAGCCAGTTATTGGCCGGACTGGCAAAGAATGGCATCACGCCCCAAGACATGGAAAAAGAATACCATCGCGGATATCAGGATGGTCTGCATGCTGCGTCATTGCCAATGATCAAAACCTGCTACGCAGCTATCTGTCTCGCTCTGCATGATGAGTTTGGATTCGGTGAGGACGAATGCTTCCGTGCACTGACCCATGTAGACGAACGATTGTTATGGACACTTGAGAACCAGGAATTGGTCGATGAAGTGCTGGAGAAAACAGGCCTGACGATTCAATTTGATGAAGTGTTTGAGCGTGTGCAAAAAACAAGTTAATAAAACATGCTCTATTATGTTGACAGGAATGGAAGCCAGTGATAGAATTATAAATTGAACGTGTTCTATTTAGTGAGGAGGAACGAACATGAAGATCACGTACTGGTCGGACTATGCATGTCCTTATTGCTATATCGGGGAAACCTACCTGAAACAAGCTATCGCTGAGCTTGAGATTGGCAATCAGGTAGAAGTGAAAATGAAAGCTTTTGAACTTGATCCTGACGCCAGCAAAGAATATAGAGGCGCAACTGTGGAGCGGTTTGCGAAAAAGTATGGCCTTTCCATTCAGGGAGCACAGGCTCGTATTGATGGTATCTCTCAGATGGGACGTGAAGCCGGGCTGGATTTCCGGTATGCGGAAACTCGCTACACCAATACTTTTGACGCGCACCGCCTGACCAAGCTGGCGCAGAAGAAGGATCAGGCACTGGCAGACCGTCTTTCAGAACGGCTCTATAAGGCCTATTTTTCGGAAGGCTTAGAGTTGGCGAATCACGATGTGCTGCTTCGCATTGCTCGTGAAGAAGGCATGGATGAAAATGAAGTCCGTTCGCTGCTGGCTACGGATGAATTTGCCATGGACGTTCGCCTGGATGAACGGGAAGCGGCACGGTACAATATCCATGGCGTTCCTTACTTTCTGCTGGATGGGCAGCTCGCTATCCCGGGTGCTCTGCCTGTCGATAGCATGAAGCAGGCGCTTCGCCAGGTGATGGACGCACAGAAGGCGGATGAACCCCAGGGCATGACCTGCGGGCCGGATGGATGCCGGATCGCAGATCATAAGGCATGATCGCCTGTGCGCCCGTGAAGGGCTATTTCGAGGTCAACAGCTATTTCTGGGTTGATGATGAAACGAATCACGGCTTTCTCATCGATCCCGGTGCTCAAGGGCATGAACTGATGCATCTGTGCCACGAAAATGGGTGGATCATTGAGAAGATTCTTCTTACCCACGGGCATTTCGATCATATTGGCGGCATTGCGGCGATCCGGGAGGAAACGGATATCCCTGTCTATATCCATGAGGCCGGAGAAGCTTATCTCGTCGATACGCATCTGAACCTGTCCCGCTATTGCCATTGCGATATGACCGTACATGGCGCAAAGCACTTCAGGGACAGGGATGTTTTCCGGCTGGAAAGCAATCTAGCCTGTTCCCTGCGTGTGATCCATACACCCGGCCATACCCCCGATTCTGTGATCTTTTATGATCAACGCCATGATGCGGCTTTCGTTGGGGATACCATTTTCAAAGGTAGCCGTGGGAATGATCAGTATCCTGGCGGCAATGGTATGCAGCTGATCAGAAGCATCCGTCAAAGGGTACTCACCCTTCCGGATCAGACTGTGTTACTATCTGGTCACTCCGATGAAACATCAGTAAGTGCGGAAAAAAGGTATTATTGAAAATAAAACAGGCCTGCAATCCGGCTCAATAGAACCAGACTGCAGGCCAGCTTTGTTATTCACTTGTGATTTCACTGTACTCCCCGGAAACCCACCCGACCTGGCTTCCGATCTTCACGGCCTGCCAGACGTTGAAGGCACTGGCCACATACTCCAGCGTTGTGCCCGGCGCGACTGCGGTGATGCGGCTGTAGCTGGTACCGTTGCCCGTGCGGATGTTCACCTTCCCCCCGGAGGACTTGATGAGCACCCGGATGGTGGTCTGCCCGGCGACGGGCTGTTCCTGCTCCGGAGCGGGCTGCGTTTCCGTCATGGCCTGCTGCCTGGCATCGTCCTCCGCCACAGCGGCCATCAGGGCATCATGGGTCTGGTCGCCATATTTGCCGTCCTGCTTGATACCTGCCTTCTTCTGGAAAGCTTTCACGGCGGCTTCCGTCTTGTTGCCAAACTGGCCGTCCACCTCAAGGGCGGCACCCAGCTGGTTCAGCAGTTCCTGCAGGGTTTTCACGTCCGCGCCGGAAGAACCGTTCTTCAGCAGCCTGCTGCCCAACGTGTACACGGTGACTGTCTCAACAGCGACCTGTGCGCCGCTGGTATCGCCGTAATCGATAAACGGCAGCTTGTACCAGTGTGTCCAGGGCCGCTTTTTCACCTGCGTCTTCACGCAGCCTCAGCTGAAGCCCTGCCACTCCACGGCATAACCATTGCCGATGTAGTACCCGGCATGACCGTCCTTATACAGCGCCAGACCAGGAATCTCCGGCAGGGTGTCGATGGTGCCCCAGTCCATCGTCCACCTCGGCAGCGTCAAAGCCCGTCGCACCGAGATCATATCCGGCGCTCTGCAGATCCTGCAGCAGGTCAGCCAGGGCCGTGGGCTCCCAGTCGCCTGTGGCTTTGTTGAGCGCAATGTTCAGTGCCTTCTCATCTGAAGGGTTCTCGATGTACACCACAACACAGTCCACTTCGGTCGCGCCTTCAGCCTTCAGCACCTTGTAGCGCTGATGCCCGCCGACGATGTGGCCCGTCACCTCATTCCAGACGATGGGATCGACATACCCGAAGTCGTACAGGCTGCGCTTGATCTTCTCATACGCGGGATCGCCCGGCTTCAGGTCTTTCCTGGGGTTGTATTTCGCAGGCTTCAGCCGGTCAATGGGCATAGTCTCCATGTTAAGGTTTGTGTTCATGGCTCCTCCTTTGAGTTTTTTAAGGTTGACTATTAGGGGATTTATCCCCTATAATGAGATTGCAAACAAAAGCGGAGGTGTAAGCATGCCGACAATCAGTCATTTTTACGGAATCATCATCGTCATGTACCTGCGGAATAAAGAGCATAATCCACCGCACATTCATGCAATCACGCAGGATTTTGATGCCCCGTTCCTGATCGAAACGGGTGAAATCATGGAAGGAGAATTCCCGCCAAAGGCTAAAGCCCTGGTAAAAGAGTTTGTTCTGAAGTATCAGAAGGAACTGAACCAAATGTGGGTAACCGAGCAGTACATCAAACTGCCTCCTCTCGCTTAAGCTATAAGCACGGAGCATTTATCAGGGAGGTGAACGACATGTTCCACAAGGCAACAGATATGAGATTCCTGGAAGGAACCGCTATGGAGGTCGTCTTCCAGGATGGTAAGGTAAAGCGTTATGACATGGCATCACTCTTTGGCAAGTATCCTCAGTTGC
>CACWXY010000094.1 GCA_902764915.1 uncultured Eubacteriales bacterium | reverse complement strand
AAGTCTGAGCTTCAGGCGCAGATCGACGGTGCGGTGACCACCTGGTTTGAAAACGGCGTGCCCACCCTGGCGAACACGCCCGCCAGCGGCTGGAGCACCAATGAGGAGAAGGACGTCCACCTGGGCGACATCTACTATGATACCGCCACCGGGTTTGCCTACCGCTTCATGGCGGAGGGCACCGGGAATGAAAAGACCTACAGCTGGGGCCTGCTGAAGGACTCCGATGTGACCAAGGCGCTGGCGGACTCCGCGGAGGCACTGGAAGCCATTGAGGGCTGTGTGGCGATTGATCAGGAAGTGCTCAATGCGGGCCATCTGCTGGTGGTCGGCGATGACGGCATGGTCACCACGGATATTCCCAAGGGAATCCTGGTGCAGGACACCACCGGCACCAAGACTTTTTACCTGACGCTGGATACCGAGGGCGCCATCGCGGTTAGCGAGCTGGTCTGATGATACTGAGCCGCCACGCCGCTTGAGAGACGCGTGGGAAGGCTTCCCATCAGAACAGCACAGGGAGGGTAGGGAGAACCTGCCCTCCTCTTTTTGAGCAGAAGGGAGGGAAGGGCATGACGAGAGAGGCGTTTCTGCGCGCTGTGGACAGGAATGCCGCACGGGTGCAGGCTTATCGCAGCGGCGGGACGGGGAAGGACGGCACCTGCGACTGTATTGGCTTGATTATGGGAGCATTCACTCTTTGCGGGGAGACCTGGAAGGGCGTGCACGGATCTAACTATGCGGCCAGGGAAGCAGTGAAGCAGCTGCATTCGGTGACGGATGTCTCTCAGCTGCGTTCAGGGCAGATTGTATTCAAGTACCGCCTTCTGAGCGATGACGGATACAGTCTTCCGGAGCGGTACAGGAGCGGACATGACCTGCGGGATTACTATCACGTGGGCGTGGTGTGCTCTGTGGATCCGCTGGACATCATTCACTGTACCAGCCCCGGGCCGATCGCCCATGACAGAAAGCTGGGCAGATGGCGTATGGCGGCGGATTTGAAGGCTGTACAGGGTACGGGAAAACGGGATCCAGGGGATGACAGCCTGCCCGGCGGAGAGATGGAAAACAGAAGTCAGGAGAAAGCAAAGATGAGCGATGCTGCCTATGAACATACAGCAGGCAATACTGTAACGGCAAGAGTGGAGAGCGGAAACGGGAATGGTGCCAACCTTCGGGCATCGAAGAGTGTATCTTCCAAGCGCTTGGAGAAGCTGCCGGAAGGTGCACAGCTGTCCGTGATCTCTACGGATGACACCTGGGCCAAGGTGGAATATGCGGGTATCAAGGGATATGTGAAAAAGGAATTCCTTGTCATGGAAGACGTGGCTTTTCCCGGTACGCCTGCCGGCGGGGATCGGCTCACAATTGCCCTGGACCGCGCGGCCTGCCTGAAGATCTATGAGGCCTGCGCCATGGCGCTGGGACTGGGGGTGGGGTAATGGATATTCTGCATGACTGGCTGCCCATCGGGATTTCCCTGATGGCGCTGATTTTTACGGCGGTCACGTTTATACGCGCTTCCCACAGGGAGACAGGAGAACATGCCATGGAACGGGCAACCATGATCGCGGACCTGCGGTATATCCGCCAGGCAATCGAGGATATGAAGGTGGAGTCCAAGGTACTCAAGGAGGATATGCGCACCATGGACCTGCGGCTGACCTCTGTGGAGGCATCCACAGCGAGCGCGCATAAGCGCATGGATGAAATGATCAAGGCGCTTCGGGGCGAGGGAGGATTGCTGTGAGAGGGACAATGAAGGAAAAGCTGACCAGCCGGAAGTTCTGGGTGGCGATTACTGAGTTTGTGACCATGCTGATCATTGCGCTGGGAGGAACATCTGAAGGCGCGGCCCAGGTGACAGCGCTGATCATGGCCGGTGCCGGCGTGGTGGCGTATATCATTGGAGAAGGCATGGCGGATGCCGCAGGCGTCGAAAAGGACTGGAATGAATGAGGCAAATAGGATGCCGTGTTCTTCCTGTGGACCTGTAATATCTGATACACAAGCGTTGGAATACCGAGAAATCGAAGATACTATATAGAAAAGGCTGATCCCTGGCTGCGTCGGCAACACCTTGGTGCTGCTTGAACTGCTGACTGGGATCAGCCTTTTTTGTGTATTAAGACAGCCGCAGTATGCGATGTTTCTATTTGTGCCCTGTATCATGCCTGAATCAATTCAGTAATGCGGGAGCAGACATCCTCATCAGCAAACAGAGGGAGGTGGGGAACGGCGGGTGCTATCTGTTTTCGGCTCAATTGTATGGAGTGACAAAGTGGCTGATCGTGATTTCATCGAAAAATGACAAGTTCTTTGAACGTCATTTTCTGGGCCTGCTTTTCGTTCCGTCCCCTCCGATCCGTCATCTCTCATCACGTCTTCTCCGTGACATCCACCACGAACTGTCCTCAAATCGGGATAGCATGAGTTGCCTTAAAGCACGTGCTTTTTCGCTCTCGGAAAGCAACATAGCCATATTCAGAAAAGCCTTAAAGTCAAAGACACCAAGCTGACGAATTTTGCTAGGGACATTAATGTCCTTAGCAAATTCCTCTGGCAACGAGGCCAAAAAGCTCTTCAAACGCTGGCCACGAAGCACTACATAACCGTTTTCAGTGAGTTCTGTATTGTTTTGTTCAATATAACGGCTGATCGTACGAATATCGACTTCAAAGAAAGATGCAACAGCTTCTCTTGTGAGATAAGTTTTACCATCCCATTCAATTCCAATAATACCAGATCACTGGTCCATACCCGTGTCCGGCTCCCGTCTGCACGCTGTTTCCCTGATTCAAAAAAAACTCAATCCTTGCACCAGGACAGGTCAAGAAAGCCGTCCTGTCTGCAGCCCTTGCATACTGCCTTCTCTGAATACAGGCAGCATGCCAGCCCGCATCTGGCAATTCCCAGTTCACGCTTCATTCGAGCGCCCCCCTTCTGTCAGATATGCCTGGAGTGCCGTGTATTCCCGCAGGTATGATCCTCTTTGCTCCTCGCTGTCCGCTGCGTAGGACTGGTGGCGGGAAAAGATATCAACCGCTTCCTGAAGCGGGAGCCACTTGGGCTCGACACCGCGACGGAGTTCCGCATCTGTCAGATGCATGCGTCCCACGCCCGTGATCTCACAGATGAAATAATGGCTGATATAGCGGTATTCTTCATAGTATTCATACAGGGTGAGGAATGGCCGCACAGGCTGGACAATGCAGCCCGTTTCTTCCTCGACCTCGCGGACGCAGCATTCTTCCGGCCCTTCGCCATCCTCCATACCGCCTCCCGGTACAAGCCACCATCCCGAACGGGTTTCATGGGTGAGCAGGATCATGCCATCCCGCACGATGATGGCCCGGCTGCCGGCCCGCGTTCTGGAAAAGGTCTCAAAACGGTTTGCGCCGAGGATTTCCATCTCTTTCACAGCGCTTCATCTCCTCCCGGATAGCTTCATGATACAACAGATGTTCCTGAATTCACTATCCGCCCTCAATTCCCCAAAACCTCACGATTCTTCACTTTGGGGAACAGCGTTTGCCAGCCACTCGGCGGCATCAATGATCCGGATGCCCTCGTGCTGCCAGGCCGGCTGGTAGATCCGGGCGATCAGCAGTTTGGGCCAGGCATCGCGGATCCTCAGCAGCGGGTCAATCTCCCGCCGGAAGGTGTCGGGGGATGAGATGTCGTTGGCCACCTGAATATACAGTCTTTCTCCTTGGCGAATTGCTACGAAGTCGATTTCCTTCTGATACAGGACACCCACATACACCTCATAACCCCGCCGAAGCAGTTCCACGGCGACAATGTTCTCCAGCACCCGGCTGTAGTCCATATTCTTTGTGCCGAGCCGGGCGAAGCGGAAGCTGTGATCCGTCAGATAGTACTTGTCCTCGGACCGGAGATATCTCTTCCCCCGAATGTCATAACGGCGGATGCGATAGAACGCAAAGGCCTTGCACAGCGCGTCGATGTACTTTCCGATGGTTTTGTGATCGGCCTTCTTCTTTCCGGAGGCCAGTGTGTCGGCGATGGTGCGGACGGACGTCACATTGCCGATGTTGTCCATCAGAAAGTCGATCAGTTCATGGAGCAGCGGCTCGTTCCGGAAATGATATTGGGTCATGATGTCCCGGACGATCAGCGCATTCAGGACTTCCGTGTTGATATACCGATATTTCTGGGCTTCGTTCCTGTACAGATAGGATCCGGCCATGCCGCCTTCGCGGATGTAGCTGCTCAGACTTCCGTATAAGTTTTCGGCCGGATAATAGGAGAGGTATTCGCTGAATGAGAAGGGGAAGACATGCACCTCATAGGTCCTTCCCACAAAGAGCGTGGCCAGGTCGCTGCTCTGCAGAAAGGCGTTTGAACCGGTCACCCAGATGTCATATTTCTCCTTCGCGTGCAGGCTGTTGATGGCCTTTTCGAAGGAAGGACACATCTGTACTTCATCGATCAGCACATAATTGCTCTTTTCCGCCTGGTAACGCGCTTCGATATACTGCTCCAGCGCGTGGTACTCCAGCAGGCTCTCATGTTCCGTCAGATTGAAGTTGATATGGATGATGTTTGCGCCGGGATCCGCCTGTTTCAGCCGCTCCGAAAATGCTTCCATCAGTTTCGATTTGCCTGACCGCCTGACACCGGTGATGACTTTGATGTCCGGCGTCAGCGCCAGCGAAGCCATTTCCTCAAGATACGCAGAGCGAACGATCAGTTTCAAGGCTCAGCCCTCCTCTCCGCTTCGGATGGCCTCATTATACAGTGGCTATTCCCCAAAATCAAGAAATATTTGAAATTGGGGAATAACTCCGGTCGCATCTTCTGTTTTGCTGATTATTTCTCCCTCCCATACCACAGCTCCGCTGTGGTTAATGGATCTCTGCGGGGAAACAATTATGAAATATGATCCAAGAGAACAGATCAAAAGATACTGACTTTTTCTGAAAAAGGCATACTTGAATACATTTCTATATCAGTTTCATACAGTAATGACAACTCTCTAGACGAATAAAGTCCCATATGATACAAAGTACCTCGTTTATTCCAATTAAGCCATACGAAGGCTATTCACTGACGGTTAGGTGAAATTTGAAAAGCATAAAGTGTTCTTGAGGGCCTTAACATCCGCCAGTTGCAATCAGTAGTATTGTTTCGTACGAATCCACACGAATTCGTGCTAACAGTTTACAACTGGATCTGCCCTTCATTCTATCCGTCCCGTTATTTGACGCTTACCGAAAATCTGCATAGAAATAGGGCTAACTGACTTTCACGAAATCAGTTAGTCCTCATTTTCGGAATGATGGATTTTGTTGCCAAATTGTTGCTACACGGGGTCTGACCGCCCGGAACCCCTAATTTCATGCGGGCTTCAAAATTCCGGACCTTATTCCCACTCGCTCCTGGCAAAGCCATTCTAAGCGATTTTGTTAGGGTTATTTAGCTCCTATTATCCACATTCGTCATATTTCATCCTTTGGGATGGGCTATCCGACTTTGAATTGCCAAAGTGTTGCCACGCTTGGCTCCCTTCGTATACAAGAGAATTATGCAAAAATCAAGCATATTCGTTTACTTTATTATTCACTCTATTTTGTCAGGTTATTTGATATAGTGTAACAATGAACCAGAGAACCTCTATAACGATTATGAAATGACCTTTGTCAAGGAGGAATTAAGATCTTTTTGGGTTTGGATATGAACAAAACATCCGTAAAAATCAGATATGGTCAACCTTCCTGAATCCAGACAGTCATGTCGCCTTTTTTT
>CACWXY010000093.1 GCA_902764915.1 uncultured Eubacteriales bacterium | reverse complement strand
TAACTATTTACATGGCTTTATCGACTGGATTCTGGGCTACTAATATAGTCCGTCTCTTGATGATAATATCTACATTTACAAGGTTGACTAAACAGTTACGGCAGAAGATATCTATTATGATATTACATTGGGTACCGGGATTTCTGAGAGAGACCACCATTAGCATGGCCAAGATGACAGATTTTGAAACATTTACGCATCTGGAGAACCCTTTTCCGCTCATCCATCTGATTCCATCCATGCACCGTATAGCGATATCTTCGTCAGCAGAAGCCCCGACATGATGTGCTGGGTAAAGCATCGCCATATCCTGAGCCGGGGCGATAACGGGTGGGAAGACCTGCAAATCGTCGGTGGAGCACCACCCATTGAAGCCAGTGAAGGTTGGCTGATGTTCTAACAGGGCGTAACCAAAAAGCGGCTATGTCTATTCTATGGGTGGCGCAATACGGGATATCGACAATCCTGCAATCGACAAAAATCCACTGCCGGAATTCTCTTCTCACACTGGAGGAACAGTTTGAAAAATGCGGCTTTGTGGATCATGTCACCTTCCCATATGCTACCGATATTGCTATCTGTTACAGCGCAACAGACAGCTATGTGGAGCTGGGCTTTGACATAAGATAATCGAGTATATCAAGGAGAACAGCAAGGTTACTGCAAACGATACACCTCAGGGCACAGATAATGATCCCCAAAGCCAAGCGAAGACTTCATCATCTGCGTTTTTTCTCTTTCTCAATCGGCAAAAACATGGTAAGATGTCACTCGCCTGCGACTATTATCGCTGAGCAAAATAGAAAGGAGCGTCCACTATGTTCAAGCGGATGTTCAACACTCGTTCCCTGTGCATCAGTGCCATGATTGCCGCACTGTACGCCGTCCTCACCATCGCCCTCCCGGTGCTCTCCTATGGTGCCGGAACCGGATGGGAATGCCGGATCTCCGAAGCCCTGACTATTCTTCCGATTCTATTCCCGGAAGCGATACCCGGTCTGACCATCGGCTGTCTGATTGCCAATCTTCTCTCTCCGGTAGGACCGATGGATATCATATTCGGTACACTGGCAACACTCATCGCGGCAGTCGGCACTTATCTGTTGCGGAAGAAGCCGCTTCTCGCTGCTTGCTGTCCGGTTCTCAGCAACGCCATCATCGTTGGCACTGTTCTTTCCTTCACATACAGCCTTCCCCTGTTTTTTACCATGCTTCAGGTGGGTGTAGGTGAAGTCGTTGCTGTTGCACTGGGACTCGTTCTCATTGGTGCTTTGAAAAAAACGGTTATCCCTTCCAAACTGCAGGCGTAACATGCATACAAACAAAGCCTCTCCCGGACAAAAGGAGAGGCTTTGTTTATATGTTACTGTTTCTGAACAACATAGCACTCGGGGCTGCCTGGACCCGCGTTAAGAAAGCTCTGTCTGAGGCAATTGAATGCCTGGGGCCGAAGGGAGGCAAAGAATGCCTGAATTTCCATAAGTTCTTTTGCCCCTGCTTCATGCCCCGGATAAACGCATACGGTAAGAACGCCCATAGGGGCAAGAAGTTCCAGTGCGCTCTCCAGCGCAACACGCGTTGTCTCCCAATGAGTGGTTACTGATTTATCCCCTCCTGGCAGCCAGCCCAGGTTCAGGCAGCAATACCGTATGCCCGAAGGAACTATCTCTTTCATATGCTCATGTCCCATCACATGAAGACTGCATCGATCCGCCACCCCTGCTTCCGTCAATCGCGCCATGGTTCGTTTGACAGCTTCCGGCTGAATATCCATGCCAATCACACGCCCGGCAGGTCCAACGAGCTCGGCGAGCTCCAGCGTATCATGCCCATTGCCAAGGGTTCCATCCACCACTGTATCCCCGTTTTGTACCACTCTTTTCCGAATATCTGAGGCCAGAAACCGGGCAGAGCGCAGTTCATATTCCATTTCTTACAGCTCCTTGAGCTTTCTCACTTCGATCTCCGTAAGCCGGCGCCACTGTCCCCGTGGCAGATCATTTAAATAGATCGGGCCAAAGCCCACCCGTTTCAGATGAACGACACTGTGGCCGACCGCTTCCATCATGCGGCGCACCTGACGGTTGCGCCCCTCGTGAATTGTCACCAGCACATCCGTCGCAAAAGTATCATAACGTACCACTCGAACCTCCGCCGGAGATGTCAGCCGGCCATCCAGGCTGACACCGGCTCGCAGCTGACGGACCTCAGCATCCTCCAGCCGATTACTCACCCGAACCAGATATTGTTTGGGAACTTCATGGCTGGGATGCAGGAGATGCTGCATCATTTCACCGTCATTGGTCAAAAGCAGAAGGCCTTCACTATCAAAATCGAGACGGCCTACCGGATACAGTCGGACCGGATAATCCCGAAATTTATCCATGACCGTTGGCCGTCCTTCCGGATCCGACGCAGTAGTCATTTCTCCAATAGGCTTATTATATGCCAGATAATGTTTCTGCTGCTGAATCTTGACGATCTTTCCATCAACGCTGATGGTATCATGGTCTTCATCAACGACGATACCCATTTCCGTCACTTTCCGTCCATTTACCATCACATGCCCATCAGCAATCAGTTTCTCCGAGGTCCGGCGAGATGCAACGCCACTCATAGCCAGGTATTTCTGTAATCTCATCATATGATCTATCGGTCCTCTCTTTTCCTTTAACGGGCCTTGCGATAAAAAATCAGAAGGCAGGGGCGATTCGCAATCGGTTTGTCCCGCTCACCGGGAAGCTGGGACATTGCCATGCGATCCATACCGCCCAGCGTAAAACCACAATGTTCCAGGAACTGGCAGGCGATAGGGTTGTTGTCTCCGGTCTGTACACTCAGCCCCACATGTCCCTGTTCTACAGCCCATGCTTCGCACGCGTCCAGCAAGGCTTTTCCTGCTCCAATCCGCCGAAAGGCGGGATCAACCCGCAGATCCGTAATCCGGCCCCAGAGATAGCTGCCCGCGGTCACACGCGCAACACCCACCATCTGGTCATCAGCCATGGCACAAAAGCATGGGCTGCGCAGTCGTTCCTCTTCCGTTATTTCCTGCGGCGGAAAGCTCTCCCATTCCGCCTTCGGCTTTGGCTGATAGGAAAGCCGAAAACCCAATCGACTGATTGTAACCAGTACATGCTCACTTACCAGTGATTTGTCTGCGCCCATCAGCAATTCCCTGGACGGATTGTCCAGACGTTTGATATACAGCATGGATTTCTTCGCTCCTATTTCCACAGGCAGACATCTGCTTCCGGCAATTCCTGACGCGCCTTTTCCTTTGGATGCACCCAATGCGGATATCTGGCCATACGCAGCATGGGGATGTCATGTATCGAATCACCAAAAGCTTCAAGAATCGGGCAATCATCAAGTCCCCTGACAAGCTGTGCCTCTCGGATCCTCCGCACTTTTTCCTCATCCCGTAGATTATACAAAATGTGCCCTGTATAGACATTCCTATACTCACAAGGCGTTGACAGAACCACATCCACAGGAAGATAGCGCGAGATCATCTCCATATAGCAGGAAGGGGAAGCCGAAACAATCCATACCTGCCTTCCGTTCTGCCGACAATCTTCCATCTCCCGAATCCCATCCTGATATACACGAGGGATAATGCATGTCTCCAGGAATTCACTCCCGATTCTTTCTACATCTTCCTTCGTTTTTCCTTTCAGAAAAGAAAGCGTCCATTCCTTGGCTATAGTGACTGTTCCCTGACGCAGATGCTGATACATATACCCATACCCAGCCCGCAGCCATTGGCTGTATGGAGCCAATCCCTGGGCGGTACAGAACCGAAGATACGGAACAATCGAGTCTCCCGGACACAATGTGCCATCAAAATCAAAGACAGCGATCCCCTCTGCCTTTCTGTCTGTCATGGACTGCATGCTCATCCGATCGGACAATCCTCCACAAGATCTCTGTGCGTATAGATGATTTCTCCCGCACGAACGGCAGCCATCGTCTGCCCATTTCCAAGAAGCATATACTTATATGTAGTCAGGCCTTCCATCCCCATAGGGCCACGTGCATGAATCTTTCCAGTCGCAATCCCGACTTCTGCACCAAAGCCATAGACAAAGCCATCAGCAAAACGCGTGGAAACATTCTGATACACACCGGCTGAATCAACACCGCGCAGGAACTGGGCTGCAGTATCCCTGTCCTCTGTGACAATGCAGTCGGTATGATGACTGCCATAGGTATTAATATGCTCAATCGCTTCCCGCACCCCGTCCACAATTCGGATGGAAAGGACTGCATTCAGATACTCGGTCCGCCAGTCTGCCTCAGAAGCACACTCGCACCCGATCAGTTTCACAACTTCTTCGTCTCCCAGCAGACGTGTCCCCTTTTCCCGGAACCGACGTCCCATTTCAGGAAGAAAAATCGAAGCAATACTGCGGTCAACAAGCAATGTTTCCATGGCATTGCACACGGAGACATTCTGCAGTTTGCTGTCCAGGCAAACCTGCCACGCCTTTTCCAGATCTGCATGCCTGTCCACATACACATGGCAGATACCGTCTGCATGCCCCAGCACTGGTATTCTGCTGTTATCTTTAATATACTGCACAAACGCATTGGAGCCGCGAGGAATCAGAAGATCAATCAATTGATCTTCCTTGATCATGTCTGCAACTTCCTCCCTGGATACAAGCAGCTGTGCAAAATCCTCATGAATTCCTGCCCTGCGTCCGGCTTCCCGCAGCGCTTCACAGAGTGCTTCATTCGTACGGATAGCTTCCCGTCCGCCCTTAAGCAGGACACTGTTGCCGCTTTTCAATGCAAGACTTGTAATCTGAACCAGTGCATCCGGTCTGCTTTCAAATACAACGCCGATAACCCCAATCGGACATGTTACACGATACAGACGAAGGTCTTTCGCAAGTTCTCGGGAAAGCGTTGTTTTCCCGATCGGATCTGGCAATGCAATCAAATCAGACAGTCCATGGATCACCTGCTGGAGCTTCTCATCCTGAAAAGTCAGACGATGCAGCAGCGGAGCACTGAGACATTCCTCTTCCGCCACAAGCAGGTCCTTACGATTGGCACGAAAAATGTCAGCTTTACGTTCTTTCAGCACATCTATCATACAGGCAAGCACATGGTTTCTTTGGTGCAGATCTGTCACCGCCAGCTGCAAAGCAGCTTGCCTGGCTGAAAGCGCCATTTCCTTCAGACTGCGCATACGCCTCACTCCCTTCAACGCAGGGAAGTGTAGCATACCTCCCCATTCAATGCAATTCGCTGTGCTCCTGATGTACACCGTCGCATCCGATTCACTTTCTCTTTTCCAAAAAACAGTGCCTCAGCATGCATTTATCATGTCAAGGCACTGTTCTTCTGTTTCGTTTTATTCAGGTGGCATCAGTAAATAGATGCCACCGGGGACACGGTCAAGGATTCCACAACAAGTTTACCATCTGCATCGAGCATAATACCCTGTGACTCCGGTTTACCATATCGTAGCTGGCCTTTTCACTGAGCAGCTGAAAGAGCGCAGTGAGCAGCTTACCAAAGAAAAGGTCAGGCTGGAGGCACGTCTCGAAGAAGCCAAGAAGGCTGCTGAAACAAGCTTCACCAAGTACCAGATCATGGCAGGCCTGCAGCTTATCCGTGAAGGCATCGACATTATGAAACCAACAAAGCTGATGTCCATCTTTGATGGTTTCATCCGGGAAGTCCAGTATGATGGCGAAGTGCTGAAAATCGCTGTGGTTTGAACTAAACCGCCTCGCGGAGATAGCTGAAAACCGTGGTGCCAAAATCATATAGATGCAAGATATTCTTCTGTCATGAGCAGATCGCTCCGTCTCT
>CACWXY010000092.1 GCA_902764915.1 uncultured Eubacteriales bacterium | reverse complement strand
TTCTCCTGGATGAATGCACTGTAGGATGTAGAATCCAGCATATTGCCGGGGAAGCATTTCGAGCATACAGGTTCCATTCCCTCCAGGTCGAAAGCGTACAGGACTGATATGTCTCTCGTTCCTTTTGTCCTTGCTTTCCGGGAGAATTCCAAGAGGGAATTCGCTTTCGATTCGTCAGATTTCAGTGTTCCATCTACCAGGAGGTGATGATCCATTGCCACAGCCGCCGTCCGGTGTTTTCCCAAGATCATTCAGAAATGTCGAAACTGTATTCTTCGACAGAGCGATGTCAGGATACAGCTCTGACAGGAAACTTGTCTCATAGGCTTCCTTCAGTTCATTATCCTTTATACCCGGATTGCATACCCGGAGCACGGAGATGCAATAGATTTTCATGGCATCAGGCCTGCTGTACACAGCAAAGAGTTCTTCCTGTATTTCCTTGAACAGTCGGTCGCACAGGACAATGTTTGCCCAATCCTTGAGATCAATCGGTGAAAGGGAAACATCTGCCGGTTCTGCATCATTGATGGGTATGTATTTCAGATCAATGATGTGCCCAATGGTGGGACCGTTAACTGGTAAATGACGTCCGTTGTCATTCCGACATCCAACTCGCTTGCGTACCGCATACAGGTTCTTATCTTTGCCGTATGCGATGACTACGGTGTTCTTCGGTCGGATTACATCCAGCACTTCCTTCGGTATCGGCATTGCTTCCACGCCTCCTTTGTATAGTCTAATTGTATCACTATATGGAAGAGGAATTGAAGAAAAATGTCGACAAAAATGAGTGGCCTTTATGGCCAAAATTGCTGTTTTACATCGTAAAAAAGATTCAAAAAACCAAATGGTGAACTGAATCGTCTATTTGAGGTCGGTTTTCAAGATTCAAAATCGTACTTTGTATAGTCTCATTCATTGGGAAAGTTCTAATCAATACACATTGGCTATTTCCAATAAAAATCCGATACACACTGATACGTTCTCCTCAACTACCCAACTGCTCATTAGAAAAAAACTCAGTTGTGCTGGAAATCTCCTGATAATTGGCAATAATTAAAATAGTCATTCACGATTTGCCGAATCATGTTTGACTTATTTATACCAGAGTGATATAGTGGAGACAGCCATAGTTGGAGGTGCTGTCCATGTTTATCGGCAGAGAGCGGGAACTTGCTTCCCTAAACAAATTATACAATTCCGACAAGTTTGAATTTGTTGTTCTTTATGGACGACGCCGCGTGGGAAAAACTGCGCTGATCAACCATTTCATCGATGGCAAACCCGCCATTTATTTCATGGGCGTCGAGAGCAACGCCAAGCAGAACCTGGAAAATTTCAGCAAAAGCATCATTGAATATGCCAGCGGCTTTGAAGCGGAAACATCCTTTCTCTCTTTCCAGGGTGCCCTGGAGATGGTATTCAAACTGTCGGAAAAAGAGCGTTTGATCCTGGCGATTGATGAATATCCCTATGTGGCGCGAGCATCCAAGAACCTTGCTTCCACCTTGCAACTTCTGATTGATAAATATAAGGATCGCTCAAAGCTAATGTTAATCTTATGCGGCTCGTCCATGTCCTATATGGAGGATCATGTGCTGGCTTACAAAGCGCCTTTGTATGGCAGAAGAACAGCGCAGATCAAGCTGCTACCCTTTGATTTTGCGGAAACCTGCGGCTACTTTCAAAACTTCTCCGCTGAGGACAAAGCCCTGGCTTACGGGATCATGGGCGGCACGCCACAATACCTTCTGCAGATGAGTGACAAGTTCAGCATTGAGGAGAATATCAAAAACACCTTTCTGGACGCCACTTCCTCGATTTATGAGGAGCCCATGAATCTGCTGAAACAGGAGGTTCGGGAGCCGGCCATCTACACAGCCATTATTACCGCCATTGCCACCGGATCATCCCGCATGTCGGAGATCTCCAGCAAGGTTGGCGAAGACACCAACGTCTGCTCCACTTACCTGAAAAACCTGATTACGCTGGGCATTGTGCAAAAGGAACTGCCTTACGGGGAGAAAGCTTCTAAAAAGGCAATCTATTACATCGACGACAACATGTTCCGCTTCTGGTATCGGTTTGTGCCGGAGAACGCTTCTCTGATCTCCCGCGGTGCGGCGGACCTGGTATATCAACGCATCGAACCGCACTTTTCCGACTACATGGGCAAGGTGTTTGAGGAAATCTGCAAGCAATACCTCTGGAAGCTGCTGCTGAGCGGAAAGTCCCCGGTGGAATTCACTTCCCTGGGCCGCTGGTGGGGCAACGATCCCATCCATAAACGTCAGGCCGAAATTGACATTATGGGCGAGCAGGATAAAGACACCGCTCTCTTTGCCGAGTGTAAGTGGACGAACGAAAAGATTGATCTTGGCGTACTGGAAACGCTGATAGAGTGCAGTAATCTTTTCGCCTACCAGAAAAAGCATTTCTTTCTCTTCTCCAAGGTTGGATTTACCAAAGGATGTATCGAAAAAGCAATACTGTTAGGAAATGTGATTCTGAAAGCATACATTGATATGATACATGATAAAGGAGATTGATAGAAATGCGTGCACATACTGTTATACTGGGAGCTGGAGCAACAGTAGCTACTATTCCAAACGGGGATAAGCACGGAAAGAAATCATCCGTTATGAATTGATACTTCGAGTATTCCGTAATTTCTCACCTCCTTCAGAAATCTGTCAGTCAATAGCTGTAAGTTTCCAACTTCTTCTATTGGCATATACGGCCCGTAAAGGGTCTTTTGACCCTGACATCATATCATTTCATAAAAGATGTTGTTCAATGAAGCTACCTCCACAAATCCGAATTCTTATTGCACGTCGCTTTCTCACGCACCAGTAACAATCTTGCGAATGCTCTCCCAATCGGCGCATCTATGATAGTTTCCATTCGGAAAAGTACATTCTCTGTTCCATGGCCTGTCAAACACCAGAACCTTCAGCTCCGGCAGATGCTCAAAAAACCGGAACGCCTTTGGAGAATCCTCAACTGCGTAATCAAACTTCATCCTGTAATAGCCTTCCAGTTCAAGCGTGCTGTTACTGTTTTTGATGAAGTGATCCCTTCCGTATTTATTGAGACAGTACAGTCTGGCGTTCTTGAGTCCATGCTCATCCAGCCATATACGGGATGGCTCATAAACGCTTGATGGGCGGCCGGTGATGACCGACACCTCGTAGCCGCGGGAAATCCATTCGTTGATGGTCTCCGCAGCTCCCGGCGTCGCATCAAACGACAACAGTATTGCCGGCTCGTGCCCCCGAAGCATAAACCGCTCGTATTGTTCCGCATCCAGATCAAAAGACCTGTCCAGTTCAAAATGATGCATCTGGTCATAAGGAACATGCTTATTGAACATTTCCAGCGCAAGCTTTGAGAAGGCCCTTCCTGTCTCGCACAGGCAATCATCAAAATCAACATAGATACGCATTATTCCGTGATCTCACTTTCTCGAATACCATATCCGTCAGAATAATCTGTATTCCATTTGGACATCAAAGGGCTCCGCTGCTGCCAGTCCCTCATTGACCTCCTCCGCAGGCGTACAGCCAAGCGCCCGGTACGCCGCCTGCGACTCTTTTGAGGAATGAGCCGAAATGTACAGTTTGTCCGCGCCCAACCGCCGGGCCTCTTCGCAGGCCAATGAAAAGAGCTTCCTGCCGATGCCCTGACGCCGGTATTCCGCTGATATCTGAAAACAAACCAGCTGCACATATCTTGCCGCGGCTCCGAATATACGGTGGGAGACGGTCGCAAAACCAATAATCCGCTCGCCATCGAACGCGCCAAAGCCAGTCTGGTCAAGGTTTATATGGTGCACCACGTCTTCTGCAATTTCCCAGCACCCCACCTGTGACCAGTTTTCTTCATAGGCATTCGGCACAAGCTTCCAATCGTTGTCTATCTTTCTCCAACACTCTGTAACAGTCTGGTGGCGGACAAAATCATCCAATGAATGACCTGTGAAATTGTTTTTGTCCAATCTCCTGTATTGATAATTCATTCCCATATAGGTGGCAAGATTCCTGACTTCACAGCCATTTTTCATGTAGTAGGCAAGCATTTCCGGCATCTTCTTTAAGTCATAACTGGTCACACAATCGGAGATGACATGAACGGCATATCCGGCCTTTGTCATGTTGAAACAGGTGGATTTCACACAGGCAGTGGCATCCGCACCGGTAATGTAAAACTCCCTGATATCCTTTGACCGGATGAATTCCGAAAACTCTTCGCTGGTCAAAGCGTTGGCCTTTGTCTTAACGAAAATATGTTCCGAGACAATCTTGAGCTCCGGCACAAGTTCTGCCCCTTTGGTGTTGGGCTTGAAGGTACGCGTGCCGGGGGACAGGTTGTTGTGCTGTATATACACAATTTCCATGCCGCTTTCCGCCGCCCATTCGATGGCAGCATTCAGTCTGTCAATGATGTCCCTGTAGTGCTTTGTAATATCGTTCTGAATATCAATCACGACAAGTGCTTTTCTGTTCATTTCTTCAGACCTCTGCGTCCTGTTCAATTTATCCCTTGATATTTTCCGCAATGGGGCTCAGCCCGACCATTTCGCTTCCCGCCAAGTCCTGTTCAGCAGCCTGTTTATTCAGTTCCAACAAGTTCCTGCCACCCGGTCGTCCGGGAACGGAATCCCTTCGGGTTTCTGCCGTACTCCACAAAGCCCACGCTCTTGTACAGGGCAAGGGCGGCTTTATTCTCCGCGACCGCCATCAGCTCCAGCTGGACATACCCGGCGGTCCTGGCGCATTCAATACAGGCCCCGGTCAAAGCCCGCCCGACGCCGAGCCCCCAGTACGTCTTGTCCACGCTGATCCCAAACTCCGCGCGATGCCGGGTTTTTTCTTTCCGGTCAACGCAGCCGATGCCGGCCGTGCCGATGACCGTTCCATCCAGCTCTGCAAGGATCTCGATCTCGTCGGCGCTCTGTGTTTTCCGCGCCAAATAATCTGCTTCCTGCTGAGCGGTATGGGTGGACTCCTCCGGATAGGTGAGCAGAAAATCGGTCTGCGCATGGGTGAGGTTAAAGATATCAAGGAGCGCCTGCCCATCCTCCGCCGTCCCATTTCGGAGGGTACATGTTCTTCCGCCCTTCAGCGCGATCGTTTTATCATAATGCATGATTGAATCAACTCCCTTCCAGAACCCGCAAACCTTCCTGAATCCTATTTTTCATGGAGCCGGTCATGTACCTTCAAAAACGCTTTCTCATGATCAATTCGGCGATTTGGTCAACAGTCAACTCACTGGTGTCAATGGCATCTTTCATGGATGAAAAGTACTGCAGCGAAGCCAGACTGATTTCAAGCCATTGATCCGTTCTCCATTCGCAACTGTGGTCATTCTTCCAGCGTTTGATTAGCGTTTCTCTGTCACATATCAGAGTGATGCTTTTTACTTCTGCCTGCAATGCAGAAAGTCCATCCAAGATACTCTCTAGAACCCACTGATCATCCATCAGCCAAACAAGCACGACCCTTTTACATTCGCTGCATTTATGATAGTTGCCGATCATATGCAGAGTGTTATCAACAGCCATGGTTTTTGTTTCACGATTCCCAACAAAAGGATGGATGTCCATGCACCAATCACCGTCAATAAATGCAGTTCCGGGGTTCTTTTCAGCAATGTGCTTTCCTGTAACTGTTTTCCCGACACCCATCGGCCCGTTTAGGATGATAACTCTCATATCAAGCACCCACTTAGAAAGGAAAATTCAAAGTTAATCTGCTTCGCTAAAACCTGATTTCACGATCATTGTGACCGTGATGTCGTCTTTCTTGCCAGATTGCGAGGCCAGACTGCATCCGTAATTCTCACAAACGCCTGCTGGCCGGTGGAGTCGAGATCATGCTGAAAAAGATGGGTGAACAGTGTGATGTTCATCATGTTCATCCGCATAAATTCAGGCGGACTATGGCCACAACCGCCGTTGACAAAGGAATGCCGATCGAACAGGTGCAGCAGCTGCTGGGCCATGAAAAAATCGACACCACGCTGCAGTATGTCATGGTCAAGCAGAATAATGTGAAGGTGTCACATAAAAAGTTCATCGGGTAATCCCGATGCTCTTGTTCTCCTTCCTTTCCCTTCTGAAATATGCTATGATACAGGTGTGAAATGCAAGGGCTATAAGGCTTGCAGGCATTTTACAGGAGGATTCTTCCGATGGATAAAGCACTGAAGATTCCGGATGATCAGTACCGGCGGTGGATTACTGAACTGAGTAACCGTTATCAGAGAAGCCAGATAAAGGCGGCGACATCTGTAAACAGAGAGATGCTTGCCTTCTACTGGTCGCTGGGACGGGATGTTGTCGAAATGAAAGCCGAAAGCCAATGGGGCAGTCGATTTTATGATCGCCTCAGTCAGGATTTACAGAAAGCAATTCCTAACGCAAAGGGCCTTTCTTCCACAAATTTGAAATACATGCGCAGATTCTATCAGCTATATTCAATTCGTCCACAAGTTGTGGATGAATTAAGCCTTCCGTCGGCTGGCGAGAATCATCCACAAGTTGCGGATCAATTGGCGGATGCACTCGATCCGGGTATTTTCTTGATTCCATGGGGACACCACAGGGTCATTCTCGACAGCGTTAATGCTGATGCTAAAAAGGCTCTCTTCTATATTAGGGAAACCATTGAAAACAACTGGTCACGCGCTGTTCTCCAGAACTGGCTGGATACAGATCTTTATGAACGTCAAGGCAAGGCAATTACCAATTTTGCCCTGACTCTTCCCACTCCGCAGAGTGATCTGGCGCAGGAAATGACCCGTGACCCTTACAATTTTGATTTTCTTACCATCCGGGCCCATTATGATGAGAAAGAGCTGAAAGACGCTCTGATGGATAATGTTCAGCGGCTACTGATGGAGCTTGGAACGGGTTTCGCTTTTATCGGCCGCGAGTACAGGCTTGTTGTTGGTCGATCCGAGCAGTTTCTGGATCTTCTGTTCTACAATTATCTGCTTCACTGCTTTGTTGTCGTGGAAGTCAAAGTGTCTGATTTTGATCCCCGGGATATGGGCCAGCTAGGCACCTATGTCGCGGCGGTTGACGGGATAATGCGGAAAGAATCGGATAATCCGACCATCGGCCTGCTGATCTGCAAAACAAAAGATAATGTACTGGCCCAGTATGCTGTCAATGTGACGAATGCTCCGATCGGTATATCAGAATACCAGCTGAACAACCTTCTGAAGGATGAATTCAAGGGCAAGCTGCCTACAATCGAGGAAATCGAACGGGAATTAAGAGATTGAAAGCGCTGGCTGCTTTAGGAGGCATAAATGGAAAAGGGACGCATTATCTATCTGAATGGGGTAACAAGTTCAGGTAAGACATCCATTGTAGAAGCGCTGCAGGCACGCCGGGATGTTTTCTTCTATGTTGTGGCGAACGATCTGTTTCAGGAAATGATCGGGGAAGAGTACCTGAAGGAGAATTACTGGAAATACCTTGGTGAAGTGATCATCATGATGTACCATACAGCGAAACTGTTTTCTGATATGGGGAAAAACGTGATCATTGACAGTATCCTGGTGGAACGGGAAGGTACTGCGCCTCATTATGATCGAATGAAGGAGATCCTGCAGGATAATCCGCTGGATATTGTGGAGGTGTTCTGCCCACTGGAGATATGCAGACAACGCAATATTGACCGTGGAGACAGGTATGAAACACAGTCAGAAGAACAAGCCAAACTGATGTCAGCAGGTATTCAATACAGCCTGCGTGTAGATACAAGCAAGCTTTCTCCGGATGAGTGTGCCGCTGCCATTCTCAAAGACCTGTTTTAGAGCGTTATTTTTTGAAATTGTCGACTATACGGAGGCAGAAGATGGAATACAAGATAGGCGATCAGGAGCTTTCTGCGGCAGCATTTATCGGGTTTGCCAATAAAGTCTGGCCCGGAAGATATAACGAGGAAAAAACAGCGGCCGCATTATCCAAAACGCTGAATATCACCGCATATGATGGTGAGACGTTTGTCGGCTGCCTGCGCATCCTTACTGACGGTTATTTCTTTGGCACGATTACGGAGATGCTTGTCCTTCCGGATTATCAAAGGCAGGGAATTGGCAGCAGGCTCCTTCAGTTGGCCAGGGAAAACACCCCGACCATGCTGTATTTCGGAGCGCAACCGGATGCAGAGACTTTTTACGAGAAAAACGGATGTTCAAAAGGCTTTCAGTCCTATACTATACAGAAAAAGCGCATGTAAACTCCCGGTTTTACGAAACGCCTGCAGCATTCAAACCTGGAGACTGCCATTTCAATGGAGGGAAAACAATGCTGGAATTAAGAAGGCTGTCTGTGCCAAAACGCTGCAAATTCGGGAAAAATGCAGCACTTTTTGCCCTGCTGCAACACTTTTCTCGGTATTGTAAACGGAGTTAAGACGGCTGCAACACTTTTGTTCAGGCTTTGTTGGTATTAGGCCTCGGGATACTGAGCGAGCATATTCTCCATGCTTCTGCCAATGTGCCGGAGCATGGCTTTTTTTGCTTCCTCCTTTTGACCGTCCCGGATGGATTCCATAACGGCGATATGTTCAAAAGTGGAAGCCTGATAATGATGCTCAGCGGCGTTTTCCCCGTGGCCCACGCTGGGGCCGTTCCATAATTCCAGCAGGTAATTGGTCAATTGATGATTGTCCGCCGCCTGCCAGATGGCTTGATGAATAGCCTGATTGAGCGCCACGTATTCCGAAACGTTCAGCGTATCCAAATGATCCCGAAATTGATAAAGCCGCTCCATCAGCTTGCCGAGTTTTTCTTCCTCCATACCGTTTTCCGCAGCCAGATAAGCGGCTTGGGATTCCAACAGCATACGCATTTCAAAAATATCCCGGATGAATTTCCGGTCGATGGTGTTTACGATGGCCCCTTTATTCATCCGCAAGGTGATGAGCCCCTCGCTTTCCAGCACCTGAAAGGCTTCCCGCACCGGCGTGCGGCTGACGCCCAGCTGGGCGGCGATATCCGTCAGGCTCAATTCGTCGCCGCTTTTGTATTCTCCGGCATATATGGCTTTGCGCAGGATGGATGTGATCCTGATGCGGACAGGCAGTAATTCCAATGTTTCCAATAAAGCCCCCCCGCTTTCTGTATATCGTATACAGGTTCCATTATAAAGGATTGAAAATCAAAAATCAATGACAAAACTAAGCCGCGAGGAATGTACAAACCGGAGAAAAAACGCTTGCATTTCTCAGGCTGTTTTGATATGATGATTTCAGATTGAATATCGTATACGATATTCAATATACGTTTTCTAATCGACCCAGCAAGGAGGAAGGCTTATGCACGCCATCGAAAAGATTCTGGCCAAGAACAGCGGACGCAAGGAAGTGCGCACCGGGGAGATCGTGACCGCCAAGGTGGACTTTGCCGAAATCAACGACTTGTACCTTCAAACGGTTTACTCTTTCTATGAGATGGGCGGCGAAAAGGTGTGGGACAATACCCGCTGTGCTTTTGTCTTTGACCACTACGCGCCTTGCCCGGACATCAAGAGCGCCGCGAACCACAAGGAAATGCGTCAGTTCGCTCAAAAGAACAACCTGAAATTCCACTTTGACACCAACTGCGGTGTTTGCCACCAGGTGATGCCGGAAGCGGGCGTGATCTATCCCGGCATGATCGTGGTGGCTACCGACAGCCACACCACCACCCATGGGGCTTTCGGGGCCATGGGCACGGGCTGCGGGGCGACGGATATGGCGACGATCCTGATGACGGGGGAACTGTGGTTCCGGGTGCCGGAAATCATCGAAGTGCGTTTGGAAGGCGAAGCGCCCAAGGGCGTCTACCCCAAGGATGTTGTGCTGGCCGTGCTGGGAAAGATCCGGGCGGACGGCGCGGTGTACAAAGCCATTGACTTTACTGGCAGTTATGTGGAAAAGCTCAACGTGGCAGGCCGCATGACCATCTGCAACATGGCAGTGGAGATGGGAGCGAAGACCGCCTACATGCAGCCCAATCAGGATGTGCTGGATTATGTGGCAAAGCGCGCGGTGCGGCCATATGAGATCCAATACACCGATCCAGGCTATCAGTACGCTGAGACCCACGTGTTTGACGTGTCCAAGCTGGAGCCTGAATTGGCCTGCCCCAGCAGCGTGGAAAACGTGCATCCTCTGTCCGAAGTCGTGACAAACGGCCCCGTAATGCTGGATCAGGGCTACATCGGCTCCTGTACCGGCGGGCGCACGGAGGACATCGCCATCGCCGCGAACATCCTGAAGGGCAAGCATATTCCCGCCTACACCCGTCTGGTGGTGGTGCCCGCCTCCCGGGACGTGATGCAGGAGTGCATCGCCAAGGGTTATATTCAGGACTTGATGGACGCCGGAGCCACCATCACTACTCCCGGCTGCGGCGCATGCTTGGGTGCGCATGAAGGCATCCTGGCCCCCGGAGAAGTTTGCATCACCAGCACTAACCGCAATTTCCCCGGCCGCATGGGTTCCACCGAAGCGCTCATGTACCTGGCCAGCCCGGCTACTGTGGCTGCCAGCATTTTAAATGGCGTCATCACCGATCCCCGGCCTTACCTTGACTGACAGAAGGAGGAAGCGCAAATGAATACCAAGATCACTGGCAAAATCATCGTGGTGGGCGATAATATCGATACCGATCAAATCTATCCCGGACGCTTCCTGGCTATCACCGATCCCAAGGAAATCGGCAGCCATTGCCTCTGCGGCGTCAGCGAGGAGATCGCACCCAATTTCCCGAAGGGCGGCATCGTGGTGGCGGGCCGCAATTTCGGCTGCGGCTCCAGCCGGGAGCACGCGCCCATCGCCTTACTGAACATGGGTGCGTCCGCCGTGCTGGCGGATTCCTTCGCCCGCATTTTCTTTAGAAACGCCGTGAACCTGGGCCTGCTACCCGTGATTTGCAAGGGCATCAGCCGGCATGTAAAGGATGGTCAGACCCTGACCCTGGATCTGGACGCCGGAACAGTCACTGTGCTGGAAACCGGCGAAGTGCTTCCCTGCGAACAGCTGGGCGACCAGGCTATGAAGATTCTCGAAGCGGGCGGCATTAAGCCCATGATGCGGGCTCGCTTTGGCAAGCAATGATATACTTGCTCCTGAAAAGTCAAAGCTTATCCTGCTGAAAATTTGGGATAATTGCAACACTTTTTGCCCTGCTGCAACACTGTCTACCAGTGCTGCAGCAGGGTTTTGACTCCTTTACTTTTTATTATCAGCCTCAAGCCGTCTCTGAAAGCTTTTCCGACAATTTCGCCAACAACTCGATAAGCATTGAAAGACGGGTCAAAGATGATCGGCTTCAGCTTTCCAAGATCGACTTTACCGTCGGTTAGAATGGATTCGTCCACTTGAGAGGCCACTACCTCACCGATCAGATATCCGGTTTCAGGGTCCCAAGAACGAACTTTGCATGAGTGGTTGGCTGGGATATGATTTCAACCAGTTAAACATGATTGGCACATGAAAAGCTGAAAGCATCAGATCAGTTGGGGTGGATTTCTCGGATGAGTAGCATCCGGCACCGGGTTGAAGAAATCGTTCTTGATGAATTGGTTTTTAACTGAGTTCGTATCGCCGCCTCTTCAGGGTCGGCT
>CACWXY010000091.1 GCA_902764915.1 uncultured Eubacteriales bacterium | reverse complement strand
CAGCGGATGTTTCGATGCCCATGACAAACCGCCACCCATCTCTATTCAAGATGGATGGCGGTTTTGGTCTGCGTCAGGCAGAACATTTCTTCTGATTTGAGTTATACTTAATACATAAAATCTGAGATTGCCGGTACGCTGGTTGAATGGAACGAAAACAAAAACCAGCAAAACATCAAGAAGCATGGAATCAGTTTTCAGACTGCCGCACTGGTATTTGCCGATGAGGAGCAGATTGAATACCTTGATAAGCTACACAGCCAGGATGAAGAAAGATACGTGGTTCTGGGATGCGTTCAGGGAATACTGTATGTTGTTTATACCATGAGAGATGAATATGCGCGCCTGATCTCAGCGCGGATGGCAACACCATATGAAAGGAAGATCTATTATGGCGAAGAATGAAAAGATGGTTCAGACCGTTGTTCGTCCCGGACAGCAGCCGACTGATGAACAGATCAAAGAAATTGAAGCAGCTATGTCCAAGCCGGTCGTGCCCGATGAAGACGCTCCCGAACTGACGCTGGAACAGTATGCTGAAATGGCAGCAATTGCTCGGAGCAGGAGAAGCAGGCAGGTTAAGCCGGTTATTGCTCTCCGTGTTTCGATCAGCACATTGGAAAAAGCCAAAGCAACCGGAAAAGGTTATACCGGTTTTCTGAGCCGCCTGCTGGACAATGCAATCGATGATCCCCAGATGGTCGCAAAAAGCATGTGATTGGCTTGATTCAATCTTGATTCTCGCATTCTGATTTGGTATAATATCCATGCAGGTTGCGCTATCCATTATCCGGCTTATTTATCACTCTGATAAAGAAATGATAAAAGCTGACCGGATAGCAGGGATAATACAAATACTCTGTGGAATCAGATCAACTGGAGAGACCAGGATACACAAAAGCTAAACAAAAGGCGTTAAGTCCAATAGAGTGGGAATGAGTGCTTATTATCATCAGCGGAACAGGAAAAGCGTTTTGTAATGGCATAGAGGAAGCACTGAGACCCGGAGTCATGCACATCTGTCCGAAAGGGTCAGAGCATTCTATCGTCAACACGGGAGAAGAAGATCTGGTCATGCTGACCATTGTGGTGAAGAAATGAGCGTATATGTATTTGACCAGCCCCTTGTCAGAGGCACGATGCTGAGAAGGAAAAGCCAGTTTACCGCTCTGGTAGATATAGACGGCGAGGAATTGATCGTTCATATCCCGACAACGAACCGCATCGGCGATGTGGAGAACAAGGATTTGCCATGCCTGCTGTCTTATCATGATGATCCAAAGCGCAAGCTGAAATATGATATTGAAGCGGTGCTGCTTTCTGATGATGAGAACTGGGTAGGAATCAATCAGATTCTGTCAAACCGTTTGGTAGAGTATTTCTTTCAGACGCATGAATTAGATCAGATTGTTCCTGATTACGATACGATCCAGCGGGAAGTAAAGCTGGGAATATCAAAGCTTGACTTTAAGGTTGGCGATACTTATCTTGAAGTGAAGACACCACTGACAACCATCAATGTGAAATACGGCCAGCAGATAAAAACGCTTCCACCCAAGCCGTTCTCGTCAACAGACAGAATGGTCAAGCATGTCAACGAGCTTGCCGGTTCTCTGTCTGCGCATGAACGGGCCGTTTTCCTTCAAGTCTTTCAGTACCGCATCACTGAAAGAAAAGAGCGTCTCCGTTCCACGCATTATGAGGAAGTATCCAGTACGATCCACGCGGCGTCAGAGAAAGGTGTGGAATTCTGGGAAGTACAAATGGACTTCAGACCGGAAGGCGTGAACGTTTATAGCGTTTCAAGAAGCGCTGATCTTTAAACGGCAATCGGGATTTACGGATAGGAGAAAGATTGTGCGGACATATTCGGCAGAAGAAAAGGAATTCTTGAAAGACCACAGTTATGCTGAAGATGTGATAGACGGCCATCGCCTGCGTTATATCCGTTCCGGACCGGAGAAGGCGCGAACCATCGTATTCATGAACGGCTTGGAGATCCAGCAGATGTTCATGCGTTACGTCCAGGCATTTGAAGATGAATACAGGGTTCTGATGATAGAATATCCGACAGATACGAAAAGCAATGATGAGCAGCTTTCCGTGATCAACAGCTTGCTGGAAAAGCTTAACATAAAGGCGCCTATCATTGTCGGTGCAAGTGACGGCGGAATGCAAGCGCAACTGTACACAAGAAAATATAAAGACGTCTTCGCTCTGATCCTCATGGCAACCGTCACGCTTGACTCGGAATATCTCGAACCCGACAGAAAAAGACCATGGTTAAACGGAGTACTTGTGGCAGCATTTAGGCTTATGCCGTGGAAACTGGCAAGCCGCATCCTTACGGGAAAGGTGAACACCTATTATGAAGTTGAAACGGAAGATGAGATGGCATACGGCGCAAGCTTCTTTCAGATGATTGCTGATGACCGCCGCAATAAATCAAAGATAATCCATTCATTCAGAATGGTCGGAGAATTAATTCATGAGCCGCTCATAAAGACTTCGGACTTTGACCCTGTCCGAGGGCGGATACTTCTGCTGCAGCCGGAAAATGATATATTTTCCAAAAAGGATCAGAAAACGCTTGAAGAGTTACTGCCAGAACCGGAAGTGCATTATATGCGGGGAAGTCATCATGGACCGTGGGTTTTGCAGGAAGATTACATTTTAATGATCAGGGATTTTCTGAAAGGACTTACTGAATGAGATATCAACAGATTCCAGTTTCCCGAGATGAATAACAATTCGGCGTCGCATTCCTGCGGCGCTTTCTTTTTACCCTTCTGGAGGTGATACCCCATGATCTGCGTCTATCCCGCCAACTGCACCGACTTCTCCACCAACGGCAACGGCACCCTGGCTCCGCTGTCGGCGGTGGTCACGGAAACGCTGAGCGGCGAATACGAACTGACGCTGGTGCATCCCATCGATGAAGCCGGAAAATGGCAGCGGCTGGTGGAGGGATGCATCCTCCGCGCTCCAGTGCCTGCCGCCATGACGCCTCGCGTAAACTTCACCGCACCGAGGGACGATATCCGGACGGAGGTCTGGCGGGTGAACACGGACTACTCTGGCGCGGAAACCAGGAAAGGCACCCTGCGCCTGCGCTCCGGGCCGGGCAACAAGTACAAGGTGCTGGCGACCTATAAGAACGGCTCCTTCGTGCAGGTCATTGCCAAGACCAACCGCAGCTGGTACGAGGTGACCGCCCCTGACGGGAAGCACGGGTATATGTCCACCACCTACCTGGTGCTGGATCATACAGAAGGCTCCGCATCTGAGGCAACCTCCTCCGTGGTGGAATCCCGGCAGCTGCGGGATCAGCCTTTCCGAATTTACCGGGTTGTGCCGGAGCTCGACAAGATCACGGTTTACGCCCGGCATGTGTTCTATGACCTGCTCGACAATATGATCAAATCCTACAAGCCCTCATCCTCTGCGGTGGGGGCTTCTGTTGTGCAGACCATTTCTTCCTCCTGCCTGTCGGAGCATGACTTCACCTTCTATTCCGACCTGGACAGCCAGGCCGAGGATGTGGAGTTCGAAAACTGCAATCCCGTGGATGCTCTGCTGGGTGAAGGCGGTGTGGTCGAAAAGTACACCGGAGAACTGACCCGTGACTGGTGGGATGTGTATGTGGTGAAGCGGGTCGGTCAGGACAGCAACGTGCAGATCCGGCAAGCGAAGAACCTGCTGGGCATGCTCTTCATGGCGCGTTCGCCGTATTCCAGCTGCTGATACTGCCTTACATGCACACCGGCGATCACAGCCACCTGCTGTTGAGAGTAGCCTTTCTTCAGCCGCGCTTCCTTCAGCATTTCCGTTGCCTTTGTGATTTTTCGATTCACCTTCGCTACCTCCCGACTCAAGGTCAGTGTGGTACTACGCCATAGGAGCCGCGGAAAGTCAACGGGCCTTTGAAAGAGTTATCCGTTTGTTCAGAAACGGGCAAAAGAAAAGAGCAGGAACCTGCCGCGATTTCTGCCCATAGGAGTACTTGTTTCTTACGGTCTTTTCATCATCTGAGGTCTCTCGTTTCTTCCAGAATCTCCGCTTCACAGTTTTCTTCGACGAAGAGAGAAATCTGCTCCATCAGGCTGTCGGCCATTGCCTGATGCGGGACGACGGCGGCGATGCCGATCACGATGATCTGATGCGTATCCTGTTCGTCAATTTCGGCAGCGGAGACATGAAATGTGTTCCGCAGTTTTGTCAGAAGGCTTTTTACGATCATCCTCTTTTCCTTCAGACTGTGCGCCAAGGGAGCGTGAAGCCTGAAGGTCATGGCGGCGATACGAATGGAAGACGTTTCTGCCATTGTGTTTTTTCTCCTCGATATCATCAGGTTCTGTGAGCAAGCGCCTGCCTGTAGCCGCCCAGAACGCCGGAAATGAACAGGCCCTTCATTTCCCGATACATCTCGCGGTTATCCGGGTATTCACACTCCAGAAGATGCTTCGTGTATCTGTACTTTGCTCTCAGGCTTTCGCTTTCCTTCATGATCTCCAGGAACAGCAGTTGATCCTGCGCGACAGGGTTGTCCTCATAGCAGAGATGAAGATAAAAGGTCTTGCCGGGCTCTTCGCCGCTGGAGAGGAAATACCGGCCCGGTCTTCCGCATTCGCCGAGATTCCGGTATCCGATTCTTTCCAGGTCAGGAATGCAGTCTTCCAGGGAAACGTCTCGATCCGGGCAGACAAGAATGTCAATGATCGGCTTCGCCGGCATACCCTCTATGGCGGTTGATCCGACATGCCGGACAAAAGCGCTGTGTTCCTCTGCCATCATGGAACCGACAATGCACTGCTTTTCCATGTGGAATTCGCGCGCCCATCAAAGATTTGAAAGCAAAGGAAATCATTGACACGCTTGGCGTGGATGTAAGCAAGTATGATCCATTTCTCTCTCATGAGGGTGTGGTCGCCAGAACAATTATGTTCCGGGATCAGCTCATAGCTCTTCTGAAACAGCATCCTGATGCTGTGTGCATCAATCTGGGCTGCGGCTTTGATGACAAGTTTTCTCAGGTGGACAACGGAAGGCTGCAGTGGTTTGATGTGGATCTTCCGGATCAGATCAAGGTTCGAAGGAAAGTCTATGAGGACCGGGATCGCTGTGTCATGCTGGACGGGGACGCCTTAAGCGGAGGCTGGACAAAGAATCTTCCATCCTCCGATATGTACCTCGTTGTGATGGAAGGCGTTTTGGAATACTTCAGCAAAGAGCAGGTCAAAACCTGTCTGAACATGCTGTGCGACTGTTTCCCGCATGGCTATCTGCTGTCGGAGCTGCATTCTCCTTTTCTGGAGAAGAACAGCAAGCATCATGATGCGGTCAAAAATACCAACGCGACCTTTGGCTGGGGAACAAAGAGCGGCAAAGAGTTTCTGGAGCTGGAACCGCGCATGACTTTGATCTCTGAGACCAGCTACAACGTGGAAATGAAGAAATATACGATCCGTGGAAAGGTGTTTGCCATCGTCGGGAAGAATATAAACAATAGGCTTGCCGTATTCAAGTGGTAAGGATGGGAGGACGAATTACTATCTGATTGCTTTTATGAACACCCGCTGACCCGTGAACACCCATGAACACCCATGAACACCCGGTTTATAATGCTTTTCAGGTTTTGAGCGATGGGGGTGTAATTATCAAACCTATCGGAGAACTACCATGGAGTAAATGTTGTGCCACCATTATTGATAAATATGGTGTGTGCTGGTGGATGTCAATTTAACAAATCTCAGTTGTTGGGATATCGATAAATCGGGAAATATCTTCTTGTAGAGGGCATGGGAATTAAAAGCGCAGAATTCATCATGCTGTGTGTCTACTTGGTTGCACTGGTATTGAATTATTGCCTCCTGCCTGCCGGAAAATGGGTGCTGCTGGGTGTGCTGATTCTCTGGTTTGTGGTGGAGTTTTTTTGTCACTTGTATTTCACGATCTTCGGTGCCAATGAAATAAAGCTAAAAGGGTACAACGATTGCTTCCGCAATACGATCCGCATTTTTTCCATGAGCGAAACCCGGCTGATCCCGGATCTGTATCATATCATTCAGCATTTGCTGATTCTGCTGAACATTCTTGTCCTGCTGTAACAGAGGTATATGACGCCTGAGAGGAGCCGATCTATGTATAACTTTGTAAGAATCATTCTTATCTGGCTTTTTTGCCTCTTATCTGTTTTACTCCATGAATTAGGCCACGCATTGGGATACCGGATTTCCGGAGGAAAAGCAGGATGGAAGTTCGTTGTGAGATCCGGACCTAGGCTGATCAGCATATCCAGGTTTACCTTCGGTCTTATCCCGGCAGGCGGTAATTTCGTTCCTGCAGAAGAACCCGAAACGGATAAAGGACAGATCATCATGCTCGCCGGCGGGCCTTTCCTTTCTTTGCTGCAGGCTATTCTGTACTGGACTACTTATTTCTGCATTTCAGGGAGTGTTCAGTTCGGGAGCAATCTCAGTGAAATCCTGCTTCCGGTGTCCACCTTTCTCCTGTATTTTAACTTCTTCCAATTCCTGTTTACTGCCATTCCAATGCGCTACAGGGTCATATGCAGA
>CACWXY010000090.1 GCA_902764915.1 uncultured Eubacteriales bacterium | reverse complement strand
CACAACAATGGGGCATCGATTGAGGGAGTTCTCTCGATGCCCCATTATTGCGCATTCATTACATGTGCGGAAGGTGTGGTTCTATTTTACGCTTACGAATCATAACGGATAAAGCAGATGCGTTTTCGCCTGAACCAATAAGTTCGTTGTCTAAACCGCTGTCTTGCGATAAGATTATACAAGGTTGCCTACCTGGTCTTTCTGAGAAGCAGCAGAATCATGACAATGGGAAATATCATGGCAGATGCCAGTCCGTATGTCAGAATACCGCTGTTTCCTGCAGCTACAAGGCCGACCAGTGTCGGGCCGCCGGAACATCCGATGTCGCCGAACAGCGCCATCAGGGCATACATGGCGGTTCCGCCGCCAGGAACAGAAAGCGCAGCCATAGAAAAGGTGCCAGGCCAGAATATGCCTACGGAAAAGCCGCAGAGGGCGCATCCGATAAGGGCGAGGACGGCGCTTTTTGTTGTGACGCAGAGAATATAGCAGACAAGACAGAAAAGTGCCGATCCCAGCATGGCAGAACGAAGGGGCAGCCGATCAGAAAAGCGACCATACAGTGCTCGTGCGGATCCCATAAGCAGAGAAAAGGCAAGGGGACCGGCCAGGTCACCCAGTGATTTGTTCAGGTGAAGCCCGGCTTCTGCGAAAGCGGATGCCCACTGACTCATTGCCTGTTCAGAGGCACCGGCACAGATCATCATCAGGAGAAGAATCCAGAATATACGATTGCGGACCAGTGCGGACAGTGAAAGCTGCGGGGTGTCTTCTCCGACAATGGGAAAAATCGGTACGCGCGCAAACAGGAAGGTATTGAAAGCGGGAATCATCGCAAGCAGGCAGGTAAGCCATTGATAGTGTATGGTTCCGAAGAAATGGAAAAACACGGTGGATACAAGGATCACTCCGGCTACTCCCCAGCAGTAAAATGAGTGGAGCAGGCTCATGGCTGCTTCTTTCTTCTCGGTCGGACATGCTTCTACGATAGGACTGATGAGCACTTCAATCAGCCCGCCGCCGATGGCATAAAGAATGACCGAGAACATGAGACCGGCGTAAGGGGCTGTCAGGGAGGGAAGCCAAGCCATGCAGAAAAGGCCCAGTGCGGCAAAGATGTGAGCCGCTATGACACAGGGACGATATCCAATCCGGTCCACAAAGAAAGTGGACAGAAAGTCGATACATAGCTGAACGCCGAAATTGACGGTGGTCAGCAGTGTGATCTGTGCCAGTGACAGTGAGAAGGCTTCCTGGAAATGCAGAAAGAGCAGAGGTGCCAGGCTATTGACAACGGCCTGCGTGATATATCCGATATAGCAGGCATACAGCGTATGGTTGTAGGTGAGACGTCTGGGAGCTGAGCACATGAAGAAGAAACCTCTCTTTCGCAAAATCGGAGGGGATGATAGTCTGTTTGCGCTGCTTTGACAAGGGAAGGAAGAAGATGGAGTGAGAACGATCGTACGATATCGGCAGAATCTGGGGAGGATCTATCTTCAAAAGGAAGAAAACGAACACGTGCTGCTGCTGATTCCGAAAGGATGCGGAGAAGGTACAGACCTGCGCTTTCTGCAGGGATATTTCGGAAGTGTACCGGACGAGCGGATAAACTGGAACGGCGCAGTGGACATTGTGAAGCGGGAAGCCGTCGGCCTGGGCATTGACTGTCCGGAGATCATCGCTGCTCCCCGCAGAAAACTGTGGGCATCCTATGAATGGCACTCCCATCGGATTCTGCTGAATCCCTATTTACTGGAAAAGCCGGCAACGGCTGTGCGGACAGTCCTTTTTCATGAACTGTGTCATGTGTTCTGCCACACACATGCACCCGTATTCTGGGAAAGACTGGATGACATGCTCCCTGACTGGGCTGTGGGGGAAGGCGTATTGCGAAGAAAGGGTTGAAGGCAATGAAGCGGGATATCCAGTTTCAGGGGTATATGATTACATTGCAAGCGACACGAAATGCCAGATATCTGCGGTTGTCGTATTATCCGGATCGGGGAACGTTTCATCTGAGCGTTCCCTGGTGGGCAAAGGAAGAAGATATCAGGCAGTACCTGGAAAAAAACAGCGGCTGGATGCAGGAAAAGCGAAAGGGATTTCAGGGAGAGCTGATCCGCTATGAAGCGGGAGAAAAACATATGGTGCTGGGAAAACCTGTGACACTGGGGGAAGACAATGTACCCTGCGGTGCAGTGTTTGTGCGGTGGCGGATTGCCAGGCTGGAAGCACTGGTTCGGGACATTCTTCCGGAATGGGAAGACACTTTCGGTGTGAAGGTCCGCGGCATTACACTGCAGAATACAACTTCCATCTGGGGATCCTATCGATACAGGACACAGAAGATTACCTTAAGCACAAGGCTGGCCATGTATCCGCCAGAGTGCACAGAGTTTGTATTGATCCATGAACTCAATCATGTGCGGCATCCGGATCATTCCAAGGCTTTCTATGAGGATATGAATCGGTACATGCTGGACTGGCAGAAATGGGACGCAGTTCTGAAAACACTGGATGTGCGTCCCGTTCCAGCAAGCCGATGAATACAGGAGGGAAATATGGGAAAAATCATAACCAAGGAACGGGTATGGTCGTATGGACAGATTCTGGCAGGCTGCCTGATTGGCGGCATGGCATATCCGTGTTTTCTGACACCGAATCGGATCGCACCGGGGGGACTTACCGGTGTGGCTACCATTCTTAATCATCTGTTTCGCTGGCCGGTCGGTATGGTGAGCCTGATCCTCAATATCCCGCTGTTTATCCTGGGGTATCGGAGCATGGGAAAGGTGTTTGCATTCCGTTCCCTGGTTTCGACACTGCTGTTCTCACTGTCCATTGATATCTTGCCTATGGGCATGGTAACGGAGGATCCGCTTCTGGCAACGATCTTTGGCGGAGTCGTTCTTGGCGTCGGGCTGGGCCTGATCATACGCGGCGGTGCGACCACGGGCGGAACGGATATGATTGCAAAGATGCTGCATAAGCACCTGCCGTTTCTGTCTGTCGGTTTCATTCTCTTTATTGTGGACTGTATTGTGATCGTTGCGGCTGCCATACTGATTGGCGGCAACGAGGCACTTCTTGCCATTATCTGCATTTACGTTTCCTCGAAAGTCATCGATGCCGTCATGGGCGGATTTACCAGCGACAAGGCATGCTATATCATGACGGACCAGTATGAAAAAGTAACCGGGCGTATTCTTCGGGAACTGGAGCGTGGGGCTACACTGCTTTATGCCAGGGGCTCTTTTTCCGGCCAGGATCGGCCGGTGATTCTGTCCGTCATCGGACGAAGCGAACTGCCACGCCTGAAGAACATGGTGCGGGAGGAGGATCCGCATGCTTTCATGATTGTGACAGAAGCGTTTGAAGCCCTTGGCGAAGGATTTCGAGCGCTGGATGAGGAGAATTAAGTCTTATTCCTGTATTTCTGGTTGCGTATGGTATCGAAACTCGTATAATAAGATATGTTGTATGAGAATATACAACAGAGTATTACTCAATCATTGAACGGAGGAATGATGACCATGAAAAAGTTCCTGTCTCTCGTTCTCGCAATGATGATGCTGTGCGGTGTGTGTGCGGTATCCGCTTCTGCCGAGGACACAATCAAGGTCGGTATGGTAACAGACGTCGGCGGCATCAATGACCAGTCCTTCAACCAGTTTGCCTGGGAAGGCCTGAAAAAGCTGGAAGAAGAAGATCCTTCCTTTAAAGTGCAGTACTTGGAGAGCAAGACCGATGCGGACTATCAGACCAACATCAATACCTTTATTGATGAAGAGTATGATCTGATTATCTGCGTGGGCTACATGCTGGCGGACGCTACCCGTGAAGCCGCTGAGGACAATCCTGAGCAGTATTTTGCCATCGTGGATGATGCATCCATCGATCTTCCCAATGTGGCCTGTCTTACCTTTGCCCAGGAACAGTGCTCCTATCTGGTGGGCCTGATTGCGGGTTATATGACCCAGACCAAGACCGTTGGCTACATCCAGGGCATGGTTTCTGAGACCATGAACCTGTTTGGTGTAGGCTATTGCGCGGGTGTTCTGGAAGCCTGCCCCGAAGCCAAGATCCTTCAGTACAATGCCAATGCCTTTACGGATATTGCTGGCGGCAATACCGCTGCGAAGGACATGATCACCAATGGCGCTGACGTAATCTATCACGCTGCTGGCGGTACGGGTCTGGGCATGCTCAATGCCTGCGAGGAAGAAGGCATCTGGGGTATCGGCGTTGACTCTGACCAGGCTGCTGTTACCGGCCTCAATTGCGTTCTGAGCTCTGCTCTGAAGGAAACAGGCACGGGTGCTGTGGATATTGCCAAGTCCGTGAAGGAAGGCAATTTCGTAGGCGGCGAACATCACTACACTGTAGCTGACGGTGCTATCGGCTATGCTACCACTGGTGACCATATCCCCGCTGACGTTCTTGAGAAGGTAGAGGCTGCCAAGGCTGCCATCATCTCCGGTGAACTGGTTGTTCCGACATCTGTGGATGAAGTTCCTGCCTTTACACTGGACGACTGATCGAATTCGAATCAAGCAAAAAGAAGCTGCGTCTGCAGCTTCTTTTTTGCTTGATGCCATCAGAGGGATCATTTCCTGACAGATGCTATACCACATAAGCTTTTGCTGCACCGAGCTGCCTTGCAAGGGAAGCAAAACGCGCAGCGTAGTCCTTCTCGGTTTCTTCTCTGCCCAATATTTCCTGGTACTTTTCCCTGACGCCATAGGGACGATAGCGGATGATCTTATAGATACATCGATCCTGAATATGCTTTGCAACATAGCGAACCGTGGTTTCATTGTCTGTATCCCGGTCAGGAAAAATGACGGTACGCACCTCATACAGTTTGCCAGCGGAAAGAAGGTAATCCAGGTTTTTCAGAACCATGTCTCTGGGAAAGGCGACCAGCTTCTGGTGAAAGGCAGGATCTGCCGCCTTTACGTCGAGCATGACGCCGTCACATACCGCAAGCACACGCGGATCCGCGGCAAAGTCAAAGGAGCCATTGGAATCGATCAGGCAGGATTTGTGCAGGGACTGCACCTGTGAAAACAGTTCCAGCAGAAAATCCATGTACTGGGTACACTCTCCTCCGGAGGTGGTAATACCATCAATATAAGGTAGTGTTCTCTGAATGAAGCGGAGTACATCCGGAACCGTCATCCATTCCACGCGGGGGGAGGCGTCATGGGGGCACACACGGATACAGGTATCGCACTGCACACAGGCTGCACGGTCCCATATGACATGACCATCCGTGCTGACAGAAAGTGCATGCACCGGACACCTGGCAACGCATTGGCCACAGTGTGAGCAGAGATGGATGGTTTCCGGATTATGGCAGAACATGCAGTTAAAGGGGCAACCCTGAAAAAAGAGGGAGGTCCGGTTTCCCGGACCGTCCACATTGGAAAAAGGTATGATTTTATTGACAGGTGCTTTCCTCATGATGCTGTACCCTTCGATCCAGAGCATGACCGCCGTCCTGGGCGCCCATACCGTAGAGTGTTACCTGATTCAGTGACTGTTTTCTGGCACGCAGTTTTTCGATCTCACTCTTTTTTACCAGATAGCCGGTTACGCGAACCACATCATTGTTTTCCAGGTATCCGGAAAAATAGCGAAGTCCCCGGGAGAGCGAACCTTTGATGATGGACAGAATCGCATCCGGAGTCTGGAGATAGGTTTCTTCAAACTTGAAGATATCGCCGGTGCCAGTGGGAAAATATGGATGGAATTTCTCATTGACTTCGAGCTGCTCGAGCATGGTTGGTTCCACACCGATGGGAATGCGGGTGCCGGGGGAGTCATCCATTCCGTCCGTATCAATGCCAACCTGTGCGTGCAGGCGATAGTGGTGATCAAAAGCATCGCAGTAGGGTGCTATATGTTCGGAGACGCGCTTTTCAATGGCATCCATGATACGGATGCCAAGCTTTGTGGCTTCCTCGTTCATCCCAAAACCGTGTTTCTTATCTGTGATTCCCAGCAGGTGATTGCAGCATTCAGCGAGCCCGACAACGCCGAACATGCCGATGAAGTTTTCCTGATGCACAAATCCTTCCGTAACCAGGAAATTGGTCTTAAAGAAAGAGGACTCCTCGACAATGAACCTGACACGCTTGTCCATGTACTCCAGCTGCAGATCAATATATTTGGGAAGCTCGCGGTTCAGAAAATCCTCAGGATCTTTCGCATCCAGAGCACACTCGAATAGACGCATCCGAGGCAGTGTAAAACCGCCTCCGCCAATCATGAGCCCGTTATAGCAGGAAGCAATCGCATACTTTTCTCCCCATTCTCTGACAAACATCCGGTGATTGGCAAAGGATGGCTTGGCGGTCTTCAGCATGCACTGTACGCAGGCGCGGGCAAAATCGTCGCTGGTCTTTTCCGGGTCATAGCGCAGGGTGAGATTGGGAACGGCCAACTGCATTTCTTCCGTAAGCTCCAGGAGAATCCGGCCGGTTACGCTGTCTTCCGGACCGATATCCGCATGGACAAAAGAGTCTGTCTGTATCCGGTCAATATTGCGAAGAAACAGACGGAGAACCTTTTTTGCATATGCGCGGTCCTCTTTGATGACAAAAGGCTCCAGGAGTTTATCCAGATCGCCAAGATAGACAGGATACGTGGTAATGGACGGGACATGGCAGTAGAAGATTTCCAGAACATTCACGGCTTCCAGCAGATCTTTTGGAGGATCCAGCTGAAGGAATGCACAGCCTTTTTCAAAAAGCCTTTCATAGTCAGGACAGATATAACGGGGACGGAAGGGCATGACACCTTCATTCAGGTCACAGAGCGCGCCTTTTTTTTTCGCGGCGTAATAGGCATCGGAGTAGCGCAGACTGTCATCTGTACTCTCACCGAGCCGAGCCAGACCCACCAGTTCCTGACGATAGGTAAGGGTAGGATCCTGTATGATTTTCAATGCCTCAGACATTGCGGTTGCCTCCTCTCAGTAATGCGTGATCCGGTTCTATTCTAATGAAAATAGGAACGATGTCAATGTTGAGAAAGCAGCAGTGAGAGGGGATTCAACGATTTCAAAAATGAAGTGAACCTGCAGGGCGATTTCACGAAACAAAATAAGAAGAGACCAAAGCAAATATAACTCAAGGAATGAAAGCTCTTATACATGAGCATATACATCCCTTGAGTTTCT
>CACWXY010000089.1 GCA_902764915.1 uncultured Eubacteriales bacterium | reverse complement strand
GAGAAGCTTTTCCAAATGTGAAAAACCATGCACTTTATACAACCCGATCATGACGGCATATGCACAGCTTCTGGAGATGAATCCCTCCGTGTGCTCTTTTGAATGCAACATTCCGATTATCGGCACAAAGTACAGCTCTGATTTTCTCGTCTGCACGCCAGATGATACAAAGGCCATCAGAGAGTGTGTTCCGCGTGCACACCTGGAAGATATTCGTGTTCTGCGGAAGCTGGACATATCCAGAGACTACTGGGCAGCCCACGGCATTTCGGATTGGAAAATCATCACCGAGAAAAAAGGAAAGGAGGAGAAAACAGAAGAGAAAGCAAAAAAGCAGAAGCCGCCAGCAAAATGATTTTTCCAGAACAATGGCTGCTGTTGGATTGTGAATCATAGGCAGGCCTTTTCGCGCACAGAATAGCATCATTTGGCGCTTGTATATTCATCCAGCAGCAGAAAAGCCTTATCGAGGCAGTCGGAGCCGCTCATGATGCATGGCGAGAAAACCAGATGAACACTTTCACGGAGGTATGGCATGAACAGAAGTATCGGCAAAACAGACCATCAGTTATCACATCTTATTACGTGCAAAGACACAATTCTCCGCATCCTGGATCAGCAGGATGACAAGTATTTTGTCATCGACTGTCTGAAGCCATGCATGCCGCAATGGCGAAAGCTGGAAAAAATCACGTATTGCACAGAAGATGAATTGAGAAAGCATGCAGGCGTGGAAAAACATAGAGATATGGCGATGCAGGCAGAGCAGGCAGACAGCGGGCAACAGGCGGGTATGGAAAAACAGGCAGGCGTGGAAAAACAGGCAAGCCAGGCAGAGCAGACAGATATTGCTGCAGATCCGGAAAACCAGGAACTCACCCCCGAGCAGCATCGCATTGCCCAGGCAAGATTCACCATGATCTCCCCTGTCCTTGCATGTCTGACGCACAGAAAAGATCGGGACCGTATGATTGCAGACATCGCCCGGGAAAACAGCATCAGCAAACAGACAGTCCGGCATTATCTGTATCAATACCTGATCATCTGTATCAATACCTGATCTATCAGGATGTTAACTCTCTCGCTCCAAAGGAACGTCAGAAAGAGCATGCTCTCACAGAGCACCAGAAGAACATGCGCTTGGCGCTGAACAAGTTCTTTTATACTCGGAATCGCAACACCCTGACGGAAGCCTACGCGTTCATGATCAAGGAGAAGTACTGCGACATCAACGGCAATATTCTCCCGGACCATCCCACCATTCATCAGTTCCGCTCAGGCACTACAACAAACTGCAGACCTATTACATCTCACGGGAAGGCATCAAGGCCTATGAGCGGGACTACCGTCCACTGCTGGGAGACGGGATGCAGGAATTCACGCCGTTTGTGGGCACCGCCATGCTGGATGCGACCATCTGCGATATTTACCTGGTCAATGAGGGCATGCAGGTCGTGGGAAGGCCCATATTCACAGCGGCAGTCGATGGCTTTTCTTCTCTGTGTACCGGATATTCCCTGCAATGGGAAGGGGGCATGTACAGTGTCAGGAACCTGATGCGGTGCATACTGGCAGACAAGGTGAAATGGTGCAGGGAGCGCGGGATCGCCATCGAAAAGGACGCCTGGCCGTCACACAGGCTGCCGGGTGTATTCGTCACGGATGAGGGCAGTGAATACAAATGCGAAACGCTGGCACAGATCACGGAGCTGGGCGTCAGGATCATCAATCTTCCCGCGTATCGACCCGATCTGAAGGGGAACGTTGAAAAGCTGTTTGATCTGATCCAGAGCAGCTTCAAGACATACCTGAAAGGGCATGGTGTGATCATGCCGGACTTTCAGCAGCGCGGTGCCCACGATTACCGGAAGGACGCCTGCCTGACCATGGACGAGTTCGAGCAGATCATCATCCGGTGCATCCTGTACTATAACAGTCAGAGGATCGTTGAGAATCATCCATACACCGAAGCCATGCTGAAAGCGCAGGTCAGGCCCTGTGCCCATACCATCTATGCCTGGGGAACCAGAAGAGCAGGCTGTAATCTGATCAGCGCGGACGAAAAGACCGTCATGCTGACCCTGCTTCCCAGAACAATCGGCACATTCTCCCGTGCAGGGCTCACCGTCAACAGAATGCGATATAAGGCTGAGGGATTCACAGAACAGTTTCTGCAGGGCAGCAAGGTGACGGTGGCATACAATCCGGACAATGTCGCACAGGTATGGCTGGTTGAAAAAGGCGTCTACACACCTTTCACGCTGATTGAATCCCGGTATATGCACCACTCTGTCGAGGAGGTCGACAGGATGAAGCAGGATCAGAAGAAACTGGTCAACGCTGCCGAAGAGGAGGAGCTGCAGGCAAAGATCAATCTTGCCCGATACATCGAAACCATCCGGGATCAGGCGATGCAGAGCATGATAAGCAGAACCGTCAGGGCAGAAGCACAGGCAGAAGCAGATGCAGATGCACAGACAGAAGCAAATGCAGATGCACAGACAAAAGCAAAGACAGAAGCAGAACATGGAAAAAGGAGCATGCCGAGAAACGCTGCTGATATCCACAACATACGCTCAGCAAGAGAGCGGCAGCGTACACTTGACCACATTGACTTCATGAGCGGCATGGCAGACACACCTGATGCCCTGTGTTTTCCTCAGAGCGAGCCGCCTGAAGCACCCCTCGATATGCATTCTGAGGAGTATGATTTCTGATTCCGTCTTTTCTCAGCCAGTCACCGCGGCACATGAAACGCACACAGTCAATACTCACAGCAGCCAATAAATACTTCACTCCATGAAAGGAAACGTCCTATGCAGCTTTGTGAAACAGCGTCCTCCATGCCCTCGATACTGACAGGAGAAAATCTTTTCCAGGCGCTCACCGTACTGCCGGAATATGATGAAGACATCCGCTGGGCAGATGCTTCTCAGCGTCTTCTGGCACTGTCAGACTTTTACGACATCTATTTTCCTTCTGTCATGTCCATGGAAATCTATACAAAAATGTACACTTCGCTCCTGCGGTCTCTGCAGAAAAAAGGTACCCGGCTGGCAACCCTCCAGCAGCTTGAGAACCACAGGACCACCATTGGCCTGGAATCCAGAGGGATTATCGGCGGGGCGGACAGCTTCACCATCATCGGTCCGTCCGGCATTGGGAAAAGCTCTGCGATTGAGCGCACCATCTCTCTGCTTAACGGAAGGCGGGTCATTGTCACAGAGCACCCGTTCTGCAAGGTAATCCCTGTTCTGTCTGTTCAGTGTCCATTTGACTGCTCCGTCAAGAACATGCTGCATGAGATCCTGCGCGCTGTGGATGAGGCAATCGGTACAGCGTACTATCCCATGGCTGTCCACGCCAAGGCCACAACCGACATGCTGATCGGCGCGGTTTCCCAGGCCGCTCTCAACCACATCGGACTCCTGATTGTTGATGAGATCCAGAACGTGGTTGCCCACAGGAACGGAAACATGCTGATTGCCACACTGACACAGCTCATCAACAGCAGCGGCATTTCCATCTGTCTGGTGGGCACACCGGAATGCATCCTGTTCTTTGAGAAGGCCATTCATCTGGCCCGAAGAACCACCGGACTGCGATTTGATCCCCTGCCCTTTGACGACTACTTCCACAGCGTCTGCCATCTGCTCCTGACATACAGCTTTGTCCGGAAGCCCATAGAGAGCACAGAAGCGCTTATCCGATGGCTGTATGAGCACACAGGCGGGCTGGTGGGCGTTCTGATTTCCCTGATCCACGACGCACAGGAAATCGCCATACTGCATCAGACCGAGGCCCTGGACATGGCTGCCCTTCAGGCGGCCTATCAGTCACGGATGTCATCCATACATATTCATACAACCCGATCCCAGCCCCGGGGAACATCTTCCGTCGGCGGGCACAGCCGGTTGAACCGCACAAGCCATTCATCTCCTGCTGCAGAATGTCGCTCACTGGCGGGGCTTATCCAGGAAACGAAAAACTGCCATCTTTCCATTGTCCAGTTACTGCAAAACCAGGATCTGATTAAGGAGATTGATGTATGATCGGCTGCTTTCCTGATCCATATCCCGATGAGTTGGTTTTCAGCTGGCTGGCGCGCTACGCCACGAAGGCCGGCTATATCGGACAGGTATACGTGCTGAGGGACCTGTATGCATTTTCTTCTCCCCATATATCCGTGCAGTTCATAAACGCGTATACAGATGACGTCGTCCGTCATATGACGGCACATCTCTCTTGGGATGAAATCATCCTGCAACACACCATGTTTCCCTGTTATGGCAGATTCCTTCACGCTGACAGCCGGGAGAAGGCTTTTCGGTCCGTTTCCCGCGGTGATCCCTATCTCAATCAACAGCTGCACACCGTTGGATGGGTATCCGAGCAGAACCACAGGCTTCGATATTGTCCCCTGTGTGCCGCTGCTGACAAAGTGGAATACGGTGAGACTTACTGGCACCGCACATGTCAGCTTCCCGGCCTTCGGATCTGCCCTGCGCATGGCTGTTTTCTGAGAGAAGTCGATCTGTTCTCGGAACAGCAGAAGTATGTGACGCTGAAAACCGCAGAGGATGTGATTGCGGAGGAGCATACAGAGGAACATGTAGGGAACAATACAGAAAACCATACAGAGAGCCATGTAGGGAGCCATGAAAAGAACCAGCCAACGGAATCCACCGAAATGTATGGAGCAACACGTGCGAACGCAGAACAGGATCCCGAACTATCCTCTGTAGCAACACAGATCTGTGAAAATACGTTTGAGCGGGAGCTGGCTGTCTATGAACAGAAGGTATTTACCGCCCCGCTATGCCTGGACCACCCTATTGATATCCGGGAATTCTGGACCAGTCAGTTCATCAGGGCGGGCTATTCGCTGCCAACGGGACGATGTCATCGCCTGCAGCAGCTGATGAAGGATCTGTCTGAAGCCTGTTGTATACTGCCTGATTTTCATCTCAAGGAGGCGGTGCCGTTCAAGAAGCTGTACACCGGGCAGGCAAACGATTTCCACAGTGCATGCATTCTTGGTTTCTTTCTTCATATCCCTCCGGAGGTATTGGGAACAATGCCCACAGGCTCTCTGTCATCTTCTGAAAAACTGCATGCAGAGGTACGGCAGCTGGCATCCCAGCAAGTACCATACCGTCAGATTGCCTCTCTCCTGCACACATCGGTCAGCACAGTTCTTTCCATTCTGCACCCCAGGGCCAGATCATCCACACGCATTCCCGGTGCTGCCTACGGGGGCATGCCGCCGTTAGACTGGGTGAAGGAGGATGCAGACAGACTCGCTGCTGTAAAAAGCGCAATCGAAGCTCTTCAGGATCCTGCGAACAGCCCGCAGCGAATTACACAGCACAGGATAGAACAATTTCTGCATCTCAGAATCGGGTTTTTGAACAAATGTCCCCGCTGCCTGGAAGAAATCAGAAACCACACTCTGACACAGGAAGAATTCTGGGCATTCAAAACTGTATGGGCCGCGCAGAAGGTAATCGCGGAACACAGATTATTGAACTTTAACCAGCTCCACTTACTGACGCACATGAATCGAATACAGTTCCATACATGCCTCCCACATATTCATATGTATGCTGATGACGCTTTGACTGCTCTCATTGTTTCCTTATAAGTTTTGCATATATATGATGTCAGGGTCAAAAGACCCTTTACGGTTCAAGCCGGTATCGTTGAACTTTGAGAATTTCACACAAGCATAAGAGATTTTCCAAAGAAGAGAAGTTCTGAAAACCGAAAATCTACAAATATGGATGCAAATCACCGGATTCAGTGAAGTTTCTTCCTCAATATCATGTTATTTGAGGAACCAGCAGTGGATTTTGGGCATAGCGTCCCAAGCCCTTCCTGTATGTGAAGAGCTTTCGGAAGTTTAATGCCGCTAATTTGCATCCTGTGAAGAAACTTATTCGAATTGTTCCTCTGGCTCGGACCCGATCTGCATGGTAGACATTTCTGAGAATTGATGGAACTGTTTCCACACCGTTCCGGATCTTGCCATAGAGCTTGTATTTGCCGTTTTTCATCTCTTTCTGGTGCTGAGCCCGATCACGTTTCTTCAGAGAAACCATGACGATCGCTGTTCTTTTGTGAAGCTTTGCCTGACATTCATTCCGATGTGGACAGCTCTGGCACTGATCAGGGAAGAAGGATACCCGGCACATGCCGCTCTGCTTTATATAGGTGCATCCTTTGGGCTGGTTTCCAACGGGGCAGGCAATTACCCGGGTTCCGTCTTCATTGAACTCAAAATCAGCGAAGATAGGATCCACATCTTTTCCGGTAAGATCGGTGGTAATCAGTTCAACATTCTTTTCCTCTGCCAGTGCCTGATTCTCCGTCCCGCTGTAGGCACCATCGGCGATCATGATCACTTTCTCTTCCTGCTTGTCCATCTGATTCAGATGGTTCTTCAGCAGAACGCTGTCACCGGTATTGTTCTGCTCCACAGCATAGTCCGTTACAACGGATCCGTTTTCGCCAACAGATTCTTCGAAATTAGCGACATATCCGCGATGCTCTTTCCCGGCTTTCTTCCGGAACGTTGCTTCCGGATCGGATGGATTCTGAAGCATATCAGAATTTATTCCGCCATCCTGCTTTCCCTTCAGGCGGCGTTTCTCATTTTCAACGATGGTTTGATCCGACAGGCATCGGACGAACAACTGGTATTCTGTGATGTCTTCGTATTTCCCCTGACAGGACTTCAATAATGAATCTGCATCGCTGAGGAGCGTATCCATCCTCGTATCGACTTCTGCACCGGCAGCATGATAAATAACCTGGTTGAAATCATTGGGATCACAGTAATGCTCCATTCCATGGATTAGATCCGCATGTCCATTCTTGTTCAGCCAGCGTACCAGTTTAGCAATGCATGTGTAGATCAGTTCCATTCGGCTCAGTTTTCGGATGTTTGCTTCCAGCATCATGGAATCCATCCGCCGAATACGTCCATCGATCTTCATCATCTTGGCAGTCTTTTCTGCCAGATCCTTGACGCAGTCATGATACAGATCCACTCCGTGGGTGCTCTCATAATCATAGCAACGAATCCGAAAGCGGGAAAGGCTCTTATCACTTAAAGGCTGTTCCTCAAAGCTGGTGGTATGAAGCGCATACTGGAAGCGGTGATCAAACATCAGCGTTTCCACGACACCATCATCGGACAGTCCGAACAACTCCTTCAGCACCAAGGCTCCTATGATAATGTTGACCGGCGTATTTGGCCGGGAATCCTTTTCCGAGTATAAAACGCGGAATCGATCTTCATTAATCGATGGAAAGACCTCATCAGCAAATACCTTTGCCCATGACTTCTCCAGAGCTTTCTTCTCCCGTTCAGTCAGTCCGTAGAGACTGTCGGAAAAAGAGATCTGCTGGGTATCATTTTTCCGGAAGGACATCTTCGGAGCCCCCTTTGATGCGATACCTTATTATACCACAGATTGCCCTGAAAACGTTGATTTTCCTTATGTTTGTGTGATGTTTTAAAGGTGCGGAACCGGTTCTGTACAGACTATGTAAAAGGTCGAACTGATGGTGATAGTGCGCTCTAAGGATGACCTTTTGACCCTAAGATCATTCATATGATTCGTTTCAAGTCGTGTCAGCCTTTGTCGATCGAATATGAAAAGAATGTCTGTCAGCCACAGCATCATAAACTTCTCATTCATTCCAGTCCTTTTCGACGCCTGCGGCATCCGCCATGCCTTCTCCAATGATATACGCCACCACGCCGGCACCCGCCATGATCAGCGCTGTCACCTGGGCCGCGCCTTCCGCTGTGCCTCCCAGCGCGATGATCAGCATGGTCACAAACTCTGTTATCGCCACCCAGAACTTCCGGCTGGTCAGCTTCTCCTTCATCGTTCCTCTCATAGCAATCCTCCTTCTCCCCGAAGCGCCTTGATCATTTCATCCATGCGCTTGTGTGCGCTCGCCGCAGATGCTTCCACAGAAGTAAGCCGCAGGTCCATCGTCCGCATATCCTCCTTGAGGACCTTGGACTCTACCTTCATATCCTCAATGGCCTGGCGGATATACCGCAGATCTGCGATCATGGTCGCCCGTTCCATAGCATGCTCTCCTGTCTCCCTGTGGGAAGCGCGTATAAACGTGACTGCCGTAAAAATCAGCGCCATCAGGGAAATCCCGATGGGCAACCAGTCATGCAGAATATCCATTATCCCACCCCCAGTCCCAGCGCCATGGCGCAGGCCTCATAGATCTTCAGGCAGACCGCGCGGTCCAGTGTGAGGGTGAGCGTATCTCCGCCGGGAGATATACCGGGCATGGCCTCGTCTTCCATGACAAGGAATTCCTTTTTTACGTATCCCTTGATGCCCGTGTATTCCACCTTGGCCCAGGTGTCGTCCTGGGAGATCACGGACAGCTGTGCGCCTTCCGGCAGTTTTTCCAGACGCTTGGAAGATACGCTCTTCGATGCCCGAAGGTTCGCCCCGTTCCCGTTTCCGCTCTCCACTCTTGC
>CACWXY010000088.1 GCA_902764915.1 uncultured Eubacteriales bacterium | reverse complement strand
CCAGCGAGCATCCCTTCGGAACGATGAAACACTATGATGGCGCCGGGTACTTCCTGTGCAAGGGCAAAGAAAAAGTGACAGCCGAATACGCACTCAGCTTTCTGGGATATGATATCCGCCGGGCGATCACAATTTGCGGGGGCGTCAAAAGCCTGATCCAAAGATTCGAAGGGATCAGTCTGCCCAAATTGCCCAAATTAGCGGAAATCTGAGGGGAAAGTCCCTTTTATATGTCAAAAATCGCTTTCTGAAGCCACACAAGCGATTCTAAGATATAAAAAATGTCCAAAAACTTTACGTTTTCGGACAAATTGTGGTGGCCTGTACTGGACTCGAACCAGTGACCCCATCGATGTGAACGATGTGCTCTGACAACAAAGACAATATATCCAACTGTTTACACCGCTGAACCCTTTGATTATTGGGCCTTCCGGCGATCGAGGGGGTTGCTCCCAACGGTTTACTTGTCGGTCTGGCACGGTTGTGCGTACAAGCGACCCAGCCTGTCTGTTGGCTCTTTTGCCAGAAATCGGTTGGCTTTGTTGGTTGTTGTCTGTTGGCTTTATTGCCTGAAGTATGGGTATTGTCCGAGAACGGACGCAAAAACGAACGTAAATATTTGCGGTTGATTTTGCGTCTGATTGCTGCAGACCGGCTTGAACTGGCCAGGCTCATTCTGGAAGGCCAGAATTCCTCTTATGAGGAACTTCCTGCGTCGGATCAGTCCCTGTCATTTCAGATTCTCGAGGAAAAGCTGAAGAATGTCCTGCAAATTGATTCATTTACCAAAGATACCCTGAAAACCCTGGAATTATACAGGGAAGGTTCCGGTTTCAATAAGGCAGGTGAACTGCTCGCTGACCGAAATGGGTTTCCCGGGATTGACGCGGTCCGCTTTGGGGACAGCATCAACATCATTCTTGACCGGGAGACATATGAGCATACTTCCATTCTGAAACAATTTGATTCTGCTTTGGGAATGTTCCGGAAATACTATGAATATGAGCAGATCAGAGGCAGTGCCCGGGAACAGATCTCACTGATTCCTGAGGAAGCTTTCCGTGAAGCAGCAGCAAACGCACTGGTTCACAGGACATGGGATGTGAATTCGCAAATCAACATAGCAATGTTTCACGATAAAATCCAGATTACATCTCCGGGCGGTTTGCCAAAGGGAATCAGTGAGGAAGAATACCTGAGGGGCGGTATATCCATCCTGAGGAATCCTATCATAGGCAATGTGTTCTACAGACTCCATTTGATTGAAAAATTCGGAACAGGAATACGCAGGATCAATGAGGCCTATCAGGGAAGCGTGATCAAACCATCGTTTTCAATCACAGAAAATACCATATGTATCATTTTGCCGGTTTTACAGGGAAAATGCGATCTGCTGCCGGACGAGCAGAAGGTATATCAGCTGCTGAAAAACAGGGAAATGCCCAGTTCTGTTGTCGTGGAAGCAACCGGATTCGGCAAATCAAAGGCAGTGACAATTCTGAACAGACTTGTGCAGAATGGGTATATCACAGTGACCGGAACCGGGAGAGGGACAAAATACAAAGCTGAATAATAAGTGACAGGAAACTGCAGGCTTCCGGTCTGTGCGTTATGCAGAAACATACACGACCTATGAATGTTGAAAATAAAGGCTTCCAGAAGCATAAAGGTACACGGCTATGGCGTGGTCAGGGGCACACGAAAACATAGTTGCCGGGGATTAGCTTTTTGATGAACAAATGGGTTCATGCCTCCTTTCGCAGCAGTATGAGCAAGCTGCATAATCGTTCTTTGCGGATAATACTGATCCGCCAAGGACAATAACATACCATATTGCAGATGAAGGCGCTGAATGTGATCCGCAAGCGTTTGATACGGCTCCTCCGCATCTATAGGCGCATGATCCATTTGCTCCAGCGCATCCAGCGTTTGCAGATATGCCTTGTTGTCTGCCGTTATCTTTGTTTTGGGCGGACAGATGAAAACATTCAGCTTTTCATCCCGCCGCACACATTCCCGCGCCGCATTTGTCGCAATCAGGCGCTCATTGGGGATCTGTGTTGTCAAGCCCAGCCTATACAGCAAGCCAGCGCCAGTATCATATCCCTGATTAGGATTCAGATACTTATGCGCAATCAGTTTTTCCTTGTTAATGCCTATCTCGCCAAAGGAAGTCACGGAAGTTTTGTAATATATTCCTTTTTGATAAAACCGCAAGGCAGGGATTGTCTTTCGATCCATAATCCGTTTGACCGCTACGCTTGTTGCTGCCGCGGCCTTTGCAGGCAGGAGTTGAAAATGCCCTTCCAGTTTTTTGCTGATTTTATCATACACAGGGCACGCACGGATATCATAGCCGCATTTTCCAAGGTGATTGATTGCGATCATCACGAGCGACTTTCAATTCAAAATCCAAATCTTTCGTTTTTCATGTTTTGTGTTCTTCCGCGGTAAAAGCGGCTTATACCTAACTCCGGCCATGGCATGAAAATGAGCGCACCTTTTCGATGCGCTCATCCTGATTGAAAAACGATCAAACGATTTTGCTCCCGCAATAAGACTTGCTCCGCATGGCCGGATGATTAACGATAATTTTCGGTAAACTCCTCGCCGCAATTGAAGCAATGGCGCTTATGAACGCCTTCGCTGAACAAGGAGGGCTGCTTGACCACTTCCCATTCGGAATAACTGTGGCCAAGTGCGGGAACTGCTTCGGTTTCCAGCACAGCGCCGCAAATAGCACATTTCTTTTCTTGCCGTCCGTTGGTGAGACAGTCAGGCTCCTTGGTGATCTGCCATTCCATGGGGCTATGGCCGAAGGCGGGCATTATCTCTGTATTCAAGGTTTCGCCACATACGCTACAGCGTTGAGCCCGCTGACCATCAGCCAGACAGGTGACGGGCTTAATATCCACCCACACGCCAGCCTTATGTCCCGTCGTGGGAATTTCTTCTTGAGACAGGATTGCGCCACATGTCACGCACTTGACGCCCTTGATACCTGGAGTCAGGCAAGTTGCCTCCTGGAATACTTCCTCCGTTCCCGGAACGTGACCCGTGGCAGGAATAACCTGAGTTTCCATTTCCACGCCGCAAGCAGCGCAGCGAATGTAGCTTTCTCCATCCTGGGTACAGGTGGCCGAACGGGCGACAATGGCATCCCCGGCGATATGACCTGTAGCGGGTATTTCCACAATATTCGCTTCTCCGCCGCACAGCAGGCAGTGCTGAGCCTGATAGCCAGGCTCGGTACATGTGGGTTTCTGAATCACTTCGTAGTCACTAAGATCGCCTGCATGACGGGAAGGAGAGCATACTGCAAAATACGCTTCTGCTGGGAACCACGAATAAAAACCGCCGCTGGATTCTTTGAAATAATAGGTTCCGGCCTCCAAATCCAGCTCTACAATATATGGCGCACGGCCGTGATTGCTAACCCTGGTAATGTCTTTGTTATAAACATCACGAATTTTGATTCCGAAACTGTCATCAGACATATTTCTCATATAAAAATGATATGTACCCGTCTCTGGTAGATTGATCTTTCTGTACTGGTTAACATGATCATCCTTTTCAATATGGTAGAATACTCCTACGTTTATTTCCGGAGCATCAGCGAAACCATAGTCTCCACCTTCCAGAGTTACAGCCCGTTCTGTTGGTTCCTTGGGTTCAACACCATCTGCTACGGCTACATTCATTATCATTCCCAAAACAATCAGAGAGCACAAACACATAAACAGCCACTTTTTCATTTTTTTAATCCGCCTTTCTGCGAAAATCGCCAATGGGGGTATGAAACCCGAATGCTGTTTCGCATTGTAAGTTTGTTTTCTATACTTATCCTGAAGACCTCAGTATACTACAGAACCCGAGGATGTAAGTGGCGGGGCTGTATAGCGGCAAACCCCGCATTTTTATATGGTGCCAACTATCCTATCGTCGGATTCAATCACACCGTAGACACAAGAAAGCCATGATTGCTCCTTGCAAGATGCTGCAGACCGCTATCTGGAACATCCTCTTTAACCGGCGAGATTTACACCCCCCTCTGGCCATATATCTTGCGGCCCCATCGTTTTGCGGACGAGATAAAGGTTATCACTCAGAAGTATGCGCTTGATCTGCTTCGCCCGAGAGAACTCACGAATGTAAACGATGCTCCCCCGCAGGCTGTTCCGGCTCAGTGCCTGATCCTGCCTTTGGCCTGCTTGTAGGAGGGGCTCGCTTTGCTATGTCGCGGTCTGTCACGTAATTGTTTCAAGCTCCTTCCTATGCGATTTATTGAATACATAAATAATAGCAATCATTTCCCCAATTACGCAACTAATTTGCACACAGGGAAACTGTGTTTCAAAACTAAATTTTTCCATCTCTTTCCGCCTCCCGGATGAAGAAGGCAAATGTATCATCCACGCTTTCCTCGGGCGGGTTGGCAAACAGCAATTCCTCGGCAAACTGAAACATCAAATTAGCAAATTCTTGCCCTGGCAGTAACAGTTCTCGGTAGTTACTCAGATCGGTGTTGTAACTGGTAGAGCTGGGATAAAACAGCGCGCCGAAGTCCTTGTAAACTTCCACCGAAATCGGCCAGCTGTCGCCCTTCCGAAAACGAAGCGTCACACCCGCCCGCCGGGAGAATTCCTGTAAAATCATGAATACTCTGATCCGCTCCCCCTTTATATAAGGTCGGAAAGCGAAAAACTGGTCGTCCATCAGGCCGGTGCGGGCAAAGCGCGTCATAGCGTCCACGGACAGAACAAGAAGGCGGGGCTTTTTGCATGTGTAAAAATTCCTCACCCTCTTTTCAAACGTGTAAATCAGCGATTCCTGGGCCATGGCAACGGGCTCTATATTGTGAACGAGATAATCAAGAAAGGTGCTTTCTACCACGTCGGCAGGCATCATCTGCATGCCCGGAGTGGGCTTGATGATCAGTGTTTTCCGGTTGTACTCCATTTTGTAGTTCTGCTGTGTAAATGCCTTGTAATCACTAACGCTTTTCAACTGATCAAACCGATAAAGGGGCGTTAGCGGAAGATGGGCCAATTGGCTATTCAAAGCTAATAGCCATGCACTGCCATTGGCCATGCGATCCCATGCAGCGGTTTTTTCACACATCAGCATGATTCGGGTCAACTCGTCCTCCGTACGCAGTGCGATATTCCATGGCAGCGGCAGTGACTTTACTTCGTCCTGGTCCACCAATACCGCCTGATAGCGCAGAGCAGTGATATGCCCAATCAGCCCGGGAAGCAGCCCATCCGACGTCAGTAATTCCCACCGTGTGAAATAATGAATTACCCGCACATCCGCGGACTCCGCCAGCCATTGATCCACCAAAGAAAAGGTGGAAGCCCACGGGCAGCCTAGGATCAGAATGGTATCCCTCTCCGACTTCGGAACACTGCCAAAAAGGGCCTTGTCTTTTTCGTATCTCGTAAACAGGCAGTGATCTATTTCCCGCAGCAGGGAGTGACGCTGCGAGCCAATCCGTTCCGTGAGTAGCGCCGTGCGGAAGCGTGTGCGCCATGCTTCGTCTAGTTCATTTTCTATAGCATGGTAAAACCGGTCACGGGAATATTCGTTGCTTTGTCCGTGCAGTAAGCGAAAGATGGATGTTTTACTTTTAAATCCAAGCTTCTCCGACAGTCGGGCAACGTTAAGATCTTTCGCTTCCATCCATGCGTAAATGCATTGCCCTAAGCTCTCCATAAGAAAATCCTCCCCCACACAGGATGCGTATTATATTATTGTATCAAAAAAGCCAAGAGCCAAAAGCATTTTGCACACAGATGTACTGTGTTTCACGTTTTTCTTCTTTTTCGTATATTACTGATTATTCAGCTCCATTGAAACAACCTTTCCCCGCAGTGAATATCTGCGACCGCCATACTCCCCACTTGAGGTCGCAGATTGCGACCTCAAGTGCTTATATTCATCTTTCGTAATTTGAAAGCAAAACGAATGGCCACCCAGACCCAGACCACGGAGGTGCTGGACACTTTCCCTACGATTCCGGCGGTGCAGGAAGCGGAACAGATTCTGGCGGAAGCGGAGAATTCGGAAGTGACGATCCCGCAGGAAGCCTGACCCTGCCGGAATACATCTACGCCACCTATAACAAACTGATGAAGAACGGCTGGCGGATGAAGGAAATCGACGAAATGGACATGCTGGGTTTCCTCCGCCTGCGGGCTTGGGACGCTCAGCGGGAGCAGAAAAAGAAAAAGCCACGGCAGCGCTTCATTGATGAAGTGTGGCCGGGCGTGAGGCCGGGATAAGTCAGCATAATGCAAATTCGATTTCGTCAAGTCCATCTGTAATGACGTTCCTTCGCCCTGTCTCCTTAAAACCTTCTCTTCGGTATAACCTTTCTGCGCGTTGATTATTTTCGAGAATCCATAGAGTCGGAGTATCAGAACATTCGGAAATGGCGAAGTGAAGCAAGTCGGAGCCATATCCATGATTTTGATATTCAGGCAGAACATAAAGGTCTTCAATCATGCTGTTCGTTAGGGAAACGATGCCTATGGGATTTTGCTCAATCAACATGAACACTTTGCTTCCAGCATCAATTTTTGTTTGCAGATATGCCTCCTGATGTTCAGGAGTATGCATTGCAATAAAATCAGCACTACAGAATGAACGATGCGAATCCTGCCATGAGACTGAATGGATGATGGCGGAATCATGAATGTTTGACTGATTAACGGAAACAATCATTGACAAACCTCGTATACAGATTGCCCATACGGGCACTACTATTATAGGCCCGCCACCCCAAAACCACAATGGAACAGAAGGTGAACATTCATGGCTGAAACCCTGCGTGAACTGGTGGTCGCGCTGTCACTGGATTCCAGCAATTTCTCGCGCAACATGCGCACCATCAATGCGCAGATCAATGAAGCCGAGTCCACCTTCCGACTGACCGGGGCTGGCGTACAGAACGATGAAAAGACCATCGCGGGCACGGAAGCCAAGCTGTCTATGCTGGGGCAGAAGCTTACCTAACCATGCGGTTTCCTACGAAGGAACCAGTAGGTACTACCAACTGAGCCATGCGACCATGCGGTTTCCGTAAAAGTTACCAGTGTGTTCTCCCCATGTGGTAGGAACTACAGACGGCTTCGTACACCTGCACAAGTCCGGAAACCTTTTTTTTCAAAGGGGCCGCCGCTAGCGGAAGTTTCGACATTCTGTGGTAATCATAGGGAAGAATAGCTTCAAGAACGCGATAACACAAGCATTCTTGGAGCTTTTTATTTTATTAAGAACG
>CACWXY010000087.1 GCA_902764915.1 uncultured Eubacteriales bacterium | reverse complement strand
AGCGGATGTTTCGATGCCCATGACAAACCGCCACCCATCTCTATTCAAGATGGATGGCGGTTTTGGTCTGCGTCAGGCAGAACATTTCTTCTGATTTGTCTTCTGAAACGGGACAACCTGCCGGAAGAGAAAGAACTTCGGCGGGATGAAAACCCAGAACGATAAGAGAGCCCCTGTGTCAGACTCTGTTCGCAGCATAACCGACACAGGGGCTTTTCTTTTTATGACTTCAGCCTTAGCCGGATGGTTGAATGATGCAGGAATACGACACTACCACAGAGCGCAAGCCCTGGTTATCAGGGTCTTTGGAGGCGAGCTTATCAACATGCTTTTTGCAATTCGGCCCGGATTACATTACTTGCCACTATCATCTTGCTTGATCGCAATTGCCAAAATATTATGTCCTGGAATGTTATCCTTCGTAGCATAATGGTTTCCATGTCTTCAGTCAGAGAACAGATCGTCCAGCGTTACGACATTGGTGAAAACACCGCTGTATTCATTCTGTTTCAGGCCGAAGGTTGTGATCAAAGTGTTGCGGATCGCATATTTCGGCGAAACCATTTTTCTGATCCCTTCTGGTCTGCTGAGCAATATCCTATAGTAGTTCTTGTCAACAGCGAAGTCGTCGCTTGTAAATTTGATCTCGCACATATTGATCACATTATCATTGCGCTGGATGAGCAGATCAATTTGCATTCCCTCCTGATCGTCCTCTCGTTTAGACCATGCAGACGTAGAAGTAATCACACCGGATATCCCTAATGCTTGCTTGATTTGCTTGACATGGTTAAAGCAAACAGTCTCAAAGGCCAATCCTCTCCAAGTTACCACAGGCTGTGCGGATGAGTTCTGCTGCCAGAATTCTTCACTTGTTTTTATACGCCCCTGCATGAAATGAAGATAAAACAGGCAGAACGGGTCGACCAATTTGTAGTGCTCTTCTCGCTTTCCAAGTCCGAAGGGAACGTATTTAACAATGAAGTCACTGGACAGCAGTGCGTTCAGGTTTTTCGACAGGGTTCCTCCGTCGGTAATCTTCAGCTTCTCGACAATTTCCTTTCTAGTGTATCCCGCATTTCTGCTGTAAAGGAAGCTGACAATCGCCTTGATAGTTTCGGGATTGGTGAAAACAGAATCAAAAAGGCGGTCGTATTCATTCTTCAGAATTGCGTTTCGGGCAAAGAACAGACGGTCCACATTCTGTGGCAGACTCAGTGATCTGTCCACATAACCGAGGTAGTATGGAATTCCACCAAAGATCATGTAACTTTGTGTAATGTCGTATCGCGAAAAAGCGACCTCTCTGCTGCGGTAAAAATCCTCACACTCAGCCAGTGTAAACGGAGACAATTTGATTTCATAAGTAACTCTGCCATATAGCCCTCCATGGTTATTGATGAGCCTGTCCAGGATCCACGAATTTGCACTTCCGCATACGATGACCATCAAATTCTTACGGTGGCATCCCCATGTATTCCAGAAGCCCTCAAATGCCCTCAAAAAACCAGAACGAGGACTGTCAAGCCAGGGCAGCTCATCCAGAAACACTAACTGACGTGAACCATGATCAATTCTCTGAAGATGCTTTTCAAGCCCTGAAGTTCCAAAGAATTATAAAAATGATCCAGCTGTGCCTTTAACATTCCGGTTTCACTCGTATCCGCTGGTGAAAGACCGGCATGCCTGAATGTGATCCGACCGGCAAAAGTCTCATCCACAAGGTAGGTTTTTCCAACACGGCGTCTTCCATAAATCGCTACAAGTTCCGCACGGCCGCTTTCAAATAGCCGGTCCAGTGTGGCTGATTCCGTGCGCCTTCCGATCATTTCTTTCACCTCTATTTTTAATCAGCGGCGAACGTGATAATTGCTACATTCACCGCTGATTTAATTCATACAAAGCATACGATAAAATAAAGCAGCGGTCAATAGGGCAATTCTCCCTTTTCGCCGCTGCTTTAATGTAATCGCATGCGATGTCCGAAAATCATCGATGGAACGTAAACATATGACAATAGATGGCGGAAAGTGGCTTGAAATAACAATGTCATTAACTTAATAAGCCTAGGCGCACGAACACACAGACGCAAGCGACCTAAGATGCTGTCATATAACCTTATACAGCTTAACTCAGTATCAGAAGCTTATGGAAGGCATGTTTCATTTCCGATAAAGCAATGAAAAACTCGGAGCACAGGCAAATCGCCTTATCAAAAAAACTGATAGATATGGATCGTTCATATTCCATATCCCTTTGAATGAATGCTTTTATGACTTTCAGCAATCTGTTTCAAGTCAAAAACTCCTCGAAGGCAGGAAAAGCCATCAAAAAATCGAATGCGTCTATTTAGGATTCAAATTGACCGTTTTCGACCTCTTCCCTACAATGTATTTAACAATTATTCGTTTCAGACAACAAATCTGAACGCAACACAAGGGAGGAAGAAAACATGAAATGACTGAAAAAAGTTGGTCTGTTCACCTGGATCCTGATCGGTTTCATTGCCGGTATCGTTCTGGGTATTGTGGCCCCCGAAGCGGGCAAGGAGCTCAAGTTCCTGGGCACCATCCTGACCAATCTGCTGAACATGGTGGTTGTGCCGCTGGTTATGAGCCTGCTGATCACTGCCGCTGCGGACGTGGGCGACATGAAGAAGCTGGGCAAGCGTGCCGGCCGTACCTTCCTGATCTTCATGGTCACCACCGCCATCGCCATCCTGATCGGTCTGGTGGTTGCCAACGTGCTGGCCGTGGGCAAGGGCATCACCATCAGCACCGAGGGGTTGACCGCCGATGCGTCCAAGAAGATGAATATCATGGACACCCTGCTTGGCATCATCCCCACCAACATCTTCTCCTCCATGAGTAGCGCCAACCTGCTGCAGTGCATCTTCTTTGCTCTGCTGTTCGGCTTCGCGCTGACCCTGATCCCCGAGGATAAGGGCCGTGGCACCGTGCAGAAGTTCTTTGCCGGTGTGGCGGAAGTGCTGAAGAAGATCACCAACATCGTGCTGTGGTTCTCTCCCATCGGCGTGTTCGGCCTGATGGCCTGGGTGGTGGGCACCTACGGCCTGGCCATCCTGGGGCCCTACGCGAAAGCCATTGCCGCCGTGTATCTGGGCTGCATCATCCATGCGCTGTTCACCCAGGCTGGCGTGATGATCGGCGGCATCTGCCATCGCAACCCCATTCGCTTTGTGAAGGAATACCTGCAGACCATTTTGTTCGCCGTTGCCACCTGCTCCAGCGTGGCCACCATTCCTCTGAACCTGAAAACCGCCAAGCGCCTGGGCGCTGCTGACGACGTGGCCGACTTCGTAATCCCCTTCGGCGCGGTCATCAACATGGACGGCACTGCCATCTATGAAGCTGTGGCTGCCATCTTCGCCGCTCAGGTGTTTGGCATCGATTTGAGCCTTGGTCAGCAAATCATGATCATGCTCTCCGCCGTGCTGGCCTCCATCGGCACCGCCGGTGTGCCTGGCTCCGGCCTGATCATGCTGACCGTGGTGCTCAACGCCGCGGGCCTGCCTCTGGAAGCCGTTGGCCTGCTGGCCGGCGTGGACCGCTTCCTGAACATGGGCCGCATGATCCCCAACATCTTCGGCGACGGCGCTACCTCCCTGGTGGTGTCCAAGTTAGAAGGCAAGCTGGGCCCGATGATGAGCGAAGAAGAATACAACAAAACCCACGAAGCTGTCTGATAAAAGGAGAAAGCTATGAACATCAACGCATTGATGATGGATGTCACCGATAACGTTGTAACCTGCATGGTGGAAATCGCCATGGGCGACACCGTGTGCTACCGCAAGGGCGAGGAGTTCTGCACGGTGGTCGCCAAGGAAGCAATTCCCTATTGCCACAAGATCGCCGTGGCCCCCATTCAAAAGGGCGGCCAGGTGATCAAGTATGGCGAAAGCCTGGGCGAAGTGTCCTGCGATATCGAGGTTGGCCAATGGGTGGCCGATCACAACCTGTTCAGCGTGCCCCGCGACTATGACAGCGAGCTGGCGGGCGAGGATTTCGTCATGTGCGCCAAGCAGTCTGCCGGCGCGCCTGATTTGAAGGGCTTCAAGTTCTGGGGCTATCGCCGGGCGGAAGGCCGTCCTGGCATCCGCAATCACGTGCTGATCCTGCCCACCTGCGCCTGCGGCAGCGAAAGCAGCCGCATCGTGGCCAGCCAGGTGCGGGGCGCGGTGAACATCGTGTTCAATACTGGCTGCTCCGACGTGGCCGCCAATACCGAGATGAGTCAAAAGGTGCTGACCGGCTTCGCCTGCAATCCCAACGTGTATGGCGTGGTGATCATCGGCCTGGGCTGCGAAACCGTGCCGCATATGAAGCTCAAGGAAAAGATCCAGAAGATGACCTCCAAACCCGTGGTATCCTTCGGCATCCAGGATGAAGGCGGCACCCTGAAAACCATCGAGAAGGCCGTGCGGGCCGCCCGGGATATGGCCGCTGAGGCTGCCATGCAGCAAAAAGAGCTGTTCGATGTGTCCGAGTTCTTCCTGGGCATCGAGTGCGGCGGCTCCGACGCCACCTCCGGCATCGCCAGCAACCCCGCTGTGGGCGAGCTGAGCGACATCCTGGTGGATATGGGCGCCACCGTGATGATGAGCGAATCCATCGAGTGGATCGGCGCCGAGCATGTGCTGGCCAAGCGCGCCGCCAACCGGGAGATTCAGCATCAGATCATCGAGGTCTGCCGCGAATACGAAAAGCATCTGACCGCAGCCGGTCAGGATTGCCGCGCCGGTCAGCCCACCCCGGGCAACAAGGCGGGCGGCCTGTCCACCCTGGATGAAAAATCCTTGGGCTGCATCCGCAAGGGCGGCACCCGGCCCATCGTGGAGGTGCTGGAGCAGGCCAAACGACCCACCCAGCACGGGGCCATCGTGATGGATACCGCCGGGTATGATATTTCCTCCGTTACCTCCATGGTGGCCGCGGGCTGCCAGGCTGTGATCTTCACCACCGGGCGCGGCACGCCCACGGGCAACGCCATCGCGCCGGTGCTGAAAGTGACCGCCAACGGCCGCACCTACCAGAAGATGGAGGACAACATGGACATCGACCTGAGCGCCATCGTGCGGGGTGAAAAGACCTATCAGGAGATGGGCAAGGAAATGGTGCAAAACATCGAGGACATCTGCAACGGCAAGATGACCAAGGCGGAAGCCTTCGGCTTCTCCGACGTGGCTGTGGATCATGTGTGCCGCTACGTGTAATCTGAACTCGTAAAAATCAGGGGATGCCGCCCAAAAAAACGGCATCCCCGCTTCGCGTTTTGGGCTGGCGGACAAAGGAGGCAACGATATGAAGGATATGGACATGGTATACGCCATTTATCAATACGGCTCGTTTTCCAAGGCGGCGGAGGAATTGTACATCGGCCAGTCCTCCCTGAGCATGGCCATCCAGCGCATTGAAAACGAGCTGGGCATGCCGCTGTTTGAGCGCAAGCATCATCCCATTCGCCTGACTGCGGCCGGGAAGGCCTATATTGAATATTATCACAAGGTAAAGCCTGCCGAAGAGAACATGCTCTCCTTCATCCGCGATCTGAACAGCCTGAAAACGGGAATCTTTGCCATCGGCGGCACGCATTATCTGCTGTCCTATATCCTGCAAAACGCCATCTGCCGCTTTGCCAGGGCCTATCCGGTAATCGACCTGCAGATCGTGGAGGCCCAGTCCAGCCTGTTTCGGGATTTGCTGGTGGACTGCAAAATCGACCTGTGTCTGATGTGCCAGGTAGATGACCCCGGCTTGCAATCCATCGGCCACGCCTTCTATGACGATCTGTTCCTGGCTGTCCCCAGGGCTTATGTAGAGGAATACCAGCTGCCGGACAATTATCTGACGGATGAGGGCATCCGCAGCGGCGGTTTTGCGGCTTACGATCATTATTTCCAGACAGAACAGATGGAAAAGCTGGCCTTTTTACAGCTGACGCAAGGCAATAACCTGCATACCCGTAGCGAAATGATCTTTCGCCAGCTGGAGCATCGCCCGGCGAAGATCATTCCCATCCAGCAATTCGCCACGGCCTATCATCTGGCCAGTGCCGGCCTGGGCTGCACGCTGACCAGCGCCAACCTGATCCGGGGCATGAAGAAGGATCATCTGGTGTTTTACACCCTGCCCTCTTCCCTCATGCGCAGAGACTTTCATTTTGTCACCCGGAAAGACGCCTATATTTCCAAAGCGGTGAGGACGTTCTGCAAGTTATTTTCCGAATTGGAGCCATAAATTCTGATGAAGGCGCAAAACAATACGCCGGAACGGCTTCACCTTGGCCATGCTGCTTTCCGTTCTTGGTGGTATCATGGACGGATATTCCTATTCCGTGCGCGGGGGTGTATTTGCCACCGGGCAAACCGGTAACCTGATCATTTTCGCCTACCGCTTCGTCCATGGCCAGCACGCGCTGGCCTTCCGCGCCTTTGTCCCTATTCTGGGCTTCTGGCTGGGAATTTTTTCCGCGCAGCTTATCCTGAATCATGTTGCCATGAAAAATGGCAAAAACGGAAAATTGAAAAGCAGGATCCTCTTTCTGGAAGCGCTGGTTCTGTTCGGTATTGGCTTTGTGCCCGATTCGGTGCTGGATATCATCCCCAATTCGATCACTTCCTTGCTGGCTGCCATGCAATTCAGCTCATTCCGAAAATTTGAAGACGAATTGGCCTATGCTTCTGTTTTTTGCACGGGCAATATGATTTGCGGTCAGGTTGAAATATCAACAGTTTGTCGTGTACTTTATTTTACGCCCGATGGTGATTTGTCTGATCTGCTTTTGCCGAAGAAGTGATTCAACGGTTGCGCGAAGCTTTTCAGAGATCCCTTTGTACCCCATCTCCTTCGCCAGCGAGGTCAGATCTAGTTCCTGGTGTTGCAGACAGGACAGGATTCTTTGCTCATATTGGATCTGCTTTTCCTTCTTCGCATTTGGCGCAAAATGCTCATGAATCGGAATCGTGACGGCCAAGTAGCTGCGGTCAGGATCCATATCGAATTGCAAAGGCCCAGATCCATTGCCCTCAAGTGCCTTTTTAGCATTCGGGAAACCTGTGTTCCGACCTTCAATCAAATGGAGTTCCTTCAGGAAATCGCCAATTCTGCGATTTCTGTAAGACCGTGCCCGGATCTCCTGTCGTTGAATTGCCTCGTCGCTGATGCTTCGATCAAAGCCCGGAAAGCTCGTAATCTCAATGCATTCGGGCGTAATTCGAACCGTGATTGGCTCCGGAATCTGGTAGGAACGATGATAGACTGCGTTTGACAAAATCTCCTCGATCGCCGCATAGGGATAATTCCAGATTCGCGTTGCCTCTGCCTTTCGGACGTCTTTGAGTACCGCCTCCTGGAGAACATAGTTGCGGAGATAAGCGAGGGCGTCGCGGAGCTGGCGCTGAATAGGCCCCACAAAGATTTTCTCTGTCATCCCATTTCCTGTGGGATCCGGTATATCTACCACTTCAATCCTTGCATATCTGAAAAACCGCTGCGTTTGTTCAGAAAACATCAAAAGGCCTACATTCAAAGGCCGTCTGTCCTCCGCTGGCCCTTCAATGAGCTGCATATCCCCGGCAATCTGCAAGGTATCCATCTGGAGAGACAGAGGATACAGATTGCTGTCGATTTGACGCAGATGCTCGCGCATCAGTCCAATGTCAAGATCACTCACCTCTGCGGTCAGATTCGGACGGTCATCAAATGGTATATTGGAAGAGATATAGAACAGCTCTTTTTCTTCTTCGTGTGAAGCAACCACAGTGCTGGAGAACTTACGGATAAAGTATTCCTTTTCTGTCTTTGGTGAAGTCACATCTCTTGGCGCTTTATAGGGCCGCCCGTGACCACCTGGGACCCAAATCAGAAGAAGCCAGGCATCGCCGTATTGGACAGGTTCTGCGATTGGCAAATACAGCGGCTCAATGGCGTGACAGTATTGCAGGAGCTTTTTTTGAATGGAATCCATTTGATCCGCAGGAATTCCTGTGATCGGCTGCTTAGGTCTGCCGTTCTCTTCCTCAATGCCGACGACAATGTAGCCGCCTCCAAGATTATCGATGTCATTTGCAAAGGCACAGATCGTCCGGATAATAGCTGCGGGGTTATACCCCTGTTTAAACTCAATACGGCTTGATTCTACGATTTGGTGGCCGATCAAGTGCTCAATACTGATGGGGATAGCCATGCTCTCACCTTCTTTCGACAAAATGATAGCACATCCATGATATTTTATCCAGTCCTCGATAAAAAACTTGTATAGTGCTGGATGATCAGATATCAAGCTGGTTCAGCTTATCTGTAATGTGCACAAGTACAGCGTGCTTGATCCAGCCAGGCTTGTCAGGTGGAATATACATACTATTGTCCATATTGCATGCGAAAATCAACTGTCAGATCGGTTGTACATCCATCTGATTATGATCGTCTGGAAACTGGCGGATTCTTTGATAGCCTGATATGCAGTGAGTGTGGGCAAACGGCAGATGTGCGTTTCTGGAAAACGATGAAGATTGAATGAAGGAGGTTGAAACCATGAGCAGATATGCCATGTGCCCTGAGTGTGGCCATCGTATGAGGCGTGTGCTCGATTCCTGGGGCAACTGGGACGGCGAAACTTATTGCTGCGATTACTGCACAGGCGCTGATTATGAAGAAGCTGATGATGACGGTGAAAGCCTGAGCGTATATGATGCAGCGTTGATCTGGGCTTCCAATGGCAAAGATCGTTTGACAACTTATTCGGATCTACCAGCTTTCCTTGATAAGCAAATGAAAGAATTCTGTCTTTTATAGTTTTTGTATCTATGATTTCAGTGCAAAAAGAAATCTGTTCCTTGCTTCTGCGATTTGATTAAATATTTAAGCATCTGTAATCCTACCTCATAAAGATGATTCCAAAAACT
>CACWXY010000086.1 GCA_902764915.1 uncultured Eubacteriales bacterium | reverse complement strand
ATATGAAATGTATGAAAAATACGGGGATGGAATGGTCGCAGCATAAGGCACTTTTTCTACCCCGTATATTTCGTGTGCCTTTCAACCGCACAGCTCGAATTTTTTCAGATCCGTGAAAATGTCTTCTGCATCGTCCGCCATTTTTTGCACGACCGTCCGAAAAAATTAGATGCCGAGGAGTGGGTATCCGTGAAGGCTGATTAGAAATCGGGCTCAAAAATTAGAAATCTGCTAACAAGGGTCATCTTCTGTTAGCAGATTTTTTGTGTTCGGCAGTACCTTGAAAAAGAAAAATCCTACCAGCTTCACAGCTGCCTTTTTGAGGGCAAATCTGTCGATCTGGTAGGGAAAATGGTGATCCCGGCGGGATTCGAACCCACGGCCTGTCGCTTAGGAGATCGAAAAAGTGTTCGCCTTTGCTGTTCCCTGAAGTGCCTTTAAGCCTTGCCATTACTGGGTTTCTAACGATTTTCACCGTTCGCGTTTTCCTTCAAAATACCCCCGTTTCCCCCCAGTGCTGTTAGCTGGGTGTTAGCACAGCTAACAAAGGCGGCGTGTTCGACTTTCACATCTACCGCCAAATCGTTAGCTGGAAGGTGACAAAAACATCATCAATCACGCCTTTTATGAGGCAAATCACATATCAATGCGTGAATAAATATTCACTGCATACTTCCCAAGGGTTTTCCGTAATCCAAATCGATATTTTTATCCATCTACAGAATGAAAGGCATTGCAGAAGAAGCCGGTCCATCTGAATCTGCCGCTTTTGTTAGCTGGGTATTCCGCGAACGTTTGCTGAGAATTCCTTCGCTTGAACTATGTGGCGTTAGCAATCCAACATTTGAAGGTGCGTGAAACCCTTGTGTAGAGCCATTTTCGCCCTTACCGTTTGTTTTGATGGAGATTCCTCATCGCCCGCCTGAAATGTGGCAGGCAGAAAAATAGCTTGCTGCCAATAAAAGCGGCAGTTGTTAGCAGAATCGTTAGATGGCGCAGAAACCCAGCCAGTCATTAAAGAAGAAAGATGCCGGGAAGTGCTTATTTCAAGCCACTTTCCGGCATCTGTAATCATATGCTCGGTCTGATTGATCTACCATATCTACTTACTGTTGTTTTATTTTCCCTTGTCGCTCGCCTTGTTGGCGGACGGCAATTCAATTGTCTTCCATGCTTTTTCCTTTGTTCTCGGTTTACCGGGCAGTCGCCAGATACTGCCTTGTTGTATCCCGCAGGATCAGCTTCGTTGGCGTCAGGTGTGACACACCATCACTGTGATCCCGGATCATGGACCTCAGGTTCTGAAGGGTACAGTTAACGATGCTGTTTAAATTCTGCTCGATGCAAGAAAGCCTTGTGACGCAAATATCCGGATAGAGCAGGTTATCGAAACTGATGATGGATACCTGCTCCGGAACCAGGAAATCGTGCTTACGCAGAACGTTGTATACGGCTAATGCGGTGAAGGCATCCGCCGCAATCACAGCGTCCACCGGTTTTCCCGAGGACAGCAGAGCATCCATCCGGATATAGGCGTTTTCGTAGCGCGTGTGCTCCAGCTCCAGATAATGATCGTCAGGGAAATCCAGGCCACGCTCCTGTAGATAATCTCTGATCGCCTTTTCCTTCAACTGGTTGCTGACGATCGTCTTGCAACCTCCGACATAGTAAAGGTTCCGTGCGCCGGTGATAAACAGATAATCCACAGCCTCACGAACACCTTGATAAAGATCTGACATAACATGCGGCGCATCGATGCCGGGGTAATAGCTGCCAATGAACACCATAGGGATGCTGTTTTGATGCAGGATGTTGATATAATCCGGCTTTTCATTCTCCTTGATGCTCGGGTAAATGATTGCACCTTCCACACGGAAAGCGACAAAGCGTTTGATCATCTCTTTTTCGTAGTTAATGTTGCTTTCCGTGGTAACGAGGATCATTTTATAGCCCATATCGCGAAGTGCACGTTCGATATGGCGCACAAGATTGGAATAGAAGAGGTTGGAAATATTCGGCACCATGACACCGATCAAGCCGCTTCTGCGGCTGGCCAGCGTCTTGGCATTATCGCTCCCGACATAGCCCATCTCCTTAGCGATCGCAATCACCTTATCCCTAGTCTGTGCATTCACGCCTTTACGGCCATTCAAAGCAAGAGAAGCGGTTGCCTCCGAAACGCCTGCTGCGCTTGCGATATCCTTCAGCGAAATCCCCATACCTTCACCCCTTTAATTTAAATCGAATTTAAATTTAAATCATGTTTAATTATAATTCGTTTAAATAAAAAAGTCAATGCAGAAATTCAGAAATAATGGCTGAAATCCTTCTATTTACTATTGACAAAGCCATTCCTCACGGTGTATATTTGTAACAGCTGTTTAAAGCGCTTTAAATAGCGCTGTACAACGAAAGGAGTGTTGACACATGAAACGGTTCCTGAGCATCCTTCTGTGCCTGATGATGGTTCTCTCCTTCGCGTCAGTTGTTCACGCGGATGACAAGACGACCATCACCTTCTACTGCAACCCCTCCAAGAACGGCGGTGTGGAAGCTGCGGTAGCAGCCTTTGAAGCCGCCAACCCGAACATCCACGTGGAGATCGTGGAGTTCTCCAGTGACACAAACCAGAAGAAAACGACTCTGTCCTCCATCTTCCAAGCCCAGGATGATTCCGCGGACGTGTTCATGATGGACTGTACCTGGCCTGATGAATTCATCAGCGCCGGCTGGCTGCTCCCTCTGGATGGCCTTTACACTGAGGAAGAGCTGGCGGAATTCATTCCCGGCATTATGGACATCTGCTTTGATTCCAATGGCACGATGTACGCGATCCCCGAGTACCTGAACGCCGGCGTTCTCGTCTATCGCAAAGATCTGCTGGAGAAATACAACTACGAGCCTGCCAAGACCTGGGAAGAGCTGATCGAGCAGTGCAAGGTTATCCAGGAAGGAGAAGCCAAGGAAGGCAAACCCCTGTCCGGTTTCACCAGTGCCTGGCTGGAATACGAAGGCCTCACCTGCTGTGCCTTTGAATTCATGTGGGACTATGGTGCAAAGTTCGCGGCCGATGGCAAGTGCACCCTGGATTCCGCGGAAGCTCAACAGGGTCTGGCCATTATGCGCCGCATGGTTGAGGAAGGCGTCACTGATGCCGGTATCCGCGGCTACAAGTGGGCCGATTCTCAGGCTATCTTCAACGCCGGCAGCGCGATCTACATGCGTGACTGGCCCTCTGCCTATAAGAACGCCATCAATCCTGAAAAGTCTTCCGTGTCCGACAGCGTAGGCGTTACTGTGCTGCCCAGCGGCACCGCAGGTTCCTTCACTACCAACGGCGGCTGGTATATCGCCGTGAATGCTTTCACTTCTCATGCCGAAGAAGCGAAGACCTTTGCCAAGTTTATCTGCGGCTATGAAGGCCAGGTGGCTTATTCCTCCAAGAGTGGCGACCTGCCCACCCGTCCTGCCACGTACAATGATCCCGCCTTCGAAGGCACGATGACTGCCCAGCTTTACGACATCGCGCTGACCACTACCTCCCGTCCTTCTTCTGCCTACTATTCTGAGATTTCTGCCGAGATCTACACCAACGCTGCCCTCGTGGCCGATGGAACCAAGACGCCCGAGCAGGCAACCGCTGACATGACCGCAAACATCCAGGCCATTCTGGATCGTTGATCAGGATTTCAAGGAGGCCGGATTTTCAATGATCCGGCCTCCTTTTTGACTCTTGCCCAAAGGTTGGAGGAGATGAGATACCATGCATAACAAGCAACGCTTGATCTTCGGATATATCGCTTTGATCCCGGCCATCATCGTGTTCTGCGTATTCATTGTGTATCCGGTGATCAATACGTTCTATCTGAGCTTCTGTAATTACCGGACGCAAACGATCCGCCAGGGCCCACAATGGATCGGTTTCGCGAATTATGCGCAGATGTTCAGTGATGATAAAATGTGGACAGCCCTCAAGTTTACTGTACTCTTCACGCTCATCTCCGTCGTGCTGGAGAGCGTATTGGGCATGCTCTGCGCTCTGATCATGAACCGGCAGGGAAAGACCCGCGCGCTGGTCTGTGCCATGATCCTGATCCCCTGGTGCATACCGACGGTTGTATCCGGCCTGATGTGGAACTACATATTTGCCGAATCCTATGGCGTGCTGAATTACCTGTTGCAGCTGACAGGCCTCACCAGCGGTGCCGTCCGTTGGCTCACCGACTCCAACTACGCTTTCCTGTCCATCTTAATATCAGACGTGTGGAAAACGGTTCCCTACATGTCACTGCTGATGCTGTCCGCCCTAAAGACCGTTGATGCCTCCTTCCTGGAGGCGGCACAGATTGATGGAGCCAATAAGGTTCAGTCATTCTTTAAGATCAGCATGCCGTGCATGAAGCCGATTATCATTGTCGCTGTCATGTTCCGGACCATTCAAAGCTTCCGTATTTACGATCTGATCCGTGTACTGACAAACGGAGGACCTCAGGGTAAAACCACCAGCCTGACCATCTACACCATCACTCAATATACGACCTATGGCAATATGGGCTATGGTGCCGCACTGGCAGTACTGACCTTCATCATATCGATGATCATCGCAGTCTGCTTCCAGGATGGCGTCAAGAGCAAGTTGGAGGTGTAAATATGCAGGCTGTTCATTCAAAACCCAAGAGTACGGTTGTCAAAAACATAGGCCTTGGCGTTTTTACAGTGCTCTTTGTTCTGATGATTGTGGCTCCGTTCCTGTGGTTGCTGCTTGCAGCGTTCAAAACCGGCAAAGAACTGTATTCCATGCCGGTACAGATCCTGCCGTCCGGCTTCAATTTTCAAAACTTTGCGGATGCATTCAAAATGCAGCCCCTTGCCAGCTACATTGTCAACAGCCTAATCGTGGCGATTCTCTCTACGGTGCTGATTATTATCATCGCCAGTCTCGTCAGTTTCGCTTTGGCCAGAACGCAGATCAAGGGCAAGCGTCTTGTTCTTTTGATGCTGCTCTCCATTTCGCTGCTACCGCCGGTAACGATCCTGAACCCGATCTATCTGATGATGAGCAATCTGAAGATGATGAACACCACATATGGCTTAGCCCTGGTACTGGTTGCCATCGAGCTGCCGACTGCCGCCTGGTATCTGATGAGCTTTTTCCAGACCATCCCCGATGCTCTGGAAGAGAGCGCTATGATTGACGGGGCTAACGTGGTCACCATTTTCTGCCGAATCCTCATGCCGCTTGTTGCGCCGGGCGTTTTTACGGTTTCCATCATGACCTTCATCGCCGTTTGGAACAACTATCTGTTCGCATCCGTGCTGAATCCCAGCAAAAAGGCTAGAACAGTCACCGTCGCACTCACCATGTATGCAGGAGAAACCACCACGCCGTGGAACACCATTGCTGCAGCAGCCATTGTTTCCTGTGTGCCGCTGGTCATCATGGTGTTGATTTGTCAGAAACGGATCGTATCCGGCATGGTAGATGGTGCAGTCAAGGGATAAACCACAGACAGGAGTGTGAAGATAATGAGAAAAGCCTGGTGGAAAGAAGCGGTCGTCTATCAGATCTATCCGAAAAGTTTTCAGGATACAAACGGAGATGGTATCGGCGATCTTCAGGGAATTATCCGTCATCTGGATTATATTCACGATTTGGGTGCCACAGTTATCTGGCTGAACCCGATCTATGCGTCTCCGCAAGTAGACAACGGTTATGATATTTCTGATTATCAGTCCATTCACCCAGCCTTCGGCACGCTGGATGATTTCAGGCAACTGCTGGACGAAGCCCATCGGCGCGGCATCCGGGTGATTCTGGATATGGTGTTAAACCACACTTCCGATGAGCATCGCTGGTTCCAGGAGTCCAAAAAATCGAAGGATAATCCCTATCGTGATTTCTACATCTGGCGGCCTGCAAAGAATGGAAAGGAACCGAACAACTGGGGCAATTACTTCTATGAAGGCCGCGGTTCCGCCTGGGAGTGGGATGAAACCACGCAGGAATACTACCTGCACAATTATTCCAAAAAGATGCCTGATCTGAACTGGGATTGCCCGGCCATGCGACAGGAAATCTATTCCATGCTCCGTTGGTGGTGCGATTTGGGCATCGACGGTTTCCGACTGGATGCGATCAATCGCCTGCAAAAGCCTAAAGGCTTGCCGGATAGTACCCGGCCCTGTGCTCCGCCGGTTAATCCTTATGGATATATTGTCGACCGGGAAATGTGTGCCAATCAGCCAGGGATCCATGACCTACTGAAGGAGCTCAACCGCGAGGTCTTCTCCCGTTATGACATCATGACTGTCGGTGAGACCGGGAATCTAACCTCCGTCAAAGCTCTGCCTTACATTCACGAAGACAGCCATGAGATCAACATGCTGTTCCACTTTGAGATTGCGAAGAATGCGCATTTGGTTTCCGTACCGGAATACAAAGATATCCAGAAGCGGTGGGCAGATGTGATCCGTCAGGGTGGCTGGAGCACGCAATACCTTACCAATCATGATAGCCCGCGTCAGATTTCCCGTTTCGGCAACGACGGAGAATTCCGCGTTGAATCCGGTAAGATGCTGGCCATGCTGTCTCATACTCAGCCGGGAACCATTTACGTATATCAGGGCGAAGAAATCGGCATGATCAACGTGAATTTCCCCAGCATTGAATATTATGACGAGCGCTATACAGTCGGAAAATATCATTCCATGGTAGAGCAGGGCGTAGACCCCAAAGAGGCGCTGGAGCAGCTGAAAATGATGAGCCGCGACAACGTCCGGACCCCCATGCAATGGTCATCAGAGCAGTTCGCTGGCTTTTCCGACAGCAAGCCCTGGCTTTCTGTGAATCCGACCTATACAGAGATCAATGTCCAGGCCGCTATCGCCGATCCCGCTTCCATCCTTTATACCTACAAGCAGCTGATCGCGCTGCGAAAAGAGCATCCGGTCATGGTCTACGGCGACTACTGTCCCGTCATGGAACAATATGAGAATGTTGTCGCCTACACACGGGCCTATGAAGGCGAAAAATGGTTTATGATCTTCAACTTCCAGGCTGCGCCTCAGGAAATCGAGTTCCCGGAAGAGTTAAAAGGCTTGACCGAACGGGCTTTGCTGATGTGCAACTATCCAGATCATAAAGCGCGGACTCTCCGGCCTTATGAAGCCAGGATTTACAAGATATCCTAATCATTTAAGATGTTTTCAGCTGCTTATCCTTTTGCCCCCTGCAAGCCATAATACAGCCCAGAAATGTAGCAGGTGGAAAACTGGCTCAAAGCAAACAAAGGTGACAATCAATAGCAGAATCATTAGATGTCACAAAAACCAAGTCGCCCAGTTAAGTACGAAGATGCCGGGAAGTGCTTATTTCAAGCCACTTCCCGGCATCTTTTGTTATATTTTCATGGAGCTTGATCTAAGAATGGTGGTGACACGAGATCACTCCATGTTGATCTCATGGATGGATAGCCCGGATGATTAGAAATCCAATAAGACAGGCGATTTTAGGTAGATACTTTGTTTCTTGAAGGATTCGGAAAGATTTATGTGAAGCCATTTTCTATAATTACTCACCGTTATTCTATATTCCCTTGTCGTCCATTCTTTTCAGAGCCTCTTCCACACCTTTGACTGCGGTCATCTCAACAAGCACATCCTTAAGTTCTGTCTCCAGTTCACGCATTCTTTTTTCTTTCCTCCAGGAGAGCTTAGGCAGATTGATTCCCCATTCAATCTGAGCTTCTGTCGCTCCTGCATCTATGAGAATTTCTTTCATTTCCTTCATTAGTTTTTCTCCTCTTTTATCCAGTTCACTCCAGTTCGATATCAATTTATTTTTTAATTCTTCCTTGTCAATGCGTCTTGAAGCAATCATTTCCATTACATGTTCTACGAATTGATCTATTTCACTCATTTTGCCTTACCAGCTTTTCTCCGTAGGTCATTCTCGATACTTTTCCACATTGAATCTGATGTAACAAGATAAGATTCTTATATTGACGCTTCGGTGTACTTTCTTTCTTAACGTTGAAGTCCTTGCAAAATTGTCTACGATCGGATACACCCCCCAAAAAAACAAATATCACAGACTTGCCTGTGATACCTGATAGCAGGTTCATCAGTGCATGCCTATGATATTTATATTTTATCACACAGTATTCTGTTGTCAATTTTATTGGCTAATCAGCATACACAGCCAGAGTCATCATGAGGGTATGCATGGTAGAATAACTCGACTGTTTACCCTACCATGCATGAGCTATTGTTGAAAAACTAAACCGGGGATGCGCTCCCCGGCCCTCATGTCGCGATCTGCTTATAGCTCTCAGTTTATCAGTTCCAGATTCCCTTGTTCGTCGATGCTGTAATCAAATACATCCAGAACAGCGCCTGTCGGCACAAATTCATTCCGTACTTCATCGAATACCAACGGCGAAAGCTGGCGGAAAATGTGCACACCGTCTCTGCCATAGCAGGCCGAGCCGTATGCCTGGATGCCTGAATCCTGGTAAACTTCGTATCCGTAGGTTGTATAACTCGCCTCGATTTTTCGCGTTTGCAAATGATACACATCAATGTACCGGACATAGCATCCCGTCCCATGTCCGATCACGCTGAACTCTAGATAAACCCTTGTTCCCCGATCGGTGCCGCAAAGGTGGAAACCCTCGCATGCACTGGGGATGTAGTCCCACAAATACCAATTAGGCCACTGCTCCACAAAAATCAGGG
>CACWXY010000085.1 GCA_902764915.1 uncultured Eubacteriales bacterium | reverse complement strand
AATCTGGACCGGCTGCACGTTACTGTATGGGAAGCAGACAGTCTTGTAGGTGAGGCAACGGTATTATGGGAGAAAACATATGAACCCTTCCCTGAAAACTAGGCTGCGCTTGATGAGATGGAAGCGCATCTGTGGGATGGACTCAGGAAGTAAGTAATAGCCTATATGGAATTGTTCCCGCAAGATATGTAAAAAGCTTCCCGCCAAATGGACAGCGAAATATCGGGAAACACGAACAAAAAAACTCAGGCAGCTGACATAGGCTGCCTGAGATTTTCTTTGGAGAAAGCATGACAAATAGCCGGTTTGGTAAGGATATAGCTCATGCCCGGATATACTTCTGCTTGCTGCTGTTGGGCTTATCTGGGATTGTGCGCTTCAGCCTGCCACTTTCCAGCAGAGGAAGAAGGACCTTATTTCGGAAATAATCTCTGGAACCTATTTCACAGAAGGCCTGCATCTCAGCCCTGGTTCTGGGTTCAGTGCAATATTGCAGCAGCGCATTGAGCTTTGTGATATCAAGCTTTACAGAAATTGCGGCATTCTCGACTTGACCACTTGACTTGACCACTTGGCCACTTGCGTACTTGCTACAGGTGAAGTCCCCGGCCCAACCTTTGTCATGAAACCCAAATAGAGTAGGATGACAATCTCATTTCGCTCAACGTATGATTTAAGATCCGTAATGAATTGTCAGATCATTTTCCCAGTATGTATTTGCTTCCTCTGCCCTTGCCAACCAGGGTGACACCGTCTATTTCCATTTCTGCCATCAGCTTTCTGACTTGCTGCGCTGTCCGTCCGGTGATCTGGCGGATTTCCTGGTTGGAGAGAGGCTGGTCTTTTAACAGTGTCAGAATCTGTGTTTTCAGCGAGCCTTCTTCTGCCTGCTCTCTTCTGCTATACTGTACATCTTCAGACATCAGTTTGTGGATTTCATTGGAAAGAACATAATAACGTCCCCTGCCTTTTCCTCCCGCAGTCAGGATATGACTATCCACATCCATCTTGTTCAGCGTTTCGGATATCCGCCTGACAGACCTCTGGCAGATTTCGGCGGCTGTCTGAGCAGAGATCTCGCGATGGCGCAACAGATAATTCAGGATGATCAGTTCATCCACTTCGATCCTGATGCCCTTCTCCGAAAGCTGTTTGATCAGCAAGCGGATGGAAGGGACGACCACAGATCCGAGCAGTGTCAGCTCGACATTTTCCCCAGACACCTCATAAATCGGCGTCTCTTTACCCTCCAGGAGCATGGATGAATAAATACGGGGTACGCCAAGATTGCTCCGGTTTACGAGCCTCAGCTTCTCAAATATACTGGCTAGCGCGTTGTTCCTTGATACCGGTGCATGATGCAGAATGTTATTGGGTGTAATGCCGCCAATCAGCTCGCCGGGGCTGCTGATGATCAGTTCATCCGAATACTGCTTGACCATGACCGCACCGGGCACCCGATAATCCCGGTGAACAAAGGCATTCATAATCCCTTCACGGATCGCGATCCTGGGAAACTTTTTGAATTCCGGATGCAGAAAACCAATTTCCAGTGTTGATACGGGATTGTCCGCATCGATATACCTTTCCAGCTCACGCAGAGCAAGGGGAATGGCCTCACTGCCCTCATCTCTGATCGTGTATTCCGTATCGGAAGCCATCTTGCGGAATGCCCATCGATGGCAGGGAACATATTTTTCGATCAGCTGCGGTTTTCCGGTCATCAGCAAGCCTGCTATCGTCAGCTTGCCTTCTTTCAATGCGCCGATCGCCTGCAGCAGGTCTTCGTCACTCATGCTCAGCAATTCCTGCGGGGCGGCTTCTTCAGCCATCATTTCACGAAGCCGTTCCAAAGCGGCGGGAGAATAAGCATCCTTCCAGGTTTCCAAAATGACAGACGCTGTCGCATCGTGATATCCCATGCTCTCCATCATTTCACGGCGGCGTGAACCGGTCAAAGGCTTATTTTCTTTGCCGACACGGATCCAGCCGGCCCCGTCGCTTGTCGTGTAGGGCGGCATGCCGGGGAAAACCTGAATAGCCAGCAGCCTTCCGGTTCCATTATCGGTGGAGATCTCCTGAACCTTGACCGTGATGTGAGGCTCAGTCTGGTCATAAATGCTTTTCTGAACACCCAAAGGATCTACGCCACGCGGTATGCCCAGGATGGCTCTTTCGCATCCTTTTACTCGTTCCCTTACGCCAACAATCACCAGGCCTTCTCCTGCGTTGGCAAAGCTGACCACCGCGCGGACAAGGATTTTCATCATTTCTTTGAAATTGTCTTCCCACTGCTTAAAATCGAGCTCCTGGCCTTCCAGATCATCAGCGATATGGTCTTCCAATTGCTCCAGCAGAGCAGGGATCTCATTCATCTGAATCATGGTTTCTCTCCTTCTGTATTGTTCCAATACGCATTTTAAATCAATAATCCAAAACTGTCAATCTCAATTGCATTTATTATTGATTTATTTGGGGCAGAAATGCATTTCTCCGCGGGTAACAAAAAGCCGCCTCCGGAGAGACGGCCAAGTGGGGAATGATTACGCATAGATCAGTTCATTGAGAATCATTTCGTCCGCTCGCTGCCGGATGCTATTCATGCATCCGACCCAAGTCAATTGATCTCGTGCTTTCAGTTCCTCAGTGATGCCTTCTGCGTCTGCCATTTGGCGGATCATTCGCTCCATTCTGTCGGAGCAGCATACATTGATTTCTGCCAGGTGATCGTACAACTTGCCGGAGAGGAGGAGCCGCGTATACAGGCCGGGATGATGCTCCTCCAGATATGTCTTACGCATCCTGCCATATCGGCCAATATCCTGTCGGGGAGTTTCAGGATATTCAACATCAGGGAGATAGTAGTCTCCGTGGAGAGTATAATGAATGCCGTTTTCTACGATTTCTTTTTTCAGCTGTGTCATGGTGATGACCTCCTTTGTCACGATAGTTGATCGGCTTGATTGTTTCTGCCCCTTCAACAGCGTGCCTCAGCAGATCATCCCCGGATCTTGGTTCCACCCCAATTTCCACCCCAACCAGGGTTTACTCAGAGTGTATGATATTGATTGATTTTGTCTGATTTGATTGCAAATATGTCCCGGATTATACAAAAAGATGCATCATTTACAGCCGTCTCCGACTTCAAGTCCTGTTTCCCGCACCACGGAAACCCTTGATTTACAAGGGTTTCCGATTTTTTATGCGCGGAAATACCCAAACCTTACCCAAACGATACCCAATCATCACATGTTTTCAATGAAGGCCTGCATCCTGTTTGCCGATTCGCGGCGCATGGTGTCTGTCACGTGACCGTAGCGATCCAGCGTGAATGCTGCGGAATAGTGACCCATGTTTTCTTGCAGGGTTTTGATGTCGTCCCCTGCCCGAAGGCTGTTCACCGCGAAGGTGTGGCGCAGATCGTGCACCCGATGGTGCTCCAGGCCGGCCGCTGCCAGGATGTCCTGGAATTCCTTCCAGATGGTAGGCTGCGAGTAATGACTGCCGTCTTTGTGGGTAAAAACCAGATTGGGAAACTCCCCCGGATTCCACAGGTCGCCCATCAGGAGCCGCTGCTCCGCCTGGGCGATTTTGTGCTTTTTAAGCACCTGCATGATGTAGGGAGCAGGAGCAATGACGCGGGTCTTGCCATTTTTCAGGGTGCCGAAGCGGTACTTTTGCCCCTTCTTGCGGGTCTGCACCAGCTGCTTTTCCACGTGGATCACTTCGTTCTCGAAGTCCACGCAATCCCAGGTCAGGCCGATCAGCTCGCCGATCCGCATCCCGGTGAAGGTGGCCGTCAGAAACAGCGTCTCGAAGGGGTTGCCTTTCAGCGCTTCGAACAGCTTTTTCTGTTCCGGTGCGTCCAGGGGAACCACCGGCTTCTCCACCACCTTGGGACGGATGGTGTAGGTGGACGGGTTCTTCGTCAGATACTCCACCCGCATCGCCATGTCCAGCGCCCGGTGCAGGATGCCGTGGATGTTCTTGATGTATTTGGGGCTCACTCCATCGTCCCGCATCTTGTTGTAGAATTTCTGGATCATGGGCGTCCGCAGATCCTTGAGCAGTACGTCACCGAAGGCAGGTTTCAGGTGCAGCCGCACCACGGATTCGTACTGGAGCGCCGTGTTGGGCTTTACGTCCGCCAGGTACTCCTTCAGCCAGGTGTCCAGCCATTGCCCCACGGTGATAACATCCTCCGGCTTGGGCTTGGGCGGCTCCTTGGGAGCGGCAGGCGGTTTTGCCGCCTGCCCTCCGTCGATGCCCAGCAGCGCTTTCATCTTCTCCCGGCACTCCTTCTGAGTGCGGGCGTAGACGCTCTTGCTGATCAGCTTGCCCGTCTTGGAATCGGTGCCCAGGGTGACCCGGGCCTCCCAGGTGCCATTGCTTCTTTTTCTCAGATTTCCTTCGCCATTAGCACGCTTCAGCGCCATAGTTTTCTCCTTTCTTCAACCAATCCATCAGGGACTGCCGTGATATCAGGATCTTTTTCCCCACCTTCACAGACCGTACCTTCCCGGCGCGGACAACTTCGTACATGGAGGGTTTGCTGATCCCGATCATCTCGGCGGCCTCGGAGACTGTCAGCGTGACTTTGTTTTCAGGCGAAGATTGTTGCGGTATATCGTTTTTAAGGTGCGCAGGCTCTGGACCGGGAGCAGCTTCATCGAATTGCAGAAGCAGCTGATCCACGATCTGATGTACCTGTTCATTAGTATAGAATCTCATATTCATATCGTCAATATCCTTTCACGCTTTAAAGTGATAAAAAGTTGTAAACTTTCTTCTGCTTGACTGCTCCTGCCGTTTTGTTACCGGTTAGAACCCCGTTTTTGAGGGAGACGATAGATTGATCGTCCGCCTTCAAAATCGCCCTTTTTCGTGCCCGGAACCCCTTGAAAAATAGGGACTTTCTCTTTCCTAAAGCGTTTCAACCGGTAACAAAACTTGTTTGATTTCTGTGAAAACTCGTAATGCATAGAAGCGCTTTTTCCCCGTTTTGATGCGTCCATGCGTCCGGTGATCGTGGCTCAGGGTTGGTCTTTCTCCCTTGGCGTCCGGACGCATGGACGCTTTGTTTGGGGCAAAAGTCTCTTTATGCATCTTTGAACGGGTTGTCTTCAGGATCGACCTTCTGCCATCCGCCTTGCATGTAACCAGACGGGCTGATGATGGAGCCGATCCCCCTGAAGCCTCTCACTTCGCGGCCTGCGCTGTTGGTGAGATGGGTGGTGTAGTGAATGCCGAGCTTCTCCTCGTTGGCGCTCAGGTATTCCACAAACGTCTTTCGCTTCATGGGCGGATAGGCGTTCTCATCGCACCAGGTACAGTACACGGCGTACAGATCCTTGGAGCTGATGGAGCGTTCCGGATCGCGGATAATGTATCCCTTCGACTCCAGAAACAGCTCGATGTTGTTGGCGTCCTTCTTCACCATCTCCCGGTTCAGCTTCGCCCGACCGCTCTCTGTGAATTGGAAGTTGTTCTTCACCAGCCGCAGCAATCCCGCCATCGCCCAGAGGAAGATGCCCTCCATTTCTTCGCAGAGCTTTTCCGAAAGATTGGGATCATCGATTCTGTCCGGCGGCTTTCGCTTCGTCGTCAGGATCAGCTGACGGCGGAAGAAGCCATCGCTGCGGTCATAGAGGGAAACCAGATCGCCATTGGAAAAGGCCAGGATGCGGGCGTACATGTAACCTTGATAGCTCTGTTTGCCCTTCCGTTCCAAATCCATTTTGCCCTTCGCTGTGACAATCGCTTTGATGTAATTCGTCTGCTTCAGCGCTTCCAACCGCATGTCATCGTCGATCATCAGATGAATATGCTCCAGGTCGGCACGAGCGAAAGGGTTTTCAGAAATCTTTCCGACGCTTCCATCCTTCGCGTTTGCACCGAACAGCCGGGACAGCACATGGCCAATCTGACTCTTGCCTTCGCCGCCGCTGCCCTTGATCACCATCATCTTCTGCCCTGCATTGCTGGGAATCAGGCAGTACCCGATGAACTCCTGAAGCGTGGGAATGTCCTCCGGCCAGAAAAGCTCTGACAGAAATTTCAACCAGCGTTCCGGCTTATCTGCCTTCGGATTGAACCGAACAGGGAACCGGCTTCTTACGATCTCATTCTTCGCTTCACTGAAGCTGCCGTCCAGAAACACCGTTCCATTCTGAACATGGACTCGATCTGTCTGCGGCGGCAATCCTGTCACCTGGGCTTTGATGCGAAGATCCTTCATGATGTCATCCACCTTTTTGCTCATCCCGGTGACGATGTAAGGCTCCAGCTGCTGATAAATGGTTTGCCGCATACCGTTCTCATTGGTTACCCTTCCTCCTCTGGTGAAAAAGGAATTCTCGGTGTATGCCAGATGGTGGCGGTCCAGAAATTCACGGCAGAAGATCGGCTCGTTGACCGTTTTTCCTGTGAACCAGTCGGGCCACGCATCAAGCTGCTCGATCTTTTTCTCGGCCATCATTCTTCACCTCCTGGCGTCTTTCATTGAGGATGGTTTCGATTTGCGCAATAGTATCTGTGCTCCTGATGGAATCCATGATTGCTTTTCGCTCGTCCGGGTCGGATGAAAACAGACGATCAATGGCATCGCTCAGCGGCGGCAGGTGATGAACAGCGTGCACGAATCGGCCATCCCAGTTTTCATCTTTGGGATCAGACGGAGCAAACTCTTCCTTCCATTTCTCCAGGAGCCGCTCGTATTCGATCAAGATTCTGAGCACGCGCTGTTCCTCTTTTCTTTCGATCACAGCAGCGGGCAGCTTTGGGATCGGTGTGCTTTGCCCCGGCGGCAGCGGCTGAATGTTGAAATCTGCCGCCAGTTTTTTCGCCGCATCATAGAGCGGAAGATCGAACAGCCTGGCCGTGAAATCGATCACATCACCGGTGACGTGGCAGCCGAAACAGTAGAATCGTCCGTCGATCTTCATGGAAGGATGACGGTCAGCATGGAATGGACAGCAGGCCATACCGCTGTGATTCACCTGTATGCCGTAACGTTCTGCTGCCTGACGGGTGGTAACTTGGGATTTGACTTGGGTAAAAAATAAACTCATGTTTCCTCCTGTTGTTGATTTGCTGTTGTGCTTTCTGCTGTATGTCCGATCACACAGCAGGAGGACATCCTACCGTCCTGCGTTCGGATCATGCTTCGCGACGGCATGACGCAGGACGGCTTTATGTGAACGCGCAGGATAGCTTTTCCTGAGCGGGAAGTCGTGAGGATAAAACCTTAACCTTCGGCTTTCACCGACACCATATCACACTGCCTTCAAAATCGTTTTCACGTTTTGAAAACTTCGGAAAGCGTTGCGGTGTAAGGATTTGTTGGCATTTTTGCGTCTGTCAGATTTCCTAAAATGACGGTTTTACTGGGTTTCCCGGGCCAAAAGCTTTCACGAAATGAAATTTCTTTTTTCAGGAACACGGTTCCATGGTCCAAGCAGGGCAAACGTAGCACTTTTTGCACTTTGCTTGTTGGATGGCACGGCCCCCAAGCCCCTTTTACCAGCGCAAGCGCTGTGGTTGTTTTGCGAATAAGCGAGATTCGTCATCATGATGGACGGCGTGTTCATCGTAGTGGTGATCTTTTGGTATGACATGTTGGTTACTCTTTGGTGCGCTGTCCCGTTCCAGAATTTCGTAGTTATACCGGATATGTTTCAGGTCTGTGAGCTTTGGTTTCAGCTCGTCCAGCGCTGCCTGATCGTTTTCTTTCCGCTCCTTCAGCTCATCGTATTCCGCCGTCAGTTCTTTCAACGTCGGCATCTTTCCATCGTGAGAGGAATAAACCGCCTGGGCGTTTCTGTGATCTTCGATCTCCTGCCGATGCTCCTGATAGAATTTCACCGACCAACCGGATTCCCGATACTGGGTGTAAACTGCTTTCGTCCGGCTGTAATCCCGGATCGCTTGCCGCTGACGATTGATCTCCTTCATTCGGTTTTGATTCTCCCGGATAGAAGCTTTCAGAGAATCTCGCTGATCGGTCAATTCCTGAATCTGATCATTCAACTCTTCCAACGAACCGATGTGATGCTCTTTCAGGAAGATCACCATCTGCGCTTTCGCGTCGATGTTGTTTCGTTCGGCCCATACCTGATAACCTTTTCCCTTGCCGGCGCGGAGCTTTGCTTCTATGTCGATCAATCGCTTGATCTGGCTTTCAGTGAAATCGCCCCGCGGAATTTTTGGAATGTGCACATGATCGTGCGCCAGCGTCCGGCGCAAAGATGCTTCATCGTATTCCGGACCGAGCGTATCGAGCCGGATATATCGCTTTCCCTCCGGCGGCTTGATGCTGATATGCACGCCGCGCTTGATGCGGCAGCCGGCCTCTTCCAGCAGTTGCATCAGCGCATCGAAGCCGTCAGGCTGCATCCGCAGCGCGGTATCAATGATCATTCGCAGCTCATCCCGATGGGTGAAACGCCGCTGATTGCCCTGCCACTTGTCGTAAGTGACAGTCTTATCCTGCGGATTCTGAATCACCGACAGGCTGTGTTCCATGCAGAGTGAATCGCTGATCTGCGCCAGATCCTTTGCCGATTGCTTCACATCCCGGTATTTGTGCTGCCCCTCCAGATCGGTGGAACAAATGATGATGTGATTGTGAATATGGTGTTTGTCGATGTGAGTCGCAACGACGTAGGCGAACTGATCGTCAGTCATCCGGGACGCCAGTTCTTTTCCGATTTCATTTGCTTCCTCCGGCGTGATCTCATCCGGCTTGAAAGCCTGCCGAACATGATAGCCGATCACTTCGTTATCCTGCGTGCGTCCGGTGTTCTGTTGGTACTCCTGGCGGAAAAGCATGAACTCATCCGCCGCCGTTTCGGGCGAGCAGGCGTATGTCGAAACCAGAATTCCGCCGTCCGTCTTTTTCGGATTCATGATGTAATCCAGTCGTTCCCCAATACATTGCCGGGCTGTTTTTCCTTTGTTGATGTGAATGGATATGATTCTTGTGGCTGCCATGGGTACTCCTTTCAGTGTTGAATTTGATCCAGCCTGTGAAGAATGCTGCTCAGTAACGTCCGCAGCTCTCCTTGCCGATCTGCTATGTCATCGATTTCCGTTTCAAAGATGGACCCGTGTTCATTTAATCGCCTGGCGATTTGATTGACATTGTTGCTCAGGCTGCCCATCAGCCGCACCGCATCGTGCAGCTCCGGCAGGTCCAGCTTCAGCACATATCCGTTCAAGGCCATGGCTCGGATAAATGCCGATTGGTTTTTGATTCCGAAGGTTCTCATCTTTTTCTGAATGATGGCGTCCTCTTCCGGTGTCGCTTTGAAGCTGTAGTGAACCGTGCGGTTTTTCTTTTCAGTCACTGTTCTTCCTCCAATCCTTGAAATTTCTTTGTCATGTTGGCTTTTGGCCAAAACTCATTTCATTGTTGTTTGGTTCGGGCTTATTTTTCACTGCTGTCTCTGGCAAGAAACCTTGTTTGGCTCACTGCCGGTCCTTTCGGCGCTCCCTTCCGAAGAGGAAGATCATGGCGGTTTGGACAGATCTGGAAACGTGGCC
>CACWXY010000084.1 GCA_902764915.1 uncultured Eubacteriales bacterium | reverse complement strand
TTGGGGTGTCATGCACTTTGCTTGTCCACGTTGCGGATTCGCTGTCTACAATCCAGGGTAGTTGCAAAATCTTGTGTCCACTTTCCAGGGTACAGTTTACGCTGAGCAAACGCAAATCGCGGCATTGGCGGGCAAAACGCGGCAAATCGGGGCAGTCGGACAGAAATTCGACTGCCGTTTTACTACCATTGACGGAAGTAAAACGGCAGGATGTACGGAACCGGGGGAAATCTATAACCCATGAGCGCCGGGATATGCCCGGAAATCATGGTATTTTTCCATGCCTGTATGAAATTATCGAAACAGATCATCCAAAGTAATAATATGGATGAAATCGCTGTAGTATTCGATATTTCTGATGCCAAAGGTCGTAATCAGCGTGTGATGAATGGAAGCTTTTTTGGAAACGTGTTCATAAAGCATCCTCTTTCTCCGCTCCAGCACAAAGTGATAATCCTTTGTGACCGTAAACTCGTCACTGTAGAATTTGATTTCACACATATGCACGATATTGTCTTTTCTTTCAATAATCAGATCGATTTGGATCCCTTCTGTTTCGTCGTCCCCTCTTTTGGACCAGAGTGATTCACTTGTGGTGACACCGCTGATTCCCAGCGCGGCTTTAATCTGCGGAATATGATGAAAGCAGACATTTTCGAAAGCAATTCCTCGCCAGCTGATCACGGATTGTGTGTCTGACATACTGACCCAGTTTACGCTTTTTTTCCCCGCACTGCTTTCCACAAATTTAAAATAAAACAGGCAATATGGGTCAACAAGCTTATAAAAGCTCTGCCGTTTTCCGTTTCCGAAGGAATCGTATTTGATGATAAATGTACCTGTGATTAAGGCGTCCAGATATTTCCCCAGATCCCCGCCGTCAGCGATACCGGTTTCCTTTGACAGCTCCGCGCGTGTCAGCCCTCTGTTCCGGGTACCTAATGCTTTTACAATCGACTGCATCACTTCGGCATTTGTAAACAGAGAAGCAAACATCAGCTTGAATTCATGAGCGAGAGGCGCTCCGGGATCGAAGAAAATGGATTGAATATTCTGACTGAGACTTTTGCCTCTTTCAAAGTAATTCAGGTAATATGGAATCCCGCCGACCATCATGTATGCCTGCGCTACATCATATCTGGACATGGACATGCCTCTGGATTGGAGAAACTGTTCACATTCATGAAGATTGAAGGGCAACAGATTGATACTGTAGGTAATTCTTCCATACAGGCCGCCGTGATTGTTGATCAGTTTATCCAGAATCCAGGAACTTGAGCTTCCGCATACAATGACCATCATATGCGGCCGATGACAGGCCCATCCATTCCAGAAGGCTTCAAAGCCTGTCATAAAACCGGATTTTGGGGTGTCCATCCATTGAATTTCATCGAGGAAGATCAGGATTCTTCCGCATTTTTCTTCTACTTTTTTTAACAAAGATTCCAATAGATAGAAAGCTTCAAGCCATGAATCAGGTTTTTGCCCATCATCCAATCCATAATCCAGCAGGGATTTGTAAAAATGATCCAATTGCAAACGCAATTTTCCGCCTTTTTTTCCTATGGTGCCCATATCCAGGGGCGACAGACCGGAATGTCTGAAATTCAATCTGTCAGAAAAGACTTCATCTACCAAAAAAGTCTTTCCAACCCTTCTTCTTCCATAAATGGCAACCAGCTCTGCCTGATCTCTTTCATAAAGCTCGTTCAGCCTGGCAACTTCCTTTTCTCTTCCGATCAGCATTTCAAGATCCTTTCAGAGGATAATCCTCGATGAAAACAGCTTTTTGATCATCCAATGAGGATTATACTCTTATTTTTTAGGAAATCAACCTTTATCTTCCGAATAATCCTCGCTGAATCCTCTGATTTGCTAATTCGATGAGGATTATACGACCTGCTGAATCCGGAAGGTCTGCCAGAATGGCGCTTTCATACTCGATAATTCGGGTATGGAAGCGTTGTCGTTTTGTTTTTGGCCGGATGCTGTGTTTATGTTCTGGATACATGGGACATTTTATTCTGGAGTCCCTGTATTTGTGGAAAAAACAGGCCGGACATGGTAAAATAGTAAGCTGCGGAAGCGATAGATTAGCTTCTGTGATGATAATACCATACTGACGAAAAATATGAGTTTCCAGTTGTAACATTTCTCATTTCTGACCGTATAGTCCTGTGAAGGAGGCAGGTGAAAGGGATGACTGAGGATCGGGAACTGGTCGCATTGCTGAAAGCCGGGAACGAGGATGCGCTTGAGCAACTGATCATGCGCTGGCGTTCCCGGGCAGAAACATATGCTGTCAGTATTCTCCACGATACACAGACTGCGGAAGACGCGGTGCAGGAAGCTTTTTCCCGGATCTATGCTGCCCGGGCAAGCCTTGACGAGGACCGATCTTTCCCGGCTTATCTGTACACGATTGTTAAACGGATCTGTATTGATGAGCTGCGGAAGCAAAGACGGTTCCCTGAACTGCCGGGTGATTTGCCTGATCCGCCTGTTGATTCCGCTGAAACAGAATACATCAGGGGCCTGGAACGATTGAACAGGATCCATCTTCTGGCAAATCTGGATGAAACGGACAGAAAGCTTCTGCTCGCATTCTCTCTGGAAGGCAAACCAACAAAGCAAATCGCCAGAGATATGAATCTGTCAGACGGTCAGGTACGGGTGCGTTTACACCGCATCCGCAGAAAGCTGAAGAAGGGAATGAACGATGATGCGTGACGATTATCTGAATGAGATTATCCATCGCGGGAATGAACTGGCTATGCTGGAACAGGCGGCATTGACTTTCCCAAAGAAAACTTCTCCTGTCCGCTGGATTGTTGCAGCTGCATGTAGCGTGCTGATTTCCCTGATTCCTTCTGTTTGTTCTGCGCAGGCCTTCTTCCAAATGATCTGAGAGGCGGTATGGAACCATGAAGAAGCAGAAAGAAGAGAAAAAGGAAAAATCATTGACACGGGAAATATTGGAATGGATTCTTACCATTGTTGTGGCAATTGCTATCGCCCTCCCGATCAGAGCCTTTGGCTTTGAATTGGTCAGGGTTGACGGTGAATCTATGGATAACACACTGGCCAACGGCGAAATCATGTTTGTGACAAAGTATGACTATGCTTCAACCTGGCTGTCTTTTCCATGGCAGAATGAAGAATCCAAGGAAAAAGCTGTCCGGATTACCACTGGAGGGAATCCCCAGCGTTTTGATGTTGTGATCTGCCGTTATCCGGGCCGGGGCGACACCAATTTTGTCAAAAGAGTTGTAGGCTTGCCGGGAGATACGATTGAAATCCGGGATGGCTATCTGTATGTCAACGGGGACAGATACGAAGAACCATATGTTGATGATGAGTATCGAAGCGGCAGGCTGAATACTTTCGGTCCTTACACAGTGCCGGAAGGTGAATACTTCGTGATGGGCGATCACCGGAACAACTCCAATGACAGCCGATCCCAAGGGGCAATATCCCGGGATATGATTATCGGACATGTACGAACTGTATTGTATCCGTTCAGTGGCGTGCGGGGAATCGAATAATCCTGATCATGCAGAACTGAAACCCATTCTCCCTGTCAGTCGAAATACGCTGCCAGGGAGTTTTTCTGTTCTCCACGCTTTCCGCAAGTGTGGAAAATCCGTCTCTGATATGGTACACTCACAAAGGCGGATTCGCTTCGCCGATGACCGTTGAACTATCTGACACGGTAGTAGAACCTCAGATTTTTTACTACCGTTTGACTACCATCCATTGCCGCGATTTGCCGAGTTGGCCCGGTTTTTCGGCAGAAATGTACGATTTTCCTACGGCGCAAATCGCGGCAAAACGTCGCCTTAGGAGGCCTTACTGACCCATGATTAAAATCTTGTTTGTGTGCCACGGGAACAGTTGCAGAACGTCTGCGTTCTGTTTTCCTCCATGGAAAGCGTCTGACCGGAATCCGGGCATTGCAGAGCAATCAGACTGCATGCCCTGATGATCCATTCCTGTCGGACGTATTCGCTGTACGCTTTCGCGCTTCCGCCGCTTTCTTCCGGATCTCTTCCGGACAAAGCGGCAGCTTCCACACATAGGGAGAGTCCTGTACGCGTTTTTCCGCTTCCTGAAAAGCGTCTTCCGCCTGCATGGGCTGCCCGTGCATGTCGTATATTCTTCCCAGGAACAGGAAAGCGTCAAAGACGGTCTCCCGATACCGGAGCGCTTCCGGATGCTTCTCGCACAGGGCAATGGCTTCCCTGACTGCCGCTTCGGCGGCTTCCCAGTGCTGAAGCGCGATCCGGATCGGTGCGGCTTCTTCGATCAGGTGCTCCGCAATGGCCAGGTCCGAGTCAGGGGAAGCGCAGGCAATAGCTGTCGCTGCTTCCAATTGCTGCAGTGCCTGCTGTGTCTCACCGTCCATGGCATGGCACATGGCAGCATTGCAGGCGTACTGGTAGCGCTCATAGTCCTGCGCCTCTGTGCATTGCGGTATCAGGGCGCCTGCCTCCTGCAGAAGCCTGCGCACCTGCCGCTGATCCGTTTCCGCGCTCATCAGTGTCCGGGCCTTCTCCATAAGACAGGCAGCCAGCTGTTTTCTGGCCTCCGGGTGCCTGGACAGCCTGGCGGCGGCTATTGCTCTGTCTTCATGCCGGAGGCATGCTTGCTCGTCTCGGCCGGCGTTATGCAGAATCACTGCCATGGCCCTGTGGTACGCGGACAGGTAATAAGCGCTGGGATGCTGGCGGAGATACTTCTTCATTGCCTGCAGGATCCGGAGAGCATCATCCGGCATATACAGCCGCGCACGGTAATAGGCGGCGGTCTCATACAGCCGCAGGATCTGGTCATCGTCCAGATAGACCGGGCTGTGCAGCATGTCCAGCATGCAGAAGAGCGCTTCCGTATCCTGATCTACCGGCGCGTCCATCAGCCAGCGATAGAGAAGCTGCTGGGATGCCGCAGTGGCCAGGCCAAAGCCTGCAGTCATCTGGTGCGCCAGCTGAAGCAGTCCGTAAAACCTGACCGGGTCTTCCGGAAACTGCCTTTCGGTATCAGGCCGCTTTCCCGCGGGCAGAAGCATGCCGTACATGGTCAGCATCATACGGTCCGCTGCCTGCACTGTCTCCGGAAGCCAGGGCCAGGAACGGATGTATTCCTGCATCAGGGGATGCATATACAGCCATTTCCCGTCGCGCTTCAGCCAGCCGGCGGTTTCCAGGCTGCTGATCAGGTCAAGACGCGGGCAGTCTGTCAGATGCCGGAACAGACCGGCCTCGATACCCGGGGCACGGAACAGGGAAAGGAGCTTCATGAGAATTCTGTCCTGCGGGGAAAAATGATCGATCTCCACCAGCCGGTCCAGGATTTTCAGCAGTGTCCCGCGACAGACGGTCTGATCATGGATGTAGTCGATTTTCTCCTGGGAAAGCCGGGCCAGACCGATGCCGGAAACCATGGCCTCTGCGGTTTTCAGATCCAGGTAGCTTCGGTCGATCTGGCGCGCGATCAGCTCGGTCAGCAGCGTATGCCGGTCAATGGCGTCCATGATTGCGGCAAAGCAGACTTGGTTTCCGGGGTCATGCATGTCGCAGTGCGCGTAATGCGCGAACATCTGCAGAAGGGCCGCGTCCTGCATTTCGCCGACGGGGAAGGCGGGAAATAAGCCCTCCGGAAGCTTTTCGCGGGAAATCAGCAGGACTGTGATGCCGATGGGAGAAAGCATGCGGATCTGATCCAGGTGCGCGGGATCAAAATTATCCAGAACCATCAGTATATGCTGGGACTTCGCCAGCATGCCGAGTGTCTGCAGTTTTCGCTGACAGTACTCTTCACCGGTTTCCTCCCGAAGCCTGGAAACCGTGTTCAGCTGCACCTGGGTATCGTCTGTGATCAGCGCCGTCAGGCTGTCCTGGTCATACAGCCAGAGGACAGCGTCCCAGTTTCCGGCATGCATGGCCAGATACTGTCTGACCAGCGTGCTTTTGCCGATGCCGCCCATGCCGTACAGACTGCACGTATGGTGCGTGTTTTCATCCATGAAATGCGCCAGGTCCGACAGTTCCTTTTCCCGGCCATAAAACACGGGAACCAGCTGCAGATAAGTGGAGCGCAGCCAGGGCCGGGTTTCATCCGACAGCGCGAGGATTTCCTGCAGCTGAGCGATTGCCTCGCTGTCATGCTGATACCGGTCGCCGTAATAGCTTGCCAGTGTCTTATGGAAAAACGCGGACAGCGCGCGATACAGTCGATCCTGGAAGTGACTGCCGGCATAGGTCATGTGCGCAAAATCGAAAACAGCATCCGTTTCGCAGTCAAAAGCGGTAGGCGTGCAATGAAAGAGCGCATGGAACAGAACCGCGCCGAGACTGTACAGGTCCGAGTGAATGCCCAGCCGGTTCAGCCTGCCTGTCTGCTGCTCCAGCGGCGCAAAGCCTTTGGAATAGGAAGTGCGCAGGGCTGTCGGATCATGGGACTGAACCGCGGCCTGCAGTTCCTCCTGTGAGACGACAGAATCAAAATCAAACAGCTGCACAAGGTCACGGGAGCCTGCGAGCGTCAGGATATTGTCCGGCTTCAGGTCCAGATACAGGTATCCTGCTTCATGGATGTGCTGCAGTGCCTTTGCAGTGCTCAGGATCAGCTGCACGCAGTCATGCAGTGTTGTGCCCTGATCTTCCGCAAATGTGCGTCCGTTGAGATATACGGACACAATATATATCGTGCCATGGGCCTCATAAAGATTGGATGTATTGGCGACCGTGTTGGTAAGGCGGTCATGCATGAAAAGCGCATGATTCTTCTGATAGGCTGAGATCATGCGTGATTTGGCTGTCTCAAAGGCGGCAGTGTCGCGCTGCGCTGCGGCAAGGGTGCTGTCTGCCTGCCTCTTCAGTCTGAGTGCATGTGGATAGCATTCCTTGATGCGCACCAGCTTGCTGTTTCCGAGATTATCGGTATAGGAGGCATCGTAGACAATGGATGACCCGCCGCGGCCGATTTCTCTGCTGATGGTATATCCCATGTATCCGGTCTGTGTGTGCAGTGTCAGCTTTTCGCCTGGGGTCAGCGCCTGACGTCCATCCATACAGATCCCTCCTGTGCTTTGTTTCGGGAAGAGCATACCTCAGGTATCCGGCGATTTGGATTTACGGGTGATCCTCCAGCGCAAGCGTCAGCAGCTCATTCCAAAGATACCGGAATGTTGTCAGCGGTTCATCGCTCCTGGATGCATAGAAGAAAATCCAGTCATATGGATTGCCCACATAGAGTTCGGGATACCCGGCATCGATCAGCATCTGATTCATATAGGAAAAGCAGCGTTCAGCGTCGGCTTCGTCTGCGCTGTAGCTCTCCGTATCGATCGCTTTCCTGGCCCAGAAAGTATAGAACGTAAGCAGTACCAGCCATTTCCGGACACGCTCATAGGAGACATGCTTTCCATGCAGAATCATGTCAATGCCCTGGCGGTCCGGAAAAGAGTCCTGCACGTCGGCATGGAGCTTTTCAATGATGGGCTTGATGGACCGATCTGTTTCCAGGCGCTTCACGGACTTTTTATCCAGCTGAAGAATGGCCAGGTAGGCGTCCCATGGCCTGATGCCTGCTTTCCCTGTACGGATGGGCTCCTGACCCTTCAGGATGTCATCTGGAATGGCGAGAGACAGCTTCTGTTCCGCAAGAAGCAGGCCATCCGGTGCGGTGGCTCTTGCCCATAGCTGCCGGATGGTTTCGTATGCGGTTACATTGTCCACCGCAAATTTGTCAATGTTTTCGGTAAGGTATGCGATCAGGTCTTCTCTTGTATCCAGACCATGCAATTCTTTGATAACCTAAATTTCGCATAATACTCATGTGTAAACATGACTATTGTCATTTTGCTGTTGTTGAAATCCTGAGATACTTGGGAAAAACTGCATAACAACAGT
>CACWXY010000083.1 GCA_902764915.1 uncultured Eubacteriales bacterium | reverse complement strand
ATGCAGGAAATGTCTGTAGTTGCGGCTCATCTGTATGAAACTGATGGAAAAAACTCAGGAAAATCAACACTTACGACTTGACACTATGGGGAGAAAAAGAGTTTTTTGAGAACCTCGGAAAACACCGGAAATCAGCATCCTTTTCGCGGAAGATAACGGAAGCCCAAAAGTAAGGGCCCGCAAGGCTTTCCCCCCGTCCCGCACACCCCCAAAACAGCGCAAACTCAGGAAATTCACAGGCTCGAAATAGGTTCGAAAGTTCTCTCCAAGTTCTCTCCTGGCGGTCAAAAAACCGGCACGTTGGAGAGAACTCAGGAGAGAACACACCCAACAAAAGGCATCTGGGACTCCTCCTGCCGTTGACAGAATAAACAGAGAGGTGAACCCCATGCTGACCAAGAAAGAACGGGAGCGCATCCTGCGGGATTATCCCGAAACCATTTCCAAAGAGCAATTCTACAAGCTGTGCCAGATCAGCAAGAACCGGGCCCGGGAGCTGCTGACCAGCGGCGTCGTTCCCTGCCAGATTACCCGGAGAGCTACCCAGAAATATGTGATGATCGCCACCGTGGACGTGATCGCCTATTTGGAAAGCCTGCCACGCATCCGCAGAAAGAGAGGCGGCGCGGCCACCATGCCCCAGCAGGCCCGCAGCGTCACGATGACCCAGGTGCCGCCGGCCCTGGCCGATCAGCTCCGGGCGCTCTACGACGAAACACTGGAGCCCTTCCCAGACGTAATGGACCCGCGGCAGATCAGCGACGCCATCGGCTATGCCGACACCACCATCATCAAATGGTGCGGCGAAGGCAAAATCCGCAGCTTCACCCTTCGGAACGTGCGCATGGTCCCCAAGCCCTGGCTGATTGACTTCCTGCTGTCGCCGACGTTTCTCAACCAACCGACAGTCTCCCTCTGGCACCAGCACGCCATCCTGCCCATCATCGAAGACTGGCTGAACAACCACCCGCAATAAGAAAGCGAGGAATGAAATATGACGCTCTACACCGCATTTTACGATATGGATACCAACTGTGTCAACGCCTGGCTGACCGACCGCTCCATCGTGACCATCGACTGCCAGAAGGTGGAGGATGCCTTCGCCGACAATATGTACGAACGCTCCGAGCTGGATTACCTGCTTTTCAATGATCCCGCCGCCTATGCTGACCTGGTGCTGAACGAGGACCCGGGAAGGTATTTGAAAGCAGTCACGCAGTATAAGACAGATGAATCTATGATGTAAGACGATGCCCCTGTGCAGGCTGATGGCTTGCACAGGGGCTATTCTTATGCAATTCTTTTGATGGATGGGCCGAAGCAACCAAATGCAATCTCATCCAGCGTTGAAGCAATTTCTTTGAATGATCTGTTCAGATCGAGAGACCGCACGTCAATCTGATTGCCGCCCATTTTGACTGAAAGAAAAGGTTCTGCTTCCTCGGTCGTTCTGGCATACAGCAGCATGCCGCTTACGTTGCCGGTTTTCGCTTTATCCTCATTCTTCACATAGGTGAAAATCTGATACAGATTGGCGCTGTGCAGCATTTGCCTGTCCATGTAGCTTGCCACCGCGTGCTGATAGAATTTGGCGTCAATGATCAGCGTCAAGCCATGATGGCGAAGCGTAATATCGGAATGCATACCCGGCAGCAGCCGGATCATGGCGGGATCGGTTTCCTCCGGGATGTCCCAGCCGATGGCTTTGTCGTTGGCATGAAGCATGGGAAAATGCTGGCGATAGTATTCCAGGATGAACTTTTCGTACAGCCGTGGAAAGCTCTCTTCGTCAAATAGGGAAAACTTTGTTGTTCCCTGGGAAGCGGATGGCAGCAGGCTTTTCCATGCCATGTAGCAGATATTCATCAGCATTTCATAGTTGCGATTGTTCCGATGATATTGCAGCCTGTTCCATGGAACCGACGCCAAATCAATATCCGATATACCAGAAAAGAAAGGCACGATTCTTCGCAGGGCAGATTTTTGCTTTTCGGAAACGTCCGGATGACGAATCAATCCCATACAGGCAGCCTTCAAGATCTGGTTTAACTGATTATCCGGTGAAAACTCGTCATGGATACAGTCAAATTGCCGGATTCTCCGCTTTTGCAGTTGCCTGGTATGATACAGGTTGATTTTTCCCCGCAGCGTATTCGATTGCTCGTCCAGATTGATGTAGCTGCGATACAGCCCCTGTTTGAGCTGTTGGGCGATCCCCCGCGCCAGTATGGCTGCAAGCATATCCTGCACATGGGCAAAATCCTCCACGGCAATTTCCTGATAGTTTTTCTGCCGCAGGATTTTGAAGGCATAGCAAAGCATATGAAAGATATTGCGGATCAGGATGGTCGAGAGCTCACGCATTGAAAACACCCCGCAGATTGTTTTCCCATACGGTCAATTTATCTTGATCATCAAACCAATATTCCTGCAAAGTAGGTAAAATATCATATTCCACAATGGATTGCAGCCATTCTTCGGAATATGTCTCATCCTTTTTCAGACATAGATAGCTGTGCCCGATACGGAAACCCTTTCCCAGGGCAGGGTCTTCCGCAATGGCCTTGTTCAGACGGATCAGCTGTTCCGCCAGCGCGTCAAAGGTTTCATCGTGGATGCGGCTGGCGGCGTACTCCTTGAACCCCTGCGTAACAAAGCCCGGGGCCATTTCAAAGAAGCTGAACCGGCGGCGCAGGGCATAATCGATCAGTGCCAGGCTGCGGTCGGCAGTGTTCATCATGCCGATCAGATACAGGTTGCCGGGAACAGAGAAGGGTTCGTGATTATACGCCAGCAGCGTTTCCTCGTCCCGGTAATCCACCTCGATCAGCTGCAGCAGCTCGCCAAAAATCTTGCTCATGTTGCCGCGGTTGATTTCATCGATGATAAAGAAGTAGTCACGGGAAGGATCTTTCCGTGCCTTTTCACAGAAATCATAGAACATGCCTGTTTGCAGCGTAAAATCTGCTCCGTCAGGCTTATATCCCATAATGAAGTCCTCATAGGAATAATTCTGGTGGAACTGCACGCAGGCAATGCGATCCGTATCCTGAACGCCCATCATCACAAACGCCAGACGCTTGGCTGTGAAGGTTTTCCCGACGCCGGGTGCACCTTGCAGGATTACATTCTTTTTGCGTTTCAGCAATCCAAGCAGCTGATCCAGATGTTCGCTGGACATGAAGACTTCGGAAAGAAAGTCTTCGCGATTATAGTGATCGTAAGTCATGACAGGGGCAATATTATTATGATTTGGAATGAAAGATAATAAATCGTCCAATTCTATATCAAAATACGGCTTCAAAATACTGGTTTCAAAAAACGTATGCTCTTTTGCCGGTATTTTGATACAGGTTGAATTTCCGTTCGGCGTCCACCATTTGGCTTCTTTCGTATATGCTGTTGTATCTTGCGATAATGCAATTAAATGATAAGGGCGTTCATACCACCCTTGTTCTCCTACAGCTTGGTCAACCTCAACGCTCGGTAATGCCTCATCTGTTTCAAATCGCCCAAAGAGCCGTATACTGCTTGCATAACATAGATAGAAATAGTCGCCTTTTCGTATTTCGTGAATGAAACTTTTTCCTTGTGAAACTTTGGCGCTGGCAATAGCCTTTGTAGTGCCATGTACTGCTACTACATGACGGTTTTCAAGTGCTTTCTTAACGTGGTCGGGAAGACCTGTATCAACTTTTCCTTCACTAATTTTCCATATGCGTATTTTATCTTCAACAATATATTCTGGTTTATCCCAAAGGAATCGTTCGATATGAAACTCTGTCAAGGCTTCATATAATTCAGGACGGAGCTTCCACACATAAACACCCGGTGTATGCGAATCTGCATCTTTTCCTTGAAATAGAATCGTCCAATAACGGTTTTGTCCGTTTTCACGCTTACTTATGGGACAGTTTGTCAGTTTATGAATTCGTTTGGCCAGATTGGTACATATTCCAATTATCGCGCTGGGAGATTTGCCATATTCTCTTCCGATTTGCTTGCAAGTGCCTTCACCGCCTGCCTCGAAAAAAGCAGCCATTGCACCCTTTTCAGTTACATCAAAAATATTAGTGTTTTGAATTAAACTCAGCCAATCCTCTTTTGATAAGCCCGGATTGTATTCTTCTATGGATGGCCACCAGTCATTGCCTGATAAAATAAAATCATCCTCAATAGAATCGTTAGCTGCATCAGGATCCAAGTAATACCTGCTGATATAAAACACCACATCAAAAGCAAGCGTGCGATGCTGTGGATCGGGATAGCAATCATCCGTCAAAAGGTTTTGAAAAGTAGCGATGATCTGCTGGTTTTGTGAGATTTGCGCACAAATTTCATCGCAAAACTTGAAACCGCCTATCATGTTGTCAACGGAAGCTGTTCTCTTGGGAACAAAGCTGCTTTCCAATTCGACGGCAGCAGGCCGAATTTCCCCGTACTTGTAAATGTAATACTTGTCCGGATAGCGAAGCCATAAATACACGCTGATTGCTTTTGTATCCTGATAATGGTTCTTCCATCCGGTGTCATTATGGTTTATCTTGCGATCATCCGCATAAGCGATGAATTTATCCACACGTTCTGCCAGGTCGCGCGTTTCGTCATAAAGAATGCGAAATGCAGATCGTAGTCCTTCCGGATCTTCCTGGGCGAAGCTGATCAGCATGGCCTTGGCATAGTAATAGCCGGATGTGAGCAGATTATAGGTTTTTGCCAATGCCTGATCCAGCATGACGGCAAAATCCACAGCTTCTATATCCCAATGCTTCTGAAAATGCTGAATGGCTTTCCACTTGAAGTTTTCTCCGCTCCAGTAATCGGGAAGGTATTTCAGATAAGCTTCTTCGATTTTCTTTAGCTTCTCATGATTGATCATGGTGATCCCTCCTCCTATCTATCATTATCCTTGCATCTCTGTGTGCTTCACAATAACTTCTTTCCCTCTGAACGCAATGCCCATTCGGATCACGGCGTTCACGCCCGCGCTGCGCATTTCCGTTTCGTACTGCATATCCCGGATTTGATCCAGCGCGGTCTGGGCCAGAAGTTCCAGATCCTCTTTCTGATCGCGAGAAGCTTTCAGCTCGAAAAGAAAGCCCGGCAGCTGCTGATCCATGGGCTGCAGCTGGATATCGAAGCGCCCAAGCCCGGATTCCCGATTGGAGCGGACTGCGTAGCGGTTGTTGAGGATAGCGCACAGGCCGATCATCAAGCCCTGATAAAAGGCTTCAGAGCCGGTATCGTACACGCTGATGGTTTCCAGCAAGTATTTTTCGATGCTCTTTTGCAGGGCGTCCGCATCCCTTTCAAAGATCGCCTGCTGAATGGCGGCAGCGGTGGATTCTCCGCCAGCAGGGTTCAGCCGGGAAATGATCTCTTTCGCGTACACAAAGGCGATTTCCTTGTTGGGAATGGAAACCTGGCACATGAAGTTGCCGTCGTCCTGGGGCAGGATCTTCGTACAGCGCAGATAGCCGGCCACCAGCAAAAAACTGTAAATACTGGATGGATTCTTTTTAACCTCCGGATAGATCACGCCGCTGTCCACATAGGTGGAAAGGGTTTCGCCCTGCATCAGACGGCGCAGGTTTTCGGTGATCTCCGGCGTGGCGGAGGCAATGATCTCGCCGATGATGTCATTGCTGCCGGTGGAAAGCCAGAAGGCCTTTGGCACGCACTTTTCATCCACGTAGTTGATGACCGACCAGGGATTGAAGATCTCTGTCTGGCCGAACTGATAGCCGTCATACCACTCGCAGACCTCGGCCAGCTTGTCCTTCTGCCCGTAATACGCCAGCATCTGCGCTACTTCATCCTTGGAAAAGCCGAAATAGCTGCTGTACCGGTCGTCCAGGATGGTGTTGACCTTCAGGTTGTTCATGCCGCTGAAAATGCTCTCCTTGGCCACGCGGAGAATGCCGGTCATGAAGCCGTAGGCCAGATCGGAATTATCCTTGAACGCGCCGGAAAACAGATTGCGGATGAAGCCGATCACCTGATCGTAATAGCTGTTGGCATAGCCCTGCTGAATTGGGGTATCGTATTCGTCAATGATGATCACGGCCTCCATGCCGTAATGCTTGTGCAGCATGGCGGCCAGCACAGCCAGGGAGCGGGAGAGGGTGACTTCGTCCGCGGTGCCGGCGATAATGTCGGCGTAGAGCTGCTTTTCCACGGCATTGCAGGCGCCGCTGTCCGCCAGCTCTTCATGGCGGGCATATTCGCCGCGGATGTTGGCGGCAATGTCCTTCAGCGCGTTATCCCAGGATGGGTATTTCACGTCCTTGAAGGAGAGATAAATCACGGGATACTTTCCCTGGAAGCTGCGGTAGTATTCGCCGCAGGCCCAGATGGCTTTATCCTTGAAATAAACGGAGGTATCCGCCGCAGTGCGCTCAAAGAAAACCCGCAGCATATCCATGTTCAGGGTTTTGCCGAAGCGCCGGGGCCGGGTAAACAGCGATACCTTGGGCAGCGCATCGATAAAATCGCGGATCAGCAGCGTTTTGTCGATATAATAATACTTGGTGACCGCTTCCACATAGCCGGAAATGCCCACCGGCAGCGGAAGGAGCTGCGGACGCTTTTCCGCCTTTGGATGAAGCGCTATTTGTGTGTTCTCCGGCACCAGCCAGAAGCGGCCTCCCTTCTTCGCTCCATCAATGGCTCCGCTTTTGCATAATTGCTGGATTCGCCTGCCGGAGATTCCCCAGCGGGCAGCGGCTTCCGATATGGTTAAATACTTCATCATGTTCACCTCACGCAGGATTTCGCGAAATTGTTATATACCATTTCGCAAAATGAAGCAAGCATTTCGCGAAATTCAATCGAAATCTATAGTCATGTTTCAACAAAGCTGCGTGAACGCAAAAACCGACTGCCTTTGTCAGACAGCCGGTTCCTTGTTATTTGGGTCAAATGGTATAGATATAATTCGCTTTGCGCGGCGCGGCGGGATTGGCGGGCTTGGCGGTATAGCCCAGGATCAGGTTGCCGATACCCTCGTAATCGCCCTCGATGCCGAGCTGCTTGAGAATGGCCTGGCCTTCCTCGCTCTCGAATTCTTCCTTGGCGCGGTGGATCCAGCAGCTGGCCACGCCCAGATCGGCAGCGGCGTTCATCATGTTGCCCAGCACCAGGCTGCCGTCGTAGATGTAGGTGGGCATTGCCTTGTTGGCCAGCACCACCACCAGCTCCGGCGCGCCGTAGAAGGGATCGATGTCCATGCCCATCGCCGCGGTATTGAGCTTGGTCAGCTTGGCCCGGACTTCGGGGTCTTTGATCACCAGGATGATGGGCGACTGCTTGCCCATACCGGTGGCGGCGTAGGTGCCCGCTTCCAGGATGGCGTTGAGCTTTTCTTCCTCGATGTGTTCAGGCTTGTAGGCACGGCAGCTGCGGCGCGTTTTCAGGGTGGCCAGGGTTTCGGCCATGGTTTTTTCCTCCTTTGTTTATCGGTTCAATATAGATCCTTCTCTGCCGCGCTTGGGGAATTCGTTCAGATGCGGGTGGAGCTGTTCCCTTGTTTCCCGGATCGCCGCAAGCATCTCCTGCTTCTGATCCGGCAGATAGCCCTGCATGGGCACGATGTTGGACGGATGGGAGCCGAAATAGTAGGTGTCCTTCAAGTCCAGCTGGCAGAGCAGCCGTTCCTGTTCGTCCAGCAGCTGGCCGATGGTGCATTCCTTAAAAGCGCCGGTTTTCATATTCGACTTGGATCTGAATGTCACAGCTTATCCTATGATGCGCTGACTGCACATGTGTCGTTGGTTTTCATTCGATACATGCTGCTTTCGCTCCAGCAACGAAATAACAGCGATGACCGAACAATCAATGAATTGTTCGTCTTTCTCATTGATGAGCTGGACGATATTACGTTTAGCCACGATCATTCAGTAATTTAGGGATTTTATATCCTTGGGACGTACCTTCGGAGGTAATCCAAAAGTCGGAAACTCATTGAAAAATCAGGATGGATCAGC
>CACWXY010000082.1 GCA_902764915.1 uncultured Eubacteriales bacterium | reverse complement strand
GACAGGAAGAACAGTTCGGACATGTGCATGCCGATGCATGCTATGGAGAGAAAGCGACTCTCGTCTGTGCGTATGCGAATGTACACGTGCATACCGAAGGATGCTGGGACTGGGATCTGCTGGGACGGAAGATCTGCGTATGCGGACAGACCGAAGTCTGGGAGATAGACACCGGATCGGACAACTGGCAGCAGGAAACTGTCATGGTCGATCCCGGGCATGTGCATGAGGACAGCTGCTACAGCTATATCCTTACCTGTGAAAAGGAAGAACACATCCATACGGATGCATGCTACCAGGTGCCGGTTACAGCCAGTCCTGCCGTGAGTGAAGCAGCGCAGGAAACAGAGGAGGAAGCACTGCCGACTGAAACAGAAAGCGCTGCATCCCTGGAGAACACAGATTCCAAAGATGTCCCGGCAGCAGCCGATACGGCTTCTGAAGAGCAGGGTGCGGATGCAGCGGCGTCTGAAACGGAAGAAATGATGATTCCGCAAAATGATACAAACTCGGAAGGTGAAAACAATGCGGTCGTCGCATCTGCGGAGTCTGCAGATGCCTCCGAGACAGATACAGAAGATCCCTATTCCGGTTTTTCAGATGCCTCTGCGATTGCTTTGGGCCTGCATGTTCCGGATAAGATACTGGACATACCCGCTGATGAGGGAACCCAGCTGCAGGCAGAGAATTCGAAACCCGCGGCCGGTGAAAGTGACGGTAACAATTCTTCGATCGATATCCCCTCTTCGGACGGGATGCATCTGGAAAAAGCCGATGAACCCCTTACAGAGACGACGGATGCTGATATAGCCGATATCGGGATTCAGCAGGACCTCATTGTTTCGGAGGAAAGCTCGGAAATCAAAGAGACAATGCCGGAACAGTCTGAGGATGCATCTATGACACAAGAATCCTCAGATGATGCGCCTCTGGCCTTGGAAGCGCTGTCTGGAGAAGAAGAGCGCCAGGTGCTTTCGCAGGAAACGGATTCTTCTGATACTGCATCTGCCCAGGCTTCGATAGCTGCAACAAATACCGAGAATGATGACAAAACTGAAACAGCAGACGAAGAAGAACAGGCAGAAAACGAAGACAGCGCAAACCGGGGAGAAACCCTGTCCGATGACACGCAAGAAGAAACGGAGCTGAATGTACCGGAAGCAGACGCGGAACAGACTGCCCAGGCGGACGACGCGAATGACGAGGAAACGGTAGACGCAAGCATCAAGGAAGATGATGCTGTGGAAGACACGGAGAACAGATCTGCGGCGCTTTCCGAAGAGGCCAAGCAGGAAAAGGTAATAGACGGGGAACTGCCTGCTCTTGATGAGACAGAACTAGTTTCTGAAGAACTGGTTATTGAGGACTCGATTCTGGAAGGAGCAGTTCAGGAATGGATGTCTGAGGAAATCGCAACACCGACAGATCTGGAAGTGGAAAAGACAGAGACGGAAGAGTCTTCTGCCAACTGGTCTGAAGAGCACCATGATCTCAAGTCTGCGATATTATCTGATTCCTCTGCTGAGATGATTCCGGAAAAATCGGTTCATGAAGAACAGATCAGGGAAGCGGCGGCGGAAGAGAGAATGGCGACGGCGACAGATCTCAAGGAAGAGCAGAGCGTTGCCTTCCATGATGAACCTGTTTCCGAAATGATTGTCCTGTCTGCTGAAGAGCCTGCAACGACCACAGACATTCTTCCTGAGACAGAAATGCCGGAACAGAAGGACGAGACTGACACGGAAGCTGTGGATGGACTGCTCTCTGTGGAAGAAATCGCCTCTCCGTCGGATCTTGCACAGGCAGATACCATGAAGAATGCGGAAAATGCGGAAAGCATCGATGCGCCCATGGCAACCGGCAGCGACCTGCAGGATATCGTTGATGCTTCCGATTGGATCGATGAATCTGCTTTGGAAGCAATGTCTGCCTCGAGGACAGATCTTGCTATGGCAGAAGAAAACAGGACTGACAAGGATTCTGCCGTGAATCTTGCGTCAGATACCGATCTTGCCCCTGAAACAGGTTCTGAAGCTGGTGCTGATGTGTCCCTGGCGACCGGGACGGATCTGTATACGGAGGGAACGGTTACAACATTGACGGACCTTCCGGAAGCCGATAGTCTGGCTTCCGATACAGACATGCAAGCGCTTGCATTAGCCAGCGGTACGGATATGTCGGACATACTGAGCTCTCTGGGTTCTATTGAAAAACTGGAACTGGGCAATGTCACCATAACGCCTCTGGGCGAGAAAGATTTCCCTGCGGATGCAGAAGGATATGCTCTTGCGATCGAGGATACAGAGGCTCTGGTCAGTGCAATTCAGGATTATATAGAGACATCGGACAAGAGTACACAGACCATGGAACTGGAAGTACAGGAGGAACCGGAAGCACTGCTCCTGGCACAGGTGCCGGTGCGGAAGATGAAGGCGGCACCGAAGCTGCTCAGTTTTGCTGCTATTTCTGATACAGATGTGGAAGCAAATGCTGAATTTTCAGAGGAAAGCAATGCCGTTCAAGCCTCTGAAGAAAACAAAACAGAAACAGCAGAGGAGAGCGGTTCCAAGGAGCAGAAGCAATATGTTGCCTTTGATATCGGACTGAATAACGTAACAGTTAATGAATACGATGGCTTCCATATTGATGTATCGCTGCCGAAGACCGTCTCGGGCAGAGACTTTGTGGTATACCATATCCATGAGGGAAACGTGTCTGCTGTCGACAACCTGGAGCTTCATGGAAATCAGACAGATGAAATATGGAAATTGGAAGGGTTTAGCTTTGACACTCCAAATTTCAGTGAATTTGTTCTGTCATACACTGTGGATTTCGCATATGAAGTGAACGGCAAACTGTATCAGTTCAGTCTGCCGGGAGGCGGATTTGTCAGCATCTCGACTCTCATAGAAGTATTGGGAATCGCCGATCAGGATACGAGGAACGATAGCAGCGAGAAAGCAGACATGGATAATGGTGCGATTGCTGCTCAGAAGGGTGTTCATGACGGGATTGAACATACATCCGACGAAAGCAGCATTGCGCCGCTGACGCTGGGAGATGTGGAAGTCTCTGATGCGTCCTGGGAGTTCGTGACGAATGTGGAAAGCGTGATATTCAGTTCACCGGAACTGGTTTGGGTGGGCAAGGCAGAAACCGAGACTACAGTAGGTGGGATGAAGACAGCCCACGAGCTGGAATGCACTTACAGCGCGGAACTGACGGAGGCACATATCTCTGAAATCAACGCCGCTGCAGTCAAGGCGGGAGATTGGGCCCTGATCAGTCTGCAACCGTTTACAAGTGAAGAGACCATGACGGTCACCATGAAGGATGGAGCAGCTTTTGAAATCTGTGTAACCGATGGCCAGATCAGAAAAACAGTGATTGATGCCAGGGGAGATACTTGGGAAATCACTGTGACTTATGGGGCAGAAGCGGAGATTCCAGACGGAGCAGAACTGAAAGTGGAGGAAATCCTTCCGGAGAATGAGCAGTTCAGCGAATATTATCAGAAAGCGGCAGTCCTTGTCTGCTCAGATGATCATGATTCTTATCATGGTTATGGCCGCATCTTCGATATCTCGATTTGGAAGGAAGACCAGGAGATAGAACCCAAGAGTAAGGTACAGGTCAGCATTAAACTCGCGGATGTATCTGAAGACTATTCTGCGCTGAGAGTTGTTCACTTCGGTGAAAAAGAACCGGAGATTATGGAAACAGGAAAAGCACAGGATGCAAAAGATACGTTGGCTGTAAACGAAAAGAAAGAGGAAATATCTGACACGGAACTCTGCTTTGAAACGGATTCATTCTCTGTCTATGCCGTTGTTTCCACGAATACGAATAACGGATATGGACTGGGTGGGCAAACGTTTGCCATCATCAACCGGAATGTAAACGAAGCAGTTCTCGGACGTACAAATGACAGAAACAGGATTGCTGCCTCCTCCGTCACTGTTCAGACAATCAGCGGTACAGATTACATCGTTGCAGATGAAGTGACGCTCTGGGAATTTGAGAACGTAAGCGGAAATATATATCATCTGAAAGCGACTGACGGAAGATACTTATCTATTACAGGCCTTGGAACAGCAACGCTGTCCAACAATCCGCAGAACATTACGATATCTCAGAGCGGTAACGGTCTGCGGCTGATCGGGGCAAATGGCTATGCATTGAATGCCTGGAATAATACTGCTGCGGATGGGTTTGGCGGTGGAGACTATAGAAATGACGGCGAAAGATTTACGCTCTATTCGGTGAATGAACTGATTCAGAATCAGGCAGATAAGATCAGCCTGACAGACCTCGTCAATCTCAGCGAAGGGGAAACAGCTGTAGGAGACGTTGTCATTTATACCCGCATACTGAATGAAAGCCGTGATGGGTATGATTATTATGCGGTTGCTGCGGATGGATCCTTGACCTTGGTCTATGATATTGGGGATACCATAGGCTGGATTTCATCAGAAACTGCTCCTGAGCATCTGAAATGGAACCTGACGGTCCATGCCAGCGAGGGTGCGCCTAATGGATACTTTGATTTCCAGAGCATGGAAACTGACAAGTATCTGATCCCAACAGAGGCTTCTGGCATAAAGACGGATGATCCGGATGACAGCTGGGATCTCGGCGTCAATATGCAGGGATGGAATTACGGCACATACGGCAGTACCATCGAACGTTGGGATACAGGTTCCAGAGAGTACGTCGGATATGCATATGATGCGGTCAATAAGAAGATTGTGCCGACGGCAGATGATTCACAGAAACTGGAGTTCCTCTTTGCACGTGTAAAAAATGATACAACGTCGAATCAACTTCATACCGTTGATACTCTGGACGGAAAAAACAAGGGAATCACGATTAAGATGTATGATTTTGATGGCACCACGCTGAATCCCGGCTGGCCGCCACGATCCAGCGAAATGACAGATGTTATGGGAAGCAACAGTACCGGCTCGACAAATGTGAATGGTGTCGGCTTTGCAAACAGCGGGCTGGTTTCCCAGACTCTTGTCAATGGATTTCCCGTCGCAACTCAAACCAATCGATCCTTAAGCCAATTGTTTAACAATGCGCATTTCAAATCGGATGCCAGCAATATCTTTGTGCAGCAGGTATATGATGAAACCGGCTATTTCAGCTATGATTCCAGCAAGAATTATGCCTATCTGGATCAGGCACAGAACCAGTTTATCCTGTATCGGGAAATGGCGGCACCTGTGATGGAAGCTAACAACTGGACGCCATCAGGGCAGAAAGGAAATTTCTTCCCCTTTGATTCACTGCAGGAACTGGCTGATCAGAACAAAGTGTTCACCAATGGAATCACTGTAAAGTATGATGGCGATTTGCAGAAACTGCCGCCGGATCATCCCCAATATGGCCAAACGCTTTATATGATAGATGAAGGAGGCAAGAACCAATACAAGAGCTACTTTTTCGGTATGACCATGGAGGCAGAGTTCTATCAGGGACCGAATGGTAAGGATGAGAGAGGCAACGATATTATCTATGAGTTCAATGGCGATGACGATATGTGGCTATATATCGATGATCGTCTTGTTCTGGATATTGGTGGCTGCCATGGTGCAGTAAGCGGCACAATCAATTTCTCAACGGGTGAAGTGAGAGTCAATGGTGCCAAGAATCGGGTACAGACAACACTTAAAGACATTTTCCAGAATGCCAGAAAGCTTCCAGATGGCACAGACTGGACTTCAGAAGGTGCTGAAAAGTGGTTTAAGGGAAATACATTCGCAGATTTTACAAAGCATTCCTTCAAGATGTTCTACATGGAACGAGGCTCTTACGCTTCAAACCTGAAGGTGAGCTTTAACCTCCTGACGATTGATCAAGGCTCCTTTGTACTGGAAAAGAAGCTTCCTGATAATGTACAGTCCGCATATGGTGAACAGAAGTTTGCCTATCAGATCTACACGGTAAGCGGCAATCAGGAAACCCTCTATACGCCGCCAGCTGGTAAATATGTGACATATGAAAGAAGCGGGGAAAGAGTTCTTCCGGATGGGCAGACGGAAAGCATCGGTTTTAAGCCGGAGTATACAGTGAACGGACAGACCTATCAAAATGTCTATTTCCTGAAAGCCGGCGAATCGATTGTGATTCCGACTGAAAACAACGAAGTTCATTATTATGTCAGGGAAATTGGCATAGATCCGCTTTACGAGGAAGTGAGAGCCAATGGGCGTGACCTCAGGATTACTGAAGAAGGTGAGTCCAGAATCGCCCGGACAAGTACTGATGTCATCAAAACCCGCGGGCGTGTGACTTATGAAAACATTCCCAAAGAAGTCTATAACCTGCGGCTGGAAAAAATCGTGCAGGGAGAGACCAGAAATCCGGATGACTTCTTCCGCTTTGATGTACAGCTGGAAGATGCAAAAACCGGACAGCTCGTCCCGTATAACCAGGGTGAATACTATATTGTCAAGACAACAGCCGGTTCTGATCAGTATTACAAGTATGAAAACGGCAGTCTGGTGGAAAGCCAAGAGCCGGTGGCCTACAAGGCTGGTCTGAGCGGTTCCATTGACCGTATCTATCCAGGCTATACGTTCGTGATCAAAGGCCTGCTGCCCGGAACAGACTTCAAAGTGACAGAAAACCTCTCGTCGGGTAATTATCCGGAGGGCTACCAGTATGTCGGCAAAGTGACTTCTCATGCCGGCACCTCGGAGATTAATGGGGCTGATGGCAGAATCCTTGCCAGAGAAAGCAGCGAAACCTATCAGGATGCCCTGGTTCAGATTACCAATACCAGTGGAACAAATGTCACACTGGTCAAGGTTGATAAGAATGATCTTGGAAAAGAGAATCCTGTCTATCTGAAAGGTGCTACCTTCAAGCTGTCGAAGTATACCGACGAGACTTTCACGAGTAAGGATATCCATTGGGGCCATGATGGATCCGAGACCTTAAGTGATGTAAAGCAACAGGATGGTACATATACTTTAAATGGCGTCTTTGCATTTGAACAGCTGATGACCGGCTATTACAGGATTGAAGAGACAGCGTTCCCGGCAGGTTATGTGAAACTGTCAAGCGATCCGACGTTTAAAGTTGAAGTGGAAGCTTCCGGTGGATTCAAGATTACGATGATCAATAATCCGGATAATCTGCTGCGTCTTGACAATGATCAACTGACCATTATTGTTGGCAACATGCCTGGTGTAGCTCTTCCGTCCACTGGTGGTGCAGGTACACAGCTCTTCATGATTCTCGGCAGCATTCTGATCCTTTCAGCAGGCATACAGCTTTGGAGGAGACAAAAATTCATCTGTTCTCATATGGTAAAATAAGAATAATGACTCCGGAAAGTCTGTGAAATCAGATAAGCATAGCGGCTGGTCCCAGAAATGGGATCAGCCTTTTTTAGTTGATATAGGTTTTCAGTTCCCGTGCTGGTGCTCGTTTTGGCGGAAGTGCCCTTGCTGATCGGTAAGGCCGGTCATCTGTATTCTTCGGTGCGCTCTTTCAGGAGCGCTTTGCGTTCTTTTCGTCTAAGAATTCCAATCTTTTTTGGGGCATGAGCAAAGATGCCGTCGCCCTATCTGGACAAACTCCTGGTTGCCCTCTGTTCCTTAGGTATCCATATAATGAACAAACCATGCAATTTCTCAATTGATGTCAACAATGGCATTAAACTTCAGCAACCATGACAAATATTTATAGAATAATGATGATGCAGACAATGTCAATATACGAATATTGCGCGCGGGAACAATTATGAAAAAATGATAATGTAACTCGGGATGTAACTGCGTGTATCTACTATTAGCTTGTTGGAGAAGGCTTTTTCCAGCTGACTGTAAAACCCGGACCATAGTTCGGGATCCGATAGAGACGCTTTCCTGAAAGGAGGAAAGGGTATGAACCACAACCAGAAGCATGATCCTGTGGCTTCCCATATCGAAAAACGCAAAGCGGCCAGACGCATTACAGCGCTGATCACGGTACTCTGTATTCTGGCAGGCGGCCTTACCGTCCATCTGACTTCCAAAACAGCGGTAACAATGGAGCGAATACCGACGTGCGGCGTGGAAGAGCATGTGCATACCTCGGAATGCTATGCGCCCGTTGCGGATCATGAGGCATATGCGCCCGTGTATGAGACGCGGCGTGTGTTTGACCTGGGCGTGACGCCCCATGTGCACAGCGATGCGTGCTTTGACTGGGACGGAAACCTTGTGTGCGGATATTCGGAAATATACTTCCATACGCATAATGCGTGGTGCTATGACGAAGCAGGCCTTCTGGTCTGCGGCCTTGCGGAGAACCCGGTGCATGTGCATACGGAAGAATGCATCCACACAGAACCGGTATTCCTGTGCGGCCTTACAGAAGGGGAAGGCGCCCATGTGCATACGGACAGCTGCTATGCGAAGGTGCGCTCGGATGTTCCCGGCTGCGGCCTGGAAGAAAGCGCGGGGCATGAGCATGGGGAAGACTGCTATGCCCACATGCTGACCTGCGGGCAGACGGAAGGTCAGGGCCATGTGCATACAGAAGCCTGCTACACCGCTGTCTATGCCTG
>CACWXY010000081.1 GCA_902764915.1 uncultured Eubacteriales bacterium | reverse complement strand
GATGTGATCTCCAGGATATCATCAAATCCGATCACTTTTTTTGTCGTCTCTGTTTGGATTGTTATCTCTTTCCCAACTTCTGTATCTACTCTTAGAACCATCCCAGTAACAGTCTCATATAGTCCTGCATTGGCAAAAGCGAAATTGTTCACGTCCTGGCAGGGGACAAAGTATTTCACGGAGACGATCACGTGGTTCACCCTGGCCATCCGTCCATTCCAGGTCAGGTTGTGTAGGATCTCCAGCTTGCCGGATAGCTCAGCCTCTGCATCAGCATCCAGCTCTACACGGGAGACGTACTGTACTTCCTTGGAACTGACGGCTTCGCTGAAGCCCTTCAAGGCATCGAAGGGGCTGAAGATCTTGGCCCAGCGTGATGCAGGCATGGGCGGGTGCTTGATAGAGAAGGCATCCCAGCCTTTGTGCTGCGGGCGGCCTCGAAGTGCCACCTCTCTATATCTGAAATTTGCGGGCATGGGCATATATCCCAGAACCATTCTGATCACCTCCGACCATGATATCCACAGCTGGAGGTGAGAGCAGGCTATTTTCTGTGCCCGCCTATCTGACCATTCCGCTCCAGTTGCGTCGCTCCTTCGAGCATGTTTTTGCCCGTGAACAGGGCATTGGCTCCGTATTTTGAGCGCACTTCGCTAAGGGCTCCCTGCAAACGCTTTTCACGTTCAAGGGCCTCGTAGTCAATAAAGAAATTCAGTTGGAAGAATCCGCTGTCCTCATGGACGCCATCGGCACAGATACCGAGCCTGCGGTAAAGCAGTCGGTGATCCGTCTTCTTGTCGAAAGCCTCCAGGATGCGCGGAGCGACAGTTGATACGCTGTTCGTATCCATGGGCATCTTTACCGTTCCGTTGTTGTGCTTGGGATGGAGCCGTCCGTAGAAGTCGATGGCGACAGGGCCTTCATAGTTTGGGTAGGCTTCCATGCTTTTATAGTCATAGCTGACCCACCAGGTGAATTTTGGCGCGATCAGCGTCTTAGCAAACATATCGACGCACAGACCGTCAATCATCTCGGATAGAACGATCCTGGCTTCTTGGTATTTGTAAGGCCGGGGAAGTACTTGTCCATTGGAGAGGCTGTGACCTTCGGACTTGTAGTTCTTGATGTCGGCTATCGTGACCGGATCGTAGCCCCAGGCGTGAGCGATCAGGATTTCGCCGTCAATCCCGAAGGTCTTATAGAACCATTCCTCATCCCACTGGGATTTCTGAGCGATGTCTCCCATGGTGAAGAGATATGCCTTCTCCAGACGATGCGCCTTGCCTGGACCAACCATCCAGAATGAGGTCAGGGGCTTGTGCTCCCAAAGCAGGTATTTGTAGCTGTCCTCGTTCAACTCGGCGATCCGGACGCCGTCCTTATCCGGCGCAGCTTTTTTCGCAACGATGTCCATGGCAACCTTGGCCAGGTAGAGATTGGTGCCGATGCCGACCGTGGCCGTGATTCCGGTTGTCTTCAGGACGTCACGGATGATGGTCATGGCCATCGTGTGCGCCGGATGAACTCCGGCTGCCTTAGCCTCTTTTTCATAGAAACGGAGATAGGGTGTAGCATCAATGAAAGATTCGTCGATGCTGTACACATGAACATCCATCGGCGCGGCATACCGGAGGAAGATAGAGTAGATCAGAGAGCTGACCCGCTCATATTCTGCCATACGCGGGATGGCAGTGATGTACTGCACCTTTGTTCGGTGCTCTCGCTCATATTTCTGGATCGCCTGCTTTGCTTCAAACAGACGGGGCCGGGAAGGGACACCGATGGCTTTGAGGGAAGGAGAGACAGCCAGGCAGATCGTCTGATCTGAGCGGCTTTCGTCTGCGACCAGGAGGTTTGTGGTCAGAGGATCGTAGCCTCGGGCGACACATTCTACAGAGGCATAGAAAGATTTCATGTCGATGGCTATATAACAATGCTCGGATTCCATGAGCGCCTTCCTCCCGCTCTCAAAGAGAAATTATAAGTTCAATGTTTCCAAAGCCTCCAGGTACAGAGACTGTTCTTCCATGCTGGGAATCATGTCTTTCTCTATTTTTCCAAGGACGCGGCCGATAACGGTAGCGCCTTCCTCGTAGGGGAAGATGTCGTCATAATCCTGATTGATGGAGTGCAGGCGGTCATAGGCTTTCTGCTTAATCACGCCACCCATACCGGGAACATAGAAAATACCGATATCGCCGTTACGAAGATCGACGCAGTGCTCAACAAGCACACGGTCTCCGTCGTGGAACTGCGGCTCCATGCTCTTTCCGGTAACGGTGATGATCTCATCAGCACGGGCAACCATGGGGCTGTCGAATAGGATGACTTCTTCCTTTTCCGGATACTCCGGCCAATCGGTGCCGTCACCAGCAGCAGCGTAGCGGCCCCAGTCTTCGACACCGTTCATGCGGTCGTAGGCAGCCAGAAGCTTCCGCTTGTGAGCTTTCTTGTTCATGGCTTCCGCGAAGGTCAGCAGATCTTCTTTTCCTGACTTATCTAGGGATCTGTAATAGTCAACGAGGTCCCGTTCCTCCGTGGTCAGCAGGGTACCGATGCCAGTGAGACCAAAGAACTCGTTCGGCTCTACATTCAGGATGGTGAACATCCGATAGAGAAACTCTGGATCTGGGCGGGTAAGGCCGCATTCCCAGTTTCGGACAGAGCTTTTGGAGATCTGAAGAGCATCGGCCAGTTGCTCAGCGGTCATGCCTGCGCGATTACGGAAATTCTTGATCTTAGAACCATAGGTTTCAAGGTTTCGTTGTTTAATTTCCTCGGGAGAGAGCTTTTCTAACCCTGCGATTGTACTGTAGCCTTTTGCTTTCATAAGGGTTCCTCCTTGCATCAAGAACGGGTTTCAGGTCAGCCAGATTCTCTGGTAATGGCTTGAAGACCGTTCAAAGGTGCTTCAAGTGCCATTTTTGATGGTGTCATTATTCTAAACCACGTAAGATGGTTTTGTCAATAGGCCTGAAAGAAAATTCACAAAAGTTATCGAAGGTTGCAACAGATTGCCGAGCCATAAAAAGCGGCAAAATGTTTACATTATCCATATTGACAGACCAGATAAGATGGTGTATCATGTAGGCACGCTATTTCCACGGCGTAGGGAGTTGACCACGGATTGCGGTGCGGGTTGAGGAATTACTGCGCCAGTATTCAGGACATGGTAAATTGCCGAGTGCCATGACGGTGGGAAAACAAACCTTGTAGGACGATTTGAAATGCAGGATCGAACCATATGAGGAGAACCATAGATGGATGAAACTTATAATGACTTGTATCCCGTGCAACTGAAGGATCCGGAGGTTCCAATTCAGGAGGACTGCACGAGTGATGTGGTGCCGGAAGGTACCACGAATATGGAGGGCAAGAAGAAGGTACTGGTTCCTGAGCTGATCACCATGACAAAGGTACTGTTTGATCGGCACAGGCTCGACATGTATACATTCCTGAACAATTGTCTACGCACAGGAGGTCTGGCCACAACTGTTGGAAAGTCTATCAAAAACCGTGTGATTAACCATGAAGTCTGCAATTTCTCAGGCGTCACTTATTGGAGGATTGACAGAGCAAACTTTTTTGCAGATGTGACGGTGGAACTGAAGCTGCAGACGAGCGCAGGACCAGTCGATTGGAAAGGCTGCCTGACCTGCTGGTGCGGTTTTGATGATAACGGGCTCTTTGTTAGTATTGAAGATCTGTCTGATTCAGTGGACCGAAAAGATGAAGGGCTGGACATGCTGAGCCCGTACCTTGTCCCATACGCAACGAATAAACGGGTAGATGAAATTTCGGAAGCACTCTGGATAAAATATCTGCCTGAGGCGCTGGATGACCCCAAGCGGCGTATTGCTGCAGAGTTGGTGAACCGCATGGGGCTCACAATAGAATTCCACCCTGTGTATGAACACCGAAACGTGGAGAGCATTATTTTCTTCAAGAAAGATGAACTGGCTATCGGAGAAGACAGGAAGGAGAAAGACGCAAACGGAAAAGAGCGACACATTAAGGCGAAGTTCGGAAAGCCTGTGGTGATTCCGGCGAACACGATCGTTATCAACACGAATAAGATCAACCGGGATTACTCCTCGTTTAACGTCTACCACGAGTGCTACCATTACGAGGAGCATTATCTGTTCTTTTGTCTACAGGAGATGGGGAGTAATGATGTCCGGCAGGTAAAGACGCGGGAAGTCATTGTAGATAAGGCGGAAGAAGTCAAGGACCCGATCTACTTTCTTGAGAAGCAGGCCAATCGTGGTGGCTATGGCCTGATGATGCCCGCGACGGATACCAAAAAACAGATTGCAGAGCTTTGCCGGAAAGCGCATGGTTATCGTCACGCTGGTGAAAAGTTCGAGATGGTAGGTAAGGAACTGGCGAAGAACCTGCATATGCCGCATTTTCGTATCCGGGCGAGGATGATCCAGCTTGGCAATATAGAAGCGAAAGGCGCACTGAACTATGTGGCACGTGAGCTGATCGAGCCCTTTGCCTTTAACACGGATTCCTGGCGGGAAGAACAGCACACCTTCGTGGTTGACGAGGCTACGGTAAAACACCTGCAGGAGAAGAGTCCGGATCTTCAGATGATCATGGAAAGCGGTAAATATGTCTACGCTGATGGACATGTTGTCAGAAACGAGCCGGAATATGTCGAGAGGCGTCTTGTGTGCAATGAGGACGATCCCGAAGAAAGAGAGAAGCTCGTTCTAACCGGCTGGGCGAACGCCCATGTGGACGACTGCTGCCTGCGGTTTGTGCGTCTGTATGTCCAGCAGAATGTGGGCCGCTATGTTTACGGGAGATTGTATTATGATGCTGCGCTGGTCAAACAGGAGGAGTTCTATCTCAGCGATCTGATCAACGAGAAGCAGCTGAGTGTTCCGGACGCAAAATATGAGTACAAGCGGAGTTTCCCCGAATCTTTCCGTGATGCGTTCGAGCTCTTGTTGCGCAAGAACAAAGAAACGCAGGAAAGTTTAGCGGAGAAACTGAACACAACGGATCGCACGCTCAGGGAATGGATCAGAGATCCGGAGAAGAAGATCTCCATTGATTTTATCGTAACGATTTCTCTCATTTGGAAACTGCCGGACTGGATCAGTAAAATGCTGCTGGAGAGCGCGGGGAAAACACTGAATGAGAGGGACCGGCGACACCGGGCGCTGACGTACATCCTGGACATCATGTGGGATCAGGGTGTGGAGGCAGCAAATCAGTATCTTACCAGCCAGGGGCTGCAGATTCTGACGATCTGACAGCAAGAACTGGTTTATTCAAGATACAGCATAAGATCGATGGCATATGGCCGATCACTTGAAAACAGGTGGTCGGCCTATTTTGTTGCCCTTTTTGGCGGCCACACTGGAAGATTGCCTTCCGGCAGGCGTTGCTATCCGCTGTTTTTGCAAATTTTTTGATATGCTCAAGTGTCGTACCGGAAAAATTCCTTCCGGTTTTTGAAGAGGATAACAGGAGAAAATGGAGGTTTTTTTAGAAGGAGGAGGGTGACGCAGATCAAAAACAAGAGGAAAAAGGGCAGCGGAGGAGCCAAAACCATGTGATTTGAAGGAAAAGCGGCGCTTTGACAGCGGTCAGGAACCGGAAGATATCCTTCCTGTAAAAAGCGCCTTCTCGCAAGTATGATGGTCATGCCAGGTGAGAAACGGAAGAGCTTCTTCCGAAGAAAGCCTGAGAAAAACATCATCTTAAAGCCGGATGCATACGGCAGCGGATGTTCAGACGATCGATCCAACATCACAGTTTGTTCAGCCAGAACGGACTCGTGAGCGTGGACGGATCGTAAGGACACCCTTCTGTCTATGCGTCCGGCTTTTTCTTTATGCCTCTTTCGCGGCGGAAGGGAGCCCACCTGCTGTCAGTGATCCGGGTACGGAACGGCAGCAGGAAACGGAAGAACCGCTGCCCAGTATGCGTCCTGCGGGAAGGACGCTACCATGGAAAACTTCAACGCAATCAACGGCAATGCCTCTGCCTTTACTGTAACCGACAATACGACGCTTGGTGAACTGCTCACCATCCTGAAACTTGGTGACAAGCCGCATGAGACTCCGACTCCGAAAATGCTCCGGGAAACCGCAGGCGCTCCAATCGCCACCGAGGAACGCTGCACGGTCTACGCCAATGGGTACGCCGTGTATGACAACGGGTCTGGCCGCACGGTTGTCTGGCTGCCCAGCTGCACGTCTTTTACATACCATTTCGATGCCCTCAAGGATAGTGAGAAAGGTGGTGAGATGAAGGAAACAGCTGAGCTGCCTGAAGGGCTTCTCGAGTCTTTGCCCTGGACAGTTGCGGTTTCTCTGATCGGTGACCATCGGGTTGAAGCCAATATGATGAACCGCATGGGAAGCCGAACCGGCACGAAGGACTACGATTCTGATGATAATAGCGATAAAGATGGAGACAAAGAGGACGTCATGGAAAAGTCTCTCAGGAGTGAATACTTCTGGCGTGATGGGCATTTCGGCGAGAATCCTGAGGATGCCTATATCAGGAAGGAAACACTGCAGGAGATGCTGGATGCCATGACGGAGAGTCAGCGGGAGGCATTCGTGCTCTATTACAGGTACGGGTATACGCAGCCGGAAATCGCAGCACAATTACGCATCACCAAGCAGTCTGTGAATGAGCGCCTGCAGGGTGCCCTGGAAAGGGCAAAAGGGAAAAGAGAAATATTTTCGTGAGGAACCCTGACTTTCGGCTTCTCCCACGACAGTATATGAGAGGACTTGAAAACCTCGAACATTTTATCAGGATGGCTGCGGCATGTTTTGTAACCGCCCATCATAACCGGATTATCCGGAGAAAGGACCAGTACATGAAACAGAAGAAAATGGAACCGGGGAACTCCCGGTACGAACAGCGCTTCCGTGAGCGCTGTGTCAAGGAGAAAAGCGCAGAGGAGCAGATCAAAGGGGTATTTGACCGTATCCTGGATGAGATGGCCAAGGAAATGGACCGAGGTTATATGGAAGCGGGCAAGACACTCGCAGAACTGTTCCGTGCTGTGGCAACGGCGGGAGCTGCGCACGGAAATGATGACCGTCAAAAACGGTGACGATGGCCTCAGCATTGTGTTCAAACGGGATGAGGCAAAGCCTGCGTTCCTGGATGATGAAGAGGAGGAACAGCTCTATGGCGAAGACTGATAAAGAACAAGCGCACAGCGCAGAGGAGAAGCAGGAGGCCATCAGCATTGAGACGGCAAAGGTGATTCAAGGGATCAGCCTGGTGTTTTCCGGCGCAGTGACTATGCTGGAGGCTCTGCATCCGCACGTCTCCCTGGAGCCCAGCGCCATCCTGCATCTGGTGACCGGTAACATTGAAGGCCTGGAAACAATGGCGGCCGAGAAACGGGCAAAAGAGGAACAGGAGAATGCCGAGAATGCCAGGAGGACCGGAGTGGAAGGTGCTGTACCTTCTTCTCCTGCTGCTGAGTCTACTCCTGTGGACGATGATGCTTCTGCCGAGGTGGTAAGTGCTTCTGAGAACACAACGGAAGCTACCGGGACAGAGGAAACGGCAAGTACCATCACCCAGGATGACATCACAAGAATCATCGTGCAGAAGATCAAGCAGAACCGATCCAACAATGAGAAGATCGGTGCGATCCTGAAGTCCTATGGTGTAGCGAAGGTGAGCGATTTGCCTGCTGCCAAGTATGAGGCGTTCGTGACAGACCTCTCCGCAATCTGATCGGGAGGTGACCAAATGCCGGATGTCCATGCGCTGCTCAGCGCATCCAGTTCCAAACAGTGGCTGCATTGCCCGCCATCGGTACGGCTTCAGGAGGGCTTCCCTAATGAGAGCTCGGTATATGCCGAAGAGGGAACCTTCGCCCATGAGGTCTGTGAATACAAGGTACGGAAATACCTGCATGAAAGAGTGAAGCGTCCTCAGTCAGAGGAGTTTTACACGGAGGAGATCGATCAGATCACCGATGTGTATGCGGAGTTCGTCATTTCGATTATCGAGCAGATGAAGCGGAATGGAATCGAACCCCTGGTATTAGTGGAGGAGCGGGTGGATTACAGCCACATCGCTCCTTCTGGGTTCGGGACAGCGGACATGCTGATCATCGGAAAAGATGATGACGGAAAAGGTCTGCTGCATATCTGTGATTTCAAGACGGGGCAGGGCGTCTTTGTAGACGCTGACCATAATAGCCAGATGATGCTCTACGCACTCGGAGGCCTGGCCGCCTATGGCTATATTTACGAGATCGAGATTGTTCGTATGAGCATCATCCAGCCCCGTCTTGATAATATCTCCACCTTTGAATGCAGCCGCGAGGAACTGGAGGCATGGGGCGAAAGCATCAAGCCGATCGCAAAGCTGGCATTTGAAGGAAAGGGAGAACAGCATCCGGGTGAGTGGTGTCGCTTCTGCCGCGCTAAACCTGTCTGTCGCGCCTGTGCGGATGAAGCATTGGCGCTTTGCCGAGAAGAGTTTCTGGATCTCGACACAGGCGCGTTTTCAGAGGGGAACGAGACAGAAGAGAGCGATCTGACGGCACCTTATCAGGCCGATATAGACACACCGGTTTTTAAGCAGCCCGGCCTGATCCCGCTGACAGAGCTGGCAGCTATCCTCCCTACGCTGAACAGGATCAGCAGCTGGATAGAATCCGTGTTTGCCTATGTATCGGCGGAGGCGATCAATCATGCGGTTCCGGTGCCCGGATATAAGGTTGTCGAAGGACGATCGAAGCGTATCTTCACCGATCCGAAAGCTGTAGTCGATGTGGCGGTTCAGAACGGATATACCGACCTCTATAAGCAACAGCTCATCAGCTTAACCGAGTTTGAGAAGATGATGGGTAAGAAGCGGTTTGCAGAGCTGCTTGGCGAGTACGTAGCAAAACCGCCCGGCAAGCTGGCGCTCGTACCGGAGAATGACCCACGACCGCCAGTTGACCTTGGCAGTGCTCCCGATCAGGAATTCGCAGTCCTGGCTGAGCAGGAAGAATAAAGACAGTAAACACACCATGATTGCCGGATGATCCCGGCTATATTTTTAGGAGGAAAAACAACATGAGTAAAACGACATCCCCGACCAAGGTGGTCATCCCGTGCCGGATCTCTTTTGCAAACATCTGGGAGCCGAAGAGCATCAACGGCAGCGAAGAAAAGTATTCCGTTTCCTGCCTGATCCCGAAGAGCGACAAGGCGACTCTGGCCAAGATCCAGAAGGCAGTGGAGACGGCGAAGGAGGACGCGAAGGGCAAAAAGTGGAACGGCAAGATTCCGCCCAACCTGAAGCTCCCTCTTCGTGACGGTGACATCGACCGCCCGGATGATGAAAACTATGCCGGGCACATGTTCCTGAACGCCACCAGTAAGGAGGCTCCTCAGATCGTAGACCGTAAGATCCAGCCGATCCTTGATCCTATGGAATGCGATTCCGGAGATTACTGCAATGTATCTGTGAACTTCTACGGATTCAACGCAAACGGCAATCGTGGCGTTGCAGCCGGACTTGGCAATATCCAGAAGGTGAAGGACGGAGAGCGCCTTGCCGGGAAAGCGACGGCGGCTTCGGATTTCGATGAGATCGAAGGCGACGAGGAGGATGTTCTCGGTGACGATCTCCCCGATTACCTGAAGTAAAACGCATGGCGGATAGGAGAGGACTTCGGTTCTCTCCTGTCTGCGCTTTACAAGAGTCCCCAGCTTCAGCTGGAGATTCTTATAAGGCGCAGATCATTGATTTCATGGAAGGAGGCAGATAATTTGGAAACACAAAAACGGGTCCTCTCAATCGACCTGGAAACATATAGCGATGTAGATTTGAGTACATGTGGCGTTTATCGGTATGTGGAGGGAGACTTCCACATCCTGCTTTTTGCTTATGCCTTCGATGATGATCCGGTGCGGATCATCGATATGGCCTGCGGAGAAGAGCTGCCGCAGGAGATCGTTGACGCAATCTTTGACGATGACGTTGTGAAGGCAGCTTGGAATGCCCAGTTTGAGCGGACGTGTCTTTCACAATACTTTGGGATACGCCTGTCTCCGGATGCCTGGCAGTGTTCGATGATTTGGGCAGCAAGCCTTTCTCTTCCGCTGGCGCTGAAGAATGCAGCTCTGGTATTAAAAACAGGAGAACAGAAGGATAAGGCGGGCGAAGACCTGATCCGGTTCTTCTCTGTGCCGTGTAAGCCTACAAAAACGAATGGCGGCCGTACACGGAATCTGCCGGAACATGCACCGGAAAAATGGCTGCAGTTTAAAGAGTACTGCCTTCAGGATGTGAGGACGGAGCGGGATATCCGCAAAAAGCTGGAGGCATTTCCGCTGCTGACTCAGGAGTGGGATTTCTATCACATGGACCAGAGGATCAACGACCGAGGGGTCCGGATCGATAAGACGCTGGTTGAACAGGCGATTACCTGTGACCTGATGCTTTCTGAGGAGATGAGTAAAAAGGCCTACGAGTTGACCGGGCTTGAAAACCCAAACTCAGTATCGCAGCTGAAAGGGTGGCTGGAGGAACGGGGTATTGAGATCAGCAGCCTGGGCAAAAAGGATGTAGCCGCCATGATCAAAGAGATTGATAAGGGCGGGCTGGATCAGGAAGCCCTGGACATGTTGAAGCTCCGGCTCCAGATGGCAAAAAGCTCCGTGAAGAAATACCAGGCAGCGGATCGCTACATCTGTTCAGATGGGCGTGCGCATGGCCTGTTCCAGTTTTCCGGCGCGAACAGAACACAGCGCTGGGCAGGACGCGGAATCCAGTTGCAGAATCTTCCGCAAAATCATATCAGCACGCTGGATGAAGCGCGGGAGCTAGTCAAGCTCGGGTGCTTTGACATGGTCGAAAGCATCTACGGAAACACACCGGACATCCTCTCTCAGCTGATCCGGACCATGTTGATTCCCAAAGAAGGCTGCGAGTTTATCGTGGCGGACTTTTCCGCCATCGAAGCTCGTGTGCTGGCATGGTTGGCTGGGGAGCAGTGGCGGATGGACGCCTTCAAACGCGGGGACGACATCTACTGTGCATCCGCTTCACAGATGTTCGGTGTGCCGGTCGTCAAACACGGGATCAACGGAGAGCTCCGGCAGAAGGGTAAGGTGGCGGAACTGGCGTGCGGTTATGGCGGCGCAGCCGGAGCCTTGATCAGCATGGGCGCACTCGACATGGGATTGACTGAAGAAGAACTGCCGGGCCTGATCGATGACTGGCGAACAGCCAATCCGCATATTGTCCAGTTCTGGTGGGACGTGGAAAAAGCGGCAGTGGATACAGTAAAAGACCATCGTGAGCGCAGTGTAGGCAGAATCGGTTTTCAGTTCTATGCCAATACACTGTGGGTTGTGTTGCCCTCAGGGAGAAAGCTGGCGTATATCAAACCAAGGCTGCAGCCTAATCGCTTTGGGAAGATGGCAATGACATATGAATGTCAGGGACAGTCCGGCAAATGGATTCGCACAGATTTGTACGGAGGGCGGGGCTCAGAAAATGCATGTCAGGCCACAGCCCGCGATCTGCTGGCCGAAGCCATGTGGCGCATGGAGCAGGCTGGGCTTGACATTGTGGGGCATGTCCATGATGAGGTTATTCTGGAGGTTCCGAAAGGCACTATAACGGTGGAGGATGTTTGCTCCATCATGAACCTGAATCCGGCCTGGGCGGACGGTCTTGTTCTTTCCAGCGCGGGATACCGTGGGGATTACTATTTCAAAGATTAAGCATAATCATTACGAGCATAGCCGGGGTCTTAAAAGGACTCCGGTATTTTTATTTGAGGAGGACATACGAAATGAAACAGGGCAGAGCATTACCTGAAGTACTTATGGAGCTGCAGCGGCAGAATGCAGCAAAACAGGATTACATTGCACCGGCGCAGTCATTCCATTTGTCGGAGGATGGACAGACGTTTGGCATCACCCATCAGAATACGGGGGTGCAGGAGGTTTTCGGTACGACTGATCTCTTCCATCGTCAGGTGGGCTCGGCGCTGAATATTCCGGCGAAGTATTACGACCTGATGCGCCTGCAGAAGCCAGACCTGCTGGCAGAAAACGTGAATGCCTGGTTTGCCGACAGAGACCAGTCCTACATGATCCGCAGCATGGATTATGGCAGCGGCCGAGTTGCCCGAGCGCTCCTTTCGGATCGTTATCGCAGGATTGACACCTGGAGGTGGCGGCAGCTGTGCTTCCGCTGTTTGCCGGGAAGGAAGAAATGGAGGTCGTTTCCTGCGAGGTGACGGAATCCCGCCTTGCTCTCAAGATCGTGAACCACAAGCTGGAGATGGCGGTTGTGCCCGGAGACTATGTACAGGCAGGCGTGGTGATTTCCAATTCCGAGGTTGGCCTTGGCGCTGTGTCTGTCCAGCCTCTGGTCTATCGTCTGGTCTGCTCCAATGGGCTGTGCGTGAACGACTTCGGTGAGCGAAAGGCACATGTGGGAAGATCGGCAAAGGCGCTGGAGGACAGTTTCACAATATATACGGATGAGACACTGGAAGCAGAGGATAAGGCTTTCATGCTGAAACTCCGTGATACGACCCTGGCAGCGATCGAGGAAGCTCGCTTTGCTCAGATCGTTGGACGCCTGCAAGAGACCACGCAAGCGAAGATTACAGGCCGAGTGCAGGATGTCATTGAGCTGACAGGAAAGGGTTTTGATTTGAATCAGGGCGAACAGGACAGTATTTTGAGTTACCTGATCCAGGGAGGGGATCTCTCCCTTTATGGCCTGACCAATGCCATCACACGAGCCAGCCAGGATGTAGAATCCTACGACCGGGCGACGGCGTTGGAAGGCATCGGGTGGCAGGTGGCGACCATGCCCGCAGCACAGTGGAAGGAGATCAACGCATGAGCAATCAGCATGAACAAGCCTGTTCTCATCGCGGCTCCTATGAGGAATACGATCATTCCGATGAAGAATTGTATGTGTACGACCAGTGCTGTGATAACTGTCGTTTCATGAACGATGGGATCTGCCGCAATCCGTATCCGTACAGTGGGAAAGAGCGTCGTACATCGGACTGGTGCCCGGAGTGGAAGGGACGGAATCGATGAGGGAGTATGTCGTAGAGAACGAGTTTGTAAGAGCCGTCCGGGCAGCAGGCGGCGTAGCGTACAAACTGACAAGCCAGACGGCCAACGGGTTACCCGACCGTCTGGTTTTATTTTTCCCGGCAAAGACCATCTTCGTGGAACTGAAAGCGCCCGGAAAGATGCTGCGTCCACTGCAGCGAAAGCGTCGGTATCAGCTGATGAAGCTGGGCTTTCCGGTCGTGTGTATAGACCGCTTGTCACAGATAAAACCTTGTATTCAGGCGATCCTGGACTGGGTTCCGGGCACACCATTCCCTGAAGGGATTGGAGCGAGAATACCGGATTTGGAGATGGCGTCTCTGCCTTCGGATCAGGGCAACCTCTCTGATCCCGATGATTACGGAGAGACGTTGGAGATGGAAGACCCGTCCGTGCTGGCGGGCTTTTTTGATTTGGATGGAGGTGATGCCTGATGAAGTTCGTGCCGCATGCGTATCAACAATTCTGCATTGACTATATCCGAAGCCATGCAGTTTCAGCGCTGTTCCTGGACATGGGCTTGGGTTAGGAAAAACCGCAATCACCCTGTCAGCCCTCCGTGACCTGATGCTGGACGATTTGGTGGTATCTAAGGTTCTAGTGATCGCGCCGTTGCGTGTTGCCCGTGATACATGGCCATCAGAAGTGGAGAAATGGGACCATCTATCAGCGCTGGATGTCTCCGTAATCATTGGTACGGCAAAGGAACGGACGGCAGCCATCAATCACAGCGCCATGATCTATGTAGTCAACCGTGAGAACGTGAAATGGCTTGTAGAGTACTATGAGAAGAACGGCCTGCGATGGGACTTCGACTGTATTGTGATTGATGAGCTGAGCGGTTTCAAAAATTATCAGTCACAGCGCTTTAAATATCTCCGGAAGGTCCGTCCGTTTGTGAAGCGCTGGATCGGGCTGACCGGCACACCGACATCAAATGGCCTCATGGACCTGTGGGCAGAGATTGGCATCCTGGATGGTGGTGAGCGGCTTGGCCGTTTTATTGGCCGATTCCGTGATGCCTATTTCAAGGCAGGCTCCATGAATCCCAGCACCGGTGTCGTGTTTTCTTATATTCCAAGACCTGGCGCGGAGGAACAGATCTACGAGAAGATTTCGGATATGACGATCTCCATGAAAGCGCTGGACTATCTGGATATGCCAGAGTGTGTCTACGTGAATCATGAAGTGGAACTGAATAGTCAGGAGAGGAAGCTGTATGACCAGCTGAAAAAGGATCTCATCATTCCCCTGGAAGATGGAGATATAGATGCCGGAAATGCCGCCTCGCTGTCAAATAAACTTCTGCAGATGAGCAACGGCGCTGTCTATGATGAGAATGGCGAGACCCGTGTGATCCATCAGCGGAAACTGGAGAAGCTGGAAGATCTGATTGAATCCGCAAACGGGCAGCCGGTGCTCATTGCGTACTGGTTCAAGCATGACCGGCAGCGCATTTGGGAGCATCTGACTGCATGTGGGTACAGCCCACGGGACATCAGGGAGTCAAAGGATATCAAGGACTGGAACGATGGCAGGATACCAGTTGCATTGATCCATCCGGCATCTGCCGGTCACGGCCTGAACATCCAGAGCGGCGGGCATATTCTGATCTGGTTTGGCCTTACCTGGAGCCTGGAACTGTATCAGCAGACGAACGCCAGACTGTGGCGTCAGGGGCAGAAGGAGACGGTCACCATTCATCATATCGTGACGAAGAATACCGTGGATGAAGATGTGCTGTCAGCGCTGGCAAGTAAAGATGTCACACAGGAGAAGCTGATCGCAGCTGTCAAAGCAAGACTATAACTCAGCGTTGCCGGGAGCGAGGTCTCTCGGCTTTTTACATATTCAGTCCTTGGAGGTGGAAGTCAAATGGGACGTAAGAACAAACGAAAAAGAAATGAGTACCGGGACAGGCTGGGGTTTAATCCGAGAAAATATGTCCGTTATTCAGCGGATCATGATAGAAAAGCTGATCGGGCGGTGAATACCCCAGTAAACACCGGCACAAAGATGCCGAAGCGTGGAGACATCTGGTTTGCGGATCTTGGGTTTCATCCGGGCACGAGCGTACAAGATGGCTGTCGGCCGGTGCTCATTATATCCAATGATATCGGGAACCGGTTCTCCGACACGATCAACGTGCTGCCTATGACCAGGCATCTGAAGAGACAGGATTTGCCGTGTCATACACAGATTGATCCAGAGAGCATCGGAGATATGCGTCAACCATTGGAAACGTCGATGGTATTGGTGGAGCAGGTAACGACCATCAGCAAATCTGTCCTGAAGCATTATGCCGGGCATGTATCGGATAAAGCAATGGAAGAGCTGATTGACCAGACGCTTAAGAGACAGTTTGGCTTGGCAGGGTATGAGCCTGATGCGGGTGAAACCAGCAAGGATCAAACCTGTGAAAACCAATCTGCTGCAATGAATACGGTAATACGAGAGGAGCGAGAGCATGACCACGAGTAAGGTGAACTTTGTAAACATCCCGCAGGAGTTGAAGAACAACGCTTCCTTCTGCGTGTGGAAAATGGAGAAGCGGCAAGGGAAGCCGACAAAGGTACCCTATAACCCGAAGACCGGTGCGCTGGCCAGAACCAACGATCCGTCCACATTTTCGGATTTCGGAACTGCCATGAAGACCTATGCGCTGGGCGGTTGGGACGGGATCGGGTACCGTGTATCCGAGGGGATCGGCGCGATTGATATCGACCACTGCATCCGTGAGGATGGTTCTTTGAACGATGTGGCGGCGTCCATCATGTCCTTCTTTCCGGATGCCTATTTTGAACGGTCTCCCTCCGGTACTGGCCTGCGCGGCTTCTTCCGCCTCTCACCGGATTTTGCCTATGACAAGACTGTGTACTACATCAACAACCGGAAGCATGGTCTGGAGGTTTACCTGCCTGGTGCCACAAACCGTTTCGTGACGGTGACAGGAGACGTGTATCGAGCAGGCGCTGTCACCCGGAATGATGAGGCGCTGCAGAATGCTTTGGATACCTTCATGCGCCGGGCAAATCGCATGGAGATGCGCCGGGCAAATCGCATGGAGGGAAATCGTATAGAAGCCTGTTCCTACCTTACGGACGAGCAGGTAATCGATCATGCTTCAAGATCAGAATCCAGGGACAAGTTCAAAGCGCTGATGGACGGAAACTGGGAGGATGGCTATGATTCCCAGTCCGATGCGGATATGGCTCTGGTATCGATCCTGGCGTTCTGGTGCGGAAACGTGGAGGAGCAGATTGACCGCATTTTCCGTACCTCTGGGCTTATGCGTGAAAAGTGGGATCGCAGGACTGGCGATGCGACGTATGGTCAGATCACGATCCGAAATGCGATCGCCTCCAGCAGTGCGATCTATGTTCCGCTCCGAGATGCAGCAACGCCGGAGGAGGAGTTTGCCGATCTCGATGAGGAGGAACAGCATGCCGCCTTTCATCCGGATCTGAAACACATCACACTGACGCTGGAGGAAATGAAACCTCATACAAATCCCCGCTACCAGCGAGATGAAATCGGCATCGGGAACGCTTTTGCTGATTACTTCAAGCCCATAGCCAGGTTCAACGCGGATCGGAATATCTGGTATGTCTACGACGGTACGGTCTGGCAGCCGGATGAGAACGCGCTGGCCGTGGCGGAGCTGGCAAAGAATCTGGCTGACCAGCTTTACACATTTGCACTGAGCATCAAAGATGAGGATACCAGAAACAGATATATCAAACGGGTCCAGAAGCTGCAGCTGCGAAAAAACCGGAAGACGATGGTGGAGGACGCCAAGTCTGTCTATCCGGTGCGCATGGAGCTTTTCGATTCCAATAAGTATCTGTTTAACTGCGCCAACGGAACACTGGACCTGAATACGCTGTCCTTTCGGCCGCATGATCCGGGTGATTTCATCACGAAGATCAGCCCGATCACCTATGATCCGGAAGCAACGTGTCCGCGTTGGGATCAGTTCGTAGATGAGGTGATGCAGGGCAAGGCTGCTGTAGGAAGGTATCTCCAGAAGGCAGTCGGTTATTCTCTGACCGGTGACACCAGTCTCGAATGCCTGTTCATCATGTATGGTCCGACGACCAGGAACGGAAAGACGACCACCATTGAAACGATCCTGCGTCTCATGGGTGAGTATGGCAGGTCTGCAAAGCCGGACATGCTGGCATCCAACTTCCGTGGCCCAAGCAATGGTGCACCTTCCGAGGACGTAGCGCGTCTGGCCGGTGCCCGGTTTGTCGGTATTTCCGAGATGGAGCAGAAGCTGACGATCAACGCCAGTCTTACAAAACAGCTGACCGGAAACAACCGCATCACGGCGCGTTTCCTGCATGAGAACTCGTTCGAGTTTCAGCTGCAGGCGAAGATCTTTATCGACACCAACCATCTGCCCAATGTGACGGATCAGACGCTCTTTGAGTCCGGACGTCTGCTGATCATCCCGTTTAACCGGCATTTTGAAGAGCATGAACAGGATAAGAGTCTGAAGACAACACTCTCTGATCCGGCAGCGCTTTCCGGCATCCTCAACTGGGCGGTAGAGGGCTATCGGCTGTTCAAGGAGGAAGGCTTGGAGCCGCCTGAGGATGTGAAATCTGCAACAGCTCAGTATCGTCAGGACTCCGATCGCATCAGTCAGTTCATCGATTCCTGGCTGGAGGAAGGGAAGGACGAGGACGGGGATAAGTATCAGGTACCTTGTAAAGCTGCCTACCGTGTGTATGCCCGCTGGTGTGAGGAGATGAACTATCGCCCGGACAACTATAAGAACTTCCGGGCCGCCATGGAGAAAGCGTATATGGTGGATACCCGTCGTCCGAAAGCGGGAGGGGAGAAAACGCCACTTATTATCGGGGTCCGTCTGCGTAAAGAGGAAGTCGGTGCGGAGGATGAGAATCAGGACGCTTTTGTCCCGCTGGCAGATGAGGATTGCCAGGTGTAATTCTAGGGAGGCAGTTGGACGGATGCCAGTCCTGATGCCGTCCCGATAACATCCTGAAGCCTATCCTGAAATTTGCCGGGGAAAGTTGTGAAAGTTGAAAACCTATTTTTCTATTTTTACTTTCTCCCCTATTGAATTATATTTTTAACTTTCCCATCTTTCCCATAAAAGAAAAATATAAAGAAAATATAAGAGAAATAGAGAGAAGTATAAAACAATATGCTAACCATTGCGGAAGCCTACTTCGTGGGCATGGACGCAGGAGGCAAAAGCAAAGGTGGGCAAGATGAGCGGAAAGGAGAGCAGAATGATCATTGTGCTTCTGATCATGATTCCGGTGGCAGTTTTCATTCTGCTGTCCGGCTTTTTTATTGTGTCCATCACATGGATACACCGTCCGGATCTCTCGGTTGGAGATATCCTGTGGGTAGCCGTTCAAGAGATCTTCGGAATCAGAAAAAATGAGAGCTGGCAGAGATCCAGCGGAAAGGAAAGAGAAAATGAGCAAGATTATCACGTGTGAGCAGGTCAGTAATGGCCATCCCGATAAAATCTGTGATCAGATCGCGGATGCGATTGTGACGGATTGCCTGCAGCACGACCCTAAGAGCCGAGTCGCTATCGAGTGCCTGATCAAGGATAACCACATCATCATCGCCGGTGAGCTGACCAGCACGCACAAGCCGGATTACCGGAAACTGGTGTACGAGGTGTTTGAACGGATCGGTTTTGACCGGATTGGCGGTATGACCTTTGATCCCATCTATGCGGGACCGGATATCGGCATCCTGGTGAAAGAGCAGAGTCCAGATATTGCCCTCGGTGTGGATAAGGGCGGTGCCGGTGACCAGGGCATGATGTATGGCTACGCCACCAATGAGACGGCGGAGCTTTTGCCTATCCCCTTTGTGGTGGCGACCCGCTTCCTGGAAATCCTGAAGAACCATCCGAGCAGAATGTTCCGGGCGGATGCCAAGGCGCAGGTGAGCTTCGATTACGACAGCGGCAAGATCAAGACGTTCCTGTGTTCCGTGCAGCACAGCCCGGATGTGGAACCTTCGGATTTTCGTCATATCGTCGAGGGTATCATGGTTCTGGCCGCCTGTGAGAATGGGCTGAATACCGACTTTGAAAAGCTGGTCAATCCGACCGGCCGTTTCGTATTCGGCGGCAGCTTTGCAGACTGCGGTGTGACAGGACGCAAGATTGCCTGCGATACTTACGGCGGTGTTGGGCATATTGGCGGCGGTGCGATGAGCGGGAAGGATCCCAGCAAGGTAGATCGCAGCGGTGCCTATATGGCGCGGAAGATCGCGAGGGACATTGTGCTGGCCGGATACGCGGATAAGGCTGAGGTGCAGATCGCGTATGCGATTGGCGTTGCTCAGCCGGTCAGCGTATATGTGGACACCTTCGGTACAGAGCATCAGGATACGCGGTTCATTGAGCAGTACGTTCTGGAGAACTACGATCTGACACCGAAAGGAATCATCGAATCGCTGAAACTCCTGGACGTTGATTATAACCTGGTTAGCGCCTACGGGCATTTCGGGAAAAAGGGCCTTCCGTGGGAGAAATAAAAAAATCTGATTTATTTCAAAACCAACCCTGACTTTGGGCCTCTCCCACGACAGTATATGAGGGGAGTTGTTTTCGAGCCCTGAAATGGGAAGAGCAATTCCCCTCCCACGAAGGAGAATGAAATGCCGAATAGACCAAACACCCCATGCCGCCATCCCGGCTGTGCGGCGCTGGTTCCTTACGGCACCAAGTACTGTGAGGAACACAAGCCGCTCCATCCCGAGGAGGTACGAAGCGCTGGTGCACGTGGCTACGGCAGGGCATGGCAGAAGGCACGCAAGCGTTACCTGGAGACGCACCCTTTCTGCGTGGAGTGCATGAAGGAAGGCAAGTACGTCAAGGCCACCGACGTGGACCACGTCATACCACACAGAGGAGACAAGACGCTCTTCTGGGACCAAGGCAACTGGCAGCCCCTCTGCCACAGGCACCACAGCAGCAAGACACGAAGGAAAGACAACAACCCTTCCTATCACTACTAAGAGGAGAGCCCCATGCAGAAGGACAAAGAAGTAAAGACCGTAGGCCTCGGCTTTGTGGACGCGCTGACGCTGCTGTTCATCGCGCTAAAGCTGACCGGCCAGATTGATTGGAATTGGATCTGGGTTTTGAGTCCGATCTGGATTTCAATTTCGTTTCTGGCGGTGCTCACCGTCGTGATCCTCCTGATCGGTCGCATCATCGACCGGATGTGAGGCCCCCTGGGGGGTGGGTCACTTCTCTGTGGTGAAGTCCCACGGAGACCGCCGCCCCCTCTCGCGTTAAAAACCGCGAATTTGCAAGGGGCCTACCCCCTGCCGGGGCGATCCGCCTGCAAAACCGGCCAGGCTGCGGGGCACGAAAAACGCTGAAAATCCCAGTAATTCTGGGCCTTTTTCGTTTTCGGCGGATGTCCTGCGGCCTGGCTGCATTTCGTCACAAAAGCGCATGGGAAACGGCGTGAAACAGTGGCAGAATGGACGGTTTTCCAGGAAAAAGGGGCATAAAGACGGCTTTGCCGACCGGAGGGAGGCGCGTGTGTGAAACAAGAACAGAAAGAGTTGATCCGCTCCCTCCGGCTGCAGGGCTGGGGCTACAAGCGGATCGCGAAGGAGCTGCGGCTCAATCGGAATCAGGTGCAGCTGTACTGCAAGACTCACGGTCTTGCCGGTGCGGGCGAATTCGTAAAGCTGAATCTGCCCATATGGTATGAGCAAAACAATCGATGCATCATCTGCGGCGAGACGCTGGACCGGAAGAAGCGAGGGAGAACCAAACGCTTCTGCTCCGGCAAATGCCGCACGAAATATTACCGGATGCGGAAAGCGGAAGAGGAGGAAGAAACGTGGTGATCAGGGATCAGAAACAGAACCTGGAAGAAAAGCTGGACGCGGTGATCAATGATCCCGTGAATCATCCAAGCCATTACACCAGCTCGAAGATCGAAGTGATCGAATACATACTGGATCATGGCTTTGATTACCTGCTCGGCAACGTGGTCAAGTATATCAGCCGTGCCGGGCTGAAGAGTAAGGACACCGAGATACAGGATCTGGAGAAAGCCCAGTGGTATCTGAACCGGAAGATCGAAGAGCTGAAGGCCAAGCAGCAGGGAGGCCAGGCATGACGCTGCTCGAAGGATTTGTGAAGGACGAGGTCTTTATCGACTTCGGCGCGGACGTCCTGTACGGCAGCGACCAGTGCAATGTGTCTTTCCCTTGCCGGTTTCCAACCGTGGAGTTCCAGCTCATGGCGACAAACGGCCTCAGCCAGATCGCGGATCGCATCCGGAAGGATCTGGGCTTTGCGCCGATGCATCCCATGGATGAGTACACCGACGACACCTGTGATAACGACGGCTGGTACGATTTCTATGTGGGGATCAACGGGTACGCGGAAAACCACATGGACAGCTGCATCGAGTTCGTGGTTGTGAACAGCAATTCTCCGGATGATGAGGAGCGATACAGCATCGACCTGACTGAGGAAGAGCAGAACGCCGTTTTTAAGTGCCTGGATGCCCAGTGCCAAAAGTACTTGGAGAAGACATGTTTGGATCTGCTTGCGGAGGCACGTAAGCAGATGGAGGAGGATTACAGTTGAAAATCATCAAGCGGGACGGAAGTGAAGTCCCTTTCGATTATAGAAAAATCGTCCGGGCCATTGAAGCTGCCAATGACGCGGTGGCAGAAGAAGACCGGATCAATGATATGCAGAAGGAATTCATCGTCGGCCGGATTGAACGGCGCTGCGATGAGCTGGGCCGGAGTGTGAGCGTCGAAGAAATCCAGGACATGGTGATCGATGAACTGGATCAGGTCGAGGCGCACAAGCTGGCCAGGCATTACAGCGATTACCGGCTGCGGCATGAACTGCTCAGGAAGCGGAACAGTACGGATGCCAAAATCCTGTCGCTGCTGCGGCACGATAACGAACTGGCCAAACAGGAGAACGCCAATAAGGACCCGATCATCAACAGCACCATGCGGGATTACCTGGCGAGTGAAGTTTCCGAGGATATCTGCCGGAGATACATCTTCCCGGAAGATGTGATTCAGGCCCACGACGAGGGTATCATCCACATTCACGATATGGGCTATGTGTCCGGGCCGATCAGCAACTGTGAACTGGTCAATCTGGAGGACATGCTGCAAAACGGCACGGTCATCACGGACACTCTGATTGAAAAGCCGCATAGCTTTTCCACGGCCTGCAATATTGCCACTCAGATTATTGCCCAGGTGGCCTCAAATACCTACGGCGGCCAGACGATCAGCCTGGCCCACCTGGCTCCTTTCGTTGATGTGTCCCGGATGAAGTCAATCGTATGGCGGAGATGCGGGTGCGCAAAGAAGTGCAGCGCGGCATCCAGACCATCCAGTATCAGATCCAGACGCTCCTTACCACCAACGGGCAGACGCCTTTCGTCTCTGTGTTTATGTATTTGGATGAAGTGGAGCCTGGACAGACGCGGGATGATTTGGCGCTGATCATCGCGGAAACCCTGAAGCAACGGTACGAGGGAATCAAGAACGAGGTTGGCGTGTGGGTCAGTCCCGCATTCCCAAAGCTGATCTACGTCCTGGATGAGGACAACATCACCGAGGACGCGCCGTACTATTACCTGACCGAGCTGGCGGCCAAGTGCTCCGCGAAACGCATGGTGCCGGATTATATCAGTGCCAAGGTGATGAAGCAGCTGAAGAACGG
>CACWXY010000080.1 GCA_902764915.1 uncultured Eubacteriales bacterium | reverse complement strand
TCTTAGTTTCTCCGATCATTATATCAGATACCATCCTGAAAGAAGACGGCCTCATTTTATTCTGGCAGCCTCTCTGCACCCCTCCATCTACCCTTTACGTATCATCAGAGCTCCGCTTTTTTTGCTGTCAGGTCTGCATCATCAGATGCAGGATTTCCACATCCGTTTCCTTCATGCCTTCCCGGGCCAGCTCCGATACTGCGTGAATCGTGTTTTCCACACCTTTCACGACAATACCATCCCCGCCATAGAACTGGGAATCAGCTTTCGACATCTGCATGCCTAACAGTCCGGCTTCCACTGCTGATGCAATTTTCGCAGCACAGGAGGACTTGGCACCGTCGCAGATCATGCCGGAATTGATGGCCAGCGTATTGACGATAGTATGGGCGATCTCGTGATACCTTCCGCCGTAAAGATAGGTAATCCCGGCGCCTGCACCTGCACCGGCGCTGGTGGCTCCGCAGTAGGCGGACAGGGTGCCGATGCCGGACTTGAGATGAATGGCAACCAGGTTGGAGACGACAAGAGCACGATACAGATCGCTGTCGCTGGCACCGATTTCCTTGGCATAGATGATCACGGGAATGGATGCAGTAAGCCCCTGATTTCCGCTCCCGGAGTTAATGACCACTGGCATTTCGCATCCGTTCATTCTTGCATCGGACCCGGCAGCCGCATAGGCCTTGGCACGATTCTGTACGGAGCTTCCATAACTGCGCAGAAGAATCCTTCCGATACCGGCACCATATCGGCCGCTCATGCCCTCCTGAGAGATGGCGGTGTTCAGCCTTATCTGCGTATCCAGCACTGGCTGTACATCGGCAATGTCTACTGCATCGGCAAACTCGACGATTCTGTCTACTGTCAGGAGATTTTTCATATCCGCCGGTGCGTCTCTGGTTTCCTCGGGAGACGGCGGAATCAGGTCTTTCCCGTTTTTCTGAAGCGCTGCTATGTGTGTATGCGTGTGCAGAATTCGAACAAACACTTCATCTGCGGTGACCTGAATATCAAACGGGTCAGGGGAAGGGGATGTGGAAATGGTGATGGGAATGCTGCTCAGCGCCTGATCCAGAGCACTCAGATCGGAAGGTGAAGCGCAGGACAGGACTTCCAGTTCTTTGGTGGCATCGCCAAAGACAAGACCGGCAGCGACGGCTGTCTTCAGTCCCTTGCGTCCGCCGGTATGCGGAACGACTACGCTCTTCACATTCTTGATGATATTGCCGGATACACACAGGGAGACAGCGCTCGGCAGATGTCCCAGTGTCTGCCTGGCCAGGGCACCGGCGTAGGCTACGGCAATCGGTTCCGTACACCCCATGGCAGGCTTGAGTTCATTGGAGAGAATGGAGAGATAAGCCTTATAGAGCAGGGTATCCATAGAACATGCTTCCTTTCTATGTCATATGCCAAGTATCGTCAATGCTTTGTCTGCATGGGTGAGGAGACGGAAACCATCATGGGTCACCGCGACAAGATCCTCAATCCGTACGCCGAACGCATTGGGAAGGTAGATGCCGGGCTCCACGGAAAAACACATGCCTTCTGCAATTATATGCGTGGATGAGGCGGTATCAAAGGGCTCTTCGTGATAATCCATGCCGATGCCATGGCTGGTGCGGTGTGGATAATATGAGCCGTATCCGGCTGCGCGAATGACGTCACAGGCGGTGGTGTGGACATTACGAAGCGATATACCGGGGCGGATGCAGGACAGAGCCTTTCGATTGGCTTCCAGTACAGTCTCATAGACCTGTATCTGTCTGGGCGTAGCGGATTTCCAGAAAACGGTGCGTGTCATATCGGAATAATAGCCGTCGATGGCTTTCCCGGTGTCCACCATCACGGCATCTCCGGGACGGAGCGCATAGTCCCCGGGAATATGGTGCACATCGGCGGTCCCCTTCCCGAAGGCTACCATGGGATGCCCCGGAAAGGGGCCGGCTCCGCATGCTTCAAAGCAGTCTGAAAAAACATGTCCGAACGCCAGTTCGGTCATGCCTTCCCGAAGCTGGGAAAAGGCCATGGAAAAGACACGGTCGGTAATGGCGCTGGCCCGATGCAGTTTTTCAATTTCCTCCGGTTCCTTGATCATGCGCACCTGTTCGACGCAGCGCGTACAGCGAAAAGAGTGCTCGGGAACAAGATCCATCAGAGGCAGAAGATAACGGCTTGGAAGCGTACCGTCTACTCCCAGAACCGGACCGGCAGCATATTTGCGGATCCAGTCTGCCAGAAGACGCGGTGCCGCGTCCGGATCCTGATACAGTCTTACGGAAAAACCTTCGGGACACAGAGGCGAGAGATGGAAACTCAGAATATCAGCTCTCTCCTGTGTCAGAAGCAGTGCGTTCAGCCGATCATGGGACGGAACATCCAGACCGGTCAGGTAATGCAGGTGGGAGGGTGAAGTGATAATCAGTCCGGACAGCTGCTCCTCTGCCATGCGGGCGCGGACACGCGGAAGAAAAAACATGTACACGAGCCTCATTTCCTGTGATGTACTGGTGCCATCTTAACAGGAAAAGAAAAATGTGTCCATGCATTCAGTGCGCGGAAATGCCATGACCGGGTTTTGCCAGATCGAACAGGAAAAAGTAATAAATAGAGAGAAAAACATTGGGAATCTGGTATAAAAGCATCCAGAAAACGGGGACTAATCAGGATAATATCAGAGAGAATTACGAGAAAAACATGTCACATCTGACTGTGCAAAAACGCAGATTGTGATTGAAAATGCACGAAATGTGCGCTTTTTTGAATCTCATGCCATCCGATGGACTGCTATAATGAAGATAGAAGAAAAGAACCGCAGCGCAATATGAAGTGAGGCATACCGCAATGGAACAGACACAGGCATGGATTCGTCAGTGGATTCAGCAAAACCGTGCGACTATCATCCGTGATCTTTTTTCGCTGGTAGCGATTCCCAGCGTTTCTGATCCGACATCACCGATACAGCCCTTCGGGAAAGCATGTCAGGACGCGCTGGATCACATGTATGCCCTGGCAGATGATTATGGCCTGTCTCACAGGGATTTTGGACGGCGGGTTGGAAAGATTCCCTGCAGCGAAGTGGCCGGTGCTCCCGAAATCGGCATCTGGTGTCATCTTGATGTGGTGCCTGTACCGAATCCGGAGGACTGGGTGTATCCGCCTTTTTCCGGAACGGAAGTGGAAGGGAGATACCTGATCGGACGCGGAATTCAGGATAACAAGATGCCTGCCGTTGCCTGCTTCCATGTCTTTCAGTGCCTGAAGCGCATGGGCTATCAATTCCGCAAAAACTGGAGCCTGTATCTGGGCACCAGCGAAGAAAACGGCATGATGGATGTGGACTGGTTTGTAAAGAACGAGAATTGTCCGGATCTGAATCTCGTTCCGGACACCGGTTTCCCTGTATGCACGGCACAGCGGGGCTGTCAGATTCTTCGCTATCGCGTTCCGCTCCCGCTTAAGGGAGGCGTAACACTGCGCTTCAAGTGCGGTTCGAACATCTCGGTTACCCCGGAGCATGTGGATGCCTGGTTTTCTGACGGGCGCACGATACAGACGCAGGGGCATGGATTTCATATTATCAGAGCAGACGCAGAGAATGCTGTTGTGCATATGCTCCAGGCGCTGCAGAAAGCAGTGCCGGAGAGCGCGGAAACACTGAAAGCCCTGGTCACGCTTCTTACCGATGAAACGCATATGGGCATACAGTATTCGGATGCGCCTTCCGGCTCTGTCCATGCGCGTCCCACACAGATGCAGTGGGAGAATGGTGAACTGACAGTAGATGTATACAGTATTCTTCCTGTGACAGCCGACGGCGATGTGCTTCTTCAGTCTGCCAGACGGCAGGCGCAGCAGGCACACGTGGTCTGCGATCGCTATTCCCTCAGAAAACCGGTATATTTCCGGGCGGATCATCCTCTGGTTCAGGTGCTTACAGACGTGTACCGTCAAGTTACCGGTGATCCCTCGGAACCGTTTATCATGACAGGCGGAAATTATGCCTCACTGCTGCCCAATGCGCTGGGATTTGGTCCCGGAATGCCGGGACGTGAATTTCCTGTATCCATATTCCCGCAGGGGCATGGCGATTATCATCAGTGCGATGAAAGCGAAGACTGGGAACATATTGTCAGGTTCATGGAAGTGTATGCCATGGCTGTTTTACGTCTTGATGAAAGGGAGGAACTGGCATGAGCGCAGCCCAGCGCGGCATTTTCTACCGACACTTTGATCTTCCCGTTCAGTTCCCGGTAATCGGTCTTCTTCGCCCTGCCTGGGAGAGCGAGCACCAGGAAAGCTTCCGACTGCACTTTCACAATTGTCTGGAGATTGGACTGATGCTGGAGGGAGAAGCTACATATTACCTGCGGGATCAGGTGGTTGCGCTGAAAGCACCGTGTCTGACAATGGCCCCGCCCAATGCACCGCATATGACCAACAGTCTTCCCGGCAAGGTATGCACATGGAAATGGCTGTATGTGGATCCCATTCGGCTGCTGCCGGGCATGGCGCCTGCCAAAAGCGCGGAGATGGGCGTATACCAGTATCAGATGCGCGGAAGGGACTGTGTGATCCTGCCGGAAAAGGAACCGGAAGTGTTTGCTCTTGTTCAGCTGATTGTGGACGTGATGGAAAAGATGGAGCCTGACTGGCAGGGGATTGCGCGGGAACTCTTTCATGCACTGTTTCTGATGCTTCTTTCCCGGCATCCTCTGACAGAAACACGGGGCAGCGTGAGTGCCTATGAAGGTGTTCTGGCACCGGCCATATCCTATATCCAGGAAGCCTATATGCAGGACCTGACAGTGCCGGAACTGGCCGAACGGTGTCATCTGTCCGAAGCACATTTCCGGCGGATATTCAAGGATGTCTATGGCTGGCCGCCTCTGGATTACATTCACACCATCCGAATTGAGCGTGCCTGTAAGCTGCTTTTTGACGGTACACTTTCCGTAAGCGAGATTGCGGAGGCTGTCGGCTATCGAACACCCTCCACTTTTACCCGCCAGTTTCATCATTTCTATGGCCTGTCTCCCAGCCAGTGGCGGCAGAAAATGGAAAGTGAGGAGAATACGGCGATCTCCCAGTACATGCGCGCGCAGCCGCCGCAGTCCCAGGGGTATTATCCGGAAGAATACCTGCAGCGCATGGAAAAAGAAGCAAGGAGGAAAGAATCATGAATCGCAGAGAACGTGTGGAAGCCGTGCTGAAAGGACAGACACCGGACCGCACACCGGTCTGTTTCTGGCATCATTTCGGAGCGCTCAGCCCTCAGCAGACCGTGCGCGCGCACCTGAAATGGCTTGAGGACAGTGGGGAAGACATGCTGAAAATGATGAGCGATGAGTTTTTCATTTACCCACTGGGCGATGCGAAGACGCCGAAGGATTTTCTGGCACTGCGTCCGCAGGGCCGCCAGTCGGCCTATGTACAGGGAATGATTGAAAGAGCCACACAGATCAATGAGGCACTCCACGGCAGCGTGGTGACACTGTACAATGCCTTTTCTCCATATCCCAACCTCAAGCACGCGATCGGGCAGGAGGCGGCCGTGGCACTCCTGCATGCGTCTCCGGAAGCTTTCGGGCATGTATTGGATGTCATTCTTTCCGATACGCTGGATTTTATCGAAGGCCTGCTGACGCAGTCAGGAACCGACGGCTGCATGCTGTGCATGCAAGGCGCTGAGGAAGGGCTGTTTTCGGATGAGGCATATATGCGCTTTCTCCGTCCTGGAGAAAAAGCCATTGTGGACATGGCCAACCGCTATTCACAGAAGAATCTTCTGCACCTGTGCGGATGGGATGGAACACCGGACATACTGGAACGCTGGCGCGGGTATGACAGTGCCATGGTGAACTGGGATGTGGATGTGGAACATGTGAAGCTGCGGGACGGAAGAGCCTATTTCGGCGACCGTGTTCTGCTGGGAGGCTTGAATAACCGCCCGGACAGTCTTCTGAACACGGGAAGCAAGGAAGAAGTACAGACACTCGTCAGGGCAACACTTAAGGAAGCGGGCGAGGCGCGCTTTATCCTGGGGGCGGACTGCTCGCTTCCCTCGGATGTGAATCCTGAGCGGGTCCGGTGGGTTGTGGAGGCTGTGGAAACCTGACAGGAAGGGGTGACAGGCATGCGGAAAAAAGGATTTGCATGGCGTGTGCGGCATTTTTTCGTGGACTATTTCTGGCTGCATATGATGCTTCTTCCTGGAATTGCCTTTTTCGCATTGTTCAAATATGTCCCGATGTACGGAATTATCATTGCCTTTAAGAATTATAAAGGCGCAGGGGGCGGCTATGCAGGGATTGCCAATGCTCCCTGGGTAGGACTGAAGAATTTTTCTGTCTTCTTTTCGTCTCTGTACTGCGGGCGTGTATTCGGGAACACCCTCTATATCTCGCTTCTGCGCCTTATCTTCAGTTTCCCGGCGCCGATCCTTCTGGCGCTTCTGATCAATGAAATTCGCAGGAGCTGGTTCAAGCGCACAGTACAGACAATTACCTATATGCCCTATTTCCTGTCCTGGGTGGTTGTGGCAGGTCTTCTCAACACGCTGCTCTCTCCGGATATGGGTGCCATTAATGTCATGATCAAGGCCATGGGCGGTACACCGGTCTATTTCCTGACATCCAAGACCTGGTTTCGACCGATTCTGGTGATCAGCGAAATCTGGAAAAGCATAGGCTATGGTTCGATTGTCTATCTGGCTGCCATAACCGGGATTGATCAGGAACAGTATGAGGCTGCGCGTGTGGACGGTGCGACCAAGATGCAGCAGATTCTGCATATCACGCTTCCCGAGATCGCGGAAATCATAGCCATCATGCTGATTCTGCAGATCGGCAAGATGTTCGATGACAACTTTGACCAGATCTATAACCTTTACAGCCCTTCTGTGTATGAGGTTTCGGACGTGTTTGAGACCTACATCTACCGAAACGGCATCCAGTCTTCCAAGTTCTCCTATTCGGCGGCTGTCGGACTGGTCAAATCTGTTCTGGCACTCCTGATGATCGTCTTTTCCAACCGTGCCAGCCAGCGCCTCGGTGCCCAGGGACTGTTCTGAGGGAGGTGGCAGGCTGTGAAAAATCTGACGAATTCTGAGCGTATCTTCCTGATCCTCAATGATATATGCATGGTGCTTCTGTGCGTGATCATGATCTATCCGGTGCTTTTTGTCGTAGGACGGAGCGTTACTCCGGACGTGGAGCGCGCTTTACATCCGCTGCGCATCATTCCCCGGCGGTTTGACTTTTCAGGATACTCGTTCATCTTCTCCTCCGGGTCCAATATTCTCAATTCCTACCGTACTACGATCCTCCGTACACTGATAGGAACCAGTGTGAACCTGCTTCTGACTACGCTGATGGCCTATCCGCTGTCCAAGAAGTATTATCCGCTGCGCAAGCCTGTGACGGCTCTCGTGGTATTTACCATGTGGTTCTCCGGCGGGCTGATTCCCAGCTATCTGCTCAACAAGACACTGGGCCTGCTCAACAGCTTCTGGGTCTATATCTTCCCCTGTGCAATCAATGCGTTTAATATGGTAATCATGCGCAACTTTTTCATGCAGATACCGGATTCACTCGAGGAAAGTGCCAAGCTGGACGGTGCCAATGATCTCGTGGTGTTTGCCCGGATCTATATTCCGCTGTCAACTGCCTCGATCGCAACCATTACACTGTTTTATGCGGTATTCCACTGGAATATGTGGTTCGATTCCATGCTGTACATGAATCGCAAGGACTGGTGGACTATGCAGTATACGCTGCGCATGCTGATTGACTCAGCAAATGTGACAGACGTGGCAACGATCGGATCGGCTATGGACAATATTCCCCCGGCGGAGACTGTGCGTATGGCCACAATTGTCGTCGCGACGGTACCGATTCTGTGTGTGTACCCATTCCTGCAGAAATATTTTGTCAAGGGCATGCTGGTGGGCTCTGTCAAGGGCTGACCATGTCAATACAATTCATACTACAAGGAGGTTTCTCTATGCGTAAACTGTTGTCTTTGCTTCTGGCACTGTGCCTCATGCTCAGCGTCATCGGACCGATTGGCGCACTGGCCGATGAAGAGGTTCAGACTGAACCCGCACGCTTTGTGATCCGTTCCAACTCCAACAAGGAAAACAAGACGGAAAACCAGAAGATCCATGATCTGATTGAAGAAAAGTCAGGCATCAAGTTTGAAGTCATCGTGGTCCCGGAAAACAACTGGGATGAGCGCGTCAACGTCATGCTTGCCGGCGGCGAAGAGTTCGATTGCATTAATCTGACAGCCAATGGCGGCGTATGGGCTGACTATGCTTCCAACGGTTTCCTGCAGCCGTATACCGAGGAAATGCTGGACAAATATCTGCCCCATGTGAAGGCAATGATCCCGGATGAGGCATGGGTTCCCTGCAAGGATGCCAGCGGCCAGATCTGGGCCCTGCCTCGTCATGAGACCTTTACCGCCGGCCGTGTGCCTTCCATCCGGACAGACTGGCTGGAACAGCTGGGTATGGAAATGCCGACCAGCCTGGAACAGCTGGAGGCCTACTTTGAAGGCGTCAAGAACAATGATATGAACGGCAATGGCGATCCCAGCGATGAGTATGGCTATATCCCGTACTTCAAGAGCCTGTTCAACGGTCCGCTGCATGTGTACTATCTGGGCACCCAGGGTGGCTGCGACAATACCGACCGCTTCCTGGACGAAGACGGCACGGTAAAGCCCTGGTATATGCACAAGAATGCCTGGGCACTGGTCAGCAAGGGCGCTGAATGGTACCAGAAGGGATATATCAATCAGGACTATATCACCATGACCAATGAGACAGCCAATGATATGGGCGCGGCGGACCGTATCGGCATGTGCTCCGGCTGGTATAACATGGGCCTGCAGGGCACTGAACGTCTTGTGAACGCGAATCCGGACAGCAAGTGCGCATGGGCGGCGATCCCGAACTTCTCCGATGCGCCTGGCGGTCTGGCAGCCTGGGGCGGCAACCCCATCTATATGGCAGAAGTTGCCCTGTCCTCCACTTCCAAGGATCCTTCCTGGGCCCTGAAGCTGATCGACTGGATCTTTGCATCTCCTGAGAACTATATGCTGGCTACCTATGGTATTGAAGGCGATCACTATGTGCTGACAGAGGATGGAAAGTTCTTTGAACAGCCGGAAGGTGCAACAGACCGCTATATGCTGGAGTATCAGCTGCTGGAGTGGTATGACTATTCCAAGTATCCTCAGCCCCTGATTACCCGGGAGAACTCGACCTGGCGTGCATACACGGCTTATGAGATGCGCAATCAGATTGATGCGGGCATCACGGCGATTCCGCCCTTTGACTATTATGTGCCCTATGACCTGAGCGGAACAGATGCTGAATTCCTGACCGATGACGCCCAGACACTGATTGATGAGGCCATGGAAAAAGCACTGGTTGGCGAACTGGATGAGAATGGCTGGAATGAAGTTGTACAGACTGCATGGGAGATGGACGGCAAAGTTCGCAGTCAGGTGTGGACGGAGCAGTATCATGCCTTTGTGGATGGCGAGTAAGAAACCGTGTGAAGACAAGGAAAGGGAAGCCCGTATGGGCTTCCCTTTTTGAAAATGATGATGTGTCCGGATCAATGTAGACAGGAATGACTGCATGCCTGAAGACGGTGAAATGTAAGCGTAAAATAGAACCACACCTTCCGCACATGTAATGACTGCGCAATAATGGGGCATCGAGAGAACTCCCTCAATCGATGCCCCATTGTTGTGTATACGAAATCGTATGCGGAAAGGTTAAGCTTATGTTCGAAGGAA
>CACWXY010000079.1 GCA_902764915.1 uncultured Eubacteriales bacterium | reverse complement strand
GCTGATCCATCCTGATTTTTCAATGAGTTTCCGACTTTTGGATTACCTCCGAAGGTACGTCCCAAGGATATAAAATCCCTAAATTACTGAATGATCGTGATTAGAGGGCTTCAGATCACAAAACGACACGCCAGGGACCGACAGAAATTGATTTGTCAGGCTGATCCCTTCTTGAAGCCGTTCCAACATTTCCACGGTCACCCGCTCCCTTCATTAGCAGTTTACAACACATTCTATCAAACCACAGGGGCTGTGTCCATCCAGCGGAAACACTTCAGCATGCTAAACTGGACATTTTGAAAGCGGAAAAAAGCGGAAATCTACGGAAATTCCCGGAAGTGATTCTTTTGAGGCGGAAATCCGTGCCTCACCGGGCCGCTGCAACCCGACAGGTTGCTTTTCGGAAAAAAACGGAAAACCAACAGGAAAAGCAAAACCCCGGGAGCATTGATTTACAATGTCCCGGGGAGTCGAAGTGGCGGGATTCGAACCCGCGGCCTTTTGGTCCCGAACCAAACGCGCTACCAAACTGCGCTACACCTCGATCAACACGAGCCGATAATGGGACTCGGACCCATGACCTGCTGATTACGAATCAGCCGCTCTACCAGCTGAGCTATATCGGCGTGGTCAGCATGAAAGATCATAGCAGAAAAGTTTCGAAATGTCTATAATCATTTTTGGGATGAAATCTTCCATATCCTACAAGAAACAGATCGCGAGAAATGCACTGATTGAAAATGTAGCAAGTCTTGGTGCAGCTGAAAATCCCCGCCAGAACATTGCGCAGAGAGAAGGCTTGTTCTATACTGGTCAGAGCCAGGAAGAGAAAAATGAAATGAACTGCCTGAGGAGGGTTTGACAGACATGTGGGACAGAAACCTTCTGGACTATCCGCGACTGCCGGGAGAAACGTCGGATGAAGTGCGGATTCATCGTGCAATTTCGGATTGCAAAAACGGTGTGCTGTATATTCCCGGGGGAACCTATGCCATTGCCGACATGGTCAGGGTAGCGAACGGATGTTCGCTGCTGCTGCACAAATCAGCGGTACTGAAAGCAGTGAAACCGATGCCATTTGTTCTTATGATTGATGCGGCTGCTTCATATCCGGATTTACAGGAGAAGGATGGTCACCTGATTCCTTCCGGGGATCCGGATGCAGAGGACTGGAATCTGTTTATGACAGGCGGAATCATTGATGGAGCCGGATTGGCCAGCTGTGTATGTCTGAACAGCTTCAAGCATTTTACCATGCGGGATGTATCGCTGCGCAATGGCCTGCATTATGGCCTTCGAATAGAAGAAGGAAGCACCTGGACCTATGAGCTTGTCGCACAGAACCTGTACCTGAAATGTACGATGCCGGGACTTCAGGGAAATGCCGGCATCAGTTCTCGGGGCGGAGACAGTCATTTTGTAGACTGTATTGTGGTGGACTATACCAGAGGCATAGAGCTTCTGGGTGGGGGCTCGAACCGACTGACCCGCTGCCATGTCTGGGGCGGTCCTATACCGCCGCGCAGGGAGGGTGAATTGCCTGAAATGCTGATTGACTCCGTCAACTATGTGCTCAGCTCCTATGATGCAATTCTCACAGACTGTTATGCGGACACAGGAAAAACGGGTTATCTGGTGACAGAAAACGCCAGGCTGATCGGATGCAGCTATTTCAACAACTACACATATCACATGGATGATGTGACGGTCATTGACCATCGGGGCGGCAGGCTTCTGGTTTCGGAATGTCTGTTTCGCAAGACGAGTCCCCATGCGACACTGTACCGCGGTGAGCGAAAGCATCTCATGATTCGGGATACCATACTGGATGGATTCTCGGATGAACCATGGTAAGGAGACAGGGGATGGGAGAGACAAATAAGAAAGCCTGATTTTCTCATGGTACGCAGGATATAGAGTCTCAGCTGCATGCGCTGGGAGAAAGAAGCGGGTGTGTTCGGCTTCCGGCCGCACAATACATGCTGGAGAGTACGATACGGTTGGACCGTCCATGCGTCAGGCTGGAGGGTGAGGTCTGGGTATACAGCGCAGATCCCAATGGTGTGTTTGAGAGCCAATATGGTACGCAGCTGCGACTGAAGGGACACGGTTTTCCGGCACTGAGTGTGGGGATTACGCATACTGCGGAGGGGTGTGTGGTTCGGAATCTGGGTATTCAGGGAGATATAGCCGGTATGGATACCCGACTGCTTCTGAATCTGCGTGATCCTCTTGCGGATGCTGGTCTGGCATTGGCTCATGCACGGGTAGATCAGGCAGAATTCAGCAAGATCAGTTTCTGCGGACTCCAATGCGGAATCTGTGCCTGTGACGATGCAGAAGTGGATGCGTGTCTGTTTGAACGACTCAATGTGGATGGATGCGCGATAGGCGCATACTTCGCGCCTCGTGCTGCTTACTATGTCCGGTTTCATGAGTGGGTCGCGGCTGACAATCCCTATTATGGGCTCTATGTGAACGGAAAAGATCGGGATAATCGTCGGATGGAGATATCGAAGATCCAGTTTATCCGAACGGGAGGTGCTTTTGAGGAGAAGGATGGTCTGATTCATGCTGCCGTATGTCTTGAAAATGTACAGACTTGCATCTTCAGAGAAAACCTGATTGATGATGCTGGTGTTTTCTGGTATTTTCCACCGGATGCTGTCAGCAACAGTGCGCATGAGACAAGGGTCTGCAGGACGGTGTCGTTTTATCTGAAAGGACATGACAACACGGTTGCAGACAATGTAATCAGCTGCAGTCATGCGGAAGCCATGGTTGTGGAAGGAGACCGGAATATTCTTCTGAACAATGTTGTTGATGGGGATGTTCGGCTGAAAGGAAATGGAAACGTTGTATCCGGACTCATTTTTACATCCCGGGAAGGGCGGCTGATTCTGGAAGGCGATGAAAACCAGATATGGAATGTGCCCGAAAATCGTGTAATCCGTAAGGGAAGACAGTGAAGACAGAAAACAGAGGAGGAACGTATGAGACAGGCTTTTTTATGTGATTTCGGAAAGACAGTAGTGGAAACGACCAAAGGCAAGATTCTGGGTTACGTCACGGAAGGAATCAAGGTGTTCAAAGGAGTTCCCTATGCTACAGCCCGGCGTTTTCACCAGCCGGAAGCAATGAAGCCCTGGAAGGGCGTAAAAGACACCACAAGCTTTGGCTATGTCTGCCCGCTGCTGGAAAAACCCAGGGCCAATGGAGAACTGTTTGTTCCCCATCGCTATTGGCCTATGGATGAGGACTGTCTGAACCTGAACATATGGACACCGGAGTGCGATAATGAAAAACGTCCTGTGCTGGTGTGGCTGCATGGGGGTGGCTATGAATCCGGGTCTGCGATCGAGCAAATCGCCTATGAGGGTGAAAACATGGCGCGCTATGGCAATGTAGTCATGGTCAGCGTGAATCATCGTCTGAATGTGTTGGGATATTTTGATCTTTCAGCCTATGGCGAAGAGTATGAGAATTCTGCCAATGCTGGCAATGCGGATATCGTAGAGGCTTTGCGCTGGGTGCATGACAATATCGCAGGGTTTGGCGGTGATCCGGAGAATGTCACCGTGTTTGGGCAGTCCGGCGGAGGAGGCAAGGTGACGAATCTTCTGCAGACCCCGGCAGCAGACGGACTGTATGCCAAGGCGGTTAACATGAGCGGAGTGCTTCAGTCCCTGATGCCGGAGGAACCGGAGAATGATGGAAAAAGCCATGTGGAGTTCCTTATGAAGGAACTGGGGCTGACCAAAGTGCGTGAACTGGAAACTGTTCCTTATGAAAGGCTGGCGACGGCCTACACCCGCCTCAAGGTGGCATTTGGCGAACAGGGACGCTATTTCGGGAATCGGCCATGTCCTAACGGCTATTATGTGGGCGAGCCTGTACGGAACGGTTTCAGGAAAGAAACAGCACATATTCCCATGATCGTCAGCTGGGTCTTTGGAGAACTTGTGGCGTTTTCGTCCCCTGAATTTGACAGAAACAAGATGAATACGGCGCAACAGACGGACGTGCTTGAAAAACTATGGGGAAAAGCGGATGCGGACAAGGTGATCGCACTGTTTAAGGAAGCCTATCCGCATCGGCCTCCGATTGACATTCTGCGTTCTGATTTCATTTTCCGCCCGGACATCATTCCCTATGTACGGGCACGAAGCCGCGTAAACCCGAATACCTGGGTCTATCTTTTCGATCATGATCTGCCAATCTATGGCGGACAGGTGCCGTGGCACTGTGCGGATATTCCGTATGTCTTCCACAATGCGGATGTTGTACCAACAATACATGAGGACATTACGGAGCGACTGCAGGAGCAGATGTTCCAAAGCCTGATGGCCTTTGTCAGAACAGGCAATCCAAATCATGAGGGCATTCCGGCGTGGGCTGCCTGCACGCCCGAAAAAGAGACCGTCATGGTGTTTGACAATGAAACACATGCCCGTGTGAACTTTGATCACGAACTGGTACCGGAAGTAGTCAGGGTCATGCGTCCGATCTTTGAAGCCCAGCGGAAAGAACGTATGGAAAAAGCGCAGCATTAAGCAGACAGAAAAAACCCGGAGCGGCTCACGCTCCGGGTTTTGACGTTTCAATGCTACGGTTTATGATACAGATCCCGGACTGTGACATAAGCCAGTTTGGGATTGCGGTACATGTCTACGATGCCTTTGTTATTCATGGACTTGGGGCGGCGCATGGACCATTCTTCGCTGACGCGCACGTCGGCGAACTGCCACAGGAACATACCGCTGAGACGGGGATGGTGCAGGACTGCGTTCAGCTGCTCCGCCAGAATGTCCGCCTGCCTTTCCTCGCTCCACTTGGAATGATGCAGGGGATCATGGAAACCGGCAATGGCACCGGCACCGATTTCCGTGATCAGAATGGGCTTCCCAGCTGCGCCATTATCATCCATCCAGGCCACAAGACGGTCCAGATAGTCCTGCACAGGTTCTGCGACATACCATTGTGGATAAATATTGAAGGATACGATATCCACCAGATCCAGACAGCAATCGGTAAAATGCCGGCATGAAGCAAAGGAAACGGGACGGGTGGGATCCAGGCTCCGCAAAAGCTGGATCTGTTTTGCATAGATGTTACGTCCCTGCGGTGTGGCACTTTCGCATTCATTGAGAAGTCCCCAGATGACAATGGAAGGATGGTTTCCGTGCTGCTGGATCATTTCACGGGTGCAGGCCATGGACTGGCGCATAAAGGTTTCGGAAAAGAAAATCTCGTCAGGTAATGCACGGGCATGGTGCTCTTCCCATACAAGAATGCCCAGTTCATCACACAGGTCCAGGAAGCGAGGATCATTGGGATAGTGACAGGTGCGAATCGCGTTTCCACCCAGATCCATGACCAGCTGCAGGTCGTCCAGCATGGCTTCCACTGGAAGAGAAACGCCGAATTGTCCGTGATCTTCGTGACGGTTAAAACCACGCAGCTGGATTTTTTTACCGTTCAGCAAAAGGTCTTCACCTGCAATTGAAAGAGTGCGGAAGGCAACGCGGTCGATGAGATCGTCCAGGGGCTGTCCTTCACAGATGAGTATGGCAGCAAGTGAATAGAGATGGGCATCCCGGATGTCCCAGGGCAGGACATCTGTGACGGGAAGGACAGCGTCTACTGCCGCTTCTGTGCCAGACGCTAGAGCCGGAACCGGCAGTGTACAGGATGTACCGGCCAGAGAGAGCGCCAGTGTGCTTTCAGGAAGGCTTTCGATGGCATGGATGACGGTGCGCACGTAGGCTGTATAGCCGTCCTGTGTGTTTTCTGCGTGGAACGAAACATGCTGGATGTATGCTGCGCCGACCTTTTGGATTTCCACGGGGCGACTGATTCCGCCATAGGTGTAGTAATCATTGGGTATATGCAGGCAGGAAACATCGGAAAAACTGTCATCGACGATGACGCGAAGAATGTGATTGCCGGCAGGAACGCTTTTCAGAAGCAGAGAAAATCCGGTGAATGCATTATAGTGGGATCCGACTTCCATATCATCCCAGAATACATGGGCTGTATGGCTGACCCCGCCGAATTCCAGAAGATAGTTACCGGCATTTTCCAGGGAAACTTGCCGCTCATACACGGCTTTTCCCCGATAGTTGGAAAGCTGTGGAATGCGATCCCAGACGCCTGGGACACCTACAGGAAGGGTGGTATGCATGGTATCCAGCACAGTCAGCTGCCAGATGCCGTCCAGGCTTTCTACTGTGCGGATCTTATGCTCACAGAACAGTCGTTGCATGATTTACATCCTTTCCAAAATGGGCAGCGGCATGCAGAGGCTTCTGCTGTACGGAGAAAACCGGAGCTGCGGGCTTTCAAAGAAAGGGCTGCGCTTTCTCTTGACAGATTTCCTGCCCGGAAGCCTTCATGTAAGAAAACCAGACGATTCCGCAGGGTATGATAGCATGCCAAGACAGTGCCGTAAAGGCAGTATGGCATGGGAATCATTGCCGGGGCAGCATGTATTGTGGGAACAACCGGGAACCCGTATAATCCAGGTCTGTATAAAACAGCTTGATCCGAAAAAGGTCAGAAGCGTGCGGAAGAGAGGAATACCATGGCGAGCCAAACGGAGAACATGGGGCAGGTAAAAGACAGAATCAAGGAGCCGTCCATGTACCATGTGGTGATGCACAATGATGATTTCACTACCATGGAATTCGTGGTGGGGATTCTTATGGATATCTTTGGAAAAAATGCGAGTACTGCAGAGAGACTGATGCTGCAGGTTCATAAAGAAGGACAGGCCATTGTGGGAACCTATCCGTATGATATTGCGGTGACACTGGTGAGGAAAGCGAGTGAACGGGCCAGGCAGGAACGCTTTCCATTCCGCATGACGGTAGAGGAGGCCTGAAGGTGAAACTGAATCAGGAGTGTGATGCGGTACTTCGCAGTGCCCATCAATATACCAAAGAACACGGACTTGCCTATGTGACACCGGAAACCATTCTACGAGCCATGTGCCTGAACGCAAGGTTTGCGGCGATTGTGAAGCGACTGGGCGGTACTGTGGAAACGCTGTGTGCGTGGGCGGAAGAGTATCTGCAGCATTATATTCCGTGCGGCGAGGAAGGAAGCATTTCCTTCAGCGAGGGCAGTCTTCAGATGCTGCATACAGCTGAACTCCACGCTCTTTCCAGTGGTCGTACTGAAGTGACGCTTGCGCACCTGTTCTATGGCCTGTGGCAGCAGCCCCAGTCGTATGCTGTGTATTTCCTGCGCAGGCAGGGACTGGATGAAATGGATATCCTCGGTGCATTAGGGGAAGGCAGCGGTGTTGCAGAGCCGGAGAGAAAAGAAAGGCCGGAAACCCGGTCTGATGCGCCGGAGCAGGACAATCATATAAAGGGATGGGAGCAGTACGCACCCTGTCTGAACCGCACAGCCGATTCCCATAATCCGCTTATCGGACGGGGAGAGGAGATGGAACGGATCATGCAGATCCTTCTGCGCCGTGACAAGAATAACCCGCTTCTTCTGGGAGAACCAGGCGTGGGAAAGACAGCTATGGTTTACGGACTGGTTCAGAAGATTCTGGAAGGCTCTGTCCCTGATATGCTGAAGGACAGTCAGGTTTATATGCTGGATCTGGGTAGTATGCTGGCGGGTACACAGTTCAGAGGTGAGTTCGAAAAGCGCTTCAAGGGGGTGCTTGCCGGTATCGCAGAACAGAGGCATCCCATCCTGTTCGTGGATGAAATCCACAATCTGTCCGGTGCAGGCGCGATCGGGGAAGGCGCTCTGGATGCGTCCAATCTTCTTCGTCCGTATCTCACAGAAGGACATATCCGATTTATTGGCGCGACGACATATGAGGAATACAGGCGCTATTTTGAGAAGAACAAGAGCATGGTGAGACGATTTCAGAATGTGGAGATCAAGGCACCGAGCCAGGCGGAAACAGAAAAGATTCTGGAAGGACTGAAATACCGATACGAACAGTTCCATGGTGTGCATTATACAGAGGATGCCATTCCTTATGCGGTACGAATGAGTGATAAATACATTCCTGAACGCTTTCTTCCGGACAAGGCTATTGATCTGATGGATGAAGCCGGGGCATATCGTCGGCTGCATCCGGGAGAAGCAGAGGATTCTTCCGTAGGTACCGATATCCTGGCGGAAGTGCTCACACATATATGCCGTGTACCGGTGGAGACTGTTGCCAGTGAGGCAACAGACGGATTGCAGACCCTGGAGACGCGTATGAAAGCAAGAGTATTCGGCCAGGATGAAGCGATTGACCAGGTGGTGAATGCAATCAAGTTTTCCAGGGCCGGACTGCTGGAAGAGGATAAGCCGCTGGCCAGTCTTCTTTTTGTGGGGCCGACAGGCGTGGGAAAAACAGAAGTGGCGAAAGCCCTCAGTCAGGAGCTGGGTATTTCGCTTGTGCGCTTTGATATGAGCGAATATGCCGAGAAGCACACCGTGGCGAAGCTGATAGGGTCGCCTGCCGGATATGTAGGTTATGAGGATGGCGGACTTCTGACAGAACAGATCCGCAAGCATCCCTCCTGCGTACTGCTTCTGGATGAGATTGAAAAGGCGCATCCGGACATTTATCAGGTGCTGCTTCAGGTGATGGACTATGCCACATTGACGGATAACCAGGGACGAAAGGCAGACTTCCGCAATGTGGTGGTGATCATGACGTCCAATGCAGGTGCCAGTGTGCTGGGAAAGAAGGAAATCGGCTTTTCCGGAAGTCTGCGCAATGAAAATGCGCTTATGGAGGAAGTAAAGCGGGTTTTCCAGCCTGAGTTCCGCAACCGTCTGAACCGCATCGTCTCTTTCCGCAGCATGGATGATGCTATGGCGGAAAAGATCGTGAACAGAAAGCTGCAGGAAATGGCGCGAATGCTTGAAAAAAGAAATGTCAAACTGAACGTGGATGATTCAGCGCGTGCGTGGATTCTGGAAAAGGGAATCAGCGTGCAGTATGGCGCACGGGAGATCGACCGTGTGCTGCGCAATGAAGTAAAGCCGCTGTTTGTGGATTTGATTCTCTTTGGGCCGCTGAAAGCGGGCGGTCATCTGCGACTGTGGGCGGATAATGGAAAACTGCTGGCATGTGCCGGGGAGGACAGGTGAGGGTATGCCCTGTTATCAGCTTCCGCGGGACCGGATTCTCTTTCCGGACCCGCACCTGGCCGAACCGGACGGGCTTCTGGCAATTGGGGGTGATCTCTCGGTGCCGCGGCTCCTGCTGGCCTACCGTCATGGCATCTTCCCCTGGTATAACCCGGGTGATCCGTATCTGTGGTGGTGTCCGCCGATTCGTTTTATTATCCGTCCGCAGCATGTGCATGTCTCGCATTCCATGCGCAAGTATATGCGCAGGCATACTGTGGAAGTGCGGTATAACCGGGACTTCCGGGATACCATGCATCGGTGCCGTCTCAAACGGGAACAGGCAGAGGGAACATGGATTACAGATGAGATGGAAATCGCATATGGACACCTGGCGGAACGGGGATGGGCTCTGAGCTGTGAAAGCTATGTAGATGGGAACCTTGCTGGAGGACTCTATGGCGTGTGTGTCGGGCGATGCTTTTTTGGAGAAAGCATGTTTTCCGAGCAGGAAAACGGATCGAAGCTCGCGCTGATCATGCTGGCACAGGATCTAGAACAGGGCGGTTTTCCGCTGATTGACTGCCAGTTTCCCACGGAACACCTGCGCAGCATGGGCGGGGAGGAAATCGATTACGAAACCTTTGTTTCTCTGATTGAAAAGGCATGGACACAGCCGCGCTACGTGTTTCCCCGACAGCGGATATATGAGATGACAACGAAAGTGCCATAGGCAGGAAAAGCGGAGCCTCTGTATCATCGTAAAGGGTAGATAGACAGGTGCAAAATAGACATATCCCCAGTGAGCAATAGACAATCTGCGTTCACTGGGGATATGTCTGTTTTATAAGTATGCCAA
>CACWXY010000078.1 GCA_902764915.1 uncultured Eubacteriales bacterium | reverse complement strand
CTGTCTACAATGTTGGGGTGTCATGCACTTTGCTTGTCCACGTTGCGGATTCGCTGTCTACAATCCAGGGTAGTTGCAAAATCTTGTGTCCACTTTCCATGGTACAGTTTACTTGCCTCGGGAACCTTTTTTCAAGAGTTATTCTTGAACAGCTCCTTATTTCCCTACAGCTTCCAACGATATCTCAAATCGGCATTCTCCCATATAGTAGGGTGCCACTTCACCTTCGGCAAAGCAGACCACGATAGTCCGGGCATCCTTGACATAGAATTGCGTTTCTTTGGTAACCGTTGTAAAATTGCCCTCCAAATCATCGGCATCATCCACAAAATAAGACCTGCTGTCATCCGCTGCCATCTCATCCTTCATCTGACGGACGATGGCCTCATTTGCTGCCTGAACCTTATCGTCTGTATCCAAAAACGTCATCAGATCCACCTGTTGACCGGACTTCCTGTCAAGCACGTAATACGATGAATATTCGTAGCCGTCGGCCGCGGTCTCCTCAAACGCCAAGCGGAGACAGTAATATTGCTCTGTTTCGGAAACCACCTCATAGTCCACATTCAAGCCTGCGTAGCCATCTCCTGCGGCAGCCTGCTTGAAGTCATCAATGGCCCGCGTCACCGCCTGATCGATATCCTTATTGACGGCTTCGTCAGCATTTTCAATGACCGGCTGCTCTACATTTGCCACATGCTTCGCGTCATAATAGCTGTACTGACGGAAGGTGACCGCCTTAAAATAGCTGCCCACCACCGGCAGACTCTGCATTGCATACGCAACATCTGCGTTCAGGTTCGGAATAATGACACTGATCGCCAATACGGCTGCCGCTGCCGCAGCCACCCGAAGCAGATGCCGTTTCATACCGATCCTTTTCACAGGCCGGGCGGCCTCCGCAATCCATGCTTCATCCATTTCCCCGATTCCCTCCAGTAATTCCATCTTCTTCATAGTAGACCCTCCTTCTGTAATGCTTTCTTTAACGACTGCCGTAATCTGTACAGCGTCGTCTTCGCGTTGCCTTCCGTCATCTGCGCATAGCCGGCAGCCTGCCTTACGGAATCCAGGTAAAAATACCGCCTTACAAACAAGACTCTCTCCCTCTTGGGAATCCCTGCCACAAACGCATTGATCACCTCTCCGACAAACGCTGCCGCAGTTGTATCCGGCGTCGTATCCCGGCCATCAGGCAGACACTCTGCCAGCTCCTCCAGCGAAACAGCTACTGCATTGCTCCTTCTCTTTTTCGCATTGGCAGCCTTGTATCGATTCAATGCCAGATTGCGGGCGATCTTAGCCGCATAGGCTCCCAGGCTCTTCGGCCTGTTGGGCGGAATCGCATTCCATAGTGCCATCAGAGTATCGTTGACACACTCTTTGGCATCCTCCTCATCACCTAAAATACGCCTTGTGATGCTCTCGCAAAGGCGGCTGTATTTGGTCTCGACCTCCGTCAGCGCCTGTTCGTTCCGCGCAGTCATAAGGTCGATGATCTGTTCATCGGTCACCTGCTTCACCTCCTTTTTGCCTTACATAATATATGACAACATTCCGGGGAAAAGGTTACAAGTTTTTGATTGTGGTATACTATAGATGGGTTATTCTATCAGACATCTGCATCATAGAACTAGAAAGGATATAAAATCATGTCAGACGAATCCGCTTCTGGCAGGCTTCCGGCGAAAGCGAGAAGACCGCGATCCGGGTTCGCACCAGGCATGAGCAGATGGTCATGGAGGGACAGTGGCGGGGCGGACTGGTGCCCTACGGCTACCGGCTTGAGTTTCTGGGCCGCACCAACAAAAAGAACCAGCCCGTCCGGGATCTGGTCATTGATGAAGATGAATCGACAGTGGTGAAAGAGATTTACCGGCTGATCACTGCGGAGGGTTACGGCACAAACCGGGTCGCCTCCTACCTGAACAAAAAAAGGCATCAAGACCAAACGCGGAACCACCCTCTGGCGCGGGACCAGCATTCGAGCGATCATCGGAAACCCGGTTTACAAAGGCATCCTGCGCTTCGGGCCTGAACGCTCGGAACCCTTTGAGAAGCTCCGGATCGTCAGCGATGAGACCTTTGACCGCTGTCTGGAGATCGTGAAAGGCCGAGCACCGGATGCGCCGAAGGAGAGAGTTGAGCCGATCCAGCAAGGCTCCAGAAGCATGCTGACCGGGCTGCTCTACTGCGGAAGCTGCGGAAACCGGCTTTGCTACTCGCACAACACGACACACCGGAAGCTGGCGGATGGAACAGAGAAGGTTTACGACCGGAATCTGTACCGGTGCTACAGGCGGATTTCTTCGCCGACTACCTGCAGCGGCCCCAGCGGCTACGAGATGGACCCAATCAACGAGGCGGTTGAAGTTGCGGTGAAAGATTTCCTGAGAAGGATCAGCGTGATCCCGCGTGAAGATCTGATCGCCTTGGCAGGCATTCGGGAAGTCCGAAACGCAGAAGTCACGCACAAGCAGGCCGTAAAAGATTTTGAGGAAGCGCAGCGCCAGATCAACGTCTTGGAGGAAGAGGCGATGAAAGCCCTCACCGGCGAGAACAAGCTCGACCTTGGGATCGTCAATAACATGATCATGAAGCAGAAAGCCAGACTGGATGCCGCCGCCAAGGCGATGGAGGAATCCAAAGCCCGGCTGGATGCGGAAAAGAACCAGAAGCGCTCCAATGAGATTCAGGTCGACGAGATCCTGACCTGGGCCAGCCGCTTTGAGGATGCCAGCTACGAGGCGAAGCACATGGTGATCGCGGAGTTGGTTGACCGGATCGAGGTGAAGAAAGACTACGAGATCACCATCTACTGGCGCATGACCGCAGACCAGTTCCTTGGGAAGAGAACGGAAGCCAGCGCTTGAGAAAGCACATCCCCCTGCAGGGCTTGTAACCTTGCAGGGGGAGCTTTTTTGTTTCTGGCGAATTGTAACAGTTTTCACAATAACAGGATTTAACGAACCAACTGGGTGATAATTAGGTGAAAAAATTTTTTCTGATCAAACTTTTTCACGTTCCTACGCATCTAATAGGTGTTATGATCATAATCATCTCCCTCGGAGAGGTACGTACCAATGTTGGATGAGAGAATGTTTACCCGGAAGCTGCTGGAAAGCGAGCAGATGCTGTATCGGATCGCCTGCGCTTTTCTCCGCTCTGAAGCGGATCGACAGGACGCTATGCAGGAATCCGCTCTGAAAGCCTGGAAAAACCGGGACGGTCTTCGAGAAGAACGTTTCTTCAAGACTTGGATAACCAGAATCATGGTCAATGAATGCAAGCAGCTCCTGAGAAAAAACAAAAAAACCATCATTGCAGACAACATTCTGGATCAGCAAATTCAGTCTCACACGGAACTGGACGTGAGGCTGATGCTGGAAAGTCTGCCGGAAAAACAGCGGGTGCCTTTGATTCTGCATTACCTGGAAGGATTCTCTCTGCAGGAAATATCGCAGGTTCAGAAGGTTTCCATTGGCATCGTCAAGTATCGAATGTATCAGGCTCGAAAAGCACTTCGGGTGGAATGGGACGGAAAGGAGGAGCTGAAATGACAGAAAAGGAACTTCGAGATAATCTGAATAACCTGACAAGTCAGATCCCGGATGAAACTCATCGTTCCTTTCTGATGGCGGTGTCCTCCGGAAAGGAAAATGTAATCATGAAAAAGAAACTGTCTGTTGGTTTGGTTTTTGCAATCCTGATTTCGTTGGTTACGATCGCCTTCGCCGCGACAGAACTTGCTCAGACGTTCTCTGTGAACTGGAGCGGAGAGAAGCAGGAAGGCTCCGATCTTCCGGAAGAAGACCCTCTGACAATGACCCATCTGATTCGAAGGATGACCTCCATTTTATATTCTGTCCCGGAAGATGTTTTCGCGATTATCGAGGGAGACGATCTTCCCTCCAGGCAGACCAGAGGCATCACCAGAACATTGGCATCTCTGGATGAAGTGCAGCATCCGGGAATACGCCTACCGAAAAACATTGCAAAGGAAAAAAACTTCCAAGTCGAATTGTCCTTTGGATGCCTCCCGGAAGGGGAGTATAAGCTCATCAGCGAAGAATCCCGGGATGGATTCACGCTGAAGCAATATTCGGTTGAACCGGATTTCCTCGTTTGCACAGGGTACAATATCAGTTATTCTGATGAGGAGAACATCTGGCATTCTATCCGGTCACAATTGAGCATCACACAGAATCAAGAATTCCAATTTGACCAGATGGATGGAGAGGATCATATGGTGGAAACCGTGCAAATACCGGGCATGGATCACGCGGTATTTATTTCGCGTGGAATTAACACGACACTGATCGCTACAAGAACGTTGGAACAGCCTGTCATCTTAAAGTCAACGCCGGGTGGTGTGGAAGAAGCCACAACAACGTATCCCTATGAATGTTTACACTTGAAGAATGCCTCAGTTTCTTCTCACAAGAATGAGCAAAGTCATCACCCTGGAGCTTCGGCTCCAGGTTTTTTTCATATTCCACCAATAAGGCTAACCGACAACCGGCAAGGAAGCCAACCGATTTCCACCAACAAAGTCACCCCGACAATTCCGGCAACTGAGCCAACCCGATACTGTGAACAGCTTGTGTTCTCCGAGCTGTTCATACCGACGAAGAACACCCCGGGGAAGTACACCCCGGGGTGAAGCGCAAAAAAAATGAAGCCCTTGATCTACAAGGGCTTCGGAGTGGTGGTGACAGTTGGACTCGAACCAACGACCCCTTCGATGTGAACGAAGTGCTCTGGCTATGTGGTCGAGTTTGCAACAAAATTATGAAGCTGTGTTCAAAACGCTGAAGCCTTTGATTTCAAAGGAACTGGCGGTTTTCTTGCTTCACGGGCGGGTGTTCAGCCAAGGAGTGTTCAGGGGGTGTTCACGGTTTTATGAACACGGGGTGTTCAGGGTGTTCAGGGGGGTGTTCACGATCAGGGGTGTTCATCCTCTTTGTAGCTGTCAGCTTATAATTTTTCCGCGTGAATGATATTTCCTTCATCATCTGTTTCAACGCGTACATGATACGTACGTTCATATTCTCTTTTGCATTTCGCTGATTGGATTCCCCAGATAATGCAGCCTGAAAACAAGCCAATAAAAACTTTTATAATTACATACCCAGGTATGATAATCAATACCGCAACAACAGCAAGAAAGAAAAGCCATGGGTCTTATGACCCTGACATCATAATCTCTATTTTCACTTGTATAATTCTTGATTCTGCGGTATTATAAATTCAACTTTAGATTAACGCTTAATTTGGAGGATGGCATGAATTATATACATCGTGAATTGGAACGAAAGTTTGCAGAAGCGAGTCAATTTTTCAAAGCCGTGCTGGTTATCGGCGCACGCCAGGTAGGGAAATCCACGATGCTCAAACACATGGCGCAGGAACAGCACAGAACGTTTGTTACATTGGATAACGATCTCGATCGGGAATTGGCAATCACAGATCCTGTTCTGTTTTTTCAGACATATAAGCCGCCTATTCTGATCGATGAAATCCAAAAAGCGCCGACCCTGCTGAACCAGATCAAGATTATGTGTGATGAAAGCGATGAGCGGGGACGCTTCTGGCTGACTGGTTCCCAGAGAAAAAAACTGATGGAACGGTCTCAGGAGACGCTGACCGGCCGCCTGGGTATTCTGCGTTTGTACGGACTCTCTCAGCGGGAAAAAGCCGGTTATTTGAATGCATCCGCATTGGATTTTTCCATGTCCCGCCTTCAGGAGAGGCAGGAGCATATGCAGGAGAATGATTTGCAGAAGGTCTTTCAGCATATATGGCAGGGTGGATTTGCCGACATTCAGTCCGCGTCCGCGGAGATGGCGCAAGCCTGGTATCAGTCCTACATCGACAATTATCTGATGGCTGACGCCATAAATGACGAAGGGATCAAGGATGTTGTCGGCTTCAAGCGGCTGATTCGTGCCTGTGCTGCACTGGTCGGGCAGCTTGTCAACTATCATACTTTGGCAGAAGCGGCTGCAATCTCAGAGCCTACTGCAAAAAAATGGGTTGGCATTCTTCAGGATATGGATGTTATCTATCTGCTGGAGCCTTATTCCAACAATGAATTGCAGCGCTTGGTGAAAACGCCCAAGCTGTATTTCTGTGATACCGGGCTTTGTGCTTATCTGAGCCGTTGGCTGACGGTTGATACGCTACAAAGCGGAGCAGCAAATGGTCATTATTTTGAAAACTATGTTGTGATGGAATTGGTGAAGAATTATGCCTATGCCCCGCAGCAAGCTCTTATTTCGTTTTATCGGGATGACAAAGCCAAGGAAATCGATGTGTTTGTTGAGGAAAACGGAAAGATTCACCCCCTTGAGATCAAAATGAGCGCAAATCCGGATAAGAAGGAGACCCGCAAATTTGACGTGATTGAGAAAACCACTCTTTCACGCGGGAAAGGCGGCATCGTCTGCATGGTACAGCATCCATTCCCTTTGAATGCGGATGACTTGCTCATTCCGTCAAATCTGATTTGACATTCTTGTTATTGTATCTTCATTGATGGTAGGAATATAGGATCCAATGACACGTAATCTATGTGGGAGGAAAACACGCAGATGTTCAGACGCCTTTTTCGCACGGTTCGTGGACGATATGTGTTGATTATCAGCTTTTTGGTAATCAGTATTTTGGTCGTGCTTTCTTTCTTTTCATACCAAATGATTCGTACATCGATTGAAAGCCGCGGAAGAGCCCACATGGATTCTGCTATCCGTATGATCTCACAACAATTGGATGAAGAATATACTCAGGCGTTGCAAATATCACAGCATATGACATCCCGTGGCGTTGTAGGCAAGCAAATGAACGAAATGATGCGTGCCAAAGACATGTATGAATTGGGGGAAGCCAAACGAAAGCTAGGCAGTAATCTCCAGACTGTAACTGCTATCGGAAAGCAAGTAGAACTGGCATTGTATTATTCTCCGGAAGAAGGCAGCATTACAGCAACCACTTTTATGCCAAAGGATAATTTCAACCCGGCCCAAGGACTGCCCATTGCACGGCAAACAAGAAGTGTTACGTTTCACGCAATTCATGAATCCAAATCAAGATTCAGCAATCATCCGGTTGTCTCCGTTGCATGGCCGGATACATTCCTTTTCGACAGAAATCTGATTATCTATGTTGAAGTCCGTACATCTGTGCCTGAACTTCTGAAAGACATTAACGAAGAAGATGCTTCTGGTTATATTCTGTTCCAGTTGACTAAAGATGGTGAAATCTGTTACTGCAGCCATCAGGAGTATGCGAATCAGGATGCTTCCGCGCATTGCTTTGATGGATCTGAGCTCTTTGGTATGTCCAATCATCTGGTGTGGTGCAAAAATCAATCCAATAGCGGATATACATATGTCCTTGCGATTCCTCGTTCTACCTTTACAGAGCATATGTTTCAATGGATTGATTATCTGATTATAGGGATATTAATTGCTATCATTTTGATATGCATTGCAGTTGCTCTTTTTAATCATCTCATTCTGCGAAAACTACAGTTGATTGTGGATGCTGTAAACGCAGTAAGCAGGCCGGAGCTTTTCATGACCTCGAAACGAACTGGTATGACGGAATATGACAATCTGATGGAGAGATTTGAAGACTTGCTGGAATATGCCAGACAGCTGATCGATGAAGTGAGAGTCAAGGAAGAGCAAAAGTCGAAGCTGGAACTGGAAACCCTTTATTACCAGATTAATCCGCATTTTCTGATGAATTCGCTGAATTCTTTGTATTGGCTTGCACGGCTCAACAAACAAAAGGAAATCAGCGACTACGTTCATCATCTGATGGAAATACTGAATTATTCGCTGGGCCGAGGAGAGAAAGACCCTACACTGCGGAGAGAACTGGATATAAGCCGGGATTATCTGGCACTTGAACAGATGAAACATCGTTTCACTGTGATATACGAGGTTGAAGAAGGCGCTTATCTTGATTCTCCAACGCCGCGGCTCTTCCTGCAGCCTGTCGTTGAAAACGCAGTCTCGCATGGGATGGATACGGACGGGCATCTGAAAATTATCGTACAACCTGATGAAAGCGGAGCGGTCATAGTGATTGATGACGATGGATGCGGCATTGAACCAGACCTGATTCAAGAGTTCAGTTCTCTGGATTCGATAAAAATGCATGGTGGCATTGGATTGAGATATACTGCCAGCATGCTGAGACAGTTTTATGGAGAGGACTGCACTTTACTGCTGGAGAACAAACCAGAAGGCGGGGCAAGAGCAACTATTCACCTGAGTATGTGGAAGGAGGCATCCCATGATACGGGTACTGATTATTGATGACGATCGCCTCTCCCTTTCCGGCATCAAGACAATGCTTCCGTGGGAGAAACATCAGATGCAAATCGTTGGCGAGGCATATAACGGGAAGGAAGGTCTCCGCTTCCTGGAGAAACATACGGTGGACCTTGTAATGTTGGATCTTGCAATGCCTATTATGGATGGACTGACCTTCATTCAGAAATGTAAAGAACTGCATCCTATGGTTCAGTATGTTGTCATGACATTTCATGAGGATTCTTCCTATATTCAGGAGGCGCTTCGACTGGGGGTTATTGATTATATTTCAAAGCTGAAATTGGAAGAAGAGGATCTTGATTCCCTACTTTCCCGCGTGTCCGAAGTGGTACACCGACATATCAGCGCTGCAGAGAATGAATCTGCTCCAAAAGAAGGCAAAACAGACAACATCCAGGATGTGGCACAGCGGGTGTCTAACCCGCTGTGGATCTGTGATGATCTGTATTTATGGGAAACAGTAAGAATGCTGAAAGGGAAAAACTATGCTGTTCAGGGCCTTGAAACAGCACTTCGGGAAACGATCCTCCGGCTTGAGATCACAAATCATTTTCATGTGTTGAATATCGGCAGAATCAGATCTGCAGAAGATGTTATCCAGTACCTTTATACCTGCAGACAACACATAACAGAAAAAGCACAGCAGGGAGATCCTAATACAACTGAAGCAAGGCTGATTGTTGCGGCGGAGTTAATGCGAAAAAACTATCAGGGAACCTGTTTGATTCAGGAAATTGCAGATGCGTCCGGCCTGAGCCGAAGCTATCTTAGCAGCTGCTTCAGCCGTTATTTTGGCATTACGCCAAATGAATTTATCCGCAGAAAACGGATCTTTGAGAGCATGAAACTGATTATGGAAGGAACTCACTCTCTCACAGATATCGCGATGATGGTCGGTTACGATAACTATCAGTATTATAAGAAAATGTTTCTCGAAGTTCGCAAGGAATCACCAAAAGAGTTTCGACGAATCTATGGAGTACCTTCTGAGCCGGAAAAGTAAAGGCTGCTTCAAAACTGGTTCATTTGTTCTATTCACAATAAACATTTATTCCAGCAGTATGCCTTTTGTTTTCGAATAATCCAATGAATGGGCCTGTCGAAAGAAGTAAGTTTGTAATACCCTTCCAATAAAGAAATCAAACGAAGGAGGGTTCCCCAATGAAAAAACTGCTTTCTCTTTTACTGACTGTTTCCCTGCTGCTGAGCCTATGTGGTGCTGCCATTGCGGATGAAGATCTGGCTTTCCAGAAATTCGACCATGTGGTGGAAGTGCACATTGGCATGGCGGTAGAGCCGACAGATGTGACACTTGAAGAAGGCGACACTGTGGACAATAACTATTACACTCGTTACCTTCTGGACAACTATAACATCAAAGTTGTTGTGGACTGGACCGCAGCTACAGGAGATGACTTTAATCAGAAAGTTGCCTTGACCATCGCTTCTGACAGTCTGCCTGATGCTGTTGTTGTCAGCGACAGAACGTATTTTACAGCTGCCGCAGAAGATGACATGCTTTACGATCTGACGGAGGTTTTTGACCGCTATGCTTCTGACCAGGTCAAAGCGATCCATGCTACTACAAACGGAAAAGCGGCAGAACTGGTTTCCTACGGGGGAAAAATGCTTGCTCTTCCCAACATTTCCGTTGCGGCTGATGGCGTCCTGGTTATGATGATGCAGCAAAACTGGTTGGATGAATTAGGACTTGCGGTACCCACAACTGTGCAGGAACTCCACGATGCGGCAGTGGCAATCCGGGATGCCAAGCCTGCGGGAGAGAGGACGATCCCGATTCTGGGTGCTCAGAAGGACAGCCGGGTTTATGCGGACTTTCTTCACTCTAATTTCTCCTTTGGCTTTGATGCGATCTTCGCAGCCATGAACGCTTACCCGGGATATTTTGTGCTGGATGGAGAAAACAAGGTGCAGTATGGTACACTTTCTGCTGAAACCAGAGCTGCGCTGGAGATGCTGGCACAGTGGTATGCGGAAGGCTTGATTGATCCTGAATTCGCGACCAGAGATTATTCCCAGGATGTTGTTAACGCGAATGAGTGCGGATTCTTCTGCGGACCTTGGTGGGCACTTGGATATGGAAATGGAGACTCCTTCAAGAACAGCGAAACAGTTGACTGGCAGGCTTATCCCCTCTTCACGGATGACGGAGTCTGGAACGCAAAGATGAAAACGCTTGGGACATCCTATACGCTTGTCAACTGCAATGTGTCTGAAGAAGTAGCTGCCGCTATTGTTATTATTAACAATGTGCTCGTTGCGAATGAAGCGGTTTTCCAGAACGAGACCGCGGAAGACATAGAATGGTATCCGCTGCGGAATGTCCTGGCTGCAATGGATGAATGCGAATACACTTACCGGGCTGAGATCAGTGTTCTGAATGGCGAGACAGAGCCGGACGCGTGGCAAAATGAGCCCAACTACAAACTGTTGGCCGCTGATACGCAGGTTGTACGGAGCATAGTTCCCGGATATAAGCAGGGTGAGATACTGCACCGGGCCGATTTCCTCTACACTTCTGATACGGAATCCAACTTTCAGCGTCAATACGCATTGCTGATCGGTGACAGACCTTACGCTACCGTTGAATTGAATAACCCCGTTTATTCTGTAACCTACACCACTAATGAAACAATAGACCGTTACTGGGCCAATCTGGAAGCTCTGGAGGGCAGCGTTATTCGCTCCATCATTACGGGCAAGAGCGACATTTCTGCTTTCGATGCTTTCGTAGAGCAGTGGATGGCGGAAGGCGGCGAAAAGATTCTGCAAAGTGTACAGGAAGAGTACGACGCTGCCCAGTAAGGAAGCGCACTTTCAACTGATAAATGTCGCTGCGAAATACCGCAGCGACATTCCATTTTCGGGAGGGAGAAAAGCATGCGATCAAAAAAGAAAGATTATCTCAGCCGATTTAAAAACCAGGCAACATATTATCTCATGTGTGCTCCAGGTATGCTCTGGTTGTTTTTCTTCTCTATCGTACCTATGGCCGGTATTCTGATGGCATTTCAGGATTATAAACCAAAGAAGGGTATTTGGGGATCTCCGTTTATCGGATGGGAAAATTTTGAATATCTCTTCTCGATGAAAGACGCACAAAATGTAATTCTAAATACTGTCATCATCGCATTCGCGAAAATAGTGCTGAATATGATTGTTCCGCTCGCCTTCGCGCTGATGCTCAACGAAGTGCGCCGCGTCCGGCTAAAAAAAGCAGTTCAGACGATAGTGTATCTTCCTCACTTCTTATCTTGGGTCATCCTCGCCAGTGTCATGACGAATATCTTCGGATATGACGGTATCGTAAACTTGATCCGTGGGCTCTTCGGGCAGGAAAAGGCTGTTTTTCTCAGTGATGCCGGATTCTTTCGCTGGTTTATCATCCTGACAGATGTATGGAAAGAATTCGGGTATAATGCAGTCATCTATCTGGCTGCGCTCACAGGAATCAATCCGACACTTTATGAAGCTTCCGCCATTGATGGCGCAGGACGGTGGAAGCAGACGGTTCATATTACGCTTCCATCCCTTTCCACTACCATTGTTCTGTTGACTGTACTCGCTTTGGGGAACATCCTGAATGCTGGATTCGATCAGGTTTTTAACACTTATAATCCAATGGTGTATTCCTCCGTGGACATTCTGGATACCTGGGTTTACAGAATCGGGCTGACAAAACTGCAATTCTCCCTGGCAACTGCTGCCGGCCTGTTCAAATCCATGGTCAGTTTTGTTCTGATTATCGTTTCATATTCGCTTGCGTATAAATTCGCTGATTATACGATTTTCTGAGGAGGTATATTCATGATCGAAACACAGACAATCTCCCGACGGCTATTTCTGACGGTAAATACCATTCTGCTGGTTTTATTGGCCTTTACCTGTTTATATCCAATCTGGTATACGTTCTGTTTATCCTTCTCGGACAAAGCAGCAACTAATGCCGGATGGGTAACATTGTACCCAATTGGCTTCACTACAGCCGCCTACGGTGAAATTATAAAGGACACAGCATTCTTCAATTCTTTTAAGATTTCTCTGGAACGTGTTTTTATTGGTACACCTTTAACACTTATTATTGTGATTATGATAGCTTATCCTTTATCCCGCAGTCAACGAGAGTTTCATGGTAGAAACGTTACGATGTGGATTGTGGTATTTTGCATGCTGTTCAATGGCGGAACCATTCCCTGGTACATGTGCATGAAGAATTATGGCATGATGGACAACATGGCTGGCCTGATCCTAAGTGGCAGTCTCCCCGTATATAATGTGATACTGATGATGAATTTTTTCAGAAACTTTCCGAAGGATGTCGAGGAGGCTGCCATAATGGATGGCGCAGGAAAATGGCGGACTCTTTTCCAAATTGTTGTTCCCTGCTCCAAATCCGTTATCGCTACAATTACCCTGTTCGTCAGTGTTTACTATTGGAATGAATACTTTCAGGGGCTTGTGCTTTCCAATTCAGAATCACATTATCCACTGCAAACCTACATCCGCCAGATTGTTGTCAGTATCCCGATGGGAGTAAATCTGACAACGGAACAAATGATTAAGATGAACCAGCTGTCCAACAAGTCCCTGAATGCGGCGAAAGTATTTATTACGATTATTCCCATGCTCGCGGTTTATCCGTTTATTCAGAAATACTTCGTAACGGGGATTATGATCGGTTCTGTTAAGGAATAAAAGGGAGGCATGTCATGAGTCACTGGGTTTTAGAAGAAAAAAACGGCTCTCTGGCAAAGATCACTTTTGCAGATGACCCATTCCGCATGAACTGGGTAAATGAGCCTCATCTCTGGGGAGAGATGGCTGCACCCAATGGCATCTCCTGCACCTCTGCTCGAACTATCCTTCAGGATGATACGCTTGAGGAAACCTATATCTTTACGAACGAATCGCAGGAAACCATTTTCTGTGATGCGGGTAGCGTGTCCATTTCGCTTCCGCTGAATGATAATTATTTGGCTGCGGATATCTGCCTGCCCCAGCGCTGCCATGCTCATGTCTGGTGCGGCGGAGAAGTCTCCTGGGTGCTTGCGATTCGAATGGGCGGCCAAGCTCCACATTTGGGAATGATTCTCACACAGGGATCTTTGGAAAGCTACAGCATCCAGCGCAGTTTAACGGAAAGTCACTGTGTCAGCAATACGCGAGGGGTTATTTTGCTTCATCCAAAAGAGTTTTCTCTGGCTCCTGAAGAAAAAAAGATCCTTCGGTGGAGGCTGTTTCGCCATGAGGGAATAGAAGACTGGAAGCGCATTCTGAAAGCATACTTTGGTTCGCTTTACATCACTTCCGAGCAATGGGTCGCTTTTCTTTACGATAAAGTAAAATGGAACGGAGGATTCGTGGACACTAGCCGAACGGGAGAGATTTGTCAAACGTTCCAGTCAAACGGAAAATCAACCACTGCTTGCTGGCGAATCATGCCGCCTGCAACTGAGTTGCTGCGCCGCCGGGCCCAGTTTATTGTAGAAAAGCAACAGTGTATGGATACTTCCTCCCATTTATGCGGGGCATATCTGATTTACGATAATGAAACAAACAAGCTGTGCTACAGTCATGACATTCCTGATCATAACAGCGCAAGAGAACGTTTGGGGATGGGTGCTTTAGTCGCTTTGGCCTGTCGGTATTTCCACGATGCTGCATTGGAGAAGAGTCTCTGGAATTACGCAGATTTTATTCTCAGGGAAATCTATGAAGAAAAAACCCATACTGTCTATGACGATGCTGGCTATATGGAAGAAAGACACCGCCTGTATAACGAAGCATGGGTCGCTGTGTTCTTTATGGAACTATTCCGAGTTACTCATGAACCTGTATGGATAAAACGGGCCGCTGATGTAATGGAAAACTATTATGATCGTGGTGGTGACAGATTCTATGCCATTGGCATTCCCATGACTAGTATTGTTGCGCTGCTAAAAGAAGCCGGCATGACTGACCGTGCAGAAGACATGCGGCACCTGTTTATCCATCATGCAGAGAAAATCGCAGACATTGGAATTCATTATCCTACAAGCGAAGTGGATTATGAGCAGAGTATCGTCGCACCTGCAGTGAACATGCTGCTAATGGGTTATCAGCTCAGTGGAAAGCAGGCATTACTTTCTGCAGCAAGGGAACAGATGAAACTTTTGATACTATTCCAGGGAATGCAGCCTGATTATCATTTCAACGAGGTGGCGATCAGACACTGGGATGGATACTGGTTTGGAAAACGGCATATGCTGGGAGATACTTTTCCGCATTATTGGAGCAGCCTCAGCGGCTTGGCATTCGAACGTTATGGGCATATTACCGGTGAAAAGGAATGGCTGGTCAGGGCAGAAAAAAATCTTAGAGGAAGCCTTCCTCTCTTCTTTGAGGATGGAAGTGCAAGCTGTGCCATGGTTTATCCCAGAAGTGTAAACGGGGTCACCGCTCATTTCTACGACCCGTGGGCCAATGATCAAGATTGGGGGCTATACTATTATTTTCAAAGAGAATAAGCAGTGAAAACTCCTCGCGGGATTTACCACGATGTCGTGTTGACTTCATAAATGCAGATCGTGGGTAGTCACCTCCTCCAGCAGGACATAAAAAGCGCCGTTCATGACTGAACGACGCCTGACAGATTTATGGCTGTGATCCTGTCTTATCCGATGACAGCATCCCCGGCAGTATACTCTTCGAGGGAATTCTCCCGAACCTGAATACAGGCCCAGCTGACAGGTGAATCGGCGGCGGCGCTGAACTGCCGCTTCACTGCGGGCGCTACCCTGATCACATCTCCGACGGCAAAATCAACTTTTTCGCCGTCGAGTACAGCGCTGCCCTTGCCGGACAGGATGATGTAGATTTCCTCATTCTTCTTATGGGTGTGTACGAAAGGCACACCCGCGCCTGCGGGAAGGTTGTTGATGCTGATCTCCGCGCCGGTCAGTCCCAGTACGTCGTGCAGTTCGGTTCTCGGGTCCTGCTTTGCGTTCCACTTGCTGAAGTTTGCCATGTCAGTTTTCCTCCTTCTTATTTCGAACTCCCGTATTCTGGGAGCCTCGAACCTCTTCATGATAGAAGTAGTCCACGATGGTCGGATGCCCCTGCGGTACGCGCTCGTAGGGCGTTTCATTATCCACGAAGCGGCAGCCGTATCTGTGAGCCATCTCTTCGGCTTTCTTTTCGAGGGCTTCAAAATAGCCGCGATTCCGCTTTCCGTAGATCTCCTCATACAGCGGCATCAGATGCGGATACTTCGCCGCGATATAGTCCATGATCGTCTTCTTGAATCCGCCGCGCAGGTTCAGGTTCTCCAGCCAGACCAGGTCGCACTGATCCTTCGCCCGTTCGAAGATCGCCTCAATGTCCGTGATCCCGGGAAATACCGGCGAAATGAAGCATACCGTCCGGATGCCCGCGTCGTAGACCTGCTTCATAGCCGCGAGACGTCTTTCGATGCTGACCGCCGCGTCCATATCGTTTTTGAAATTTTCATCTAGCGTGTTCACCGACCATGAAACCGTCAGCCGGTTCCGCTTGTTGATCTCCGTCAGCAGATCCATATCCCGCAGGACGAGATCGGATTTGGTGCAGATCAGGATATCCGCGCCGCTGTCCTTCAGCTGTTCCAGAAGAAGGCGGGTCTTTCCGAACTTCTCCTCCAACGGGTTATATCCGTCGGTCACCGTGCCGACGATCACCTTCTGCCCGGCATATTTCTGCGGATTGGTGATGGCGGGCCATTCCTTCACATCCATGAAGGTGCCCCAATCCTCGGTATGCCCGGTAAACCGCTTCATAAAGCTGGCATAGCAGTATTTGCAGGCATGGGGACAGCCCACATACGGGTTGACCGAATACCCGCCCAGCGGCCCATTCGACTTGGTCATGATGCTCTTCGTCTGGACAAATCCTACTTTGATTTCCGGCTGCTCCATGTTCTCTGCTCCTCCAATACATGATTGAATGCTTCCGGCAGTTCCTGGATCATCTGTTCTTCACCCATGATGGGAACGAGATCCTCTTTCCAGAAAACGGGGATGTGACCGTTATGCGCCTGCTCTGTCAGGGAACAAGCCCATGCGGGCTCGGTGTGAATCTTCCGGCTCTGCGCTCCGGTCATGGTGCCGACGACGATCCAGTCGATACCGGACAGATCTACCGTGCCCGTATCATCGAAGAGCGGCTCGAAGGTTACGTGATAATGTCCGGCTTTTACATTTTTCCGCAGCGCGTCGATGCGCCAGAGCTCTGCTTTTCGGGTAACTGTGACGCCAAACCAGGCATTGTCCAGGTCGGTGCTGAAATCCAGCAGGTCGGGACGCTTGCTGAGGAAGAGGAACTGGTGCTGGGGGTTCTCGCGGATCTTCGTAAAGACCGCCTCACGCCATTCCGGTTTCCCAATCGCAGCTTGCCCGGAAAGAACTCCGGCTGTGAGAAATCATCGATCATGTGATAACGCTTCACATTGTTTCGCGCGTAGCAGTACGGACAGCCCACCGTACAACCGATCACTAGGTTCATGTTCTGGATCAGATCCTTGATGCATACGCTCATGACTTCAGCTTCTCCTCCAGATTCCGCTGTATCCGCTGCAGGTATTCCTCAAACTGCCGGACTTCATCATCCGTGAAATCCTGATAATATAGCGCCCCCATCTGGTCGGAAACGGCGTCATAGTCGGCCTTCAGCGCTCTGGCCTTATCGGTCAGGAACAACAGGGTCTTCCGCTTGTCCCGGCTGTCAGGCTCTCTGCGGAGCAGGCCCTGGCGTTCCATGCGCTCCAGCATTGTGGTCAGGGATGTGATGGCAAGACCGCATGTTTCAGAGATTGTTTTGATCGGCACGCCGTCCTGCTGCCAGAGGACATACAGGATCCGTCCCTGTGCGCCGTTGAAGGCGTCAACGCCTTTTTCGGCCAGCACTTTTTCA
>CACWXY010000077.1 GCA_902764915.1 uncultured Eubacteriales bacterium | reverse complement strand
AGGTGGAATACGGAAATCCTAGAACGTGACCGCATGTTCCTGGACATGCTGGGTGTCACAGCTATATGATTAACACATGACTATTTTACGACTTTTAGGTTGATAATGGAATCCGTGTAGACGACCTCACTGCCTTTGGTGCCTTTGCCGGCCAAAGGCACCTGACTTTGGATGTCAAGCGCATCGGCATAGGACAGTCCGTTGTTCAGACAGAAGTAGTAAATGGCTTCCTGTACCTGATGGCAGTTGAAGCTTCGCTCATGTGCATAAAAGCGGCGGAAAAACGCATTCGTCTCGCTTCCGTCCAGACCGAATGCAAAGCAGATCTGAAAGGCTGTATCCCGTTTGATGGGCTGATTGGACAGAAACCATTCACGGATTTCCCGTGGCGCATCCATATTGGCCTTGGTAAAAGCAGAACGGATAAAGGCTACTTTGGCATCCACATCTGTTATTTCTCCGTTATAGCCATGCTCTGATATAAACTCCGTGATGGCTTCTGAGAAAGGACGAAAGAGCTGCACGACTCCGAGCAGCTCTTCAATGAAATTGTCATCCTCCCAGGAAATCTCCTGGAAAGGTTTCTGAATCATATGTGTGTATTTCATACTCCAACCTGTTCCTGCATACGCTTGAGGGTTTAATCGGTATATACGGATTGATCGTTCACGACAGACATTGCCCAAGGATAGTGTGACTCTTGAAATGAACAGAGGTGACCTGTTCTAATAGCAGAAGAATGGTGTGCATATGAGCATAACAGGAGAAATCAGAGCTGTGTCAGGATGCAGTTCTTCTGCTGGTGCAAAGCCGCTGCGCTGTCGGTTGAACGAGCGTTTATCCAGAACAGCAGCCCGTGAAGGTCCCTCTGAGGTGCAGTCTCTGATCAGCCAAACTCCGCGGGCTTTCGGTGGAAACATCCTTCTTATTGTCCGTTTTCCATCTGTTCGGCTTCATTATCGCTTTTATGGATGCATATTCAGAAAATGCTTTATCCGGACCGGAAACCAGTGAAGCAGGCCATGCCTTTATTCACAGGGCACAAACATAACCGTTCCCTGAAACTGTCCGGTGACTGATGACACTTCCGATGCGAAATGCAACGACACGGAAAACCCTTTTTCAAGATCATTCTGCGTGACCCTATGCCTTGCAGTTTTTGAGCCAACGATAACGGTTCCATTGCCAATGACCTGTACTGTGACAATCACTTCCCTGTCCCTGGTTACCGTATATGTTTCGCCACCGTTCACCTGCCATCCATCAACAATGTATCGGAAATCAGTGTTCATGCCAATGGTCATGGCGGCCGCACTGCTGCTCAGCTGAATCTGCATGGCGGCTGCATTCGGATCCTCATGCTTTGGTTTGGGGGTAGGTGTTGCCATGGGTGTTGCAGTTGCAATGGCCTGCTTTGCGGTGAAGCCCAGGGCAACTGTCTCTTCTTTTCTTCCATTATACGCAGGAAACTTTCCTTTTCGAAGCTCAGCGACCACTGTTTTATTTTCCCACTTGGCACTTGACTTTGTCACATTCTTTGTCTGCCCCAGTTCCTGATTGAGCTGACCTCCCAGTGTAAGGATGCTCTCATTCATTTCGTTGTCTGTAAGACCTACAGGCAATACATAAACCACGCGTATCAAACTGTCCTTGTCAAATTCGAAATATGCAGTGGTACTGATGCCATCCAGTGCTACGTTATCTGCATAGAGAGCAGTATGCTCTCCGATAAGCCTTGACTGAAACGCCAGGGCAGAATATTGCCTGAGAAGACGGTTCTCGCTGATTCCCCAGATTTCTTCCGGGGGCAGAATATCTGCATACGCCATGGAGAAGAGCATACAGCCAAAGCACAGGGCAGTGATTGCGATGGCATACAGCTTTCTATTCCGGTTACGAAGCAATGATTCTCTCCTCCTTTTGTCTGCGGCATGCCGGCTCTGCATGCTTTTGCTTGGAAGCACCATCGGTGCAGAAGGCAATCTGCCTTCTTTATGGCTGCCAGGTGTTTCCGCAGTTCTGGCATGTGCATATCGTTTTATATCCGATATGATTGACTGTGGTACTGATTGTCGATGCTGTACCGACATATTTCTTTTTCCTGAAAGGTGCAGTGAACAATCTGAGAATCAGCCTTGGGACGAACAGAAAGATCCATAAAAAGAGATCAACGATCCACCACCACCAGCCGATAAACAGCCACCACAGGCATCCATGCCCTTTTTCCCTGTATTTCGACATGGTTCTTCCTGTAGTGACAGAACCCCGTGTTTCCTGAAATGTTCGAACGGAGACATGGTTGCTTCCGCATTTGGGGCAATTCATTGTGTTTTTCCTCCTGCTTCAATGAGCGGATTTTTTCGTTTGCTGTAACGCCTGCCTGTTTTCACATTATGGATTGCATTTCTTACAGGGAGTATATCCTTTCTTGATCGCTTCCTCCCTGGAATTCAGCGTAACTTTGTTTTTTTCTTTGATATCGCTTACACCGGAACAGTATGTTTCATGGAATTTCTTTGAGCTTTTATTGCCAATATAAGTGTGCGAATTGGCATCTGTCTGACCTTCAGAAGCTCCCGACCTTGCAATCACAGAACTATAAGGATGCTCCTTCATAGCGCCGTTTGTATAAGCCAGCATAGCTGTTCGGATGAGCATTTCCTCATCGGCAGTCAACTGCAGGTCAAAGTGTTTAGCAAATTCAGAAAGGTCAATACTGCTGACCATTTTCGCGGTGGCTGGGTCGGCTTCCTGTGCTGCCCTCTCGTAAGCGGCTTGAAAATTGCTGGCAGCCGCTGCAATACCGGAAAGGACAATAAGAAGCAGAATCACAGGCCCTATTTTTTTCATGGTTCACTTTCCCCTTATGGATTCTTCAGGCATACGCCGCATGGTTCATATATTTCGGAGTTGACTTCATCCCAGGTCAGTCTTCGAAGTCCGACTCGGTCATGAATGATCAGACAGTCCCGCATATGGTACTTGGTTCCGTTTTCACTGACATAATAATTGGAATAGCGGCTGTGGTACAGATAATGCCCTCCCACAGCAAGCATGGCAATCATAACGACAGCTGCAGCGACCAGATATTTCCGGTTCAGCAATTGGTTGCGAAGCGTAATGAAGACCGGGGGATGCAGAAGGTGATAGGCAAATTCCTGTGCCTCATATTCTTCCATTACGGATGCGCTGCTGGATTGGTGCTCACACAGTATATGCCCCAGTTCATGGGCCAGAACAATGCGCTGCTCCTCCACGCTTAATGTGCTCTTAAGGAATACCATTCTGGCATTCTTGCTTGTGTATACGAAAGCCGGCGATCCGGAATACTCATAACCGATCTCATGACACAGTTCATGGAAGGATTCGGAACTCGGATCAAAGTCTACCAGTTCATAATTCTGCTGCTCAATAAGAAAGACCATGTTATCCAATGTTGGATGGCTAAGCCTGTATTTTCGCTGAATCTGCCGGGCTAAATGCTTAAGTCTTTTCATTCTTCACTTTCCTGATGAGTTCACGGATCCGCTTCTCATCATTGACTGTTTCCTTGACAGCCAGTCCGACTCCGTTAAAGCCTTTCACGGATGCGTCTCCTTCATTGGCGCAGCGCAAGTATTCTACGTTTAGCACGGTAGATACCGTATGGATTCCCTTTTCATCCAATGCTTTCAGTTTATTGTATAGTTCCATGAAACGTTCATCAAAAAGAATGAGATGAGAACTGAATGCCTGATGAATGTTCAGCATCCCGCAGATCTTCACAACTGTGTCATATGCCATAGTTCCTACGCCTTTATTCAGCGCGTTTGTGATTGTTGAATAGGGAATCCCGCTTGCTTCTGAAAATTTGGAGATTGTGCCGTACTGCTGCTTAATCTCTGCTTTGATTAAATTTGTAATGGTATCGATGGTCTCCACACTCCTTCCAAATGATGCATGTTGACATTGTATCACCAAATAATATAATAGGGAATAGTTTATTCGCGCTTTTCGGTGAGGTGAGAGAGACGAGAAAAAAACTTCTTCTATTTGTGGTACTTCTTTTGTCAATTGTCTTCTCATCCAAGGCAGAACTGGACGTTTTCTTTCTCGATGTCGAACAGGGCGACTGCGCTGTTATTCTGTGTGACGGAGAGGCCATGATGATCGATGGCGGCAAACCTGCTTCTTCCCAGTATGTGTACTGGTATCTGAGGGAAAAACTCCAGCTGTCGTCCCTGCGGTACATCATTGCAACACATCCTCACGAAGACCACGTGGGCGGTATTGCCGCGGCACTGAATGCGGTTCCGGTTGATCTGCTTCTTACCCCAACGCTTGAATGGGATACCAAAGCGTTCCAGGCTGTCGTGAAATATGCGGACTTGCAGGGCTGTCCTCTCATCATTCCGGAAGAAGGCGATGTGTATGCTCTTGGCTCGGCGGAGATTACGATACTGAGCTGCTGGACTGACGCATGGGACGCCAACTGCATGTCAATTGTGTGCAGGATTGACTATGGAGAGAATTCATTTCTTTTCACTGGCGATGCCGAGGACATAGTGGAATATATGATGCTCGATGCGGGGTGTGAGCTGAAGTCCGATGTACTCAAGGTGGGTCATCACGGCAGCGACACTTCGTCCACACAGGCATTTCTGGAGGCAGTTGGCCCGCAGTATGCTGTAATATCCTGCGGTGAAGAGAACCCGTATGGCCATCCCAGGGAAGAAGTGCTTGAGCGGCTCTCTGAAGCCGGCGCAGTCATACTCAGGACGGACCAGCTGGGGACAATCACAATGCACAGCGATGGAAAGACAATCACAGTGGAATAGACATGAAGCAGAAATATTCACTGTACACTTTATCGGTGAAAGGGCATTCATGCAGATGCTCTCTTCAAGGAAAGTATTGCTTGACGGGTTATGCCTTGATTGTCTTCAAGGTGCACTTTTGGAATCAGGTCCTCATATGATACCCAGACAACAGTTCCTGTATAAGGAATGTGATTATGAAAGGAAATATGATAATGAAAAGGTTTATTGCATCCCTTTTGATTGTGCTTGTTCTCTCTTCCGTCAGCTTCGCATATGCTGCTTCTTGGCAGCAGGATGCCAATGGATGGTGGTACAAGGAAAACAATGGATCCTATCCCGCGGCTGCATGGAAGAAAATCAGCAATGTCTGGTACTACTTTGATACCAGTGGCTATATGGCTACCGGGTGGCGTACACTGAGCGGACAGACGTATCATCTGAATGCTTCCGGTGCAATGGATACGGGATGGAAAAGCATTGATGGATACTGGTACTATTTCAACAAAAATGGGCAGCTTGTCAGAAACAGCTGGATAGACAATGCGTATTATGTCGGCAGTGATGGCGTTATGCTTACCAACACAATTACGCCGGACGGCTACTATGTCGGTAGCGATGGCAAGTATGTGCCTCGTGCAGTCACATCTTCTGGCGGAGGGTATTACTACGGTTCAGGATACACTGGAACTGCCAATTATGTTGGAAACCTGAACTCCATGATATTCCATTATGTTGACTGCCGTACCACGAGGAATATGAGTTCCAATAATAAAGTGGATTTATGGACACGCGAGGAGGCTATCAGCAATGGATTCCAGCCGTGTGGGGTGTGCCATCCATAATAAGGAACCAAGATACTTATATGATGCTGGCAGGCTATAGGAAGAAACTTGGCGTAGTGAACCATCTTTCATAGGATATCATACGATTCTATTTTTTCTTTTTGAGGAGTCTTGAGTCAATGAAGCGGATAAACCTGCTCCTTCTTGTTTGTTTTTCTCTGATTCTGTTTGTTCCGAGAGCTTCTGCAGGTGTTCTGCCGGATGATTCCATATGGAGTCTGTCGAAGAAAGACTTCTTATCCACCTACTCTGCACTTCAGCTGGACACAGTGTCCCTGGGACTGCATGCATCTGGATTGCGCGTGGGTGATTATCGTATGGACGGTTTCTTTGAGTTTGAAGACAGCCATCTGAAACTTATCGTCTATGTTCTTCCGCCGGAAAAATATACAGCCAATTCTTTCAAAGATATTTGCAAAATGATTCAGAAAGAGGCGGGAAAACCGACAAAAAAGAATTCCGAAAAACAAACCTGGGAATTAACCAATCTTCGTGTTCAGGTCATCCAGGGCGGCATGAGCCGATATACAGGCAGCAGCAAAACTACCGTTGGAATCGGATTTGCTCCGCGCAACGTTTCTGCACCAGCTGCATCGAAGAGCACCAATGCTTCTTCATCGAAATCAAATTCGGTACAAGCACAGACTGCGGCTGTGAAGCGGACAAGCCGAAGAATGCGAGTCAGTATCAATGCATATTGTTACGACAACGATTCGGTCGGCAGCGACTGGTATGAAGAGTTTACTGTGAATGGCAGATCAATCTGGAACGGCGGAGAGGTAGAGGTCAAACCGAATCAGAGCATCAAAGTCGGTGCTGTCGTAACAGAAGATGATTCCAGACCGGACGTAGGACGGGGAAGCTACACATACAAGGTTGACGATGCTGGCTTTCAAAACGGCTTTGATTTGTATCTGGAGATTCAGGTTCGTGAAAACAACGGTAAATACAAAGGAAACAGCGCCTGGTGGAGAGTGAATTATTCATTCAGACCGATAGACTAACCTTCACTGTGTGTATCAAATTGCAAGGATGAAGCAGAGGGAACGGTGTAAATCGTTATCCAGAGCGGCTGAAACGGCACATGTCATACAAAGCGGCGGCCGCTTCAGGAATCGTCACATTTTTCTGGCGGAATACCTGATCACGCTGCCTGCGGCGCCGGTATTATGCTATTTCAATCAGGGCACGAAAGGATTCTGGGTTCAGAAGGCCTGCGTTGGCTGCGGAAAATGCGCAAGGCTATGCCCCATGAATGTGATTACGATGCAGGATGGAAAACCGGTATAGAAAGAAAAAAGGTGTTCCCACTGTATGTCCTGTATTCAGAACTGTCCGATGGAGGCAATTGAATACAAAACACCACAGAAGGAAGAAAAAGGTACAGCATATCGAGATTGCATCTTCGGTGATGCGCAGCCTGATCCATTTTTCTGCGGGAACAGACAGAGACGCTGAGAACTTGGCCAACGATGGTCCAGGCTGCGCTTTCGCTTGCTCGAATGCTTTCATACGGCGGAGGAACAGCGGCTCGTCCCAGACGAAGATCCGCAAGTGATTTGGCAAAGGCGGCTGTTTCGGAAAAATGACCAGTACAGGCGAAAGCAATATGCAGAATATCAGCAGCAAATTCTTGCCTGTGCTTCCATTTCCTGCGCAGTGCCTTCCTCCATGTCGATTTCATTCTTCACCTTCAGGTGATAGTCAATCTCTGAAAGCGTGGCAGGACGGACAGCGGGCCAGGTATGTACTGCCGTGCGTCCATATTTTTCCTCTGTCGTCTGTACTTCCAGTTTGCCGCAGTCCGGGCAGCGTGTCGGCATACTGTCGGATGCAAACGTAAACAGGCAGGCATTGCAGGTGTAGTAATTCATTGCGATGAACCTCTTTCCACAATAAAATCGGATAGGGCGCGCCCCAGCGCTACCATTGGATCCATGCCGGGATCGATCCAGTAGGGAATATCCTCTTTTCGCAGCATTACCGGTATGGGCTGCTGCAATATGGCGGCATGCTCCGTACAGATCTGAGACAGAACGAAGAAGGCAGGCAGTTTGTCCTCCATTCGGTACATGCCCGCGATCCATGTCATATCGGCGTCAGACGGCTGTACAATATACTGCACCTGTCTGCCTTCCAGACGGGAGATGACATGAACCCATGATGCAGGGACTACACAGCGATGAAGATCATTGCGCCGCCGGGCTCTTTCAAACGGCGCGTGCGTGACGAACGCGCCGGCTGATTTGCCCGGTTCCGGCGGAAATGTCATGCCCCACCGCATAGGGAATACAGCTGTCTCCTGTTTCCGCGACTGGGCGATGACAGGAATGATCTGCCTGGGCGCAGTTTCACCGGATGTCTGCAGCGGGAATCCGGCCACGATGAACGCGCGCATCAGCACCGATCTGGATGCAGATGCAGCCAGTGATACGATCTGCGGCGCGCTGCCGTCAAGATACAGCGTCATATCATTCCTATCCTCCTGTCACGCGATGTGTGCGAAACGGAACATGCATTTCCGTATACGCCTATGGAACAGCATTCCCAACTGTTTTACAGAATAAAAATCGAATAGATGTTGTCAAAAGCGATCAGGTGCGATGTCAGACACAGCATGCGCGTGATGGGATCCACTTTACGCACGGTATCCGTAATCGTTTCATACGTTCCGACCCACTCCCAGTCAATACGCTGCGTATCATGACAGGGAACATAGTATTCGACCTGAACACGCGGCCGCGCAGAGGAAGGAAGGCGCGGCTTGCTGGTCATCTCATGCAGCCGCTGGATGCGCTCTTCAATGATCTCTCTGGCATCCTCAGCAAGGTAGCGCTGCTCCTCATACAGACATGTTTTGCTGTCCAGCGCCAAGTCGAAGCCCCGCAGTGCATCAAAGGGCGCAAAAATCTTGGCGCGCTCCGCAGATGTCATGACCCGATACCCCGGCGGCACGGGCGGCGGATCTGAATAAAGAAGATCACCATACTTGTTCATAGCCATTCCTTTCTGCGCCATGCAGGTGGCGCCTGGTCGCAATTGCAGAAAAGCCTCTGATGGCTTTCCGGGGTCCATAAGGCATATCTCCGTGACAGCGCGCAGGAGAGGATAACAAGCCATACCGGCGGGACGAAGCCTGGCAGCGGGATCAGTTCAGCACCTTTCCAAACAGATAGTAGCTGTCATTTTCAATCGGTATATCGGCGTAAGCGGGATTCAGGCTGTGAAAGATAATCTGCGGGTGCAGTACGCCGCTGCTGTCGAGAAAATCCTCGGTATCTTCCGGCATTCTTTCGTGGTATTCCTTGATATAGGCACATCCGTCATACAGGAAAACACCGATGTCTCCTTCTTCCAGGCTGCATACCTGTCGGACCCACGCGATCTGCCCGTCATGATAGGAAGGCTCCATGCTGCTGCCGTCGACATATACGCCGAAGTCCGCTCCATCCGGTACGGCGTGGCGGGGAAAGGACAGCGTTTCATAGTCATCACTGTCGAGCCAGTCACCTGTTCCTGCGGAAACCGGGAGCTGATAGATCTTCATGTTCTTCCTTGACGCGGATACGTGCTGCACCGCATAGCGCCCGGAGGAGACAAGGTAATTTCTGAATTCTTCCAGCACTCTCTGTCCGTCTGCATTCAGCTCAGGATCGTCAATGTGCCCGGTGAAGGCGGTCAGTCCGTCCCGGATCCTGAGTACATGGCAAAGAGCAAACAGCTGATAGGCGTTGGGGATGGTTTCACCGACCTCCCATTTGCTGACCGTCGCGGTGCTCACATCAATCTGATAGTCCAAAAGCCCGAGCCTGACGTCATTCTGTTTCAGCCCCCGCTTTTTCCTCGCGGCGACCAGTGCCTTGCCTAACGTATTGTGCATGCGGGCGGTCTGCGCCTGGTAACCGGGATACAGTTTCGAGAGGGTACCCATTTTCATTCTCCTTTGTCCGTAGGCTGTACAAGCAGAATATAGGGGGCAGACAGCGCACTGTCAATAGAAAAATATCGCAAAACGAGAATTTTTACACAATTATTAACGAATAGCGATATTATCATATAGGGAGATAGATGAAGTGGCATGGAGGAGGACACAGGATCTGCGGGCAATGATGTGCAGAAAACTGTGGACTGTATGAAAGATGCTGCCATGGAGGCATAGTTCCTTTGTTGGTGCAGTTCGGCAGTTATTGAAAAGGATATCTTGTTAAACCTAAAAGGCTGGAAGAAATGGCGGATCGATACAAGAAGGCAGAAAGAATCGGAAAATGCCTATACACTGACAAATAACGATAAACCAGGAGAAACATCCATTCCGGGCGTCTGCTTGTTCTTTGACAGAAGCCTTCCTCCCACCTGAGCGCTTTCTCCTGCACTCGAGAAAAGAACAGCAAGCGAAAATTCAAATATGTTTTTTTGATGTACCTGGAACAGAAAAGGACGATGCCATCCTGTAGCATCGTCCTGTGGATCAACCATGACTGTGAAGTCCAGATCAAGTTCCGCATCAGCGCCGAGCAGTACATGCGGATCGCGACATAAGGACAGACAGAGAGACTCCCGCAGGGTGATGTGAGCCTTGCGGGAGGTTTTACAGGATTATCAGGATATGCAACGTATATTCACTTTCAGAAGGCTGTGTTTCGTGGTACATTGATTGTGGCTCGAAACATGGCCGTTCGGGACTTGACAGAAGCGATTTATCTTTTGATTATGTTGGCTAAGACAATCGCAATTTATGGAGAGAAACAAAATGGATAAGAATACAACAATGGAAAACCTTGCCCGGGCGCTGCAGGAAAAAGACGGCTTCAACGGGGCGTGGCTCTATGCGGAAAACGGCGAGATCGTGTCCAAGGGAGCTCTCGGCTTCCGGGATCCTGAAAACACGCTTCCGATTACGGAGGACACGATCTTTCAGTTGGCTTCGATCAGTAAGCAGTTCACGGCGACGGCCGTCATGCTGCTGATGCGGCAGAGCCTTCTCAGCCCGGAGGACAGGATCACAAAGTATTTTCCGGAACTTGCTGCGTATGAGGGCGTAACTGTCCGGCAT
>CACWXY010000076.1 GCA_902764915.1 uncultured Eubacteriales bacterium | reverse complement strand
CCTTTTTTCGCTCATGTGACGAGGATCGAGTTTTCACAGGTCACAGCGCATGGGTACGAAATCGTTGATTCTGTTGATTTGCATCAAAGACAAATTCCAATTTGTCGGGATGCCTGTTGGTAAGGAATTTCGGAAGTTAATCGTACAAACACCGGTCTACCATTGACGGCCATGCATAAAGAAATTGCATGGCTTTTTCGATGTCACCCCTTTGTTATACACGATTTCCGGCCCTTGAGCCACACCAATTTCTATCACATCGTTCACCTCGACACAAATTGCCTGTCACTCGAGCCATACCGACGCGTGTATCTCAAGAGGCAGGCGCTTTGTTATGCAGGACGGTGATCAATGATGAACGACAGGATTCCCACTCTGCCTGATGCGCTTCTGCCCCTGATCCGACATGGAGAGAATTATCAGGTCGAATACAAGGAAGCCAGAACGGATCTGCCAAAGTCCCTGTTTGATTCCGTCTGTACATTCTCCAACCGAGAAGGCGGAGATATTTTCCTCGGTGTTCACGATACCGGCGTAATTTTCGGCGTTGATCCTTCTTCAGCGGCAAAACTCATTACAAATTTCGTCACGCTGGCCAACAACAAGGATAAGATCTTCCTGCCGCTCTATTTGTCTGCCAGAGAATATCTTTTCGTTTCTGACGGCACCTTCTCCAGTTTTGATAAAAATGGCAAGCTGATCCAGGAGCAGCCCGGCGAATACCATATCATCCACATTCATGTTCCCGTTAGCCCGTCGGTCATCCGTCATAAAGGTCGGATCTTCGACAGGAATGACGATGCAGATATGGATATCACTGACCTGTCTGACCGGGTCTTCCAGTGCTATGCCCGCAAGCAGAGCACCTACTATGTGAACAGGGTATATCCACACTGGAGTGTCTCTGATCTTCGTGCTGACCTGATCGACAAAGCCCGAGAGATGGCGATCACCCGCAAACAGCTGTTTGATAAGCAGCGCCATCCCTGGGCGGATATGGATAACGAGGAACTGCTTAGAACGAGCGGTCTGATTCTGACAGACGAAGAAGGAAGGACCGGCATCACCCTGGCAGCGGTCCTGCTGTTCGGTACAGACAATATGATCGCCTCGGCCTGCGCGCATCACAAAACGGACTGCATCTACCGCGTCTATAACGTGGACCGCTACGACGACCGTGAGGTTATTCTGACGAATCTGCTGGAATCCTATGAGCAGATGTTCGCCTTCGGGCAGAAGCACCTGAATGATCTGTTCGTGCTGGACGGCATCCAGAGCGTCAGCGCCAGAGACAAGATCCTTAGCGAGATCATTTCAAACTCTCTCGCTCACCGGGATTATTCCAGCGGCTATGTGGCAAAGCTGCTGATCGAGCGGGACAGAATCACTGTCGAGAATGGGAACCGGGCGCACGGCATCGGTGCGTTGGACATCAGAAGCTTTGAGCCCTTCGCCAAGAATCCTGCCATCAGCAAAGTATTCCGTGAAATCGGGTATGCTGACGAGCTGGGCTACGGTATGCGGAACAGCTATAAATACACCATGATGTACAGCGGCGCTGAGCCGGAATTCATCGAGGGCGATGTGTTCAAAATCATCATTCCGCTTTCCTTCGGGTCTATGACCAAGGTCGGGCCCGGGACTTCACCTGTGGCAAGTGGTCAAGTCAGTGGTGAAGTTGGTGGTGAAGTCAGTGGTGAAGTCGATGGTGAGGCCGGAGAAAAGCCAGTAACCGTAAACCTTGATATACAGAGACTCAACGCTCTCCTGCAATACTGCGAAGAAGCGAGAAGTCGTATAGAAATGCAGGAGTTCTGCGGCATCAAATCACAGGATTATTTCAGGCGCAACATTCTTCTACCCTTGCTGGAAAGCGGCAGACTGAAGCGCACGATCCCAGATAAGCCCAACAGCAGCAAGCAGAGATATATCCGGGCGCAAAATATGCCTGCAGGCAATGGCTTGCGCAAAAAGCTTTAAGCAGGAACGGAGAGGGAGAAGCATGGGCCGTCAAAGAACTGTCTCCATGGGGATCATGAGCAAAGCCGCTGCAGTTTCATCACATCTTCGATCCGCTCCATATCCGTGCGCATCTCCTGAATGGATTGCGTTGCGCCGATCACTGCGTTCGCAGGGCTCATAAATGCTCCCATAAAGCCCTGGAACGTCATGATCATACCGATCGTGAACTCGCCTTTCATCGTCAGCCACACACCGATGATCAGCACGGAAATATCAGCCAGGGAAGAAAGAAGCGACGGAATGAGCCCCAGCAGCCGGGAAATCCTTTCAAAGCGGACGGTTTGGGCGTTCACAGACGCCTGATAGCCGGCCCATTTCTGGAAAAAGCCGTTCTCCGCGCCGCTGGATTTGATTGTCTCGATCATCTGCATGCCGGAGGTTGTGGTGGCGGACAGCTTTCCCATATCCCGCTTCTGTACGCGGGTGATGTTGATCCGCTGTGTGGAGATGATGCGGGATACAAAGAGGTTGATGACCACAGTTCCCAGGCCGATCAGGGTGAGGATCAGGCTGTATCGGATCATGACGACCAGATATACCACCATCATGATCAGGTTCAGTACCAGTGGAATGACCGTGGAAACGATGGCTCCGGCGATCCCGGCATTCGTTCCCTGCCGCTGAAGGATATCGCCGGTTTGCCGCTGGGAAAAGAACTCTATGGGCATACGCAGCACTTTCCACAAGAAAGTGCTGCTGCTGAGCATGTCCATCTTTGCGCTGATCTTCAGCGAATAGTAAGTCTGCATGGCGCTGACCAGGATCTGCAGCAGACCTGCCGCGGCAAGAATTGCGATAAACGGATTCAGCAGCTCCGCATTCTCCTGCGTCAGCAATCGATCCATAAAAAAGCGGGAAAACGCAGGATTGAGAATCTCGAAAAGATAGCCGATGATCGTTGACAGGATGACCAGCGCAACCGCCGCGCCTGCGCCTGTCAGCCGGTGCCGGATAAAATCCAGGGTGCTCCTGCGCTTTCCTTCCGGTTCAAAGGCCGGCCCAGGCGCAAAGGTGATGCATATCCCGGTAAAGGACTTATCAAACTCCTCCATGGGCACTTTCACACTGCCCCTGGCAGGGTCGTTGATGAGCGCTTTGTTTCCCTTGAATCCGCACAGAACAACAAAGTGATTGAAGTTCCAGTGGATAATGCAGGGGAAAGTGGATTTTTTGAGGGCTTCCGGCTCATACCGATGCCCCTTCGCCTCCAGGCCGTAGTTTCGGGCGGCTTTCGCTACGTTCAATGCGTTTGACCCATCTCGGGAGACACCGCAGGCCACGCGCACCCGTTCCAACGGGATCCACTTCTTGTAATAGTCCAGCACCATGGTCAGGCAGGCGGCACCACATTCAAGAGCTTCCATCTGCATCACCACGGGAACCTTTGCACGGCCGCCGGAAACCGGCTGCACTAATTTGTTTTTCATGCTGCTGTCCCCTTTAATTGAAAATCATGCCGAGAAGCTGTGTTTTGCTGAATTTGATTTTCACATCGTAGGTACCGTCCGCAAGGGTGCTGGGCGCTGCCGCAATGTACCCATCCTCCCGGTATCCGATGCCGGTGATCTGCGTGGTGGTACTGCCCGTGATCACATCCTGCCCAGCCTCGATCCTTTCCAAAAATGGCGTATCCCGATCCAGCAGCACGGTCATCGTACCGTTTTTTACCTCCGCTTTCACATCAACATAGCTTTCAATGTAGGTAACGGATGACCAGACCAGCGCGCCAACCAGGATGATGATCACAGCAACCAGAGCAATCCAGACAGAAGGCCTGGTCACATGCAGATATTCATTCAGTTCTTCAGGGGAGGACAGCCGGTCCATGACGCTCTTTCTGAAAACCTGTTTTTTCTCCATGACGAATCTCCTCTTCTCCGTATGATCGGTTCTTGCTCACGGGATGGATTGTTCCGCGCGCTTCTTCTCCAGCAGGTTTTTCACGTAATCCTGCAGGTTTTTATACTTCATGAATTCCCGCTCCGTGCTGATGAGCACCTCGGCGCTGGGTTTCAAATTGAAGATCTGATTCATGATCCGCTGCCGGTTATACATCCGGGCATAATAACGGAATGCAAGGCTTTGCTTGGGTGTGATGAATTTGATGGGGTCCCGCCATCCATCTGCCAGCGCCGTGCAGACTTTCTCCAGCTCCGGCTCCATATTTTCTTCCAGATAGATATTCGGATGGTCATGGGTACAGACAAACCCGGCCCAGGCCAGGGAAACGCCCATATATTGAAGGGTATCCGAAATATCCTCCACGGTTTCCTTTCCGTGGTTGTTGGAAGTAGTCACTAATACCGCTGTGGGCTTGCCGGCCAGCTCTTCCCGGTGGCACCAGTAAGCCAGCCGGTCAACGACGGCCTTGGCTGTGGCGGACATAGAGCCCGCGTATACCGGGGAACAGAAAAACAGCATGTCCGCTTCCAGCATCTTCTGCTTGATCATGCCCATATCATCACCGGCATCTGCCGGGCATTTGCCGGTTGAAAAGCAGGACTCACAGGAGCGGCAGAAATCAAGGTGCACATCTGCGCCGGTCAGCCGTTCATACGCGATCGGCTCTTGGATATACGACTTCAATTTGTCCGCTACCATGTCCGAAAAGCGAGCTGTTCTGGATTCGTTTCCCGCTTGGGACCCTACAATAGAAAAGACTTTGATAAGAATCACCGCCTTCTATAAAAATCGACCCTGCACTCGTCTCCGTGGAAGCGGGATGGAGGCTCTTCCGAGGTAACCCGTGCCGATCATCAGACCAACCATGGATGCGGAAGATTAATTCCATGCCAGAGCGGACACCGGAGAAGCCTTCAAACCCTGGTAAAACATCGAAAAACAATCTGAAATTATGGTAGCATGCTTTGCGCTCAAAAACGTCCCAAACAGCACCGCGAATGAGACCAGTTCCGCGGTGATGCGACTAGAAAACACAAAAAGTGCACATTCATGCCTGTCCACCGTCTTCCGTGCCGATATACAGCTTTCTTCCGCCATCATGGACAAAGCAGCAAGAAGGTTCTCATGGCGTGATATCTGCTGTAAATCATGATGGCTCAATCGTTTACTTCACAAATCCTGAGCATATCACAATTTCTTCCGCCCACTTTCCGGGAAGTGAAAAAAGCGCCTTGACGGCGTTTGGAAGACAGGCTCATAATACCAATAGGAAATGCGTGGAGGTTTTTCCATGGCTGGCACCCGCATGAAGCTCATCTTGGGAAAAGAAGGAATAATTCCTATGGAAAGGTTTGGCTGTAAATGGTTGAAAAGAAAAAAAGAGCCCGGATCGAACTGATTGATATCGCGAAAGCAATTACAATCATTCTGGTCATCCTGGGACATACTACGGGAAATCTGGAAACGCCAATGTACAGGCGGCTGCTTTATTCCTTTCATATGCCGCTTTTCTTCTTCCTGGCCGGTTTATCTATCAGACCGAAGGCGTTAAAAACATTCCGGGATTGGAAGGATTTCATCAAAAAGAATCTTCTTGCGCTTATTGTTCCATATCTGATTTTCGCGTTCATTTACGCGCCTTTCTCCTTTGACAATGTGCCGAAATTCCTATACGGCTCCTGGCAGGCGCTGGGAAAGGCTGGAACGCTGACTTCCCTGTGGTATCTGACTGCCTTCTTTGCCGCCAGGATCTACTGCCAGATCCTTGTGGATTTGGTCGGCAGAACGGCAGCGGAAAACCAAAAGATGATCCTGGGACTGCTTGCTGTGCCGATGTTTGCCATAGGATTCCTGCTACCAAAGATTGAAGGCGGTTATCCCTGGTGCCTGGATATCGGCTTCGTAGCTGCCGGTTTTATTCTGCTGGGAATTGCGCTTCGGCAGCAGATTTTGATTTTCGCCCAGGCAAAAGGATGGATTCTCAGTATATTCACAGCAGCTGCCGCGTTCATCCTTCTGTGCGGAACCATTTTGCGGGGTGACGCACTGGAACTGAGCCTTATGTGCGGAAGCGATTACGGCAATCTTTTCTGGTTCATGCTCAACGCCGTTTCGGGAAGCGCGCTTGTGATCGGTATTTCCATGCTGCTGTTCCGTATTTCCAGAGAAGGAGCATGGCCTTTCAGCACGGCAGCAATCACCTATGTTGGACAGCATACATTGGGAATTTTCCTCCTCCATAAGAATTTCCAATTGGAACTGGTCATTCCATGGATTCATACATGGCTGACAGGGCCCCAGCTGCTGGTAGCCTGCATTGCCACATGTATTTCTTTTGCAGCAGCACTTCTGATGTGTTCCATTATTGAGAAATATGTACCGCAACTATTGGGACAGCTCCCACGGTATCCAGTTCAGGAAAACAGATAACGGGGATACAATACTGGGGAAAATCGACTTCAAAAGCGGTTTGACCGTTGGAACGTTGATTCAAAGCGCAGTCAGCCTCTGATCAGGGATGGCAATAAAGGCGTGGTGCAAATCACATGAAATCGCAGCCACGACCTAAATTTCCCTTTGGGAGTTGAAGTAGGGATCCTATCGGTGAGGATATTTTGTGTCCATATGATGGGATTTTCACCTTTTCAAATGTACACAATGTGGGTTTGTCGCTAATTCATGTGTCCATTTTACGGGGTACATTTTAAATGCCATTTTACTCAAAATAACCGTTCACCTCTTCAAAAATACCGAATACCGAATTCTTCTGACAAAAGCTGATTTCCCTTATATAATGCCAGCTGTGGGAGGTGATCAGCCAGATGATCTTCAAGCTGCAGCTGGATCGGAATCATATAGAAGAAATTGTAGCAACCGTTCACCAACGGACAGCTTTGATCGACGAGATCGAACGCCTTGTAACGCAGGACAATCTCTCAGAGCAAATTCCTGGATATGAGGAAGACGAGATTGTAATGCTCAATCTGAAGCAAATCGACTACTTCTTTGTTGAAGATGAACGGACTTATGCTCACTGCCAGGATGGTAAACAGTACCTGATCAGGAGAAGATTGTACGAACTGGAGAAGAACTTGCCCGGGTACTATGAGCGGATCAGCAAATCAGCTATCGCCAATTGGCCCAGGATCAGTCGATTCCGCGTGCAACTTTCGGGGGCTGTCGATGCGGTGTTCAAAAGCGGATATACCGAATGCATTTCAAGAAGATGCTTTGCTGAATTGAAGAGGAGGTACGGATTATGAAAAAGCATGTGAGAGATTTCTGCAAGCGCGGGCTGATTGCCGCGTGGGGTGGCCCTGTAATCATGGCCCTTGTGTGGCTGTGCCTGAAAGCAGCAGGCGTTGTAGAAACCCTGACAGTTGATCAGGTCGCGCTCGGAATCATATCGACAACTGTTATGGCATTCATTGCCGCAGGCATTTCTATTGTCTACCATATTGAAACGCTTCCGAAGTCCATTGCTGCACTCATCCAAATGGCAGTGCTTTATATTGACTATATGGGAATCTATCTGCTAAACGGATGGCTTCCCGTTGAGAAAATTGGCATGTTTACCCTGATCTTTCTTGCAGCCTTTGCTGTCATCTGGCTGATCATTTATACAAGCATTCGTATGAAGGTCAATCGGATCAATCAGAAAATGCGGGCATAATCTGTCCTATTGAAGATATTTTTTGAGGTAACTCTCTATCAACGTGTTTGACAACTTATGGCATGGATGATATTTTAGGCGTGGGATATCCCACTATAAGCGTTTTGGGAGGAATTGAAATGGAAGCCGTTGTCCGGGAATATGACGCGAAGCTGGATTCGAAAAAGAGGCTGACCCTGCGGGAAGCCGGATATGAGTACTATCATGTCTCTGTTCTTCCGGATCAAAGGATTATTCTGGAACCAAGGGTACTTACAACACCGTTTGAAGTGTCCGCAAATACGCTGAAGATGATGGACAACGCTGTTGAAAACATGAAAAAGGGAAAGGTTTCCCCGGCGCTGGATCTATCCGAATTCGAGGACTAACCCATGTTTGAGATACATCTTGGTATCCCTGAAATGGAAAGACTGTGGAATGATCTGCAGAAAAAGCATCATGACGGAACCGCAACGAAGAAAGAGGAAAAACTGCGCAGGCAAATGGGGAAAGCCATGGCTTTGCTTTCCGGCAATCCACGGCACCCCGGGCTCCACTCCCATGAAATATCTTCCCTGACAGCCCGTTATGGTCAGAAGGTTTGGGAATCGTATCTGGAAAACGACACTCCGAAAGCAGGCCGGATCTTCTGGTGTTATGGACCGGGGAAAGGCGATATCACAATTGTCGGACTCGAACCACATCCGGAAGATAAATCCAACGGGTACAGAAAAGTAACTTTGTCTTCCATGGGAAAAGAAACGATCTGACCGCGGGTACAGCGTCCCTGGGGACAACAATCGATATTGTTGAGAATAGGGGAATGCTGATCATGGACAAAGCAGAAATAATTGCATTGTTTGAAAAGTACATCAGAAAACTTCGGATCACACCCGCATGGGATGTCCGCCTTGAATTCGTTGACGATCCAACTTGGCAAAAGACCGGAGACTTCAAGATCGACTGTGATGACAGGAAAGCGATCCTGATGCTGAACTCCATAAACCCAACACAGGAAAACTTTGAGGAAGTCATAGTCCATGAGTTGATGCATATCAAAATGTATCCGCTGGATCAGGTTACGGAATCGCTCATTGCGAATTGTTTCGAAGAAGGTACTGCGGCGAGCAACTTTGCTTATCAGCAGTTTTTCAATGCGCTTGAGCAGACCGTGGAGGAACTGTCTAAATGCTTCCTGCTCGAGTTTGGTGAAAACAAAGAGTTCTCTTATGGCAGGTGTCGCAAAGGCAAATCATTTGACGACCTTTATGAAGGCTTGAATAGCATCAATTGAAGATAAGGTGTTCTCTTAAATAACAAATTCCGGTTGGCGGGGTGGGACATAGCCGATTATCTCGGAAGTTATTTTTTGAAATTGTTGGCTATAATGTGATAAGAAAATTGGGAATAATATGGACAACATAGTTTTCAGAGAAGCGGAAATCGATGACGCTGAGAAAATGATCTCATATCTGAACATCGTTGGCAGAGAATCCGATAATCTCATGCACGAATCAAACGGGTTTATCGTGCCGGTCGAAGCAGTAAAACATCGTATTCAGGCTTCCCATGATGCAGATAACAGCATAATAATGATTGCCCTGGCGGGAAAAGAGATCATAGCCCGCGCAGAACTGGCTGGCTACCCCGGATCAAGATTACATCATAATGCCAAGTTTTCGATCTCAGTCAGAAAAGACTATTGGAATAAGTAGATCGGCACAAGGCTCATGACGGAAATCATTGGATGCGCGAGAAAAATGAACCTTCTGAATATTGAGCTGGAAGTTGTTGCTGATAATAAGGCTGCCATTGTGCTTTACCATAAAATGGGATTTTCTGATGTTGGGGTTCTCAAACATTATTGGTTAGCAAACAATGTCTATAGCGATGCAATCGTTATGCAGAAATGCTTGGATGACTGATATAAGTTATCCCGGAAAGTTAATTGAGTGAAGAGTTCGGAGAATGAAATCAATGAAGCAGAAGCCAAAGATGATTCTCTTTGATTATGGCGGAACATTACTCTGCGAACCCGGCTGGGATATGCTCAGGGGAGAAAGAGCTCTTTTTGAGCATGTAATCACAAATCCCCATCATTATACGCCTGAAGAACTCAGCTCCTGGGAAAAGAATTACTTTCAGTCTCTTCAGCCGGTCCGGGATCTCGGTGCGGAGCCCACAGAAATTCAGATGCTCCGTCTGAAGTATGAGCTTCACGGAATCAAGCTGGACATTTCCTATGAAGAAGCGGAATTCATCTTCTGGGATCATACGGCACCTATGACAGCAGACTGCATATATACGAATGTTTGTGAGTTGCTGTCGTTCCTAAAAGAGAGCGGTATCCGCACGGGAGTAATCAGTAATATTGGATGGACCGGAGCAGCACTTCAGAGAAGAATTAACACGCTGCTTCCGGAACATCATTTTGAATTCATTCTGGCATCCAGCGATTATGGCTTGAGAAAACCGGACCCGAGACTCTTTCAGATTGCGCTGGAAAAGGCAAACCTGAAACCGGAAGATGTCTGGTTTTGCGGAGATACCTATGACAAAGATGTGGAAGGGGCCAAGGAAGCGGGTTTATCAGCTGTATTTTATCAAGGCCTGACAAACGGTCATGCCAGACAAGCATGTCCTATCCAAACGTTGAATAATAAGGATGTGCCGGTTATTACAGATTGGAAGGATCTCATCGAGATTCTGAAAAACATCGAATCATCACCTGTACGCTCGGTGAAAAGAAATACACCGTAGACTTCGTTTCCGGCAGGGCGCTCCGGGAAATGGAGCCCGCTTCCAAAATGTACGGCAGGCTGGTGCGCCTGTCCCAGGATGCTGTCGAAGGCAAAGAGGTAACCCAGGAACAGCCGACCGTGAAAGACGCACTGGACACCATGGTGAAGTGGTTCTGCATCCTGTTCAACAACCAGTTCACGCCGGATGAGGTCTACGATAACTATCCCGCTGACCGCCTGATGCATGACATCGCGCTGGCACTGATGGCCACCCAGACCCAGACCACGGAGGGGTTGGACACTTTCCCTACGATTCCGGTGGTGCAGGAAGCGGAACAGATTCTGGCGGAGGCGGAGAATCCGGAAGTGACGATCCCGCAGGAAGCCTGACCCTGCCGGAATACATCTATGCCACCTACAACGAACTGATGAAGA
>CACWXY010000075.1 GCA_902764915.1 uncultured Eubacteriales bacterium | reverse complement strand
TGCTGAGTTTCTCAAGCGCTTTGAAGAGTGCAAGGAACTGAGCTGGCCGCTTTCGGAGGAGGTGACGAACGAGTACATTGAGAACCTTCTTTATAAGAAAGGGGAACACGACCAACAATGACTACTACCGGGACTTTGATGTTGAAGAGTCCGGGAATTATGTCTTTACTGTCCGGTTCAGACGGCTGTCTGCATATGATCTCCGAATAAAACATAAAAACCACTTTCAATCTTGTGATCCGCACATTCACTCGTAAATCCCATTATTCCGCCGTTATCCACTTGTGAAGAATAAACAGGCGTTCTGTTTCTGTCTGATAAACCTGCTTTTGACATTTTGTTTTTCACGATTACTTCATCGACAAAGCACATCGGATTGAAATACTTCCATTCTCTATCCGTCAGTTTCATAAAACCACCTTTTCCACACAACAGAAAAAGCAGCGATCACAGACTTATCCCATAAAAGGAATAAATCTGCTCGCTGCTTTCTTGTCACTCCTGACTTTTTCTGTCGGTGTGCGGTAGGTGGCTATGTCTGGAGCATATCAGTTTTTCCGCTACGGTTTCCAACCCCGTAACTTCCACCAGGCATTACGAGGTTTTCTTCTTCCGTACCTCAACCTGAACCAGACCTGCAAGTTCACGAACTGTTTTTTCTGTATTCTGTTTTACGCTTTTATTGTATCAGACATTGCCAAGAACGCCAGATACTGATTGTACTTGTTCGACATCATCTTTCTGCCGAACGACTCCATGAAGTCGTAATCGGGCTGCCCGGCATCGGTCACAGGAAGCATGATACTGGTATGAGCCATTCTGTCTGCATTGAATTTATAGAGATAACCAAACTTCTGTTTCTGCATCAGAATGGCAGTTTTCATAAACAACAAAACGAATGGATCATCTTCCCGATCCTTTAAGTGAAAACGCTTCACATCATCGGAAAAGATGCACTCATATGGGTGATAAAAACCAATCACCATACCGTTCCCGTTGTAGTTCACGCCGAGAACATTCTTGTCCAACGACTCATTCTTATCACTGACGAAACGGGCAACACCGTTACTGTTATCCAGTGCGCCGATGAACGGTCTGTCACCCGGAGTAGAATCGGCAGCGACCAAACGCTTTCCCGGCAGGATATTGAAAATAGTATCAATCTGGAAAGGCTCCCACTCATGAGAGTCTATCATAGATTTCCAATCAACCTGTTGGCCACAAGAAACAGCACATAATTCCTCGATCCGCTGTTTCGCATATCCCCGGTACTGCTTTTTCTTTTCCGCCATCAGTTCACGGATATAGTCTTCCATGAACTCATAATCAAGTTCCCCGGCATCAGTAACAGGAAGCATAATCCTTGACTTGACCATTCGAGCAGGACGCCATTTTCGTGCGTACTCAAAGCAAACAGCCTGCTTCTCGATAGCACCGATAAGAAACATCGCCAAATATTTATTCAGTTCTTTATCTTTCAAAAAAAGAGGGTTAATATCATGGCTACATGTAAATTCATGTGGCCAATAATATGCATGGCCAACAGAGCCGTTATTTGTAACAGCAATGCACCCACCCGAAAACATCTTTCGGCTCATAGGCTCATTCTTGTCATCACCAGTACGAGAAGCATTATCAATGGCCTTGAGCGAACACCAACCGGTTACACCGTTATTATTTGCAGTCGCGCCTAAAAAAGGTATCCGTTCGGTTTCAGATGTTTCTGGCTTTTTATTATAAAAGCCTTTCTGAATGTCAAATACATCAACAAAGTTGAAGCATTTCCACTCCCTGTCATCAAGCCTCATCATCTGCGTCACCCTCTGTAAACAGGTATTCCCGGTTCTGCATCACCATAGAGAACTCGAACGACAGATAGTCTCCGATAGCCTTCTCAAAGTCGGCCTCGGTCGGTATCTCATCGTTGAAGTAGTAGAAACTGTGCAGCCACTCATCATCGGCCTGCGCCGTTGACTCCACACAGAACTTGCTCGGTGCCTCTATCCGACCGAACCAGACATCCAAAAGATGCTGTTTCTTGTCTTTGGCGGAGTCACCCTCAACAAGTCCTACATGAGCCCTGACCTCGTATCCGTCATCCCTGAAGTCAATGAACTTGCAGATTTTATTGGCCGGGTGCGGCTCATGAGCGGTGAACACAGCAATCACGGGGTTCGTTCCGACACCATAGAACGTATCTGTGTTGCAGGTGATCACACCTTCCAGTGTATGGTTTTTCATGATGGACTCTTTGAACTTCTGCTCGTCCTTCGTCTTGCCGGTCATGGAAGACTGCGGAACGATGACCGCAGCCCGCGCTCCCGGCGTCAAGGAGTCAAGCAGATGCTCCACGAAAGACAACTCGTACTGTGACGGATCTTTCTTCGTCCCCTGAGAGTAGGGCGGGTTCATCATGCCGACCGTGGCTCCCTTCAACTGCACCTGCGCTGTGTTCTGCTTCAGGAAGTCCTGACACCAGATATTGCTGTTCCCATCGTCACGCAAAATCATGTTGGTGCAAGCAATAGCGAACATGTTAGACTGCAACTCATATCCGTGCAGTTGCTTCTTGCGGATATTCTTTTTGGTGGTTTCAGAGTCTGCAGCGGACACCATGTGGTGCATCGCGGCCACCAAAAATCCAGCGGTTCCACAGCAGGGATCCCCTAAGCTGAGGTATTTGATACAAACACATAATTCCCAGAGGAAAATCTGAAACCCCCTGAAACCCCTAAGTGAAACCCCTTGAAACCCCTTTTGAAACCCCTTAAACGATACGGGTCTCACCATGTGCCTGCACCTCCTTCCTCTGGAAGATTAAAGTAGGTTTCTATTCGGCTGCCAGCGATATGATCATATCTGGAAGCACAACATTTCTACCGTTATCATATTGTCTTTGCTGCTCTTCATTGCGGCCCACCAATGCTGCGCCTGAAGCTGAATTATCAGACACTACAAGCAGAGCAATACCGGGCAATTCAAACAAGTCTGTCATCAGATAGAATGAACTTGTTTCCATTTCGATGAGATCCGTTCCGAAGGATCTGATTTCATCCAGGTGATAATACTCCAATGCGATAGAAGGCGTACAAAATACGCTCGCTTTGTGAATCGTATGGCCTTTTTCTTTGCCAATCCTGATCACCTGATCAACATAATTCATATCCGGAACAACGCGTGTAAACAGCATACTGTCCCGAATGGATTCCTTCATCAAATATGCATCTGCATAACTTCCCGATATCGAATACACCGGAGTACAGATGTCTCCAAGCCTGAAGGTTTCCGTCAAAGCACCGACAGCGCCGATAAAGATCATTCTTCTAAATGAAAGCTCTGCGCACAATGCCAAGTGGTCGATCAGATTGCCCGCAGAAGATCCAATCTTGATCCAGGCAATGTTCATCCCATCTTTTTCAACCAGATACCCTGCTATGTAGGCACCTTCCTTTAATGTTGTGACTTTACAAGTTTTATCCATATGAAGCTTATACGGAGTAAAACTCGGGGCTATCACAAGCGCATCATAGACAACGTCTTCACTTAATCCAAAAGCCTGTGCTGCCATGTGTTCCGTGTTATATCTGTGAAATGTATCCACGATTTTTTTCAGGGCTTCTTTCATCGTGACCTCCTAATTTCATATTATCCGACAATCCCTTCACTCCTGAACTTCGCCAGCATCTCCAGCATATGCTTCCCGATCTTTTCGGGATCATAGTCAAAGCTGGCACAGATGATCCGGAGCCCGTCCGGCGTCAGGGTTCTGCCATGCAGCTGGTCGGTCAGGTACTGCTGGTACTTTTCATATTCCTTGTTCGATATCTGCTTCATCGTGCCCTCCGGTCATCTCGGAAAACTGTAATTTACCTAATTCCTTCATGCCGACATCTTATTGAGCCGGACATTATCTCTGAGAGACGGTATACAGTGAATAGAAGTAGCCTTTCTGTTCCATCAGTTCTCCGAATATTCCCTGTTCCAAAACCTCGCCGTTTTTCAGCGCGAACAGGCCGCTGCAGCGGCGAAGAATGTTTTCGTCCAGATCGTGGGTGACGATGACGCGGGTGTAGCCGTCCAATTTCAGAATTGCGTCCAGCACCTCAAAGGAGGTTTCGGCGTCCAGAGAAGCCGTGGCCTCATCCACGAAGAGTACCGGGGTCTTGCGAAGCAGCGCCCGGGCAATGGAGATCCGTTGCCGCTCGCCGCCGGAGAGGCCGGAACCGTTTTCGCCGCAGCGATAGTCCGCGCCTTTTTCATCGATGAGCTTTTTCAGCCCGGACAGTTTCACAGCGCGGTCGATCTCTTCCTCCGGGAACTGGGAGAACATGGTGATGTTGTCGCGAATCGTGCTGTTAAAGACGAATACATTCTGCTGGATGATGGACACAAGGTCATAGAGCGAGTTGGTGGAGATGGTTTTGAGCTCTTTCCCGTCATAGAGAATCTCGCCTTGATAGTTTTTTGAGGATGCCATCATCAGGTTCAGGATTGTTGACTTACCGCTGCCGGAACCGCCTACCAGCGCGTAGCAGCCGCCGGCGTGCAGCTCCATGTCCACGTCGGATAGTACCGGCTTTCCTTCCTCATAGGCAAATGCAAGATTCCGGACCGAGATTCCCTCCGTGAGATGCGGTTCGATATGCTCCCCCTCGTCGGGAACGTTTTTATTCAGCGCCTGCGCCAGCTTATCGATCAGCCCGAAAGCGGCCTTTGTACCTGCGAAGAACTCCGGGAACGCCTGGATAGGCCCCAGCACGTAATTCAGAAGCTGTACGAACACAATCGCGGTGCCTGCCGTGATGCCCTTGCCGGAGAGCGCCAGCGCGGCTGCCACAAAGAACACGCCGAACTGCAGAATTGCGCCGGCAATGCCAGAGGAATAGGATACCAGCACGTTTACCTTCGTTCGCTTTTTCGAGGCTTCCGCCACGCCCCTGTTGCTGTGATCGTGCAAATTGGCAATACTCTTCTCCGCCTTAAAGCTCTTGATCACAGAAAAGCCCGTGAGCGCATCCTTCAGCATGCCGGTGTAGCGTTCTTTTTGATCGGAAACATCCTTTTCCGCCTTTGCCGCTTTATTCCCCAAAACCACGGAGACAATGATGGGCAGCAGGGAGAAGCCGATGGCGATCAGCGTCAAAAGCGGGCTGCACCAAATCATGAGCCCCAGCGCGCCGATGAACGCAATGCCGACCTCAACAGTTTTTTGCAGCTTCCCGATGAAGTCCGTTTCGATGGCGTTCACGTCGTTGGAAAGCGCGGAGATATAGAGCGAGCTGTTCTCACCGGAGAAGGCCTGAATCCCTTTTTCCATAAGCCGGTCAAAAACATATTCCCGATATTGCTTCATTGCTTTTGCACGAAACTCGGACAGGAAAGTCCGGTCGAGCACGCCTCCCAGCAGAATCAGCGCGAAAGCGCCGCCCGCGATGATCAGCAGCGTACCGAAGCCGTAGGTGCATTCTCCGGAAATCAAATCGGCGACCTCTTTGATGAGCCATGAGATCACCAGCTCCGCCGCAGCGCTTAACAGGGCGGCGATTATGGTCATGGCAAGATTAAGCTGGTTGCTGCGGAATAATTCCTTGATGAATGGGCGGCGCAGCGCAGTGATTTCTTTCTTTGTCATGATTGTTTATTCTCCTCGCAAATCCCGATTTTACTCAGCGGCGTTCCGCTTCACATAAGTCAGCTGCACATCATATCCAAGATTCTCCATCATGGCGAGGAAAGTCTTATTAACGATCTGCTCTTTGTTTCGAACGATCTTGTTCACATAGGAAGGCGAAGTTCCGATACTCTCTGCAACCTGGGCTTGTGTCCTGCTTTCTTCGATACATTTGGTCTTTACGTCGATTTCTATATTGTTCTTCAGCATAAAGTCACCTCACAAGAACTTGAACAATAACTCAATTTATTCTATCACAAAAGTTGCCGTTTTACCAGAAAAAAATAGCGCCCCACCCGAAGGTGAAGCGCCGTAATTCCCGTCTGCCTTATGCCTTGATCTCCATACCGCTGGTGAGGGTGAAGACGATGTTGTCCTTGCTGTGCACCGTCACGTGATCCACCAGACTGCCCCAAAGCTCCTCACTGAACTCTGTCACCATCTCCGGCAGGGCTTCCAGCGAGTGGATGAACCGCCCGAACTCTCGCCGCCGGATGCCGCGCTGGGCGATCTCAGCGGTGACCGCGTCGTACTTGTCCTTGGTCTCCTGAAACCGGGCGGACAAGGCTTCGTACCGGATGCTGTACTCTTCCTGGTTCTGCGCCACCCTGGCATTCTCAGCGATGGCTTCCTGCACTGCATCCGCGTCCACGTTCATCTGCTCCGCCAGCCGTTTCTGTTCCTTTTCCAGATCCTCCGTCCCGGTCAGCATGGCCTGATCCTCCCGGAGTTCCTCAAGGATCAGAGCACGGTCTGTGGTGAGCTTTCCCATCACGCGCACGAAGGCAGCTTTGATCTCCTCCTCGGTCAGGTGCGGCGTACGGCAGTGCTTCTTATCCTTGAACTTTGCATTACACTGCCAGATGATCCTGCGGTATTTGTCCGTGCTGTGCCAGACCTTTGAGCCATACCAGCCGCCGCACTGGCCGCACATGATCTTGGATGAGAAAATGGTGATGCCGCTGTACCCGCCCCGGTAACCGCGCTGCTTCATCATGTCTTGAACCCGGTCGAAGATTTCAGGCTCAATGATGGCTTCGTGGTTGCTTGTCACATAATACTGCGGGACTTCGCCGTGATTCGTCACCTGTTTTTTCGTGAGGAAGTCGGGAGTATAGGTCTTCTGCAGCAAGGCGTCTCCCTTGTACTTCTCGTTCGTAAGGATCGCCCGCACCGTTGTCTGACTCCACACGTCCTTTCCGCGAGGGGTCTTGATGCCCATCTTCGTCAGCTTTTCCGCGATGGCATGGCAGGACAGCCCAGCAATGAACTCTCCGTAGATCAGCTTGACGACCTTGGCCTGTTCCCGGTTCACCACCAGATTCCCGTTCTCGCCCTTGTCGTATCCGAGGAAGTTGCTGTAGGCCACACTGACCTTGCCGTCAGCCATACGCTTCCGGTGCCCCCAGGTCACGTTTTCCGAAATGCTCCGGCTTTCCTCCTGGGCCAGACTGCTCATGATGGTGATCAGGAGCTCGCCCTTACTGTCGAACGTCCAGATGTTTTCTTTCTCAAAATACACCTCGGTGCCGTGTTCTTTCAGCTGGCGAATGGTGGAAAGGCTGTCGACCGTGTTCCGGGCGAAGCGGCTGACGCTCTTCGTAATGATCAGGTCAATCTTGCCCGCCAGCGCGTCGGCCACCATGGACTGAAAACCCTCGCGCTTTTTCGTGCTGGTGCCCGTCACGCCTTCATCCGAGTACATGCCAGCAAACTCCCAATCGTCATGGCCTTTGATCAGGGTGGTGTAGTAATCCAGCTGGGCTTCATAGCTGGTCAGCTGTTCGTCGTGATCAGTTGAAACTCGGGCGTACCCGGCAACCTTTCTTTTGACCTGCGCATCGATGGGCACCGCAGTTTGCGGGTTCACCCGCGCAGGGATTTTCATTACGTTTTTCGCCAATTCTTCCCGCGCTCCTTTCTCAGCTGCTTCATGTGTTCACTCATCTGCTTCCTGCGTTCAGGTGTGACTCTTGCCTTCATTGCCGCGCTCCTCTTCTGGCGGGTTTCTTCAGACGCTGACGGCATCTTCCTTTTGGTGGAGAAGTCCGTGTCCCTGCTGGTTCCATCCTTCAAGGAGATGCTCATTGTCCCATTGCCAGTGATCGTGATGTGATCCACCTTATCCTGAAAGGCTTCAGGGGTAAACGACTCAATCTCCAAAGCCTCGCAAACCCGTTCTTTCAGAACATCTTCCCGAATGGTGGACATCCTGCAGGCTGCGGCATCGTTTTTCCTTGTTGCGCATGTCCAGATGCCCACATCATAGTCCCGGTCATGCCGGGTCTGCTTCTGGAAGTTGTTTCCGCAGCATCCGCATTTGATTTTGCTTGTGAAGCAAGAAGCCCCCTTTTTTCCAAGAGCCTGATGCGAACGCCTATAAGCTGAAGCCGCATCCCGCGCTTCCTGTGTCCAGCAGTCCTTCTTTGATGTGTTCACCCAGTGCTGTACCGTTTCATGACCATCTCGAAAGTGGAAAGTCAGTTCTTTGGTACCCGTGACTGTGATGTGATCAATCTGTTCATCGAAAGCCTGCTCATCGATTTCCTCCAGCCCGAGGGCAGTGCAGATCTCCTGAAGAATGATCCTGTGCGGTATTTCCCGGCCTGCACAGTGCCCGCCCTTTTTCTTTCTGGTTCCACAAGACCACGTCTCTACGACCTCCGGCATCAGCGTGCGTTTGGCGCGGTTCTGGCGCTGACTGTGCATGTAGCTTAAGCCGCAGTAACCGCACTTGATCCTGCCCGTCAGGAAGCAGGTGTTCAGCGCTTTGTTGGCCAGTGGGCCGAGTTCCTTCCGGCGGGCGATTTCTGACTGCACCCAGTCAAAGGTCGCTTTGTCTATGATGGCTTCATGGGTATCCGGCACATAGTACTGCGGAAGCTCTCCGTGATTCTTTTTCCGCTTCTTTGTGAGGGGATCGGCGACGAATTCCTTCTGCAGGAGAAGATTCCCCGTGTAGGTGACGTTCGTCAAAACGCTCTTTATGTTGGAATCCACCCAACGGCATCCTTCGCGGGTGGTGATGCCTTCTGCGGAAAATTCGCGTTCCGTTTCCAGTCTGGATTTTCCATCGAGGAAGTTCTGGAAGATCCGCTTCACGATGGCGGCTTCTTCAGGAACAGGCACCAGTTCGTCACCCTCCCAGCGATACCCGTACACCCGAAAGTGTCCGTTTGGGATGCCCTGTTCCATGCGCTTGCGGATGCCCCATTTGCAGTTGTCCGAAAGGCTCCGGCTCTCTTCCTGGGCAAAAGAAGCGAGGATGGACAGCATCAGCTCTCCATCCCCGCTAAGCGAATGAATGTTTTCACGCTCAAACCAGACTTCAACGCCAATTTCCCGCAGGTGCCGGACAGTTTCCAGCAGGTCGACCGTGTTGCGGGCAAACCTGCTGATAGATTTGGTCAGGATGATGTCGATCTTCCCGGCATCGGCATCAGCGATCATGCGGTTGAAGTCCTCCCGCTTTGCCGTTCCTGTGCCGGAGATGCCGTCATCCACGTAGACCCCCACAAACAGCCAGTCAGGGTTTTTCTGGATCTTGTCGTTGTAGTAGCTGATCTGGGCGGACAGCGAATGCTGCAGCCGTTCGGTTTCCATGGATACTCGCGCATAAGCCGCGACCCGTTTTCTGGGCTTCAGAACCGGTTGCTGCGGCTCAATCTTTGTTACCGTTTTCAAAGCTCTGCGCCTCCTTTCCAGCCAGCATGTTCCCTCTGTTTTCCTTAAATAGCAAGCGCTTTCCGCTCAGAAGTGTGCCTGTGACTGGTTGAAATTTGGCGCGGTTCTTTGTATCAATCCGACAGTATTCCTCTTCCGAGATAAGTCCCTGATCCAGCATTTTTCGGACAAAGAACATCACGGTCTGATAACGTCGCTCCCGGTCAAATTCCTCTGCTGTCATCTGCATGCCACACCTCCGAATCGGTCGATGATGTAGCAGTCATGGGAGCAGTACTTACGGTTGCGTTTCCCATAAGCGCTGAAGGTCTTCCCGCAGGCTGGGCAGACATAATTGGACATGCTCTTTCGTGTTGCTTCAGCCAGGTGCTTATTCCACCAGCGGTTACGACAGTCATCAGAACAGAATTTTTTCTCCTTCCGGCCCGGAATCTGAAGAATCATTGCTCCGCAGTATTTACACGGTTGCTGATGGATGGCATTGCTGGTCTTTTCCGTGGAATCTGTGCCTGCTCCAGCAAGGCCGTTCCTGTGACAATAGGTTTTGACTGTCCCTTCGCTCAAGCCAAGTGCCTGGGCGATTCTTTTATAGCCGACACCGTCTTCGCGCATTTTCGCAATCCGGCTCTTTTCTTCATTCGTCATGTCCCAACCTCCCAACGGCTATCATGTGAAGGTTCTCCCTTCATCGGCTATGTAGCCAAAGGGGGCTTTTTTCCGGTCTGGGCATAAAAAAAGATGGGGCTCTGCCCGAAGGCAAAACCCCAAGATCATTTATTCAGTTATGATTTCGCTGTACTCTCCGGAAACCCAGCCGACCTGGCTTCCGATTTTCACGGCCTGCCAGCCGTTGAAGGCACTGGCCACGTACTCCAGCGTTGTGCCCGGTGCGACGGCGGTGATGCGGCTATAGCTGGCGCCGTTGCCCGTGCGGATGTTCACCTTGCCGCCGGAGGATTTGATGAGCACCCGGATAGTGGTCTGCCCGGCAACGGGCTGTTCCTGCTCCGGTTCAGGCTGCGTTTCCGTCATAGCCTGCTGCCCGGCATCGTCCTCCGCCACAGCGGCCATCAGGGCGGCATGGGTCTGATCGCCGTACTTGCCGTCCTGCTTGATTCCGGCCTTCTTCTGGAAAGCCTTCACGGCGGATTCCGTTTTGCTTCCGAACTGGCCGTCCACGTCAAGGGCAGCACCCAGCTGGTTCAGCAGTTCCTGCAGGGCTTTGACATCGGCTCCAGTGGAACCGTTCTTCAGCAGCCTGCTCCCCAGCGTGTACACGGTGACCGCCTCCACAGCGACCTGTGCACCGCTGGTATCGCCGTAATCGATGAACGGAAGCTTGTACCAGTGTGTCCAGGGGCGCTTTTTCACCTGCGTCTTCACGCAGCCCCAGCTGAAGCCCTGCCATTCCACGGCGTAACCATTGCCGATGTAA
>CACWXY010000074.1 GCA_902764915.1 uncultured Eubacteriales bacterium | reverse complement strand
AGACGGAGCGATCTGCTCATGACAGAAGAATATCTTGCATCTATATGATTTTGGCACCACGGTTTTCAGCTATCTCCGCGAGGCGGTTTAGTTCAAAGTGCTACTTTGTTTTATCTGACCTTTCGGTCATACAATTCGACATCCGCTTTAACAAGAAAATGTCCTCGAATAATGGCTGCAATTCGTTGTTTTCGCAAATCACATTAGCAATCTGTTTAGTCATTATCCGCTGGGATCCATTGCGCTTCCTTTTCTGTGATCAATCAATAATCTTTCAGTTCTCTTCGTTTAGATTGTTAGCGGTCAAGTCTTTCTTAATCTTCCAGCATCGTCATTAGTATATCGCCGTTTTCCTTCAGCCATTTATCCTGCGCCCAATAATCCGGGAACACACGAAGCACTTCTGCATAGAACCGTTCCGAATGGTTCATCTCTTTCCTGTGACAAAGCTCATGTACCACCACACTGTCGACAACTTCCGGCGGTGTCAGCATTAGCAGGCAATTGAAGTTCAGGTTTCCTTTGCTGCTGCAGCTGCCCCAGCGCGAACGTTGATTGCGGATCGTAATCCTTCCATACGTCACGCCAACCAGAGGCGCATAGTAGGCAACACGTGCCGGGATCACTTCCAGCGCTTTGTTGGCAAGTGCCCGCACCTCTTCTGGCGTCAGCCTGTGAATTCCTTCCTTGACTTTTTCACGGGCTTGTGCTTTGGCCAGATGCGCATCAAGCCACTGCTTGTGTTTCAGCATGAAGCGGTTGATATCCTCATTCGTCGCGTTGAGTGGTGCGCGGATGATCAATTTGTTTTGTTTGATCTGTGCTGCGATCGTCTTGCGATTGCTTCGGATTACTTCAAACTGCATGCTGACACCTTGCCTTTACTTCATTCCAGAACGGTGGGGATAGACCTTTTTTTCAGATCCGTGAGGAAATGCTGCTCTGCTTCTTTCCGGACCTATCAGGTTTTCCTGTTTACTTCTTGCCGCCAGGTCTGCGCATTTCCCGGTACAGGACATCCGCAAGCGTGTTCATGATCGCATTGTACTTGCTCTGATCCTCGAACAGGGAACTGTAGGTTTCTTGAGATTCCATGTAACTGGTCTGGGCAGCATCGCTGAATGCCTGAGGGAAAATGCTCTCAGCAAAAATCTGCGGATCAGAAGAGACGGCCATATTGGCAAGCTTGCTGTCGCCGCGCAGCTTATCCGCCAGGGCGTTGATCATGACCTTGTCCGCATCGGTGAAGTTGCCCTTATACCGTTCGTTAATCCGCTCAATGATCTCATCCAACGGGTTTTTGCCTTCCGGCTTTGCTTTGCCCTTCGGTTCAGCCGGGGCGTACACACCGTCGCCGTCTCCAAGGCTGATATCGCCTTCGAAGGTTTTCTCCAGCTTGTACATCTCCAGCTTCAGCATGCTCTCGATGTTTTCCATCTGCACCTGTTCCGCAGGGAGCATTCCCACCAGGAACGAGCAGTAGACAAACTCCTGGTGCAGATCCTTGTCAAACATGCGAACGACCTGGGATACATAGCGGTACCACTTGCAGAAGTTGCGCATGGTGCGCCGGATCTGATACCGGTCATCGCTGGATTTCTGCTGATAGCGCTCCACTGCCGGCAGCAGCTTGCTGGCCAGCATGCCCTGGGCACTGCTGCCCTGTGCACCGTTTGAAAAGTATACTTCGCAGAACCGCGTGATATCCATGTCGCCATAGATGCCAAAGTTGCGCAGCTCGCGCTGTACCTTGTAGAGCAGATCGGTGTTTACTTCGTCCTCGAGGAAAGTCTCATGGTAGAAGACCTGGAAGTCTTCCTGCACGTCCTCCTGCTCATTGGCGAAGTCCAGGATAAAGGTGTCATGCTTGCCAGGGCAGGTGCGGTTCAGGCGGGAGAGCGTCTGTACGGTCTTGACGCCGCGCAGCTTCTTGTCCACGATCATGGTATGCAGCAACGGTTCATCGAAGCCGGTCTGATATTTTTCAGCCACAATCAGGATATTGAAGTGGTCGTGGAATTCCTGCTTGGTCTGGGCTTCGGAAATGTGACTGCCGTCCGGACGCACGTTCAGACCGGACTCGGTGTAGGTTTCTTCACCAAGGACAACCTCGCCGGAGAAGGCGACCATGGGCTTTACTTCCGTATAGCCCATTTCCGCTATATACCGATTGATTGCCTGGAAGTACAGCACCGCCGCCGGGCGGGAAGCCGTGACCACCATCATCTTGGCATGACCGTTGATCTTGCCGCGGGTGGTGCCCATAAAGGTTTCCACAATGATTTCAGATTTCTGCCGGATGTTCTCCGGATGCAGCTGCTGATACTTCTTGATGACCTTGCTGGCACGGGATGCAGGGACTTCCGGATTGTCCGGTGTGGAATTGGCGATCTTGAAGCAGGTCCTGTAGGTCATGTAATTCTGCAGCACATCCAGAATAAAGCCTTCCTCAATGGCCTGGTGCATGCTGTAGATATGGAAGGGGTGGAACTGTCCGTTTCTGTCCTGTTCGCCGAACATCTCCAGGGTCGTATCCTTGGGTGTGGCGGTGAAGGCAAAGAAGGACAGGTTCCTGTGCTTACCGTGGGCAATCAGTTCCCGGACAAGCTTATCCTGCGGATCTACTTTTTCTTCCTCTATGCCTTCGATTTCCGCATATTCCCGCAGCGCATCCCGCAGATCCGCCAGGGCGGTCTTCAGCTTCATGGCACTGGAACCGGACTGGGAAGAATGCGCCTCATCACAGATGATCGCATAGTTCCGCCCGTTAGCAGCGTCCACCTGCTCGTAGATCACCGGGAATTTCTGCAGGGTGGTTACAATGATGCGTGCACCGTTATTGATGGCGTCCCGGAGATCCTGGGAGTTCTTGTCCTCGTTGATAACCTCCACGCTGCCGAGCGTGTGGTCAAAGCCGGAGATCGTAGCCTGCAGCTGCGCGTCCAGCACCCGGCGGTCGGTGACCACGATCACGCTGGAGAAGATCGCCCGGTTGTCATCATCATGGAGGGAAGCCAGCCGGTAGGCTGTCCAAGCGATAGAGTTGGACTTGCCCGAGCCTGCGCTGTGCTGGATCAGATAGTTATGCCCGGCGCCGTTGGCTTTTACATGGGCAACCAGCTTGCGCACTACGTCCAGCTGATGGAAGCGGGGGAAGATCAGAGTGGAGCCCTGCAGGCTGATGAACTTCTGCACGATGTCCATCATGCTGTCTGCCGGGAACACGGTCTTCCAGAGATAGTCCGTGGGATAGCCGTCCGGGTTGGGCGGATTGCCCTTGCCGCCATCGTTTCCCGCGCCGTTGCTGCCCTGATTGAAGGGCAGGAAGTATGTTTTATCGCCGGCGAGCTTTGTTGTCATCCAGGCTTCGGACAGATCTACGCAGAAATATGCCAGGATCCGCTTGTTGAACTGGAAGCAGATTTCACGGGGATCACGGTCTTCCTTCCACTGGCGCTTTGCGTTCTCCACGCTCTGCCCCGTAAACTGGTTCTTCAGTTCAAAGGCGAAGAGGGGAATGCCATTGACAGCAAGGATCATGTCCACACTGTTGTTGTTTTCCGCGCTGTAGTGCCACTGCCGGATGCAGTGGAAGATGTTCTTTCCGTAATTCTCTACATCCGTCTGGTTCAGGCTGGATTCCGGCATGAAGTAGCAGACACGGAAAGAGACACCGCGATGTTTGAAGCCATGGCGCAGCACATACAGGATGCCGTCCATGTCGCAGGCGTTGTTGAAGGCAACACAGAACTTCCGCTCCGGATCCACAGCGTTCATGTTCACGAAACGCTGCCAGGCTTTCGGCTGGCTTTCCTTTACAAAGCGCAGGAGCACTTCGGGGTAAAGGCCAAGCTTCGGATCATAGCCATCATCACAATGGGTATAGCCACCGGCCGGGGAAAGGAAGAAAGCTTCAATATCGCTCTCAAAGCGCTTTTCCGTGGTATCAGTGACTGGCATATCATCGCCTCCTGAACTCAACTGGCTATTTCACACAAGAAGATGATTCCCTGTTCAACACGCTTTTTTACCTGCCTGAGCTTTTCAAAACTATACTTTCCTGCAGGGCCGTGCGTTCCACCGCTTAACGTGCTGAACAACTCAAGAATATTCCCTATGTCGGCATCTGCGAATGCGATAACGCTTTCATCTAATCCCTTCATTCGCATCATATATTTGATTTTGGCTTTCCTTGTTGGCGTTTTATTTGTCGGCGTGAGCTCGCATTTGGGGTCATCGGCAATGACTGCTCTATCAGGAGCTTTCAGCTCGATAAACTCGGTGAAGATTTCCCTTGCACTTGTACAGAAATGTCGCGTTGCATCAGGATTTGCCGGATTCAGCGCATAAACTGCTCCTTGCCATCGACTATTCAGGTCGGGTGAAACCGCAGCAAGGCGATTGCCGATTTCCATATCTTCTGTGTTTTCAACAGGAGTGGTATTTCCATACAGAATGCTTTCTGTTACCAAGCCATTTGCTTGCTCTTGCTCCACTAAATCAAGAATGCGTTCCTGCTCTGGCGTAACAGGTGCACCTTCATAGTATACATTGCCTACTTGGGTATAATGCTGCTGCATTGTCCGCATGGAAACTGTGTATGTGACATGCGTGGTTTGAGAGTTCAGTTTCCTCAATTCATTCTGGATTATTGTTCTATTCCGGCGGACATTTGCGTTATGCTGACGAACTGCTGAGTTGTACCGGCTGACAGCATCATTATACTTGTTCACAGCTTGCCTTACAGCAGCATTATGCCTTCTGATGTCCTGATTTATCTTGTTAATCGCTTGACGCCGCTGGTTTTCAATCTGCCTAAGCTTTGACTTGAGTTCAGATGAAGACATTCTTCTCGCCATCAAACAACCTCCCGTTTCCCGGTCACATACTCATAGATCACGGATTTCTTGTACGCCTCCAGCTGGGTTAGGAGCTGCTGCTTGGCTTCGATCAGGCGATCGATTTCGGCGCAGCGATGGTCGAGATAATCGGCGATTTCAATCTGCTCGTCAATGGGCAATACTGGATATGGTACTGTAGCCAGCTTGTCCTTTGTAAAGTGCGGTATGGTTGCCTTGTTGCATACTACATCAATATACCCTTGCTTAACAAGATACTCTATAAGATATCGCAAGTATCGGTTATCACCATTCACTTTGCTACGTACTATCATGATCGAATTCTGGACAAAAGCATTCCCAACAAGATTTGTTACTATGGCAGAACCACCAGCTCCGGCGCCGCCTTCAACAACAAGCAGATCACCATTTAACACTTGGTAGAGTTGTTTTTCTGCGGGAGAAAACCACATTTCTTTCAATTGGTCAATATCCGAGATTCCGTCAAAATGTACGTTCGCAGCACAAAAGTATCTCTCTAAAGTGTATTCACCGGTTGAAGGCTCTGAGCAAAGCATTTTGCCCAGTATGATATTGTAATGCAACCCAACCCGGCTGATCTCCCACTCCTCCGGTATCTCCCCAATCCATTCCACCCCGCTGTCCTTCATCTTTCGTTCCCCGCGCACGCCGTGGGTCACTGCCTCAGTGATGATGGACTGTTTCAGCTTCTTGTATTCTTCAATAGTGTGCTGGGTGGCAGCGATCACGTGATCGATCTCGGCGCAGTGGCGGTCGAGGAAGGCAGCAATGCGGGATTGCTCGGGAAGAGGAGGAAAGACAATGAAAGCATTGTTAATGCGGTCTTGGTTCAGGATGCGTGCATTGTAGATGTTGATTTCGGCATTTTCAACAATCAGAAAGGATGAATACCGCAAAAACCTCAGGTTTGACTTTTCGGTTTGGACAAAAGAAGCTATTGCTTCATTTGAATATAGAGGCTTACCTGCAAATGCGGTTTGTCCTACAGACAGCTTGAAGCTGTACAGCAGACTTCCCGCCGGGATCTTCTCTGGAGAGAAGAGATCAATATAGAGCTGACTGATTTTCTTCTTTGTTGTTGTGATCGTAGCTCCATCAACAATATCAGAAATGGTGACCCAGTCATATCCGTCTTCATCGTCGTAATACTCTTCTTTTTTTGTATCTGGAGTAAATCCTGTCTGCAGTTGATAATAGTGCTTAACCTTACGCACTTCCCATTCAGCCGGTATCTCCCCAATCCACGCAACCCCGCTGTCCTTCATCGCTCTGCTCATAACTTACCCCTCCTTGAACAGATTCTTCAGGCTGGCCGCGATCTCGTCCTCCAGCCCAATGATCCGGGCGAGGATATCTGCGCTGGGCTCCGGTTTCTGGTACTCGTAGAAATAGCGGGTCATGGGGATCTCATAACCGATCTTCGTCTTACTGCGGTCGATCCAGGCATCAGGTGCGTAGGGGAGGACTTCCCGAGCGAAGTAGGCGTCGATGTCCTCCGTCAGGGGGACGTTCTCCGTGTCGCGGAGACTGGCGTCAGCCACAGGCTTGCCCTTCTTTTTCACAATCTCGCCCTGCTCATCCCGCAGCGGTCGTTCCACTACAATCTTGTTGTAGCCGAATTCATCCGTGGCGAAGATGCGGCTTTCGCAATACACCCCGCTCTTGTCGCCGAATACGCCTTCGGTGAAGCTGCTGAAAGCCTGCACAATCAGGCGGCGGTTCTCGTCGGAAATGTCGTTGCGCTTGGTGCCTATGGACTTGCGGCGAGGCGTAAAGCAGTGGCTGGCATCGATCAGCTGCACTTTGCCGGCTCGCTCCGCAGGTTTGTCTTTGTCCAGTACCCAGATGTAAGTGCTGATGCCGGTATTCATGAACATGTCGGTAGAAAGCTGGATGATAGCGCTGAGCCAGTCATTCTCCAGAATGTAGCGGCGGATCTCGCTGGGGCCTCTGCCGGCATCGCCGGAAAACAATGGGGAGCCGTTTTGAATGATGGCCATGCGGCCACGAGCGTTCAGCTTCCGCAGACCGTTGAGCACAAAGAGCTGCTGTCCATCGCTGATCTTTGGCAGACCGGCAGCAAAGCGACCGGCCTCACCCTTGGCAGCCTCAGCCTCCACTGCCTTCTGCTCCCGCTTCCAGTCGATCCCGAAGGGCGGATTCGAAATGATATAGCGGAAGGTGTAATCGGTGAACTGGTCTTCGCTCAGCGTGTCGCCGAACCGCATATTGTCCGGGTTGCCGCCCCGGATCATCATATCTGCCTTGGCAATAGCGAAGGTGGAAGGATTGAATTCCTGGCCGAAGCAGGTTACTTCCATTTCCGGGTTGATGTCATGAATCCGTTCTTCCATACAGGAGAGCATCTGGCTTGTGCCCATCGTCATATCGTAGACGGTGATATTCTCCTGTCGGCTCATGTCTGCACCGGAGAGCAGCAGATCCGTCATCAGATAGATGATATCGCGGCTGGTAAAATGCGCTCCGGCTTCCTCACCGAAGGATTCAGAGAAACGGCGCACCAGATCTTCAAAGATATAGCCGCAGTCCACAGCGCTGATCTTATCCGGCCCCAGGTAGCCCTTGGGCGTGGCAAACTCCTTGATGACGAGATATAAAGTGTTGCTCTCCACCATGCGCTTGATGATATTGTCAAAGTCAAACTTGGCCAGCACATCCTGCACGTTCTGGGAGAAACCGTTGAGATAATCGCGGAAGTTGCTCTCAATGTTTTCCGGATCGGCCAGAAGACGTTCAAAGGTGAACAGGCTGGTGTTGTAAAACTGATAGCCAGCTGCTGTGCGCAGAAAGCCATCGGTGACTGCCAGCTTCTTCACCTTCTCCCAGGTATCCAGTACCGCCTGATGCGTGGGCAGCAGGCAGTCGTGAAAGCGCTTTACCACGGTCATTGGGAGAATGACCAGCCCGTATTCATGGGGCTTGAACGGTCCGCGCAGCAGATCAGCTACGTTCCAGATCATGGTAGCCTTTTCCTGAATATTGATGCCTACGGATGTGAATCGATCGTTTGCCATATACAATACCCTCACTCTCTGGATTGCAGTGCTGCTTTTGTGTGTGCGGAAGCGGCTGTATTCAGCTCTTTCAGCATACGCTGCTTTTCTTCATAATCTGCCAGATAGGCGATCAATGCTCTTTCGACTGCAACGGTTTTCGTCTGACCGGCGTCATCGCACAGAGCGACCAAACGGTCATAAATGGTTTTCTCAATGCAGACATTCAGATATGTCCCATTTTTCTTTGGCCTGGCCATACATTTTCCCTCCTGCGCTGGGGCGAAAAAAGATAGGAACAGTATACCGTAATGAACTACCGAATTCAATCGCTTACTACCATGAACAGCGACAGAAAAGTAAAAGGTACTATTTGCAGCTATACGATTGCCTGTTATCTAGTTCGGATGTTTGATGTAAGCGCCGGCATCCCGGACCAGGTTTGTACCGGGTATTACCTCGTATACATCCACACCGCATCGGAGATCCCGCAGGTTCTTGAGATTGTACCAATTGCAGAACCGCTGAATATTGATGTAGCATAAAACAATTCGAGGGAAGTGACGATAATCTGCCACTTCCCTATTTTTGTATTCTTTCTTCTTTGTACTTTTCCCGAAGGAAAATACATGATAGGATATGGTGCATTTTTTGATTTAAAAGGAGCGTTGTCTATGTCTGACCACATTATTCACAATACAAGACATTCTATCGGCTTGAATCCAAGAAAGCATAACATCCGCAACCATCATTTTTCCCTAGTTGTACTGTTCCCTATTCTTCTCTGTGTTATCCTTGCTTTGTTTTTCATACTGCGATAAGAAACCAGCGCGGTATATGTAAACTATTTAACAACTGTACTAAGCATGATACGGTTCAACACACAGTAGTGCGGGAAAGCCTTATCAGCTCTTTTGATGGGCTCGCAATAACTCCATCACGATTTCCTTTACGCTCTCCTCCGCGCCTCGATAGTATGAAACAAGATCCATTTCGCCACGAGTCAGATTTTCATTTTCCGGAAACAATTCTTTTTCGTCCATGCCAAGTGCCTCCGCGATCTTCTTTCTGTATTGCGCCGGGATCTTTACATCTCCATATTCATATTTCTGATATGAAGATATTGATCTTCCGATCCTTTGCGACATTTCGATCTGTGTAATACCGTGCGCTTTTCTGATCTCTGCAAGATAACTGCTCAACGCAACCAACTCCTACATCAACAGTATATCGCAAGTCTCCCCATGCGACAATTTCGTGAAACACATAAGAATTATTATGTGTTTAGATTTTTTTATAGCATAAGCATAACTATTGTTATGTGTTTTGTTTTGTTATTGTTGATTTTTTATGTGTACATGACATATAATCTCAATATGTAGTATTGGTATGTGAGGAGGGTACAAGATGCAATCATTGATAGGAGCCACAGTTGTCTTTACCGGGAAAATGCAGTGCTTGACCCGGGCACAATGCCGAGAACTTGTGCTTTTAGCCGGCGGCGTTGTTCAAAGCAATGTCAGCAGATATACAGATATACTAGTTGTCGGATCCTTTCGAAAAAGCCAGCCATGTGGTATCAGCTACAAACTGGAACGAGCACTTTTCCTGTCTCGATCAGGCTACCACATAAGAATAATATACGAGGATGAGTTTTATGAGACGCTGGGGATCCCAACACTGAACCAATTGGTTGTGAAATCTTGATGCACAACAGCATGGTATGTCTTCCATGCAGCCCTGTTGTGCAATTAGGCTGTCCGCCATTTATGGCACATGCAAAAAATGCATTCACGACTCCAGGTGCACAAAAATCAGCCAGGAGAGGATGTGCATATAGAGTGTACCCCAGATGCGCACATCCAGTTACTCCTGGAGAGGAGAAGATCGACGATGGCACGAATCGCATACATCAGAGTAAGCACGGAAGAACAAAACACCGCCCGTCATGATTCCATGATGGACAAGCAGAATGTTGATAAGACTTTCACTGAAAAGGTCAGTGGAAAGAATACGGCACGGCCAGAATTGCAGAGAATGCTGGAATATATCCGAGAAGGCGACGTGGTTATCGTTGAAAGCTACAGCCGGTTAGCCAGGAGCACCAAGGATCTTCTCACTCTTGTGGAGCAGATTCACGGTAAAGGTGCTGATTTCGTATCTCTCAAAGAGAACGTGGATACCTCCACGCCTCAAGGTAAGCTAATGATGACAATCTTTGCCGGACTGGCTCAGTTTGAGCGTGAACAATTGCTGCAGAGACAAAAAGAAGGCATCGCTGAAGCCAAAAAGCGCGGTGCCTATAAAGGTCGAAAACCCATAACAATTGATAAGGATAAATGGAAGGAAGAAACATCTGCGTGGCGGGCGGGGAAACAATCCGCAGTGGTTACCATGCAGCATCTCGGTTTGAAACCACGCACATTTTACAATCGGGTGAAGGCGGAAGAATGTGACAGCGGTGGATAAGAATGAGGGCACAAACCACTTTCATAGCGATACTAATATAATAGGGAGAAATGCGTACACGATAAGCAACGTTCTGAACCCGCAGACTTCTCCATCCATTATTGTCGCATCTTCTGAAAGAGAAGCGCTGGAGATTCACGCCGCACAATACCACGAGATTACGGTGCAAGTAGTAACTACTGGAACGTATTCCTTTCTTTGTGCTCAATTCTATCCACTATGGTGTGTGGCGGATCCGGTTAGAAGTTCCATCTGCTGAGGAACACAAGCATGAGTTATACGTATACGTACGCTGTTATGAAACAGAGGAACTCACCTTTTCAACTTCTGTAACTTGTTTTATCTTTTCATTTTGGGTACCTCCTGTTTTTTTGGGTTCGCTAACTTCCAGTCAGCGTTCCTATCTTACTATGGGGTACCCTCTTTTCAATTGACCGCTCCTTCACCGGTCAGTTTGGATTATACAGAAAGCTATGGTATGGACAAAGCCGGTACCTGCATCTACACCTATATGCACCTTCATCCCATGGTACCATTGATTTCCCTTCTTGGTCTAGTCTTCAGAAGGGTAGTGGCATCAGGCACCTGTTCCTCCAGAAAGTTGATGCCAATGAAGCGTTGGAAAGCATAGCTATCATAGATGGCATCTTCCAGACCTGCGTCAGAGAGATTGAACCAGATCTGCAGCAGGTACATGCGGAGCATAACCTCTATCCCACGTGGCGGGCGGCCGCGTTTCCCGGCAGGATAATGCGGCTGAATCTTCTTGACCCACTCATC
>CACWXY010000073.1 GCA_902764915.1 uncultured Eubacteriales bacterium | reverse complement strand
TTGGGGTGTCATGCACTTTGCTTGTCCACGTTGCGGATTCGCTGTCTACAATCCAGGGTAGTTGCAAAATCTTGTGTCCACTTTCCAGGGTACAGTTTAGGCGGAGCCCTCAACAAGCTTTTTGCAAAATGTATTAACTTTGCATTGCTTGCAGCTATGCAAAATGTGATACATTTGCCCTGCTTGCCACAATATGCTTGCCACAATATGCTTGACCGGTTGCTGCTATAGGTCTTTAGCATTTATCGGTTGTTATTCACTCAATCTATCAATCCATGCCCATGCATTGGAGAACCTCATTGGGCTCCGGAACGCTGGTGATGCCCCCATGCTTCTGGGTGGAGAGGCTGGCGGCGGTACAGGCGAAGCGGACGATCCGAGTCAACTCTGCCTCTGTGAGCTCCGCCGGAGCCTTCCCGCAACGCAGAAACTGGCTCATAGCGCTGCCGCCGAAGATGTCTCCCGCGCCGGTGGTGTCCACCACATGGATGCCTGCGGGGCTGGCCACAGTCACGGAGACATTCCGCGTGACCGCCAGGCAGCCCCTGGGACCTAGGGTGACGTAGGCCAGGGAAACGCTGTATTCCTCCAGGAGTTTTCGCGCTCCCTCCTCCGGGGAAATGCCCCACAGGAAGGCTACCTCCTCGTCACTGATCTTAACAATATCTGCCTGGCGCAGGCTCCACTCGATAGCTGCCTTCGCGTCTTCCTCCCGCTTCCACAGGGGCTTACGGAGGTTAGGGTCGAGGCTGATCAGCAAATCATGCTTCCTCGACAGCTCAATCGCCCTGCGGGTAGCGGAGGCAGCAGGCTCATCCGTCAGAGAGAGTGTGCCGAAATGAAACACCCTCGCTGAGGCGAGCAAAGCCTCGTCCACCTCCTCCGGGCGCAGGCAGGTGTCAGCGCCGGGCTTACGGGCGAAGCTGAAATCCCGGTTCCCAGAGGCATCCAGGGAAACAAAGGCCAGCGTGGTGAATACGTCCGGATCGAGCAGGCTACCCTCTGTCCCGATGCCGGCAGCCTTCAGGGTCTTCACCAGCAGGCGTCCAAAGGCATCGTCCCCCACTTTGCCGATCATGGCGGTCTTGCAGCCGTATTTTGTCAGGGCGGCGAGGAAATTTCCAGGCGCGCCGCCGGGGTTGGCTGAAAGAACCGGATAGCCCGCTTCGTTAGCGCCTTGCGGCGCAAAGTCGATCAGCAGTTCGCCCAGTGCAACAACGTCAAATGTTTTCATGGCTCATTCCTCCGAGAACAGGCTGTACTTGGTAATATCCATCACAGCCCGACCGTCAGCCTCAAAAGAGATCCGTTGGGCGGAGGGATCCGTCAGGATGGTGGCGGTCATCACCTGCTCGCCGTCGTTGACGAAAACTTCGATGCTGAATCGGTCCAGAATCACATGCAGATGGATCTCACCGTGATTGGATGCCACCTGGCAGCGGCGCTGGTGGATGTAGGCGCGGCGGGAGCCGGAGAATTTCCGGTCGATTTTCAGCAGCGACTCATGCGGGCGGTAGCTGAGGATGGAATAGTACTGATCATCCTGTGCAAAGCGCATGGTGAATTTGTGGTACGGACTCTCTGTGTCCTCCGGGCGGATACGGACATCCATTTCCACACTGCGGCCTTCCACACCGGGCAGTGTCATTCGCTCGCTGACGGGCACGTTTTTGTATTCCACCGTCTGGCTCCGGTAGAGCGCCAGTTCCCGGATGGGCTGTTGGTACAGCCTGCCGTTGCGGATGGACAGTTCCCGGGGCAGGCTCATCTGGCCAAACCACATCCTGTCCTCGTAGCCGGTATTTTTACAGGTGTCCCAGTTCTGCATCCAGCCGATCATCACACGCCGGCCGTCCGGGGTCAGCAGGGTCTGAGGGGCGTAGAAGTCGATGCCGTAGTCGATGGCCTGGTGGTGCTCCGGGATAAAGCGCTTGGCATCTTCATCGAACGTGCCGATCTGGCATACCGTGCCATTGCCGTTGTGGTACTCAAAGCCCTCCGGCAGCATATCCTGCGGGCTGACAAACAGCACATCCTTCCCATCCAGTGGGAAGAAATCAGGGCATTCCCACATGAGGCCGAAGCGCCCATCATTTTCCGCCAGAATGCTGACAAAATGCCAGCGGAAGCCATCCTCACTGTCAAACAGCAGCAGCACACCGCGCTTGTCCATCCGGCGGGCACCTACCACGCAGCGGTACCCGCCCTCTTTCCTGCGCCAGATCTTGGGATCGCGGAAATCGTACGGGCTCAGGCCCTCCGGCAGGTCCTTCACATCCAGCACAGGATTCTGTGGATGCTTGACGTAGTCCACTCCGTCGCCCACAGCGACGCACTGCGTCTGCAGCTCCTTGCCGCTGTCGCCGCCCTCCTTGCGCACGCCGGTATAGAGCAGCAGCTGCTTTCCGTCCGGCAATTCAATCGCGCTGCCGGAAAAGCAGCCGAAAGAATCATATGGTGCGTCAGGCGCCAGGGCGGCAGGCAGATACGTCCAGTGCAGCAGGTCATGACTCACAGCATGGCCCCAGTGCATGGAGTTCCATTCGGTATCGTAAGGATAATACTGGTAAAACAGATGGTATTGCCCGTGATAATATGAAAAGCCGTTGGGGTCATTCATCCATCCGACCCGGGGCGTCAGATGGAAGAGCGGGCGGGCGGAGGGGGGAATCTTCCCACCCTCCTGGCCTTCATATGCCCGGGCAAAAATCAGGCTGTGTCTCATCATGCTGTTTCATTCCTGTCTTGTATATTCCCGCAGATCGGTAAAGCTCACGGTATTGCTTTCAGCGTACAGCCGGATGGGCTTGCCGCTGACGCCGTAGAGACGCACAGTCAGGGAGGCGTCGTCCAGCCAGAAGATGCCCGCCGAGCCCTCCTGCAGGTAGGTGAAGGCGTATTCCTTCCCTGCCTCCAGCGCGGCATCCGTCTCGGTGATCAGGGTGCTGCCCTCGTTGAACTGCAGCTGAAGCTTCTGCGCGGAGGGATCCAGGGTGATCAGCTTGTAGCTGCCCGCCTGCCCGTTGTAATCGAAGGCCAGGCCGAAGCAGCCCTTTCCGGTGTAGGTGAATTTGCCCTTCAGCAGGAAGCTTTCATAGGCGGTAAAGGCCTCGGTGTAGCCAAAACGGGAACCGGCCTGCACCTGAATGCTGTCCTCCTCCACTGCCAGATGGCGGCGTGCTGTGTACCGGCCCGTCAGGGCTTCCACGGGTGCCAGGGCCAGATCGCCGTTTTCCCTCTGTATCAGCTTCTGCACCGCCAGATTGCCTGCCCAGCCGGACACCTCCGACATGGAGGAAGGCGACTCACTGCGCCGTGCCCAGCCCACCATGTACGCGCCTTCGGGGCTTTCCACATGCTTGGCGGCGTAGAACAGCTTGCCATCCAGCCGCCGGGCCTCGCCATAGGGACCGTAGGGCGTATCGGACATGGCATACCAGAGCGTGTCATCCTGGGCGGAATAAGTCAGATAATACTTGTCGCCCAGCCTGAAAGTGTCGCTGCATTCCAAATTCCAGAAATTGCCCACTGCGTTGGTGAAGATCACACCGTCATAGGTGACGCTGCTCAGATCGCCGCTGAGTGTGTATTTGAGGATGCGGGCCACACCGCCCTGGGAGGCGGTGACCGTCATGGTGATGGTGTCGGTTTCCGCGTCATAATAAGCCTGCGGATCCCGGAAGTCGCGCTTCTGGCCAAGCTCGTCGGGAGGCGTGATCGCCCAGTCTTCCACCTTTTCAAAATGGGTGGGGTCACTGCCCCTGGCCAGCATGATTTTCTCCATATACTCATAGGTTTCGGCGGAGGCGTGGCCGGTATAGAAGAAGAGGTACTCATCCTTCACCTTCACCACGGATCCGGTGCCGGCCCAGCCGTCCTGACCGCCGCTGCGGGAGGATTCCACGATGGGATCGTCATACTCGGTGTATGTCACGAAATCCTTCGTCGTGGCCAGATAGATGGAGTGGTTGTAGCTGTCGCCGCCCTCCTTGAGGTAATAGATGTAATAGGTGCCGTCCTCATAATAGGGCATGGTGTCGCCCACGTAAGGCTGCTTGATGCCATCCACTGCAGGCAGGAAGAAGGCGCGGTATCCGTATGCGGCTTCCTGGCTGCCCGGGGTGCGCAGCGCGGAGAAATCCTTATCCTCAATTCCTTCTGCGAAAGGCTCACCCTGCTCCTGCGGTGCTTCCGTGGCAGGCACATCTGTGGCGGCCGCCTCTGTAGCGGCTGGCTGGGCATCCTTGCTGCCGCAGCCCGTCAGCGCCAGGCAAAGTACACAGAGGATGGCCAGCGCCGCGCAATATTTGCTCTTCATGCATATGCCTCCTGAAAGAAAGGGCAGGGAGAACGGGAAAGCCATTCTCCCTGCCGGTTCATTACATCACTTGCATCTGATAGATCGTCACATTGCTGAATTCAACGGTCACTTCGTCCAGCTTGGACAGGGCCTCAGAGCCGAACTGGAACAGCAGCTCAAAGTCCATGTCCATGATGAGGGTATCGGTGGTGGCAAAGCGGAAGGTCTGGAAGTCCTCTGTCAGGCTCATGCCTTCGGAGAAGCGCGGATCCCAGCCGCCCATCGGGTTCAGGAACACACCGCAGGAGACGGGCTTGTCCGCCCGGGCGGTGATCTCCACGATGAAATAGCTGTCGGCCGGAAGTGTCAGTGGGTTGCCGCCAAAGCCGCAGATCAGCTTGTTGTGCCAGTCCACCGTACCGCCGTTGTCGATGCGGTAGAAGAAGCTGCCGTTCTCGGTCCAGATGGTGCCCACACCGCGCTCGTTGTCCTCGTCGGTGCCGTTGAAGGTCTGCCAGGGATAGGCGGTGTTTTCCGCGTTGGCGGTGGCGGGACCAAAGGGCATGAAGGCCTCAATGGTCTTCTTCGTCTCCTTGTCGCCCTCCATCCGGCCGAATTCCACGTTGCTGATGGTGATCGTGTTGGCGGCGGCCCCCTCAGGCGCGTTGCCGATCTGCAGGCGGATCACCGGATCATCCACATCGGCTTCTGCGGTGAACACGGAGGTCACGATGATATCCTCGCCGGCAGGCGCGCCCAGGCCATTGAAGTTAGCCCGGCACTCCCAGGCGCGGGCGGCACTCTCCACCAGGGCCTCGCCGCCCTGGCCGTTGGCCGCGTTCATGGTAAAGCGATAGTAGTATTTCTGGCCCTTCTCGATCTTCACATCGCCCAGGCCGATGTTGGCCTTGACGCTCCACACGCCGCCGCCCTCGCCGGCATAGCTGTCGATGGTGACAATGGCCTTGCCGTCCGCGAAGGAGGCGCTGGCGCTGGCGCCGTCGCCGGCCTCAGCGGTCACGCCCTCACCGGCGGTGAAGTCGGCGGTGTACATCGGCACCTCATGCTCTTCGCCGGAAATCTCATACAGCTCGATCTTGTCGATGGTCACGGTGAAGTCGGTGGGCGTGGTGTCCTCGGCGTTATCCGGGTTCGGGGTGATTTTGCCCAGGTTGAACAGCAGCTCCGCGCTGCCCTCGCCGGCGGAGGAGAAGGTCAGCTCCACGGGCTTGATGGTCTCCTCGATGCGGGCGTTGAACACCCCGCCGAAGGTCTCCCAGCCCTCCGCGTTCTCGTTGCGGGCCAGGAAGTGCGCGTAGGTAGGCTTGGTGGACTTGACCCACACCTTGACCTTGTAGTCGGCGGCTTTCAGGGCATAGCCAGGCTTGGCCAGCTGCACATCGCCGTCGCCGTTGCCGGGATTCTGGATCTCGATGACGTAGGCGCCATTCTTAAGCGCGGCCGTCGCCTGGGCGGCCTCGCCGATCCTGGCCTCCCAGCCGTGGCTGTCCGTGACCTCCACGGTGCTGAAGTCGAAGGCCTTGTAGACGACCTCCTCGGCGGTCTTCTTGGTCACCGTCAGGGTGGCGTAATCCTCAGCGGTTACGCCGTTCTTGTCGGTCACGGAATACACCAGCTCATAGTCGCCGGGATTCTCGGGCGTCGCCTTGCCGTTTTTGAAATCCAGCGCCGGGGTGGACTCGACCATGATCATCCCCGTCAGGTCGCCGCCGGCTGCATCGGCCGCGGTCACGCCGGCCAGGGCGTCAAACTCGGTGCCGGCCATCACGCTCTGGTCATGCACACCCTCCAGGGTGGGTTCAGCCTCTGCCAGGCTCAGCATGGGCACAGCCAGCAGAGACAGCGTCAGCAGCAGAGAAATGATTCGACGCAGCTTTTTCATGAAAGCACCCTCCTTTGTTACTTCGCAATATAGCGGTCATAGGCATCCTGATATACCTTCTGAATGGCGGCCAGGTTGACACGGCCGTTCAGATCATTCTGGAAGGTCGTCCAGGCCGCGTCGGACACACCGCCCTTCATCAGCCAGGCAATCAGGTTTGTGCGGACATAGTCGTTCAGATTGGTCTCATAATTGCTGAGGGTGTTCAGCTCCTCCAGGGTGAACTGCAGGTTGGGGCAGGGAGTCACGTTGGCAGGAACGAAGGGCTTGGCGCAGAGCTTCAGCCGATCCAGACGGAGCTGGGCGCGGGGCTCCATGTTCACCACATTGTTCCAGGCATATTCGCCCAGATTGATGATGCCCAGCGGCGCGTTCTGCAGACGCAGCTCATCGCTGGTCACGCCCTCAGGCAGCGGCTTTTGCACCAGCATGCCGTTGGCGTCCCGCTCCTCCTCATAGACGATGCCGATGGGACCATAGTTGATCTGGGCGGAGATGACGGGATCATAGTAGCGGTCGAAATAGGCCAGAAGCACCTCGGGATACTTGCAGTTGGAGAAGAGGATGACCTCGCCGGTGCTGATCTCGGGGTTGTTGGAGACACAGATGGTCTGGTCGCCGTTGGGGCCCACCAGCGGGCTCAGCACGATGTAGTTCTCAGGATTGGAGACCACGGTCTCGCTCTCCCACCAGTAGAAGGCGCCGTAGGTTTCCAGGCCCTTGCCGTTGGCCAGGAAGTTATCTTGGCTCTGCTCGAAGGAGACCTTGTCGATCAGGCCGTCGGTGACCCACTTGGCGATGAAGTTGGTAGCTTCCTTGAAGCGCTCGTCCTGCACGGTGTAGGTGATCTTGCCATCCACCACCACGCGGTGCTCCAGGTTGTCGTTCAGACCGAACATGCCATAGAGGTCGCACTGGTTGCCCTGCCAGTTGTTGTACACAAAGTTCATGGGGCGCTCGTCGTCGGTCTTGCCGTTGCCGTTCATGTCGTTGTCGCGGAAGTAGACGAGCAGCTGCTCCATCTGGGCGGCGGTCAGAGTCAGACCGTCCTTCAGCTGATCCTCGGTCAGGCCCTCCACGGCGCCCGCCGCGATGGCCGCCTTTGTCCAGGCGATATTCAGGAACAGCAGGTTCGGGCTCTGCAGCAGGCCCATCTCCTCGATGCGAGGCAGAGAGTAGATCTTGCCGTCCTCCACGTTCAGCAGCTGGGCGCGGATGTCAGGGCGCTCCTCCAGCAGCTTTTTGAAGTTGGGCATGTAGTCCAGATAATCGCTGATGGGCACCAGCACCTTGCGCTTGGCGTACTTGATGATTTCGCCAGCGCCCATGCCGGCGTGATAGATCGCGTCGGGGCGGTTGTCCTTATTGCCGAAGATCAGGTTCTTCTGCTGGGCGTACACAGACTCGGACACGTTTTCCCAGTTGACCTGCACATTGGTCTGCGCAAACAGGTCCGCCATGATCTTCATGTCGTTGTAGTCCAGGGCGGAAGCGTTCTTGGAGGAATACACCCGGAAGGACAGCTCCTGCGCGCCCTTCTCATTCAGGATCGGCGCGTTGGGATCGGACCACTGGAAGCCATAGGTGGCGTTGAGCGGATGATCGTTGACCGGAGCGGCGTCGGCGGTCTTGTTTTCCGCGGCGGGCGCCTCAGCCTTGGTTTCAGTCTCAGCGCTGGATTCGTTCGCGGTGGAGGCGGCGGGCGCGTCTGTGGCGGCAGGCGCGTCTGTGGCGGCGGCAACCTCGGTCGGGGCAGTGGTAGGGGTGCTGTTGTTGTTGCTGCCGCAGGCGGTCAGACTCATGGCAATGGCTGCCAGCAGGAGCAGAGCAAGCCATATCTTCATCTTTTTCATGGTGTGTTCCTCCTCTTAGCCCTTCAGGGAGCCGATCATGACGCCCTGGGCAAAGTATTTCTGAACGAAGGGATACAGGCACAGTACGGGCAGACTGGATACGATCACGGAGACGTAACGCAGGAGGTTGGCCTGGCGGTACTGCTGCAGGATAGTCTCGCCGCTGCCGCCCACGGTGCTCTCAGAGGCGATCAGGATTTCCTTCAGAACCAGCTGCAGTGGGTACTTTGTGGGATCCTGCAGGAAGATCATGGCGTTGAAATAGCTGTTCCACTGGCCCACCGCGTAGTAGAGCGCCATCACGGCGATGATGGCCTTGGACAGGGGCAGCACAATGGAGAAGAAGGTGCGGAACTTGCCCGCGCCGTCGATGCGCGCGGCCTCCAGCATGCCCTCCGGGATGGAGGATTCAAAGAAGGTCTTGCACATGAAGAGGTTCCACACGGACATGATCGCGGGCAGGATCACCGCCCAGGCTGAGTTGATCAGCCGCAGACTGCTCATCACGTTGTAGAAGGGGATCAGGCCGCCGCCGAAGAACATGGGGATGATGAAGAACAGCATCCAGAACTTCTTGCCGGGGGTGGTCTTGCGGCTCAGGCCCCAGCCCGCGGGGATGGTGACAGCCAGCGCGAGGATGACGGTGATCACCGTATAGATGATCGTGTTGAGATAACCGGACCAGACGTCCTGACGCTGGAAGATGTACTCATAGCCCTCCAGCGTGACCCGAACCGGAGCTAGAACCACCTCGCCGCCCAGTACGGCATCCGGGTCGGAGAAGGAGGCGATGATGATAAAGTACAGGGGGTACAGGATGATTAGCGCGAGAAGCGTCAGCACACACAGGTTGATGAAGTGGAAAATTCTGTCACCCCTGGTGTCCTTCAGCGCGTGATGCTTCTCTTTGAATACAGCTTTTACGTTGCTCATTCGTCTTCCCTCCCTTACCACAGCGAGTTCTCGGAGAACCGCTTGGAGGTCGTGTTGGCAATGATCAGCAGCAGCACGTTGATGACGGAGTTGAACAGACCGATGGCGGTGGCGTACGCCTGATCCGGCACGCCGGTCAGACCGCGCTTATACACATAGGTGGAGATCAGCTCGCTGACGGACAGATTGGCGTCATGCTGCATCAGCAGGGCCTTCTCATAGCCCACGCCCATCAGACCGCCAATGGACATGATGAGCATCACGCTGATCATGGGCATGATGGCCGGAATATCCACATGAATCACGCGCTGGAAGCGGGTCGCGCCGTCGATCATGGCAGCCTCGTGCTGCACCGGGTCCACATTGGACAGGGCCGCGATGTAGATCACCGCGCTCCAGCCGAAATCCTGCCAGTTGCTTGACAGAATGTACAGCGGGCGGAAGGCGGAGGCCTCCAGCATGTACTGGAACCGCTCGGCGCCCAGGTGTGCCGCGATGTTGTTGACCAGGCCGTCGATGCCGAAGAACAGCCGCAGCATACCGACCAGCACAACCAGCGAGATGAAGTGCGGAGCGGTGTAGATGGTCTGGAACACCTTGGCGACCTGCTTGCGCTTGACCGCGTTGAGTGCCAGAGAAACGATGATCGGCAGCGGGAAGCCGATGGCAAAGCCGATGATGCAGATTAGGAAGGTGTTCTTCATCAGCGGCCAGAACTGCGGATCGGAGAAGAAGCGGTTGAAGTTGTCAAAGCCCACCCAGACGGTCTCGCTCGAGAGAATCGGATCGCCGGGCATGAAATCCTGGAAGGCGATCAGAACACCGTAGATGGGCAGGTAGTTGAACAGGAACACGACGATGATTGCCGGCAGAATCATCAGAAGATAGGGACTGTTATCGCAAAAGTTCCGCAGCCGCTTCCCAAAGCCCATTTTGGGGCTTTTCTGCCGTGCTGCAGCTGCGGCGGTCTGCTTTGTGGCCTGCATTGTCTCCCTCCTTGTGCTCAGGTACCGGAGAATAATACGCGTCGCCTCCGCCCTGGATCTGTCTGCGCTGCCCTCCCTTCCTGTCCGCGGAAGCATTCTCTTTCATCGTAGCGTGGATGGTTTGCATTCTGTGTGCATAACTTTACGTTACGCACAACTTTCCCACGCATTGGTTTGTGGCTCGATTTTACATCTTGATTTACATATTGTCAACAGTCGGACGGATTTTTTTTCAAAATGACAAATTGCCGCCCGAAAAGCACATACATATGTGCAAAACGGAAGAACCAAATTTTTCAGTATTTACATTATGTAAACTTTCCATTGAGCAAAAGACATGCTATACTGTCATCGAAGAACAGGAAAGGAATCTGCCCATGCCAACCAAAAGAGTCACCATGCAGGACATCGCGGACGCGTGTGGTCTGTCCAGGAACACGGTATCCAAGGTGTTCAACGGACGCGGAGCCGTTCCGCAGTCTACCCGGCTGCTGATTCAGCAGAAGGCGGCAGAGCTGGGCTACGGGCTGCCGGCAGAGGAAACAGCCGGCGCAGCAAGACGGGAGAGCGGCACCATTGCGTTGCTGACCAGCAATATGCCTGTGGATTATCACTTTGGCACTTTTTTTGTCACCGCCTTTACCGACCAGATCTGCCGGGCGGGCTATACCCTGAAAATGTTTGAGATCTCCGCCGAAGAGCTGGCGGAGAGGCAGCTTCCGCCCCACTTCATTCCTGACCAGACGGCAGGGATTGTGGCGATAGAGCTGTTTGACGCCAATTATCTGCGGATGATCTGTGACCTGAATCTGCCAATCATCGTGATCGACAGCCCGGCGCACTCCCTCATCCGCCTGTACCCCTGCGACTTTGTATCCATGGAGAACGTTGCCAGCATCAGTGCCGTCATGAAGCGGCTCGTCGCCCTCGGGGCGCGCCGGCTCGGCTTTGTGGGCGACAGAAATCACTGCGGCAGTTTTTATGAACGCTGGTTTGGCTTCCGGATGGGCATGGAGCAGGCAGGGCTGCCTCTGGATGAGCGACTTTGCATTCTGGCGCCGGACGATTCACCCTATAACGATCCGGAATGGTTGATCGCGCAGATGAACCGCATGCCTGCTTTGCCCGACGCCTTTATGTGCGCCAATGACTATCTGGCCATTCATCTGTTGAACGCCATCAAGAAAAAAGGCATGTCCGTTCCCGACGACATCATGGTCACCGGCTTTGACGGCACCTCCCAATCCGCCCTGGTGGAGCCTGCCCTCACCACCGTGCAGATCCCCAGCATCGAAATCTGGCGAGGAAGCACAAGACAGGAAAAATCGAAATAGTGAACTGATTTTACTAAGAGTGCCAAGCGTGGCAACACTTTGGCAACACAAAGTCGGATAGCCCATCCCAAAGGATGGAATATGACGAATGTGGATAATCGGAGCGAAATAACCCTGACAAAATCGCTTAGAATGGCTTTGCCAGAAGCGAGTGGGAATGCGTGTTAGGGTCGGGTGAAATCAGCCATCCACAGTCGCTTTGATTTAGCCATTTCGAGTCGGAAAGAAATAGCCAAAATGCGTCAGTTAAAAATCGCCAACTGCATCCTGTCTGGCGGATGACATAGGAGCGGGAGCAGAGTCAAGGGTTTGCCCGCGGAGCGGGATGCGGTTTATGTTCACGCCGAAGGCGGGAAGGATAAATAGCACCCTTGACGCAGCGACACGGAATACCCTCTTGTACAAGGAAAGGAATACCTTCCTTTCCTGCCACCCGGCGAGGGCGGGTTCGGGCAGAGCCCGAAATTCAGTTTAGGCCGGGGGATGCCTCATCGGCGGGGATGCCCTTTTCAAAGGGCGTCCCCAAGAGCGTTATCGCCATCAATCCGTACCAGGCTTATCAAAAAAAGTCATTGCATCTTCCAACAAGCTGTTTAAACTGGCGTTTGCCATGCATCAGCTAAACCATCATGAAGGAAAACGACAATGACTTAACTGAGATTTTATGCAAAATGTAATACATTTGCCTTGCTTGCAGCTATTATCCCGAAATTCGTTTTGTGCATGCCAAACCAATAAGTATTGTCAAACACATAGGGAAAAGGCTTTTGGCAATGATTAATGCAGTTCTGCCTTCAGCTTCTCCCTTAAGGCTGCGGGCGTGCAGCCTTCCAGTTCTTTGAACACGCGAATCAGGTAATTAACCGAATTGAAGGCCAGCCGATCCGCGATTTCACTGACGCTCAGGTCAGTAGATTGCAGCAGCATTTTCGCGCGCTTGATTTTTGCGTTTCTGACATAATCGCTGACAGACAGTCCGGTTTCGTTTTTAAATTTTTCAGTCAGGTAGTATTCGGTATAGCCGACCAGGACAGCC
>CACWXY010000072.1 GCA_902764915.1 uncultured Eubacteriales bacterium | reverse complement strand
TTAGCGATAGTTGATCGTGTAAGAATTCTCCAATATAGGTCTTGATAGCTTCACAGTCTTCCTTGCTACCGTGTACTCCACAAAGCCAATCATCGGCATACCTGACATAGACCAGCTTTTTCATTGTAGGCAATTTGCTTGGTGTGGTGACGAGTTGCTTATACAGTTGCTTCTTTTGTTTTATCATAGCATCTCGTTCAGCACCTATAGCACTACAATTTATTGACTTATTGATTCTGGCTATCGCTCTTTGAATACGTGTGTATTGCGGGTTCTGAATGTTCTTCTGCTGTTCTCCACATAAGCTAAATTCCGTTTGCAACTTTTCGATTTCTTTGTCCATCTCGTTCATGTATATATTCATGAGTATAGGTGAGACAATTCCACCTTGGGCTGCGCCAGAGTATGTATTATGGAAAACCCAATTGTCTACATATCCGGCTTTTAGGAATTCTCGGATGACTTGCAGGAATCGGTTGTCCTTTATTTTCCTTGACAGAATACGTATAAGGATATCATGGTCGATGTCGTCGAAACAATGTGATATGTCGCCTTCTATGATCCAGGGTACACCAGTGAATGTTTTCTTGATTTGTGCAAACGCTGTATGACAGCTTTTTCTGGGCCGAAAGCCATGTGAGTACTCACTGAACAGCGGCTCATATATTGCTTCTAGATACATTCTGATTACGTCTTGCAGCAGCTTATCCCGAAAGGACGGTATGCCAAGCGGTCTTAGCTTTCCGTTTTTCTTCGGTATGTACGTTCTTCGAACAGGCTTAGCATGGTAAGTGCCTTTTCGAAGTTCTTCGATGAGCTCTTCCACATATTCCATTCCGAATCCATCTGCTGTATCATGGTCAATGCCATTGGTCATAGCGCCTTTATTTGCATAGAGGTTTTGATAGGCAGCGATATACACATCTTCTCGTAATAGATACCTGTACAGTCTTGTAAACTCTTCATTCTTATGCTCTGCTGAGCATTCTCGTAGATGTTCCAGAATCTCAGATGATGGCTTCTGAATTTGCGTATTTGTGCAATCCTGAGGCATTCCTCACTCACCACCTTCATATTACTGGACAATTGACTGACCTCCTTCGCCATGTGACAGGCTCTCCCTGTCTCGGACTACTATGAGGTCTCTGTAACCTGCATTTCACCTCCTTTGATGCGTGCAGGTAATCCACATTATTCTGACAATCCAGGTACGTGACAACTGTCGGCACAGGGTAATCCCTGTGGTCATGCGGTTACAGCAATAGTCGCACGACAGCTTCTTTCGGTTCGTTATGATACAATCTTGTATCCATCCTGCAGCGATCCGTCATCCATTGAACAGGTTAAAGATCCAATTGGCGCTACAGCATCGCCGTTAAGGTACATGACGATGTCCCGAATTAGGAGAAATTGGAACCTCGAATTCAAAGAAACCCACTCTTACTCCTCATGTTGTCTTTTCCGTAGAAGCTCAGTCGCACCTTGTACCTTTTGGTGACTTGCTCCGTTTGCGCCATGCTTTGGTTCCGAATCGCTTGCGCTAATCGGTAAGGCGCATCGTTTCATCTATGGCGGCAGATGGCAGGGCCTTAATCCTGCATGGTTGTCAGAACCATACGCGGCTTCCGCCGCGTACTTGTTTGTGCGCACTCATCTGAATTCCGGTCTGTTCGGGGATAAAACCTATGAAGGCCGCATCGGCAACATGGGCATAACCGAAATGCCCGCTGCCCGATTTGAGGCGAAAAAGCATCATCTGCTGCCCTATGTCCCGCACTTCCGCATTCCGGAAAACGAGCTGAGGGACGTATACGCCGGCTTTGAAATCGCCTCCCACACCGTCAGCCATATGAACATGGCCAGGTGCAGCGAGGAAGAGCGCATCCGCCAGGTCAGGGACGATGTCACGGCGCTGTCCGGGCTGTTCGGGCAGACAGTCACCGGCTTTGCCTATCCCTACGGCGCAGGCGCCAATGTCAGCCGCAGCGCACTGCAGGCGGCGGGCATCCGCTATGCACGGCTGGCGACTGCACCCAGCCAGCCTTCCTTCCGCTTCCCGGAGGACCCGCTGGCCATGCCGCTGACCTGCTGGCACATCGCAAAGAAAACCTTTCCGTGCATTGAACAGTTCCTGATGATGAAGCCCGGTGACGACGACCTGTTCTTCCTGATGTTCGCCCATGGGTATGAGTTTGACTTCGGTACAAAGGAGAGCAACTGGGAGAAGCTCGAGCGGATCTGTCAGACGGTCTCCCGTCAGCCGGATGTGATCTGCTGCTCCATCGGCGAGGCTTTCCGTCGGCATGAGAAGGGAGAATAAGCGTAAGTACAGGCGGGCATCCCGTCCGGCATCAGGCCATGCCAGACGCATTCCTGAAGAGGGAAATCATTGGCTGCGGCAAGACGAGCATATTCTCCCTGCACCGGCGGACGGAGACAGCGTGTGCTTTCCCCTCCGTGCTGCCTGCTGCTGTCTTCAGGGACAGAACCCGGCATGCGCCATGCAGAGAGGTTCTGCCCAGGCCCCGCGAAGGGCCCCCGATTGGATACACACATTGCCTGTCAGGCGAAAAATGGAAGAGCATGGCTGTTCGCACGCGGAAGAACAGTTCTCCGGGAAACAGTACGAATGGAAGCGAGCGTGTCCATGCCGATGATGCTTTCGCGTGCAGACCGCGGCGCGCATGCCTTCAGGAAAGGAAACGCCCTGGCTTCCGCACCGGCAGAACCATCCTGTGCACCCGCTTCGGAAACAGCCGCTGCATGACATTCCCCGGCGTACTGTAAGGAGGTAGCCTTTATGAAAAAACGGCTTTCATTGCTTTTTATAGCAGCACTGCTGGCTGCTCTGTGCATCTGTGCCCATGCAGAAGAAACAGGCATCCGTCCGCGGCTCGTGAAGACAGTGACGGAATATGCCATCGACTATGAAACGAATGCATGGGTGCCATGCAGAACATGGGATTTTACGTATGAGAACGAATACCCTGTGTCGATCGACCTGTACGAGATTGACGCAGACATGCACGTCATCACGGCTTTTGCGTATGCTTTTGAGGACGGCATGCCCACACAGCGGCAAAGCTATGACGCGGACGGCGCTCTTCTCTCCGTCACGGAGTATCGCAACGGCTGTGTTTACAATGTGTATGAAGAAAGCGAAGGCCGAAAGAATGCGCTGTACTATCAGTATGGAAACGGGGACGCGTACTTCACGCTGGTACTCCGCGATGAGCGCATCCATGATATGGAAAGCGCAGAGAACAGCCATTCTTACGCCGAAGAGGTGGATTCCGTTTCCGTGACTGTACAGAACGGTCTGCTTCTGAAAACCGTCAATACCGGCATGTATGCCAATTGGGGCGATGATGAAGACAAGGAATGGATGCGATTCAGCGGCACATATACCGCCGATTATGATGCGGACGGCATTGTAAAGGTCACGTCAGCCGTGCACAGAGTGGGACCTTCCGGAACAGACGGCCGCTATAAACTGACAAAGGCAGATGGCGTGGTCACGGAAGGCGTGTGCTATTTCCCCTCAAGTGACGGGTCATGGTTTGCTTCCTCCCGTTTCGCGTTTGCGTACACGGATATGGAAACAACCCCTGCGCGCTATGCGCAGATGATCAACAGCTTTCTGATGGGCAGTGAGAGCGCGTATTACAAATACAACTGGTACTGAGCCGCCCGATAGAGAAACGCCTGGCCGCAAAGCTTCGGATGCGGTACGTTTCCGGAAACCCATAAAGCCCGCGCTGGTCCGTCATGCAGAGCCGTGCGCGGGCTTATTCCATTCCCATAAGCGCGGTGTTCCCGCTCATATGTGCGCCCGGGTCACGGGCCGGGCAAACAGCGCGTATCATGCCTCCCTGTCGGGGAACAATGCCAGGGTGTGTATCGCAGCCGTTTTTCCCGCAGTCAGCTGCAGGCAGCTTTCTGCAGAGGGAAAGCCAAAAGCTCCCTGTCCGATCCGGCCATGTGCAGGCGCTTGTCCCGGCGAGTTTCGACCTGTGCGCGCATGGTGCCTGCGCACCTTTCCAGGCCTACGATACAGCCGTCCCCGTCCGCAGACGCCGGTGGGCCGGATGCCGCTGTCTCCAAATGAAAGCCCCGGCAGTGCCGCGGTCAGCACCGCCAGATGTTATCCTGTTCTGCACACAGGCATGCGCGGGCGTTTCGTCAGACCCGATGCATCCCTCACCGCACGCAAGGGCGTCGATCATGGCGGCACAGGCCTTACTGACGATTTTTTCTGCGAAAGATGGATCCATGGCACAATATGCACAGAACCGTTTCAGGTCAGGCAATGCGTGCCGCACGAAGCCCGCCTCAGAAGCACTTATCCTTCCGTTCTTTTCTGCACCGTTCGATATTGCCACAGCGATAGCACAGCTCATTATCGCAGATGCCGTCATTTTCAAAACAGGACAGAATATTGCCGACGGTCGTTTCCGCAATGTTGTCAAGCGCCTCCTCCGTCAGAAACGCCTGATGCGAGGTCACGATCACATTGGGCATGGAGATCAGGCGGGAAAGCAGTTCGTCATTCAGGATATGCCCGGAGCGGTCCTCAAAGAAGATGTCCGCCTCCTCCTCGTACACATCCAGGCAGGCCGCACCGATCTTCCTGGCCTTGATGCCTTCCAGCAGCGCTTCGGTATCGATCAGGCCGCCCCGGGAGGTGTTGACGATTACCACGCCTTTTTTCATTTTCCCGATCGCGTCTGCTTGGATCATATGCCGCGTATCATCGGTCAGCGGACAGTGAAGGGAAATGATGTCACTGCGCTCAAACAGTTCATCCAGCGTCACATACGCGATGCCGCTGTCCTGCGCTGGAAACCGGTCATAGGCAATCACCTTCATGCCGAAGCCCCGGCAGATATCGATGAAGATTCTGCCGATTTTCCCGGTGCCGATCACGCCCACGGTTTTTCCGTGAAAATCAAAGCCCGTCAGACCGTTCAGGGAGAAGTTGAACTCCCGCGTCCGGTTATATGCCTTGTGAATGCGCCGCACCGAGGTCAGCAGCAGGGCCATGGCATGCTCGGCCACCGCATAAGGCGAATAGGCCGGGACGTGCACCACATGGATTTTCCCGAAGGCTGCCTGCACATCCACATTGTTGTATCCGGCAGAGCGCAGGGCAATGAGCTTTATGCCCATGGCGTACAGCCTGTCAATGACCGCCGCATTTACGGTGTCGTTCACAAACACGCATACTGCATCGCAGTCCCTGGCCAGTTCCACAGTATCCTCGTTCAGTTTCGTTTCCAGAAACCTGAACTCCATGTCATGCGCACTGCCATAGTGTTCAAAGGAAGGTCTGTCATACGCCTTGGTATCAAAGAAAGCAACCCGAATCATGATTTCCGCCTCCCGATGCAAGAATAAAGCTGCGCCTGAACGACGCCGGCTGCAGGGCCATCGCAAACCGCTTTACTGATGATAGCAAATAATGCCCGACCCTGGCAAAGGGAAAGCGCTCACGGAATGCGCTTTCCTGCCCCTCAGTCCAGCACTTTTCCATCACGCGAGATCGTGATCACCTGCCAGGGAATGAACTTGCCGCTGGCCTGCAGCGCGTTCTGCGCCGCCCGCTGAAGCCCGCCGCAGCAGGGCACCTCCATGCGTACAATGGTCACGCTCTGGATCGGGTTGTCACGGATGATCGCCGTCAGCTTTTCCGTATAGTCCACATCGTCCAGCTTGGGACAGCCGATAAGCGTAATCCTGCCGCGCATGAATGCCTCGTGCATGCCGGCATAGGCATAGGCGGTGCAGTCAGCGGCGATCAGCAGCTTTGCCCCGTCAAAGAACGGCGCCCTGGTCGGCACCAGCTTGATCTGGCACGGCCACTGGGCTAGCCGGGAGACAGGCCTGCCGCTCGCCACAGGCGCGTCCTCTGCCTCGCTCTGCCTGAGCTGCATCATACGGGAACCGGGGCAGCCGCCCTCATGGTGTGCATGCTCTGTTTCGTGCATTTTTCTGGCCGCCTGTGCCTCTTTGACCGCCGCTTCATCATACGCCGGCGCCTCTCTTTCTTCAAAGGTAATGGCGCCTGTCGGGCAGTTCGGCAGGCAATCGCCAAAGCCGTCGCAGAAGTTTTCCCTGACCAGTCTGGCTTTTCCGTTCACCATATCAATGGCGCCTTCGTGACAGGCTGCTGCACACAGTCCGCACCCGTTGCACTTTTCCTCATCAATGTGAATGATCTTTCGGATCATAAAAGCACCTCCTTACGCTTGCAGTCAGATTGTAGTATGATAAGCCCGGTTTGTATGTGGTTATAACCACATTTTCGAAAAAAGGAGGAAAACAATGAACATCAGACAGCTGCAGGACAATCTGCTCTTCCGGGACATGGATGCGGCGGAAATCGCCAGCGCCTTGCAGGCACTGGAAGGGTATGAGAAGCGCTTTGAAAAAGGCGAAACCCTTCTGCGGGCAGGTTCGGTCACGGAACGCCTGGGGCTTGTTCTTGAGGGCAGCGTTACGATCGAGCGCAATGACGCATGGGGCAGCCGTACCATCATCAGCCATGTCGGCCAGGGCCAGGTATTTGCGGAGACCTATGCCCTTCTGGATCATGCGCCGCTGCTGGTAGATGTGACAGCCAGTGAGGACTGCCGCATTCTCTTCCTCCGCAGCGGCGGAATCCAAAGCCTGAAGTGCAGTCAGAGCACCTGGGCACTGAAGTATATCTCCAATCTGCTGACGATCTCCATGCAGAAAAACCTGGTTCTTTCCGGACGCAGCTTCCATACCGCGCCCAAGACCATTCGCGGCCGGGTGATGGCATATCTTCATTCCGTTTCCATGCAGAAGGGCTGTCAGGATTTTGATATCCCGTTCGACCGCCAGCAGCTGGCGGATTATCTGAACCTGGAGCGCAGCGCGCTGTCAAAGGAGCTGGGCAGAATGCAGAGAGACGGCCTGATATCCTGCAGGAAGAACCATTTCGTGATTCATCAGTCCCGTTCGGTTTAAGCATCCGCTTCAGGCACCGCAGCGCCTGTCCTGGGCTCTGGTTCCGGCCGCAGCTTTCCAAAGCCACAGGCGTACCAGCGGGATTTCTTTTCCCGCGGATCCCCATGGGGACAGGGCATTGCCAGTGGATGACAGGCCTGCTTTCAGGAAACGCGGCACGCCCGGGAGCGGCCCGGTAAGCCGCCCTGCTGTTTCCTGAAGGAGCGAAGACAGGCACAGAATGCTTCCCTGTCCGGACATCAGAAAAAGGCGCCCCGGCAGGGGTTTCGCCTCTCATGATTCTTCCAGGCCACACAATGCTTGTCCCTTGCATTTTCAGCTATTCAGCCGTTATTTGTCTGACCTTTTGAATCACTGCCGGATCCACGCCATTCTCCTGTAAAAGGGTGCATACTCTATCCACCCATTCATCGCAGACCATTTTCCTGTATCGGTTTTCCCTGCTTACCTGTGTTTTTCCGCCCTGTGCCATGACAAACTGCCGGATCAGATCGCCGGTTATCACGCTCGTGCGGAGAGAACATCCTTTTTCTTTCACTTTCTCCAGTGCCGCCTGCAGTCTTTCGGCATTCGGGCCTTTCCCGCGAAAGGCTGTCTGGAATCCCAGCGGACAGGGCGCAAGCAAAAGCATCTGCATCGGCTTTTTGACGCTGCTCACAGCCTCGCGGAATCCTTCAATCATGGCAGCGTTTGCGGAAGCGCCGTATATTTCTCCCTCTATAAACCGCGTGTTTCCCTTATAATCCAGCACACAGTAATAGTTTCCGGCCGGATGTCCTGTGCCGGTCCCGGAACCGCACACCCACACGAGGAGATAATCCGCATAAATCCTGCGGATGTCTGATACAGAAAGGTTTTCTATGATTTCTTCTGCATAATCCACATCCGACTGTCGAATCATCCTTTTGCCTTCCTCTCACGGCAGGAAACGCGCCTGCACGGTTCATTCCTAAAACGTATCACCTGCTGCTCCGCGTCCACATGTGCCTCGATCCCAAAGGGCATGATACAGCGGGGCATGGCGTGCCCGATGTTCAGATTCAGCAGAATCGGAAGGTCCGGCCGGTCGATCACTTCCGTCAGCAGCTGTCTGTATTCTTCCGCATAGGCTTCGTCCATGGGCTTTCCCACGAGAACACCGTTCACTGCATCAAAAACGCCGGCGGCCTTCAGCTGTTCAAGCGCCTTTCGGTACTTCTCCGGAGCCGGTTTTTCCTCGCTGGATTCCAGAAGAAGGATTCTCCCCTTCCACTCCTGCGCATCGGGGAACAATTTATACTGTCGGCACAGTTCCGGCATATCTGCATACCGATCGCCGCAGAACATATCGTACATGGAATCAATGCACCCGCCCAGGATCTTCCCGGAAAAGCACGGCGGGCCCTGCAGCAGTTCAAAGCCCTGATTGGGACGCGGGACGAGTGCCTTTCCGACCTGGTCCGGTGAAAACTGTTCCCGTTCTCCATACCAGACAGGGCTGGGGGTGATTTCCCTGATGCTTCCGGTGGCTATCAGTTCCTCGAAATAGGTCCGGGTATACGGATGCATTTCCGGTCCGAGCTCACACAGGTCCGGCAGAAATGCCTGTCCGTAAAATGTGGGCAGACCCACCCTGTGAAGCATCAGATGATTGATGGTTGTATCGGAGAAACCAAGAAATATCTTGTCTGCAGCCGCCTGCGCCAGTTCGTTGTGCGCAAACAGGTAAGGAAGCAGCCGATAGGTATCGTCCCCGCCGATGGCGCACAGGATCATATCGGTTTCCGGATCACGAAAGGCCTCCAGAAGGTCCGCCGCTCTCTTTTCAGGATGCGCTTTCACGTATGCCGTCCCTTTGTGCGCATGCGGCATGAACTTTACCTTCAGCCCGTATTCTCTCAGCCTGCGAAGGCCGATTTCTTCCTCAAAACGGACGAATGCTTCTCCCAGAATGCCGCTTGACAGACTGACAATGGCGATCGTATTCACCGCCTTCATTCGCTTCATCTTCTCCTCATTTCCCGGCCGGTTGATTTCAGTATTGTATGCCGGCCGCGCAGGTTCACTCGCACAGGGCAGCCCCGCCTTTCCCAGAGCAGATTATCCGCTTCTTCCTCGGTCAAGGCAAGACCGGACGCTTTCCGGATTCCTTGCTTGCCTCTGCGCCTGCTCCGCCGCAAAAACCGGATGTGCCGCAATCCATGCGGATCCACCGGATACAGCTCTTTCACAGCAGATGCCCTGCGCATGCCTCCTGGCGTCCGCGCCCGCAAGGCAGGCTTCCTCTTCGCTCTGCATGGACTCCGCAGGCCGCGCTTTTATGCTTTTCCCGGTCTTCTTCGTATACAGGCAGGTCCAGTGCCATGCCCCCGGCACGGCAAGGCGGTAGGCGCAGCTTTCTCACCGGGGCCGGCTTTCCAATCCTGCAGATCCATGCTATATTGGTATATGGCATCAGGCCGATGGCACGGGATGGGCCGTGCAGGCTCTGATAAGAGAGAGAGAGAATCAGGGAGAAACGGAAGACATGATCATGGCTGTATGGGAAGGCATCGCAATGTGCCTTGTCCTGCTGCTCACATGTGTTGTAGGCATAGCAGACGGACCGGCGGGCATGGCGTCTTCCGCTTTCCATCTGCAGAAGACGTTTTCTCATGAACGCCGGCAAAAGGCAGCGGTGATATGGCGCCTGTTTCCGAGTATACTGATCTATCGCTCTGAACGCAGGTACTATGCAGACAGGCCGAAGGATTGATTCTAATGCTTCGGCGTCTGCACAGGGGGACAGCATGAAAAGCATGATTCTTGTTCAGCATACGGAATCCGAACACCATGTAAATGACCATATCGGGGCCGGGTACGAGTGGAATCTGACAGCAAGAGGGCGGGAGCAGGCTTTCCGGATCGGCGAATGGCTGAAGCGCGAAGGCTGCAGCCATGCCTGGTCCATGTTTGTATCGCCGCAGAACCGGGCTTGTCAGACCGCAGAAGAGATCAACCGGTGTCTCGGTATCTCACCGGTTATCCGGGAAGAACTGCGGGAGGTGAACGCCGGGCTTGGAAACGGCAGAACCAGGGAATGGTACCGGGAGAATGCAGCCCGCAGGCGGCATGTTTATGATCCGGATCATCGCGATTTCCCGGATGCGGAATCAGATCGCGAACTGTGGAACCGGGTCTGGCCTTTCTATCTGGATATGCTCTCCTGTCCTGCAGACCGGATGATTGTCGTATCCCATGGAACGACGATCAGCTTTCTTCAGTCAATGCTGGCCGGTCAGTCTGTGGAAGACAGAGGACGATTCTGCTTTCATGGAAGCAGCGGTTCTATTTCCCGCTATTGGCTGGAAAGCAGCAGCCGGGTCACGGCATTATTTGTCAATTGTCACATTGACTGAATCGATTACATAAAACGCTCTGGGGCAGCATACTGCAGGGAATCAGCGTATGGTTACGCATAACCTGACAGGTCGATCGATCTGCATCCGGAAGGAAGAACATGATGCTTCAGGAAGCCGGAAATGCGGATGACAGGGATTTCTCTGCAGTCACTGTCCCCGAAGACAGGGAATGCATCGCTACATACATGCTGTGTTGAAGGAGTCGGAGGAGATGAATTTCGTTTGCAGTCGTGACGATCTGAAGATACGCGGTCACGTGTTCGGAAAGAGAAGCCATCCGCAGGATGCTGTGATCCTGTGCCACGGCTTTATGGCCAATGAACGGATGTGCTGCAAGTATGCAGAGCTGCTGGCAGATATGGGATTTCTCACTGTTACATTTGATTTCTGCGGCGGTGGGTTCCTTAGCCGAAGCGATGGACGCAGCCAGGATATGACCATTTTTACCGAGAAGAAGGATCTCCTGGCAGTGATGGAAAGTGTGAAAAGCCGGATAGTCCCGTTATACCCTGTCTCGAAAGAATAAAAAATCACCCGTTATGATATTTTTAGGTGATTTTCATGATTTTTTCTGCATCAAAGAGCCTAATCAAAAAAACTTTGTAAACCGCCGGAATGTTTCTTCTACTGTTGTGCCCCTTCAAACTGCGCTTTTGAGATTTTGAACTTGATGTGCACCTTGTAACCGTCACCCAGGTCAACCCGCTCAATCAGCCTGGCCATGATCATATGCTTTGTTTCTGTGTTGACCTTGTCGAAGCATTCAGCCCAGGAAAGCAGCTCATCGATCTGGGCTTTTGTTTCCTTTGCGTTCTGGGCCTCTGCCTCGAGCTTGGCTCTCGCTGTTGTCAGCGCTTGCTCCGCAGCATCCATGGCAGCTTCAGTTCATTGGCAATTGCAGTGTAGCCTATGTGATTCTGACGCATCAGAGTGATCCGCCGTTTCTGATTTTCTGTCATGGAATGCTCTCCTTCAGAACCCACAGGACAAAAACAGGTGCTTTGGCAACCGTGACAATAAAAAAATGAGACTCTGCCCGAAGGTAAACCCTCACGATTCTATTCGTGTCCTCATGTGCGGGCTGCGCACTGGCATACCTTCTGGGTTGGTCCCAGGAGCGCAAAGTTTCCGGACAGGAAGCCCATCATCCATTGGCTTGCACCCATTCCGATTAGGATGGATTGGAGGAGAGAGCTTCCCACCAACATTCATATGGTTTTGGAAAACTGATTCCTGAGCCAAACCAAAAAACAAGCCCGCAATCCGGCTCGTAAGAACCAGACTGCGGGCTTGCAGTTTGTGTTTATCCTTCAATCAAAATCTGTTTCTTTTCAGGAACCTTCGGGGCTTCCTTCTTAGGAATCATCAGGCTCAGTACACCATTCTCGAACTTG
>CACWXY010000071.1 GCA_902764915.1 uncultured Eubacteriales bacterium | reverse complement strand
CAATCTGGTTCTCATCGCTTTCTTCATCATCACCCGCCATACGGTGGGCACAGAAACCATTGCCAACATGGGCGTGACCATGATCCTCTTTGTAGCCCTGACCTTCATAACCAACGGTTTCGCCATGTGCGTGACCACGGCGAACACCGGCTTTATGGCGGATATCATCGACTATGAGCTGGATCGAAGCGGCAAGTATATCCCGGCGGTGGTCACCGGCACCTACAGCCTGGTGGATAAGATCGTTTCCTCCTTCTCCGCGGCCATCGCCACCGGCTGTGTAGCCCTGATCGGTTACACCGCTACAATGCCTCAGCCTGGTGACCCCGCTACCTCCGGCGTGTTCTGGATGACCATGTTCCTGCGCTACGGTCTGGCCATCCTGGGCTGGATTGTTACCCTGATCGCCATGCGGTTCTGTAAGCTGGATAAGAATGAAATGGTCAATGTACAGAAGCGGATCGAGGAAAAGAAAGCTTCAGCGCAGAATGAACTGTTTGAAAAAGAGCTGCATAAGGGAGATCCTGCCAATGCGTAAAATCACAGTATTGAAGGAGGGCTGGCGTTTCGGCAGAAGCCGGGACGCCGCTCTGGAAGCGGTTTCGCTGCCCCATACCTGGAACGCAATTGACGGCCAGGATGGCGGCAACGATTATTACCGCGGTACCTGCTGGTACGCGCGGGCGCTGTCCGCAGAGGAAACAGCGGGGGACTGCGTATTCCTGGAATTGAACGGCGCAGCCCACACCTGTGAAGTGTATCTGAACGGTGAAAAGCTTTGCCACCACGAGGGAGGATATTCCGCTTTCCGGGCGGAGCTGACCGGGAAGCTGCTGGAAAGGAACCTGCTGGAGATCTCTGTCAGCAACGAGGACAGCGATCACGTATATCCGCAGAAGGCAGACTTCACCTTCTACGGCGGTCTGTACCGGGAGGTCAGGCTGATTTCGGTGCCGGAGGAGCATTTTGAGCTGCTCCGGGACGGCACGCCCGGTATCAAAGTGACGCCCATTGTAGATTTGGAAAAGCGCAGCGCTGCCGTGACTGTGGAAACTTGGCAAAACGCGGATAGCGTCACCGTGACCGTGAATGGTGAAAGCAAAACTGTTCCCTCCGAAAGCGGCCATGCCCAGGCGGAGTTTGTGATCGAAAACGTCCATCTGTGGGACGGCGTGGATGATCCCTGGCTGTACACCGCGGCGGCGAAGCTGGAAAGCGGAGACGAGATCAGCACCCGTTTCGGCTGCCGTGAATTCAAGGTTGATCCTGAAAAGGGCTTCTTCCTCAACGGCCGCAGCTATCCTCTCCGAGGCGTCAGCCGCCATCAGGATTTGAAGGAAAAGGGAAACGCCCTGTCGAAGGAAGACCACGCCGCCGATATGGCAATCATCCGGGAAATCGGGGCCAACACCCTGCGCTTGGCCCACTACCAGCACGCCCAGGAATTCTACGATCTGTGCGACGAGAACGGCATCGTGGTGTGGGCGGAAATCCCCTATATCACCCTGCACATGGCAAATGGCCGGGAAAACACGCTCAGCCAGATGCGGGAGCTGATCACCCAATGCTATAACCATCCCAGTATTGCCGTGTGGGGCCTGAGCAATGAAATCACCGCTGCCAGCGCGGTCAATGACGATCTGCTGGAAAACCATCGGTTGCTGAACGAGCTCTGCCACCGGATGGATCAAACGCGCCTTACCACCATGGCCGATGTGTTCATGCTGGAGATCGACAGTCCCATCCTGGAGATTCCTGACATCAACAGCTACAACCTGTACTTCGGCTGGTATCTGGGCGAGCTGGAACAGACAGATGAATTCTTTGATGAATACCATGCCAAGTATCCGAACCGCGTGATCGGCTTTTCGGAGTACGGGGCCGACGCCAATCCTGCCTTCCATTCCTCTCATCCCGAAAAGGGCGACTACACCGAGGAATACCAGGCGCTATACCATGAGCACATGCTGCGTATGATCGAAAAGCGGCCTTACCTCTGGGCTACTCATGTGTGGAACCTGTTTGACTTCGCCGCCGACGGCCGGGACGAGGGTGGCAAGCATGGCGAAAACCAAAAGGGTCTGGTCACATTTGACCGGATGCTGCGCAAAGACGCTTTCTATCTCTATAAGGCTGCCTGGAATAAAAAAGAGCCCTTCGTGCATCTGTGCGGCAAGCGGTATATCAACCGCTGCGAGGAGGAGACCGAAATCAAGGTGTATTCCAATCAGCCGCATGTGAAGCTGTATGTAGACGGGGCGTTCGTCGGCGAACAGGACGGACAGACCGTGTTCCGCTTCCGCATCCCGCTGCTGGGTGAGCACCTGATTGAAGCCTTTGCGGGTGACGCACACGACAGCATGTGTATCCGCCGGGTTTCTGAGCCCGATGAGAGCTACATTTTCAACAAGGCTGCCGTTTCCGTCACCAACTGGTTTGACAGCGATGATATTGACCCGACCTGTTTCTCCATCATGGACACCCTGGGCGAAATCCGTCAGCATCCCCAGGCCGGGGCCATTGTGAACCAGATGATGGCCAAAGGAGCATCCGAGCGGGGCGATGTCGCCGACGCGGTGAAGGACAATCCCGCCCTCCAGCGCATGATGGGCCGCATGACCATGATGAGCCTGCTCAAGCAGGGCGGCGCGGATGAAGAGAGCATCAAGCAGCTGAACCGCATTTTGCAGGGGATCAAAAAATGAGAAAAGCAGTACAGCAAATCATGCTGGGGACCGTGACGGGCAGCGAAGCCGCCGCCCGCACGACCCTGCAGCGCATCAAGGCCGCCGGTTACGACGGCCTTGAACTCAATCGCTTCATGATTCATCCTTCTTCCCTGATGGTACGGCTGATGACCCGAGCGGCAGGTATGCCCACCGGCAAAGGCGGAAATCTGAATTGGAAAAACCTCATGCGGGAGGCGGATTTGTCCGTCATCAGCCTGCACACCGATCTGGGCAGTCTGGAGCGGGAAGCGGATGCGATTGCGCAGGAAGCGAAGGATTTTGGCACCGACACCGTAGTCATCACCGGCATGTACCGTTTTGACTATGGCGATGAGAAAGCTGTGCGGGATCTGGCAGCCCGGCTCAACAAGGCTGGCGAAGTGCTGAAGAAGATGGGGCTATTCCTTTTGTACCATAATCACAATGTGGAGCTGCTGCAGGTGAAACCCGGCCTTCGGGCTTACGACCTGTTGCTTTCCGAAACTGATCCTGCTCATGTTGGCTTTGAGTTTGACAGCTTCTGGTTCACAGACGGCGGTGCGGATGCCAAGGACTGGATGCGCCGCCTTGGAAGCCGCATGAAGCTGTGGCATATCACCGACCGGGGCTGCCGGCAAAAAGGCCCTTACATGACCCCCATCCTCAAGCAGGACAGCATGGAGCTTGGCACCGGCAATATGGATCTGGACGGTCTTCTTGCTATCGCCTTGCAGAATGGTGTCCAAGGCGTTGTGTTGGAAAGTCACAAAAACTGGATCGACAAGGATCCGGTAAAAAGTCTGGAGCTCAGCGCAGAATGGCTGAAGGAGAGGTGCTGAAATGCTGATCAGAAATGCCGCTCTGCCTGTTTGGCGGGCCAAATGGATCGACCCGGAGCTGCCCCATGATGCGGAATCCAAGCAGCCCGCGTCTTATCTCCGCCGCAGGTTTCCTGTGGATCAGGCCGGCAATGCTTGCTTGTACGTCACCTGCCATGGCCTGTACGCCGCTTTCCTGAATGGGAAGCGGGTGGGTGATTTTGTGTTGGCTCCCGGTACCGGGGATTACCGCAAGCGCCTGACAGTGCAGTGCTATGATGTAACGGAACTGCTGAAAGCCGGTGAAAACGAGCTGCTCGTGATCCTGGGCGACGGCTGGTATCGTGGCAATGTGGGCATCGACGGCCTGCGGAATTTTTACGGGGATGACCTGGCCCTGCTGTGTCAGATGGAATTGGATGGGAAGGCCATTCTGTGGAGTGATGAAAGCTGGGAGGCCTCCCAGCAAGGCCCCATCCGGGAAAATGATTTGGAAATCGGTGAAACCTACGATGCCCGGCTGGAGGATATTACGGTCTGGCACGGGGTTACGGTGCGGAATGTCGGTTATTCCAATCTGGCTCCGACGGAAAGCGTGCCCATCCTGGAGCAGGAGCGTTTTCCCGGCACCTTCATCAAAACGCCTAACGGTGATACGGTGGTTGATTTTGGCCAAAACCTGGCAGGCTATACGGAGCTTCGCGTCATCGCCAATGCAGGCCAGAAAATCATCCTTTGGCACGGGGAAACCCTGGATGAAAACGGCAATTTCACGCAGAGCAACTTTGAACCAGGGGAACGCAACAAAAATGGCGGCATTCCCCAGAAAATCGTGTATACCTGCAAAGACGGCCTGAATGTGTATAAGCCTTTCTTCACCATCCATGGCTTCCGATACGCGAAAGTAGAAGCGGATGTGGATTTGACAGACGCGCAGTTCACCGCCATCGCCGTGTATTCCCAAATGACGCAGACGGGCTTATTCACCTGCGGAAACGCAGATGTGAACCGTTTGTTCCAAAACAGCCTGTGGAGCATGCGCTCCAATTTTTGCGATATTCCCACCGACTGCCCGACCAGAGAACGTGCGGGCTGGACAGGCGACGCGGGTATATTCGCCCCCACCGCCGTCTATCTCATGGACTGTTATCCCGTACTGCGCAAATGGCTGGGTGAATGCCGGCTGGCACAGGAGGAGAGTGGCCTGGTGCAGAATATCGCGCCCGTCAACGATCAGCGGAACCAGATTTCCATGATGCTTCAGGGAAGCGCCGGGTGGGGTGATGCCTGTATCCTGGTTCCCTGGGCGCTGTATCAGGCTTACGGGGAACAGGCCATCCTGGAAGAAAACTACGATATGATGACACGCTGGCTGGCCTTCTGCGAAAACCGGGCCAGGGAGAACACAAGGCCGCAGAATGAAGACAATCCCTGGAAAGAATACCTGGCGGACCAGGGCTTCCACTTTGGCGAATGGTGCGAGCCGGATGTGAATAATATGCTCGCCATGCGGAAAAACGCCATGGAAGGTGCGCCGGAAGTGGCCACGGCCTATTTCTATCGTTCTGCTTCCCTATTGGCAAAGATTGCGAAAATCCTGGGAAAACCGGAGGATGCTTCGCACTACGCTGAAATTGCTGAAAACGCGAAAAAGGCCTATCGCTTCTGCTGCCTGAAGGACGGTAAAATTACCTCCGATCGTCAATGTGAATATGTGCGGCCCATCGCCTTTGGCTTGCTGGACGGGGACGAAAACCGGCAGGCGGCGGATGCCCTGAACGAGCTGGTGGTCAAAAACGGGTATCATTTGAATACCGGCTTTCTGTCCACCCCTGATCTGTGCAAGGTGCTGGCAGAGAACGGTCATGTTGATACCGCCTATAACCTTCTTTTACAGGAAGAATGCCCCAGCTGGCTGTATGAAGTGAAGCGAGGCGCGACTACCATCTGGGAAACCTGGGATGGCGTACGGCCTAACGGTACCGTGCATGATTCCCTGAACCACTATTCCTACGGGGCCATCTGCGGGTGGCTGTTTGACGGCGTGTGCGGCATTCAGCTGGAAGCGGGCAAGCTGACGATCCGTCCTTATCCGCATTCCTCCCTGGGCCACGCGGAGGCCAAATGGCTTTCTCCCATAGGCGAGATCCGCAGTGAATGGCGGTATGAAAACGATCGGATTCTGATGAATATCGCGGTTCCCGTTCCGGCTGAAATCATGCTGCCGGACGGCGGAAAATATCAGGTGAAAGCAGGTGCGTACAGCTATGAAGTATCTCTGTAATCCTGTCAACATCAACTATCGCTACCAGTTCAATATGGATCCCAGGCTTCACGGAAAGATGAAGATCTGCCGGGAAGCCGCCGACCCTTCCATGATTCTTTTCCACAGCCGGTATTATATCTTTGCCTCCATGACGCTGGGCGTGTGGGTATCCGATGATCTGTCTCATTGGGAGAACCATCGTCTTCCCAAGGAACTGCCCTTGTACGATTACGCCCCCGACGTGCGGGTGATGGGCGACTGGGTGTACTTCTGCGCCTCCCGGCGGGAAGAAAACTGTGACCGGTACCGTACAAAGGATATCCTGAACGGACCCTATGAAAAGATCGAAGGCAGCTTTCCCTTCTGGGATCCCAATTTGTTCATTGACGATGACGGGCGGGTGTATTTCTATTGGGGATGCTCCAATATCACGCCCATCTGGGGCGTGGAGCTCGATCCCCAAACCATGCAGCCCATCGGTGAAAAGCGTGTGCTGGTGGAAGGCCATCCCTTTGAAGTCGGCTATGAGCGAGTGGGAGAGGATAACAGTCAGTTTCCTGCCTCCGAAGCTGAAATTGATGCGGCTTACGAAGCGTTCCACAAGCGGCAGGGCATTTCAGAGGATCAGGTGCCGGAACAGGTGAAGCCGCTGATCCGGGGCATGTTCTCCAGAAAACCCTATATCGAAGGGGCCTGGATGGACAAACAGAACGGCAGGTATTATCTGCAATACGCCTGCCCCGGCACCCAGTACAACACCTACTCCGACGGCGTGTATGTGAGTTCCGGTCCGCTGGGGCCCTTCACCCTGGCAGACAATAATCCCTATTCATACAAGCCCGGCGGATTCCTGCCCGGCGCGGGCCATGGCAGCACCATGCAGGATGCACAGGGCAGCTGGTGGCATACGTCCACCATGCGGATCAGCATGAACCACGATTTTGAACGCCGGGTGGGGATCTGGCCCGCAGGTTTCGACGCGGACGGCGAGCTTTTCTGCAACCAGCGCTACGGAGATTGGCCCATGACCCTGGAAGGCGATCCCTGGCGCGATCCCGCCTGGATGCTGCTGAGCGCGGGCAAAAAAGCCACGGCTTCTTCCTTTATGGACGGCCACGAGCCGGAAAAAGCCACGGAGGAAAACGTGCAAAGCTGGTGGCAGGCCGCATCCGCAGACCGGGCCGAATGGCTGCAGATCGATCTGGGGCGAGTATTTGACGTGCATGCCGTTCAGATCAATTTTGCCGATGATCAAATCGACATTCCCTGTCCCGGACAGGTCGTGGGCGGCAGCCAGGCCCGGTATATTGAGGAACGGGATTTGACCACGCAATGGAAGCTGACGGGCAGCGCAGACGGGAAGGAGTGGTTTGTCATTGCGGATAAGTCCGGGGCGCAGACCGATCTGCCCCACGACCTGATCCTCCGAGAGAAAGGCTTCCGGGTGCGCTTCCTGCGCCTGTCCGATATGGCGGTGCCCTATGGCCAGCAGCCATGTGTCTCCGGCTTGCGGGTGTTCGGCCTGGGGCATGGCGAGAAGCCAACAGTGCCTGCGTTCACAACCCGGCGGGAAAGCGATCTGGATATGACGGTTTCCATTGAAGCGCAGAAAAATACGCTGGGCTATAACATTCTGTTCGGAAACAGCCCGGAAAAGCTGTATCACAGCTATATGGTTTTCCAGGCGGGAAAAAAGCGCGTCGGCGCGCTGATCAAAGGCAGAGATTACTTTGTGCGTGTAGACGCTTTTAACGAAAGCGGCATTACCGAGGGTACCTGTATTCAGCTGTAAGGAGGAATTTCAGCATGTCGTTCCCAAAGGGCTTTTTGATCGGGGCGGCCACCGCCGCCCATCAGGTGGAGGGCAGCAATATCCACAGCGATTACTGGGCGCAGGAGCAGATGCCCCATTCCAGCTTTACGGAGCCCAGCGGCATCGCCTGCGATCACTATAACCGTTACGAAGAAGATATCCGCCTGATGGCGCAGGCCGGACTGAACGCCTACCGTTTCTCCGTCGAGTGGGCAAGAATCGAGCCGGAAGAAGGACAATTTGACGAAAAAGAAATCGAGCATTACCGGAAGGTGATCCGCTGCTGCCGGGAAAACGGCGTGGAACCTATGGTGACGCTGATGCATTTCACCAGCCCGGTATGGCTGATCCAAAAGGGCGGCTGGGAGGCTGAAAGCACCATTGCATACTTCCGGCGTTATGCCGCCTATGTAACCGAAAAGCTGGGCGATGAAATCAAATACATCTGCACCATCAACGAGGCCAATATGGGTCTGCAGCTGGCGGCCATCTCCAAACGTTTTCAGATGATGGCCCAGCAGGCCCAGAAAAACGCGCAGAAAGCGGAAGGCACGGTGCAGGTGGGCATGAATTTCCAGAAGATGATGGAAAACATGAAATACGCTGCCCAGGAAAACGCCGCCGTTTTCGGCACCCCGCAGCCGCAGATTTTCGTTTCTTCCCGCACTCCGGAGGGCGACGCCCTGGTATTCCGCGCTCATCAAGCGGCCAAGGAAGCCATCAAGGCGATCCATCCCGAAATCCAGGTGGGCATCACCCTGTCACTGCACGATCTGCAAGCCCTGCCCGGCGGCGAAGCCTTAGCGGAAAACGCCTGGAACGAGGAGTTCCGTCATTATCTGCCGTTCATTCGGGAGGATGATTTCCTTGGTGTGCAGAATTACACCCGCACCCAATATGGGCCGGAAGGCCAGCTGCCCTGTCCCGAAGGCGCGGAGCTGACCCAGATGGACTATGAGTTCTATCCTGAGGCATTGGAGCATGTAATCCGCAAGGTACACGAGGATTTTCATGGCAATCTGATCGTCACCGAAAACGGTATTGCCACCGCCGATGATACCCGCCGGGTGGAATTCATCCGCAGGGCCTTGCAAGGCGTGGAAAACTGCCTGAACGACGGTATTCCCGTGAAGGGCTACTGCCATTGGAGCCTGATGGATAATTTTGAATGGCAGAAGGGCTTTTCCATGACCTTCGGCTTGATCGCCGTGGATCGCACCACACAGGAAAGGAAACCCAAGGAGAGCCTGAAATACCTGGGCAGCTTTGTAAAATAGGACGCAGCGACGTGATAGATTATACGACGCGCTCACCCTTCCTGAAGGCATTTAGGAAAAAACTGTACTCCGCAGCAGACTGATTGTCATTGTTCTGATTCAGAGTCAGTGAAGAAGTATTTACAAGTAGCGCTGTCAAAGCGGTATAATTGTATGGAAATAATATTCCGTTGAACGGATTCGTATTTCTCAAAAAGAAGGAGATAATCACAACTTCCGCGTAATTTAGGTAGGGAGTCCGAAAGAAGCCTGCTTCAACTCGGCACCTATCGGCACTGATAACGCCTTGAAAAGCTCTCGCTCAGCTTTTGAGGCGTTTTCTATTTTCCACATATCATTCCGCTTCATTGCCTTCAGGGATGACGCAGTTAGCATTACTTCCGGCATATAGATGTTGGATTGCTAATCATTCTGCAAAAAACTTCTGCTTCCGTTAGAAAACCACTATTTTATGCTTTCCGCATATGCGGCGGACGGCGTGAGTGTTTCATACAAAGTTGAAATAGCCTGAGAAGTAGCTTCACAGAAGGAAATTTCAGCATGCCCGCTGAAGATCAGTTATCGCCCCTGAGATCGTGTGTTTTGTTGGATTTCTGATCATCAGCGCCATTATTCAGACGGTAAAGGCGCTGTATTCTTGGTTCAAGGAAAGTATCTATTTCCCGGACAAAGTCCCAGCCGAATTTTTCATATAGGCCTTCGTGGGTCGTAAATAAATAGAGCTCACTCAATCCTGCCTTTTCAGCTGTATCCTTCACGGAATTCAGCAAAAATCTTCCATAGCCGCACGACCGATATGCTTTGTCGATGTAAACGTTGGCAAGCCACGGATAAATATCCGGACGTGAAAACAAATCTTCCATGGTAAACTGGTACATTCCGATCAGCTTTTCATTTAGAAACAAACCATAAGTCTGGGGAAGACGTGTTTCCTGAAGACTATATGACATATAGGAATATACGGCTTCGTAGGAATAATTCTCAGCTTTTCCCCACCAGTCAAATATCCATTTCGTCATCATGTCCAAATGATCAGCTGTAGTCATTTTCTTCACGCTCAATTGCCTTGTCATGTGAAAGCACGGAGCCTCCGTCTCTATCGTTTCTCTGCTTTGCTGAAGCAGCCACTTTTGCCTTCGTAGTCAACCTGTATAAGCATCATCGGCTATACGATTTCTCGTTGGACGGAGCTTTTTGAGAACAACACAATACTTTCGGCGTTGGTCGATCGCCTAACGTTTCGGTCCCATGTTCTTGACATGAATGGCCCGTCCTACCGGTTAATGTCAGCACAGGCATCTGCTTCCGGGAGAATTGCAGATCCAAATACCGAGGTGTCCGCAGATGAGTAGAACGAAAAGGCAAAGCATTCCTATGCTGTACTCCTGGGGACTCTGTCCTCAGACCCCTGAGGTTTTTTCGTTGGCAAATCAGGGAGCGGCATCTGTCTGCTTTGCTGCAAAACGAAAAAGAGCGACGCGGCAACGTCACTCCCCTCATCGCACCACACTACGCTTTGGGTCGATCCTCACCGTTGCCCATACCCTCATGTGGTAGATTTATGGTAGCAAAATTCAGGAGGCGATGTCAAGATTTCAGATGGCCCAAATACTCGTGAGCAAAATCCCGAAAAGTGGCTCAAGTATTCATGAGCAAAAGTGGGTCAAGTATTGATGAGCATGTGGGGCAGATATTCATTGACATTTACAGGCAACTGCTCTGCTTTTAGATCATACTTCGGGACGGCATGACGCACATCAGTTTTCTATGAACGCGTAGGATTGCTTTGCCTGTGCTGGAAGTCGTGAGGTAAAGCCTGAACTTTCAGCTTTCACCAGTACCATACGCCAATTCATAGCAGTCCATCGTTGCCTTGCCCTAACACATGATGCGCCTTGAAATGATTCCTTGACAAACGGGCCATACTAATCTAAGATGTCAATAGGGAATCGTACTTCCCCAACTCGTAATTCCCATTTGGTAGTCTCGGGAGGTTTTTATGTTTCTTTGCAGAGAGCATGAGCTTCAGGTGCTGAACCGCAGGTATCAGAACAAAGCGTGTGAATGTGTTGTCATTTATGGGCGCAGGCGCGTTGGAAAAACGGCCCTGATTACAGAATTCACAAAAGATAAAAAAACCATTCTGTTCCCCGCCCTGAAAGCTACAGCAAGGGATAACCTGGAAGCGCTGTCTAAAGCGATTGCCGCATATAGGAATCCGGACATCTCGAGCGCTCCGGTTTATCGCTCCTTTGATGACGCCTTTGCGGAAATTACGCGTCTGGCGAAGGACGAACGCATTGTTTTTGTGATCGATGAACTACCGTTCCTGTGCGAGGCAGACGATTCCATCCCTTCCAGATTGCAGCATTTGTTAGATCATGAATGGAAGGAAACCAAGCTTTACCTGATTCTCTGCGGTTCCTCCATGAGCTTTATGGAAAAAAAGGTTCTCAGCGAAAAGAGCCCGCTTTTCGGGCGGAGGACAGCACAACTGAAGGTCATGCCCCTGTCGTATATGGATGCCGCGCGGTTTCATCCGGAATTATCCCCTGAAGATAATGCGTTCATCTATGGCATCACAGGCGGAATCCCGCATTATATCAACCTGTTGCATGTGAAAGGAAACGTTCGGGATGCGCTGATCGACAATTTTTTCGACCGTTCAGCTTACCTGTTTGAAGAACCAGAGAATCTGCTTCGCCAAGAGCTTCGTGAACCTGCGATTTATAATTCGATCATTACTGCGATTGCAGAGGGTGCAAGCAAAGCCAGCGAAATTGCTTCCAAGGTGCATTTGGAAAGTTCGGCGTGCAGCAAGTACCTGAAAGTTTTGATGGAATTGGGCATCGTTCAGAAAATCGAGCCGGTCATGAACAATTCCAAGAAAAAAATCATCTACCGGATCACGGATCCTTTCTTCCGTTTCTGGTATCGGTATGTGCCGTCCAACCTGATGTCAATTACGGCCGGACGAATGGATCGTGTGTTTGATGTGTCTGTGGGGGACGACATTAGCAATTATATGGGGCAAATCTTTGAAACCATGTGCCACGCCTGGCTCATTGATCACATGGAGAAACTTCCTTTTCAGCTGGGCAGTATCGGCGAATGGTGGGGCAATGATCCCAAAGAGAAGAAAGAAATCCAGATTGATATTGTGGGCCTGGAATCAAAATCATTCAATAGAAACACAGGAAAACGATTCTTGATCGGGTCCTGCAAATACAGGAATGAGCCCATAGGTGTGGAGGAGCTGACGCTGCTGAAAGACTACGCATCCGTGATCACCACCGCCAAGGATCAGTGCTTTTACTTTATCTTTTCTAAAGGCGGCTTTACTGAAGGACTGAAAAAAATTGGCAGAGAAGGCGGCGTTACGCTGATCAACCTGGAAGATATGTATCGCCGTGACGCCTAAGCAGATTTACCTGGAAGATTCTCTTTGAACAACGAAGTATCGATATAACCCTGCAAAAAGGATCATAAAAGCCGCCTTCAGAGAGGCGGCCGAGAGAAAGTGTGCTTACGCATAGACCAGTTCATTGAGTGACTGAGACCACGATAAATATATATTTCGCTGCCGAGGCTTGGATATGTTACTGGGGCGTCGATTGTTGTCTTGAACACTTTGCCTATTAGCTTGCACTACCTGCCAGTATGAGATTATAAGTATACGCAAAGCATTCAAATTGAAGCTCGTTCTATTATTGAGCAACGGATAATCTCTCGTCGAGGATGCAGTTTAGGATTGTTGATCAGATCCATAATGAGCAACGCGGCCTTGGTTCCTATTTCCGGAGTGGGCAAAGCAATGGTTGTCAGCGGAGGCTGAAGATAGCTGGCAATTTCCCGA
>CACWXY010000070.1 GCA_902764915.1 uncultured Eubacteriales bacterium | reverse complement strand
ACACAACAATGGGGCATCGATTGAGGGAGTTCTCTCGATGCCCCATTATTGCGCATTCATTACATGTGCGGAAGGTGTGGTTCTATTTTACGCTTACATCAGTTGAAACCAGCCCAGGGTTTTTGCTATCATTCACATGCGTCTGCAAAGAAAGGTTGGCAAAATCTTCGTACATCAGGGCTTTTGTATCACGATTCTTGAACCTCCGGCTTTGAAGGAGCGTTCTCGCAAAACGGAAACCGATAAGGAGGTTTGCAAGAGCAAATGGCTATTGTTTTTACTCTGTTATCCATGCTGATGGTTTGCGGAGAGGATCTATATGAAAAAAAGGCCGTTTCCTCCCGCGTGGAAGACGCGCTGAAGACCCTGGTATGGTATGGGATCTTCAATGCTGTCGTATTGTGCGCTCTTCTTCTCTTTGGATTGGATGAGACCTCACTGATGCCCCATGAACTCATTTTGAACAAACCGGTGGTGCTTCTGAATCCGATATGCAGCTACACCTGTCTGTTCTTCGCGCTGGCGGCCTACAAGTATGTGGGAGTATCGGTAAGGAACACCTTCGCCAACGTGGATGGCCTTTTCTATATCCTGTTTCTGGTGATCTATCACGTGCTGACGGGGAACGCGGGATTTGCAGCCAGACTGTTTACTCCCACCATGGCCATTGGCCTGATCCTGATCCTGGGCGTGACGATAATCTATCCCTCCCTCAAGGACCATCAGGAGGAGAAGCAGGGGCAGCTGGCTTCGGAAGCCGCCGGATCGAGCAAGACAGCGCTGAAAATCGGGATAGCCCTGGCTATCGTCTCCGCGTTATTCGACGGAGCCGATTCCTTCGTCAGCAGTGTTCTGATTGGAGACAAAATCGTGGACTCCGTGGAGTTTATTGCAGCCAACACGCTGGTACAGGTGATTATTTCCGTTTTTGTATGGATCTATCTTTGGATCAGGCATAAAAAGATTTACAATCCCTTCCGAAAAACTGAAAAGTATCGGTTCATCAGTCAGGCGTTCAGCGCCGCAGGTGATCTGTCTTACATTTTTGCCCTGTCCGGAGACGCCCTGCTGGGTGTGGTATTGTGGAATGCATTTCCCGTTCTGGATATTCTGGGCGCCCGCATCCTGATGAAGGAAAAACTGACCCAGACCCAATATCTGGTTCTGTTCATACTGATCATAGGCGCTGTATTGGTTAGTATTTCTTGAGGAGAAAAGCATGAAAACATATTCACTGACATTTAGGAAACGTGTCTTGCAGGTACTGGTCATCAGCCTGGTCGCCTTTTCCATGGATCGTCTCATCGTCCTGCTGTCTCATGATGACTCCATCTGGATGGGAGAAGCTATAGAGGCGGTAGGATCGGTGATCTTCGGGCCGCTGGTTGGTTTTTTCGCGGCCTTTCTCAACTGCACTGTGTCTGATTATCTTACCTATCACAGCTTTGATTACATCTTTGTGGACACCCTGGAGGCGGTGGCCGTAGCGCTGATCGGCGTCATATTCCGAAAATTGAACCGGGACGAGGATCGGTTCGGCATCCGGCAGATCGTGATATTCAACTTTGTTCAGATCCTGGTGAATATCGCGGTTTTGTACCTGTCGTCCATCCCTGTCGCCATGTTTGGCTTCGGATTTATCGTCAATGATTGGACCAAGACGGATGTGATGACCGACATGGCAGTCCTGGGAGATAATACCTTTTCCGCCTGTGTCTCCGTGTCGCTGATCGGAACGATCCTTTTGGCGCAGTGCATTTATGTCCGGAGGAAGCTCCGGGAAAAAGGGAGCGTTTCCGCCGCTCTGCGCTCTATTTTCAAGCCCACGTTTCTCAAGAAGGAGTACGGGCACCGCGCCTTTGAATATACGATTGGCCTGGTGCTTGCCATTGGGCTGACTATGGTCGATGGAGTGGTGTCAGGCCATGTTTGGGGAACGGACGCATTGGCGGCCACCTCGTTGGTGTTCCCTCTGGTATCCTTAAGCACCTTTATCTCCACAATCTTTACCTATGGCTGCTCCAATCTTTGCGCCATCGCGGAAGGAAGCGGAGATTATGAGCGCGCAAGGAGACTCTTTACATTGGGCCTTTTTGCGACGCTTCTGCTGGGGCTGGCACAATCGGTCCTATTCTATTTGATGGAGGATTTTTATTTCAGCTACTATACTTCCTCCCCTGCCATCGAAGCCTTTGCCCGGGAGTATTACCGACTTTTCATTTTTGTCCCGCCGGTGATGGCGTTGGCTACTTTTTTGGATGAGATGATCTCCGCCGATGGAGATGATACCCTTTCCTATGTGGCGTACCTGGTCTCCTTTGCGGTGAATGTGGGCGCCTCCGTGTTCCTGGCCCGGGCCATGGGAATGGGCGGCCTTGCCCTGGGAACGGCCCTGAGCTATGGGAGCTATTTGCTCGTGGTTTCCATCCATTTCCTGAAAAAGAGCAATACCTACCGGCTGCGATACTGGTTCTCCTTCAGGGATCTTCTGCGCTTCGCCCAGTATTCCCTGAAAAACAATACCGCCGGAATTTGTATGTCCGTGGTATCCGCCGGTTTTACCAAGGCCATCCTGCTTTTCTGGGGGAATGATTACCTTATCGCCAACACGGTGCTCTGCGCCATGCTGGAAATCTATGAGATGGTCAACGGCCCCTCCGAGGCGGCGGGGTATCTGCTTGCCAGCTACACCGGGGAAAGAAACGGCGAAGGTATCAAGACCCTCTTTCGGCAAGCGCTGGTTGCGTGCGCTTTCGGTGGCATGGCGGTCACTCTGCTGCTGCTGATCCTACCGAATACCGTACTTCTGCTCTATGGAATCGAGGACACGCCCCTTCGGGTTGATCTGGTCAAGTGCATCCGATTCTGCTCCCTGGGTGTGGTCGCGGCGTCCATTGGAGGGTTTTTGAGCGATTACTACGGTTATACCGGGAAGCCGCTGTGGTCATGTATGATGGTCGTCTTCCGAACCGCTCTGTTTCCCATCCTGTTCTGCGTCAACTTCTGCCTGGAGGGCGGGATCGTGTCCATGGGGAAGGGGATGGTATTATCCCAGATCACGGCCATGGCGATTTTTTATAGCTTTGTCCTGATTATGAAGGGCAAGGAAAGCATCCCCTATATGCTGGATGACCCGGACTATGGCAAGGTAAGTATGAATTCCTTTGAATATCGGCCGGAGGAATATGAACGGCTCTGGAACTGGATTCAGGAGAACCTGAATGAGCACGGCATAGAAAGCGGAAAGATTGAAGAAGCCGGGGCTCTTCTTCAATCCCTGTTCCACCAAACGGAGGAAAAAAACGAAAAAAATAAGGTACTGGGCGAATGTGTCCTCCGGTTCGTCGGGAAGCCTGAGATCATTATCAAGGACAACGGCGAGCTGTTCCAGCCTGATATTCAGGATGAACGCCTGAGCTATAACGCGCTTTTGTCCTGTAACAGCAGCACGGTTCATCTATCCTGAGAGGGCGTGAGGGGCTTTCGGTCAGGAATACCTGTTTCCTCACAGAATTCTCATTTTTTACGGAGAGATGAACCGTTCTTCAAATCCCAGCCCAATAAAATGCACCGGATTTGTTGGACGTTCGCTGATGATTCCTGTATCAGAGCGCCCAGAAGAACCCTTCATTTTCTGCATCCGGAGGTAGCAGCATGCCATATCTTTTTTCTGAATGGCTGAGATCCCTGGCCGCACAATACGGGAATAAGCCCGCGGTCACCTGCGGCGTAACGATGACCTTCCGGGAGCTGTGGGAGGCTTCCGGCCGCTGTGCTGTGACCTTGGCGGAGGCAGGGGTCCGGAAAGGCGATAAGGTGTTGCTTTGGGCTTATAATGGAGCGGACTGGGTCGTATTCTTCTTCGGTATCACCATGGCGGGAGGCATTGCCACGCTGATGAATTACGGCCTGAAGGCTGAGGAAGTGACCCAGTTGACGGAAATGACGCATTCCGTCTGGGCCATCATCGGGGAAAACAAGGTGTCTGCTGTTGACCGGGAAAGCGCCGTCCGGGTGCTATCCCGGGGCGGAGTGGATTTGAGCCGCATCATCTAGGCGGACGAGCTGTTTTCCGTTTCCGTTGATTCATCCAGGCCGGTGGATGAGGCCGCGTTCCGAAAGCTGGAGCAGCAAATGCAGCCCGAGGATACGCAGCTGATCATTTTCACCACCGGCACCACATCTCTGCCCAAGGGCGTACAGCTGTCCTCCCGTTCGGTCCTGAAGGATGCCGGTGCGACATTTGAACTGCTGAAAAACGACATGACGTCTTCTATATGCAACGCCCTGCCGCTGTTTCACAGCTTTGGCCTGAGCGTGCTGATGATCTGGCTGGGCGGGGGAACTATGTGTACCTGCTTCCCCGGCTGAAGCCGGAAATCATCGAAAAACAGATTCGGGATCATCGGATCGAAGCGCTCGCTTCCGTAGGCGCCATCTATAACGGGCTCATGCAGCTGGCACAATCGGAGGAAATGCCTGCTGGCTCCCTCCGAACCTGCCTTGTTGGCGGCAGGTTTACCACCCCCACGGAGATGATGCGCATGGAAAACGCGCTGAATGGCGGAAAACTGCTGATTGCCTACGGCCAGACGGAGTGTTCGCCCATTATTTCTGTCAATATCGGCTCGGACCCGGTGGAAAAGCGCGCCGCCACCGTAGGGCGCGTCATTTCGGGAGTCCGGGTGGGAATCTGGCGGGAGGAAAGCGGACTCCAGGAGCCGGGAAAGATCGGGGAAATCGTAGTGAAAGGTCCTGTGACCATGAACGGATACCTGGACTGGCAGTATGCGGAAAACTTTGATATCCACGCCTGGCTGGCGCGGTACGGGGAAGAAGGAAAAGCCTGAGGCAAAGGATCATATCACAGAGCAGGATTTCTGTGTTACCCATGAAATCGCATGGAAAGGGACTATACAGGATTGCGAAGCATCCATGTTCTGATTGTTCAGCGCATTCCTGAAATGAATCTGGTTGCTTTCAATCTCTGTTGGATGTCAAAGAAGGACGATTTGTCATGAGAAAAGCGATCGGTCTTTTTGCCGATCGCTGAAATGTGTATACTGTTGTCCGAAATATGCACAATCTAATAGGGCTAAGCGGCGTCGGTATCGTCGGCCATGCCGCTTGTTTTTTCGGATATTTTGTCGTCCGAATAATCCTCCAGCCAGTGAAATTCACCGGTTCTGACGACGTTCTCGCCGTATATCGTCTTCCAGTCGTCGCGCATGGAAATCACATGAAAGCCCATGTCCTCCCACTGCTTGCGAAGCTCAGGGCCCTTCTCCGGGTGGCCGTAGTCACGTACGTCATCGTCGGCAATCAGCTGGAACACCGCGCTCCGGTAACGGTTATTGAACAGGGCGTAGTTGTGCATGCTCACGTCGCCGGAGCTGTTACCGAAGGAGAGTACCGGCTGTTTGCCGATCTCCCGGACGATTTGCAGAACCTTGCTTGTTTTAACATCCTTTACCAGCAGTTGGGCTGTGCGTACCAGGGTATCATCGCCGGTGAACTGATAATCATAGTCCTCTGCATTGCCCTGGTCTTTTGCTTCCAGCTTCGCGTCAGAGCCGATGCAGTTTTCGCTGGGGATATCAAACACGCCCTTGATAAAGGTGCGAATGGTGAAACGATCGCTGCCCGAGACAATATAGCACTTGAAGTCGTATCGCTGAAGATACTCAATGACCTCCGCCATTGGCAGATAGTATCCTTCTGCATAGGTCATACCCTCAAATCCATCCACCGGGGAAGCAAGAAAATTATTCACATAATCGTCGTATTCCTTCGGCGTCATTCCGGCGAAGGCTTTGGCCAGATGGCTGGAGAACGCATACTCAAAACCTGCTGGAAAGGTTCTGTCCACTGCATGATCGCGGATGACGAGGCCGAAGGCAACCATGTCCTCATCCGGTGTATAAGAGGGATCGTCAAAAATCCGGCGCATCAGCATGACATCCTCCAGATAGGTCGGAAAAAGCTCGCCAATCAGCGTGCCGTCCAGATCGAAGGTGGCAATACGGTCTGCCGGCGGGATGTAGTCGGGCGACGCCTTGTCGGTTACAGCACGCACATACTCGATCAGCGCATTCAGCGCCGGGGCATCAGCATTCCAATGGGAAAGGGATGTCTGATCATTGCTTTTCGGGCGTGCCTCACAGCCGCACAGCAGCAGCATGACAATAAGCAATACAAAGCCAACGATTCTTTTCATGTCAGGGTTCCTCCTGCTTCCGGGAGCGTTTATTTATCATTTTGTTTTCTCCACCGGCAAAAGTGCTTTGCTTACGACCGCATGGATCAGATACGTGATCAGCGTCCCAAAGCATACATCCGTGAGAAAATGATTGGTCATGTGGATTCGGTTATAGCCGTAGAGTAGCACGAACACACAGGCAAAGATAAAGCAGTGGAAATTTCTGCGCTCGCTTCTTTTCTTCGTCACGTCCGCGAGCATGGGCAGCGAGAACATCATAGCGGCTATTGTCATATTGCCGCTGGGCCAGGATTTGAAGCTGTCATCGCTGCCGGCAAGATTCGGAACCATCTGCCACCAGCTGCGAAACGCACTCCTCGGATTGTCCAGCGTGATCAGATACTTGTATCGCGGGCGGGAGGCCACCTGTTTGAGCCACAGGTTTACGTTGTCGGAGACAACGCCCGCTATCAGGATCGCCGCCCCGACAGCAACCAGTCTGTCCGCATCCTTTTCATCCAGAATTTTGTCACACAGGATCATCGGCCACACATACAGCGCTGCAATGATCAGCCAGTTCAGGACCGAAAGCCATGGTGACGACTCGCCAGCTTTGTAATGGAATAGCAGATCGCGCAGCTTGCCGCCACTGTAAGTATTCGTATAATAGACGGCAAGGAACCAGCCGATGATCAGCAGCACTGTCCCCGCCATGGAAAATCCCTTTTTCTTCAGCCCCTTGTACAGACACATTCCCGCCGCCGGATACAGGCAGTAGGAGAAATAGCAGCCATACGCGGCAAAGAAGGAGCCGAGCTTCGTAACGTTGGCAAGCCCTTCGTTGATCTGAAAATCAAAGAAGGAACCCAAAAGAATACCGATCGTACATGCCAGCACAACGGTGTAAAAGCATTTTTCGGATACGCCGAGCATTTTTCCGTGAAGCTTCATTCATCATCCTCCGTTCATTTTTGCTGTCCTCAGATATACAATACTGTCCGCTGTCTTGCAATACGTGTCCAGGCCAGGAATACCCACAAGGATGCTGCCCTCAGCGCGGATATTGAAGTATAGTTTCGAGGTCATTTTCTATAATGTTGTATCACAAGAATCCTGTAAAAGAAAGAATACAGCTTTCCAATTTACCCTTAATCATGCGCCGATGCGGCTTGATGGCGGCCCGGCCCGCGTTCCTTTCGTGTACGGGTCTTTCAGCAGAACGATTCTATTACTGTGTTTGCCTGGAGATACGATTCTCTTCACTTCTTCATTATTTCGGATCAGAGCATTTTCCTGAGATAAAATAATCCTTGACAAAGCTCTTTCCAGAAGGCGTTGCTTTCAGCTTGCCCTGCTTTGGCGGGATTTTGTATGCCGCATCTGTTCCGCCGGAAAAAGCCGAAGGAAAGCCGCTTTGATCTCAGAGAATTTCCTCGCATTCAGCGATCAGCGGCAGTCATGGAACGCGGCACCGGGGCATGGCGGTATGAATGGCATCCCGGAAGCAGATGCCATCTGCCTGCAGCAGCATAGCCGGCCGGTCTGCTCCGCCAAAGGCGCGCACGCTTCGCAGACGTCCTGTCCTTCTTCTCTGTCCGGTAGCAGGGCAGGGTGCGGGGCCTGGGACTGCGGCGCCATAGCCCGCCATCCGGCTCAGACGCCGTATTTCTGCGGCCTTTGACGCCTGATCACAGGTGTACCCTGCGAAATCAGCTGTAACGCTGCGTCAATTCATTCGACTGCCGTCATTGTGTGTTACCAACCTGCCGCAGGGAGAGAAAACAGCAAGCTGCAGCCTGCAACGCATTCGTCTGATGTTCTCCGGGCTTTTCGAGACATTCCAGCCGGTTATCCATCATCCATAAAGCCCTCATGAAGCTGCTGCATGATTCAACGCAGCTGCTGGCCGCCGGTCAGCAGCTGCTCCAGCTTTTCATCATCGTATTCTACTTCGTTGGAGAAGACTCGGGCGCGTTCGATCAGCGTCTCCAGGGAAGAGCCGTCCCAGCCGACAGTAATCTGCGTAAAGGCCCGGTCCACCAGACGGATACGCGCCTCGATCCTTCCGTCATACAGGGCGTCCGCCAGATGACGATAAATCAGGTATTCCCGCAGTCGGGCGGCCGGACCGGATTCAGCTACATCGGCAAGCAACTGGTCCCTCAGGCGGCGGAGCGCGATTTCCTCCTGAGAGGGTATTTCCGGCTCCTCCGACGGATCCTGCGACAGAGGCACCAGATGAAGGGGGTGAGGAGAAGTCAGAATCAGCCTTGCTGCTTCCTCGCAGGCGAGACCCAGGCCGATTTCGATCCGATCGGACCAGTAATTCCGGAATCGCGGGTGATCCGCACAGATCTGGCAAAGCGCACCTTCACCGGCCTGCAGAATAATTTCACACAGATTCTGATCTGTCAGAAAAGGGCATCTTTCCTGGGAAGACAGAATAAAATGGGGCGTGGGCTCGGAAGAAATGCAGCGGCTTAGTTTTTCACCCAGCGCTCCGTCCATGGCCTGATACCGCTCCATGGTTTCCGGGTCCACATCGATCTCCCAGCCCACACAGCAGGAATGCCTGCATGCGCCGGCAGTGCAGCGGAAAGCGGCGCAATAGTCCGGCCCGAAAACGGTCATAGCGGGCATGGAACAGCTCCTCCTCCTCAGAACGCCGGAAATAGCAGCCCTATGTGCATGCAGCCTCCGGCTTCAGAATCATACTTTTTCGGAAACATAGTAACATGCGAGGCTGGACGCCGGCAAGAGAATGGACGCGGCGGTTTTTGGCATCCCGGCCGATGGGAAAGCGCTTTCATTCCGTCTGTCTTATGCCATGATCTCCATCCCGCTGATGAGAATGAAGACGATCTCTACTTTCCTTCGATACTTGTATACTGTTTTTCTGTTTCCCCTGTGGTACGCTCTTTCTGTCAGGAGGTGAGAACATGCGTGATTATGCGTTCGGATACCTGGTCACAAGGCTGAGAACAGAGATGGGTTTTTCACAGTTTCAGCTCGGTAAGCTGATCGGTGTCTCTGACAAGGCCGTCTCCAAATGGGAAAACGGCAGCGCCAAGCCGAGATTGGCTACCTGCTGCCGTCTGGCGGATGTGCTGGGTGTTTCATTGGATGATCTGCTATCTGCAGCAGGGTATGCACAGGAGGCACCCATGGAGGCGCCCATGGAGGTGCCCATGGAAGTGTCGGAAAGAAGTGCGGTGACGGCATGGATGTGGGAAGAGAAGAAAGGCACGCAGAGACAGGATCAGGAACGGGAAAAGCGGATTGAACTGCATCTGCGAACAGGCATGTCGTCGGCGGATGGCATAGCTTCTGCTGCCCAGTACATCAGCCGGGCAGCTATGTGGGGGCATACAGCCATAGCTGTCACGGACTTTGGCGTGGTACAGTCTTTCCCCGACGCTTTCCGGGAAGCAAGCCTATGGGATATACAGCTGATCCCTGGCTGCGAAGTCTTTATGCTTCCCGCAGAGGACAGCCCTGTGGAAGACGGATATTCTGTCATGATACTGGCTGTCAGCAGGACAGGCATGATCCACCTGCATCAGCTGATTACGCGCAGTCATGCACAATGCCATAAAGGATTCCCCTGCATGACGAGAGAGTGGATACGGACACACCGGGACGGGCTTTTGATCGGCAGTGCCTGCGAAGACGGTGAGATCGCGCGAAACATGCATGAGGGCATGATGAGTGAAGCGCTGCTGCGGACAGCGGCGTTCTATGATTATCTGGAGCTTGAGCCGGTGGAGAATGAGACAGATGATCTCCAGGAACAGGAGCAGCTGCGCCGGCAGGCCCGGGACATGACAGAACTGGGCCGGAAAGCCGGTATCCCGGTGGCGGCGGTCAGCAATGCCCGGTATCTTGACCCGGAGGATGCGGTCTGTCGGGCCGTGATCCGTTACAGCAGCGGCCTACTGGATGCCGAATCGCAGCGGCCGTATTATCTGAGAACAACGTCTGAAATGCTTGCGGCATTCCGTTTCCTGGGCGAGGACACGGCTGGGGAAATCGTGATCCATGCGCCGCAGCGGATCGCGGCGCAGGTCGACAGGCATATGACACTGCTGCCGGATGGCGGCAGAGCCTTCCCGGTCATGCTTGACGCGAAGTCGCGGATTACGGAAAAGGCCCTGGGGCAGGCGCATTGATGTTGCGGATTTTCCATTTGCCATTTCTGCCCTTGATGCGCTTGCCGTGTTCATCCAGCATATATTCTGTCCGGGTCTTGTCGAGCCATTCGCCGTGCTCGTCCATAGCCCGGAGGGTCAGCAGCAGATGCACATGGGGATTGCCGTCGCCTTCGTCGTGATAGTACAGATCACAGATCATGCCTTTGCTGACAAACTCCTGCTGGCAGTAGTCCCGGATCAGCGCCAGGTTCTGCTCATACGTCAGTTCCTTCGGGAGAACAATGAGCATCCTCCGTGCCGTCTGGGAATCTTTTCTCTTTTCGGCAGCGTCCACCGCATTCCAGAGTGTCTGGCTGTCAGCATATTCACGGGGAGCGTTGTCCGGCAGCATGACTTCCCGATAGACGACACGCTCCGGACTGCTGTGGGGATGCTTCCATTCATGGTCGTGTTCAGAGTACATTTTCTCTCCGGCATTATATGCAGCCGCCTCCATGACGGACTGATCCGTCCGACCAATATACGATATGGAAAACGTGGGACAGGGGATTTCGTTCTCACCTCCGTTTCTCAGCGACGTGCGCTGTAAAGGGGTAGCTGACGCCAGTCAGCGCAGGGACCTTGCCCCTGTGATGCCACAAAGGCCGTGCCGACTGGCATCGAGCTCCCCGCAGGGGCCCTCGGAGAGCGCACTGTGTTCCGGAGGAACACATAAGTGCGCCTTCAACAAGTTGAGGGATCAGCTTGTTGCCGAAAACCGTTCCTCCGTCCGGGTGGCCTGCGGGGCGGTCTGTTGCGTGGTCCGGGCATTCTCGAACAGCTGCTCCATGGTGATCCTGCTCTCGCCGGAGCGGATCTCGCGCATCTGGATCAGCAGCTTCTGGATGCCGGAAAAGCTGAACACGTGGTTCAGGAACAGCTTGATGTCGTCATCGGTGAAAACCTCGGCCTTGTCGCCCAGGTGCATGGTCAGCTCACCGCCACGCTGATAGATGCTGTGGTTGCGCTCCTTTCGCACCTGAGCTTTGATCCTCTGATCCAGGTCTGCCTTTTCTGCCTCAATGCGCTGCATCGCGGCTTTCATCTTGTCCAACTGTTTGCTCATCGGGGTCCTCCTTCCTCGTTGATTCTTTTGCCGGCCAGCAAAGGAAAAGGCACCGGCTGTGTGATCAGTCGATGCCCTCTGCTTTGATGGCCCTTCAGGTGTTGTCCTTGGTGCCGAGTCCCGCAGCCTTCGCTTTCTCGCTGGCAGCTCTCCGCTTTTCCTCGCTCATGTGCGGCAGGAACCGGATAGACACACGGTCTTTCTGAATTTCATACTCGGCATAGTCCGGGTACTTCTGCTTGTCCACGCGCCTGCACAGTTCCGGGTATCGGGTGGCAAACTCCCGCAGGCGTTTGCGCAGGCCGGGATCGTAGGTGCTGATGGTGATGGGGTCTTGGCTTTGGTTGTAGAGCAGGACGGTTTCTTTTTCGTATTTGGTGGGACGGTAGGACATGGGAGCCTCCAATTCAATGAATTTCATCATTCGGCTGAAATTTCGTTTGGTGAAACCTTTTCTGTGCATGCTGGATGTGGTATACTTATTGTGTTTATTTTGCGAAATTTCATGGCATATCGCCTTATCAATACATGGAGGGAATCAGAATGATCACCGGCGTCATCAAGAACAAGGTTGACAAGATCTGGACAGACATCTGGGCAGGCGGCATCACCAATCCGCTGACCGTCATTGAGCAGCTCACATATCTCATCTTTATTCGTTCTCTGGACGAGAAAGAGCTGGAGAATGAATCCTTCGCCAATTTGTCTGGACGGGAGATGCCGAAGATCTTTCCTCAGTCTGAGCTGGGACAGGCCATGCGGTGGAGCCATTTTAAAGACAAGGCCGCAGAGGTGATTTTCGATACGGTGTCGCAGCTTGTCTTCCCGGCGATCAAGAAGATGCGCGGTGGAAAACTGCCGGAGATTGACGAGAGCGGCAAGATTGTGGAGCCTGCCGGAGAAGACGCAGCCTCCGAAGACCTGACGGCTTTTGCCCGATACATGGAAGATGCCATGTTCCTGATTCCTACACCTCAGGTGCTGCAGAAAATCGTCACCGGGCTGGAGGATCTGTACACCAATGACTTGACCGGGCTGGATGTCCAGGGCGATCTCTATGAGTACATGCTGGGCAAGCTGTCCACGGCCGGTCAAAACGGCCAGTTCCGCACGCCCAAACACATTCGGGAGATGATGGTGCAGTTGATTGCGCCCACGCCGGATGATCTGATTTGCGAAAAAACCCTGCCAACTTTGATACAAACCAACGCGACGCATTTTTTGAGTCGAAACCAAAAATCGACGCATTTTTGAAAATCGACGCAAATGCCCAAAGGCAGGAATACAAAATGGCATCCTGACACCAGAGGTTCTGGAAGCAGGATGCCGTTTTTTTAGGATACCCGATATTAAATCCGCTTTGCCATGATTAGCTCCGCAGGCTGCTCATATCCGGGAAACGGCAGAATCAGACTGCCGCAGTCCTGATAACCAAGTGCCCGATAGAAGTGCTGTGCTTCTTCATCTGTCTGAGTGGACGTCATCACAAGATCATAGCCCCTGGCCTTCATATCACTTTCCCAGTGCTCCATGAGAGAGCGGCCATACCCCTGTCTTTGCATCGTTTCTTTCACATAGAGCAGATTGCAGAACGGTATGCTGTCCCAGAACAGAGAATAGCGAAGAAGAGCGATAGGTTCGTTCTCTGCCCGCAGAATATATCCCATCCGCTGTTCTACCTTGTACAAAAAAGCATCCTCGCTGAGATGACGATCCAGCGTAAACCAGAAGTCATGATCTGCTTTTTCAACGTATCGGATGTCTGTACAGGTTTTCTCCAGCTTCAGAACCGCGATCTTTTCATCGCCGTCCCATTCGCCGGTTTCCTGAAAACCGAACGAAGCATATAATGCCTTTGCTGCTTCGTTCTCCGGCTCATAGGAAAGCCAGCAATACGCCGCCGGACCGCACGGCTTGTCGGCAATGAATTCCAGGATCCGTTTCATGGCGGCTTTACCATAGCCTTTTCCTTGGTACCGTTCATCAATCATCAGCCTCCAGAGGTTATAATTGTCTTTGGCAACTGCAGGGGCGTCCTCCCAGTCTTCATCCGCGCCAAAGCCGATCATGCAGAAGCCTACCGGTATGTCGCCGTCATAAATACCAAACGGAAAAGCATTTCCGTGATGAGAGATGGCAATGAAGGCTTCGATCAGACTGATATCATTCGGCGCGACAAAGCTTTTCTGATCATCCCTGACGCATAGATCAAGGATGTCCCGGAAGTTTTTTTCACCGATTTTTCGCAACTGGATCATTGCCTTCATTCCCTCCCAGCAAATGCTTCTCCATACTTTCACGAATTCTATCGGAACCTTCTTCCAGATGGGAGAGGAAGGTAATCATCATCCTTTGCTTTGGGAGCACATAACATTTCTGTCCCCATTTTCCGTTCAAGCTGAACCCATCCTTATATTTCCAGAAGAAGTAGCCATATCCGCCTTCGCGATTCATCTGCTGCACGGAAGTCGCTTCTTTCACATAAGCTGCAGGAAGCATTTGTTTTTGCCCATATTTTCCTTCACGGGAAAGCATCAGTCCAATACGGCTCAGTTCATTGACGGTCAGTTCCATCCCGGTCGCGCCGTAAAAGTATCCCTCGGGGCTGAACTGGCAGGGCGGATCCGGTATTCCCAGCGGTCTAAACAGCCTGCGGTTCAGATATTGATCCAACCTTTCTTCTACGGCTGCGGATACAGCCACACCTGTTAGATAGGCAGGCACGTTGCTGTATGCGAAGGTACGTGTCTCAGGCTCTTTCAGTGGAATGCTCAGCGCTTCTTCCAGCCAGTTGCTGCCTGAAGGTCGAAATGGGAAGCCATCGACCGACATGGTCATCAGCCGCTGCAGCGTGATCGGTTTATACACTTCCCGCTGTTGTACGCTCATTGCCTGTACATATTTTTCGGGCAAATACCGCAGCACACTGTCATTGATATTCAAGAGACTATCGCTTGATGCCATACCGACTGCAATTGAAACCATGGACTTGGTTACAGAATAAATCGGGTAGCGTGTGTTCTGCGTGTCTCCGTATGCTGCTTCCAGTTTTCCGTCCTGCCACAGCTCCAGGCCATAAACCAGCCAGCCATTCTCATGTATCTCTTCAACAAAGCCTGAAAAATCCGGCTTGCTCATTTCTCTTTCCTTTCTCCTTTATGACGCTGATCATACTATAACCGGAGTCTATGCTCTTCTTCCGGCGGGCATACCTTGGGCAGCACCTCCAGGAAATGCTGACCGATCTTCGTCGGATCATAATCATTGGCGGCACAGATGAAACGGAGAGTGTCGGGCATCAGGATGTGGCCCTTTGACTTCTCCTCCTTGTACTTCTGCCATTCTTCATATTCCTTGTTTGTAATCTGCTTCATTGACCGTCTCCTCATGAAACTGGAATTTACCCGCCCTGAACGATTTCTCGTATAAAGTCAGCATAGCGGGCCGCATGGTTGATCGAGAATTCACCGTGCCTGAGGCCGGGCAGACGGTGCAGCCTGCAGGCCGGGCGCATCCTGCAGATGGCTTCGGCTGAGCGCAGGATGACGCGGGTTTCCTTTTCCCCGACACATATATGCACCTCCGCGGCCGCCTCCGGGAATGCATCCTTCAGTGCATAGGATGTGTTTGCCCTTAGAAAAGCAATCATGTCTTGCTTCCGGATCCGGCAGGTATCCCGGTAATAGTCTTCAAACTGTTCTGGCTTGATGTGCAGGGATTGAAACTGCAGCCGGGCAAAGCTTCTGCGCCTGATCAGCCCGTAGCTGCTCCCGAAGGCAGGCGCGATCAGGGCATGGGTCAGCTTTGACGGAATGACGGCGGCGCTCTCAACTAATGCATGGGAGCAGATGTCTTTGCGCTGCGACAGCATTTCAAGCAAAACCTGTCCGCCCAGAGAAAGACCTCCGATCAGGGAAACGGGGCCACCCAGCTGTTCGTCGATGAAAGAGATGATCCCGGAGGCGTTTTCCTCAATCGATGTAAAGGGACGATCACTCCCTGCGTGTCCGTCCAGGATGGGCAGGATGATGCGGAACCGATCCTGCAGAAGCTCGGCTGCTTCCCGATAGTTCCACCATGACAGTCCGCCGCCGTGGAGCAGAAGGATTGCGGGATTCTGCTTCTGCCCATATTCCTGAAACTTCATGGAGTTCACACCTCACCGAATCCCGATATAACAGCATCATCCATTAAAACTATTATAGGCCGGGCATGAGCTTGCTCTCAAGCCCACACCTGTTATTTCGCCGCAAACGAAAAAACTCCTGTCAAAGCGACAGGAGCGAAGGGGTATGATCGGATCGTCAGATCTCAATGCCGTTGCGGAAGGTGAAGCGGATGCTGCCGTCGGCGTAAACCGTTGCATGATCCAACAGTTTCCCCCAGGTCTCCGGGTTAAATGCTGTCACCTTCTGCGGTAAGCCGCGCAGGGTGCCGATGAACTGCTGCGCTGCGGTCTTGGTGGAAATCAGAGTGGCGATCTGCCCAGCCACCTTGTCGTGCTCAGCCTTGACGCCATCGTACCGGGTAGCCAGTTCATCATACCGCTTCTGGTATTCCTTCTGGTCGAGGGCAACGTGGGCGTTTTCGTTGATCGCTGCCTGCACCATTTCGGCCAGCACGCACATTTCATCCCACAGGCGTTTTTTCTCCGCTTCAAGCGCCGTCGTATCGTACAGGATTTCCGCGCCTTCCGTCAGCCCGGCAATGATGTCATCCCGTTTGGAGATGAGCTTGTTCAGGGCGGCAACAAATTCCTGCTTCAGCTACTCCTCGGTCACATGCGGTGTGGAGCAGGGCTTGTCACCGCCGTACTTCTGATTGCAGCGGTAAATGATCCGGCGGTATTTGGCCTGATTGGAATGCCAGATCTTGGAACCGTAGTAAGCGCCGCATTCACCACAGACAATCCGGGAGGCGAAAATGTCCACTCCGCTGTAGCGGCCTCCCTTGGCTTTCCGGCGCTCAAGCTCCAGCTGTACCAATTCAAAGGTCTTCGGCGGGATGATCGCCTCGTGGTTGCCCTCCACGTAGTACTGTGGCAGGACGCCCTTGTTGGGGATCTGCCGTTTGGTCAGAAAATCCTCGGTGTAGAACTTCTGCATCAGGGCATCGCCCTTGTACTTTTCATTGCTCAGGATGCTGCGTACCGTCCCTTGATGCCATACCTCCTTGCCGCGAGGCGACGGAACACCGTTTTCCATCAGCCTGGCAGCAATGGCGTGTGGCGTCAGCCCCTCGAGGAACCAATCGTAGATGTCCCGGACGGTTTTCGCCTGCTCCTCATCCACCAGAATCTCACCCTTGGGGCCGCGCTTGAAGCCCAGGGTGTGCTTGAAAGGAATGGCGACTTTACCGTCGGCCATACGCTTCCGCTGGCCCCAGGTGACGTTTTCGGAAATGCTCCGGCTTTCCTCCTGGGCCAGGCTGCTCATGATGGTGATCAGCAGCTCTCCCTTCCCATCGAACGTCCATATGTTTTCCTTTTCAAAGTAGCATTCGATGCCTTTTTCCTTCAGCTGTCGGATGGTGGTCAGGCTGTCGACAGTGTTCCGGGCAAAGCGGCTGACGGACTTGGTGACGATAAGATCGATCTTCCCAGCCAGTGCATCCGCCACCATTGCCTTGAAGCCCTCGCGGTGCTTGGTGCTTGTGCCGGTGATGCCCTCATCGGTGTACACCTTCACGAATTTCCAGTCATCCCGCGCCTTAATGTACTGAGTGTAGTAGTCGATCTGCGCTTCATAGCTGGTGAACTGCTCATCGCTGTCTGTGGAGACGCGGGCGTAGGCAGCGACCCGGCGCTTTTTCTGAGCCGCGATGGGTGAAGCCGTAAAGCGGCTGACTGTCGGCGGGATGGTTACGACTTTCCTTTGCTGCTCCAATGCTTGTTCCTCCTGACTTCCTTCATGTGCTCGCTCATCCGTTTCCTCTGCTCCGGGGAGTAGGTTCTCTTTGGCTGACACTCAAACTGTGCCCGGCGCTCCGCTGACCACTTCGGCATGCGCCGTTTCGTGTCCCATTTCCGTTCAACGGTGTGACCGTCCTTGAACACGTAGTTCAGGATCATTTCCGCGTTTACATCGATGTGATCAATCTGCTCCAGGAAAAAGGCTTCATCAAAGGCCTCGAGGCCAAGCACCTCTGCAGTAGCCTGCCGGAGCTCTTCATCACGGATGTCCCTGGTGCCGCACTGCGTGGGATGCGGGCAGCGCCAGTAGTAAACGGTCTCGTTTTCAACGGAAGCGAGGTGCTGCATCTGACGCCTGAAATTCTCTCCGCAAACCGTGCACTTCAGCTTTGTCGTAAAGCATGAGCAGCCCTTGCGGTTTGGCGCATGCTGGCGACGGTACACGGAGGCCTCAGCCCGGTACTCAGCTGTCCAGCAATCCTTCTTGGAAGTATTGACCCAGTGCCGGATGTCCGTGTGACCATCCCTGAAATGGAAGGTCAGCTCCCGTGCGCCGGTCACCTCGATATGGTCGATCCGCTCGGTAAAGGCCTGCTCATCAAATGCTTCAAGGCCCATTGCGCTGGCGGCTTCCTGCAGGATGATCCTGTGTGGGATCTCCTTTCCGATGCATCGCCCGCCCTTCTTTTTTCGCGACCCGCATGCCCAGGTTTCCATCTTTTCTGGCTGAAGAGTACGCTTTGCCCGGTTAAGCCGCTGGCTGTGCATGTAGCTCTGCCCGCAGAAGGCACATTTGATTTTTCCCGTCAGGAAGCTGGTGTTTAGGGCCTTGTTGGCCAGCGGGCCAAGCTCCCTGCGCCGCGCCATTTCGGATTGCACATAATCGAAGGTCTCTTTGTCGATGATCGCTTCATGGGTGTTGGGCACAAAGTACTGCGGAAGCTCCCCGCGATTCTTCTTCTTTTTCTTCGAGATGGGATCAGCGGTGAACTCTTTCTGCAGGAGCAGGTTCCCGGTGTAGGTGATGTTGCATAGGACGCTCTTGATGTTCGAATCCACCCAGCGGCATCAAGCGCTTCAGGGTGTTGGAAAGACGGATCATGTGGTTTTCCTTCCTTTCTTTTTATCCGGCCGCATCCAGCCGCTGCCGTGCCACCAGCTCGGC
>CACWXY010000069.1 GCA_902764915.1 uncultured Eubacteriales bacterium | reverse complement strand
AGCCGACCCTGAAGAGGCGGCGATACGAACTCAGTTAAAAACCAATTCATCAAGAACGATTTCTTCAACCCGGTGCCGGATGCTACTCATCCGAGAAATGTGCAGTCTCTTTGATTTGCGTGATCCCGTTGCTGCCGAAATCGGCTGGAAAAAATGATTCGCTGCCGCCAAGCAGTATTCCTGATCTCGTCAAATTCGCTGAGCTTAAAGAAAAACGGATAGATGGCTTGATTGCTCATGCCACCTATCCCATCTCAACTGGCAAACTTGAGGGCTTTAACTACATAATCAAAGTTGCCAAACGCCTCGCTTATGGGTATCGAGACAATCATTTCTTCTTCACTCTTGTTAGGTTTCTCTCCATCCCTTTCCCTAACTTTCCGTGAAGAACCTGAAATTCACATGATTTTGCGATAGATTTGAGGAGGAGAATCAGGTGTCCAGAATCAAGCTTAAAAAGGTAGATCAAATCAGTCGCAAAACCGTATCAGATGCACGTGATGGCTTCCTGCGGCACTGCCAGCTGAAGAACCTTGCGCCGCACACCTACACCTACTACAAGGATAATTTTCAGTTCTTCTTCGATTCAGCGCCGCAGGTCAAGTTCGTGGATGAGTTCAATCAAGAGATCATTGAGAATTTCATCGGTCAGTTGATGGACAAGGGCAACAGAGTGACCGCTATCAATGCCAGTTTGAGAGCAGCTTACGTTTTTCTTCGCTATTGCTTTGAACAAGAGTAATTTATTCTTTTGAGCGTACTTGGTAATTTTCGCACGCTTGCTATAATGAGAGTAAAGTAGCATAATCAACCATGACCCAAATTGCTGTGCGTCGCCGTGCTTCACCTGCATCATATTGGAGGAGTTAAAACATGAGTTTAAAGGATCAATTACCGAGGGGTGGCCAGGATCAACGGGAAAAAGCAGGTCTGCCAGATGAACATCGGTATGAAATCAAAACAGAGGAATTGATTATCCACGCAGGGGAAAAAGAAATCTATGGCAGAATCGCCTATCCGGTAACGGACGGAAAGTGCCCCGCGGTCATTTGCAGTCATGGCTATAACGGCACGCATGATTGGTATAACCCGCAATGCGACATGTTTGCACAGCATGGCATTGTGGCATACTGCTTCGACTTTTGCGGCGGCTGCACCCGATCCCGAAGCTCTGGCAAATCAACGGATATGACGCTGTTTACAGAAAAGCATGATTTGCTTCAAGTAATTGATTTCATTTCTTCCATGGACAGAGTGGATGAACATGCTGTCTTCCTGATTGGCGGGAGCCAGGGTGGTATTGTGACGGCTTTGGCGGCAGAAGAGAGGGCGGATCAGCTGAAAGGCATCATGCTTTATTGTCCGGCATTTGGTATTCCGGATAATTGGCGCGGCCGGTTTGGAGCGGATATCCCGGAAACTTTTGACCACTGGGGATTGACGCTGGGAAAGGCGTTTTTCACCTCCATGAAGGATTTTTCGGCCTTTGATCACATTGGCCGATTCAAAGGCCCGGTGCTGATTTTTCAAGGAGACGAGGACAGCGTGGTGCCCCCTGAATTCTCCTATCGAGCGGCGCAAAAATATGAGCATGCCGAAGTCATCCTGCTCAAGGGCGAGGGTCATGGCATCTCTGAAAGCGGTGTCGCCTTTGCGATGAACAGGATGCTGCGGCTGATTGACGAAACAAGGAAGCGTTCAGCTGTATAACGAAAATGCCCCGGCCTGTCCATAGGTCGGGGTATTTTCGTTATTGCAGCGTAAATTGGATTTCACGCTGGCCGAAGCCTTCTGTATCCAAAGTGAGCCGGACCTCGCCGGGCGTCGTTCCCGCTTTCAGAAGCACCAGCAGATGCCCGTTGAAAGTGGGACATTCCGTGCGCAGGAAAGGGGATACATCCCAAACATTGCCATTATCCATGCGGATTTCCACCGGCGCGCCATCGGCTTGGACGCTAACGCGTTTGTCCTCCAGCATGAAACGCCGTCCATGCTGATCCTGGATGACTAAATCAACCATGGCCACGCTGCGCCCATCGGCAGGCAGAACGGTACGGTCCGCCGTAACGGTCAGGCTGTGGGCCTCGTGATCGGAGTAAAGAATATCCTCCGCCGCTTTGTTTTGTCCGATGTAGCCCTCCGCCCGCAGCACGCCGGGAATATAAGGCAGATAGAAATGCACCATGCCGTCGTCATCCTCCCGCCGGAAGCCGTAACGCACGGTCTGGCTGTTTTGGTACAGCAGCACCTTGTCGCAGTTGGTCATGACCGCTACATGCACCATCTTTTCAAAATGGGTGTATTTCCAGTGGGACCGCATTTGCGGGAAGCCCCACATGGCCCGGGCGCCGTCCCAGGGTTCGGTTTCATCATACACGCAGATTTTCAGCATGGGCTCCCGCTTGAATTGGGACGCGCAGTAATACGCCCGCAGCTTCCAATCCCCGGTGGAATCCAGGGGATCTCCGGGCCAGCCGCGCTGCGGCCAAAGCACGGATTCTCCCAGATAGTCGATCCCTGCCCAGATGATGGAGCCGCACACCCAGTCATACTTTTTCACAATGGCATAGGGGCTCTCGGTGCTTAACTGCACATTGTTCAGGGCATGCTCGTCCTTGCGGTACAGCGTATGGGTTTCCGTGCCGATCATGGGAATGCGGATGCCGTATTCCCGCATTTTTTCATAATAGTGCTCCATGTAGTTGCCGCAGAAAACGTCCACCAGTTCCGCATAGCGCTTGAGGGCCGCCAGCTTCACCCCCATGGGGGTCACGTCGTTGTAATCCTTCAGCACGCAGGAAATCAGCACGCAGGTGACCGCGCGGGTGGGGTCCAGCGTCCGGACGGCTTCCGTCAGCTCCTTCAGGTAAGCGTAAAACTTTTCGGAAAATTGATGGCTGACCTCATTGCCCACGCTCCACAGGATAATGGAAGGATGGTTCGCGGCCCTTCGGATCATGGCTTTCAGGTCTTCATGACGGTCTGCCCAGGTGCGGTCAAAATACATGTGGCAGCCTTCCCACTTGTCCATCAATTCATCCATGCACAGGAAACCCAGTTCATCCAGCAGGCTGTAGAAATACTCCGGCATGGGATGATGAGCGCAGCGGATGGTGTTCACGCCCATTTCCTTCAGAGCTTTCAAGCGCCTCTTCCAGATTTCCGGAGGCACCGCCGCGCCTACGGCTCCGCCGTCATGATGGAGGTTCACGCCCCAAAGCTTGGTTTTCACCCCGTTGAGGAGGAAGCCATCCTCCGTATCAAATACCGCGGAACGCACGCCAAAGGCGCTTTCCAGCGTGTCTCCGCCGCTGAGCGTGACCCGGGCGCGATAAAGATCGGGCGTATCAGGCGACCAGAGCTTGGGCTTTGAGATGGGAAAAGTCCATTGCGTGTTGAGAAGGGCCGCCTGCTCCTGCTGACAGACGGTGCTTCCATCCGGCGCGGTCACCGTTAATGTGACCGTCTGCCCGGCGCAGTCACCGGCAACTTCACAGGTGACGGTGCATACAGCCTCATCGCAGCGGATGCCGGCAACATCCGGCACATCACCGCTGGGGCCTTTATGAATGGGAACGGATACAATGCGGAGCCCGTCATGCACCAGGTGGGTATCCCCGTCCACCAGCAGCCAAACGTCCCGGATGATGCCCGCTCCGGAATACCACCGGTCGCCGGATGCGGCGTATTCGCCTTCCGTGCTGCGGTTGTCCACCTTGACGGCCAGCACGTTGTCTTTTGCAAAATCCAGCGCGCGCGAAATGTTCACGGTAAAAGGAACATACCCGTAGGCATGGCCGCCCACCTGTACGCCGTTTAACCACACCTCACTGAAACGCTGCACCCCGTCGAACAGGATGCGCACCTGCTTATGCTGCCAGCCCTGATCCGCCTGGAAACGCAGACGGTATACACCCATGTGTTCCCGGGGATAAAAGCCCTGACATCCTTTCCCGGGAGCGTCCTGGGACCGGGGCTGATCGATCTGCCAGTCGTGGGGCAGCGTTACTTTTCTCCATGCGCTGTCGTCATAGGCAGGAAGCAGCGCGGCCTCATCCTGGGTGAGAGCAAAGCGCCAGCCATGGGCGAACAAAATCCGGTCTGGTTCCATACCGTTTCCTCCTTCATATCATGCGGGGCGCTGTTTTAGCAACGCCAAATAATCATTCACGTGCGTTCCTTGTAGCGTGTTTCGTGGAAATCTTCTTCCATGAGCGTGGGGAGTGATGATTGAGAGCTTTCATATTCTTCACAGGTCATCGTTCGGGCAATGATGGTGACGCTCAGGCCGCCTTCCTGGCCGGATTCGATCCGCAGGCCGCACTCATCGCCGTAAAACAGTTTCAGCCGCTGCTGCAAATTTTTAAGGCCATAGCTTTCCTTTGAATCCTGAGCAGGCGCTGTGAGCTTGATCCGGAGCGCTTCAATGGATTCCGGGGACATGCCCCTGCCGTTATCCTTTACGGACAGCTCCATCAGGCCGTTCTCCAACAGCTTTCCGCTGATAACAATTTCGTTCTCATCCGTGGCCGTGTCAAAACCGTATTGGAAGTAGTTTTCAATCAGCGGCTGGAAAACATTGCGGATGATACCGTAGCGAAGAACGTCGCGGGTAAAATCATACCGAACCTCCACCTGATCCTTGTATCGCGCTCCAAGCAGGGAAAGATAGCGCCGCGTGGAAAGCAATTCTTCCTCCAGCGGCACAAAGGTTTTGGAGCCAATCAGGCTGCGGAAAATCGCTGAAAAATCCGTAATCAGCTCAGCTACATCGCTTACGCCTGCCTGTTCGCACCGGTTGCGCAGCATTTCAAGCGTATTGTAGAGAAAATGCGGGTTATATTTCGATTGCAGATCGGACAGTTCGGCTTCCTTTTGCCGAAGCTGGTAATAATGCGCGCGGTTGATGGTGCGGTTCAGGCGCTGCGCCATATCATTCACGGCCTGGGCGATGGACTTAAGTCCCGTTTGAATGAACTTGCCTTGGATGGGCGTGGCCATATCATTATTGGAAATACGCAGCAATCCCTGGCGAATGGCATTGACTTCTCTGGTAATGACCCGGAGCGTCAGCAGATACAGAAGGAAAGAGATAATGGCAAAGAGCAAAACCAGCAGCAGAATTTGCAGGGTGAGCCGATAGACATAGCGGTTCATTTCCTGTTCAAGAACAGAATAAATCAGAAATGAATCTCTGTCGCCGCAGGGGCTGGCTTTGACATAGCGTTTTCCCCCTTCAGGATCAGAAAAAATGCCTTCGCAGGAGGCCTGGACATTGAGCAGCGGCGCCCTGCGGCCTGCGCTGGAAAACACCAGATCACCGTCGGACACGATCTCATAGCACATGGAATCCAGCATAGAATCATACCCGGCGCAAATCTGACGGAAGACGGTGGTTCGGTATCCCGCGATAATACAGCCTTCGCCCATCGTAGTGGGAACGCTGCACGCCATGGCAAAGGTTTCGTTTTTCAGCGGAATGCCGGGAAGCGCTTCTATGCCCAGGATTTTCATTCTTCTTCCTGTCATCCGGGAAAGATCGGGGAAATCCAGGCTGATCATCTGTATCTGACGGGAATCGCTCAGAAGCAGGCAGCTTGTTTCGCTTTGAGGAGAATACAGAACCATCCAATCCACCCGGTCATCCCGCAGGATCATTTGCGTCATAGCATACTCCAGGTCGCTGCGAAGGGCACGGGTGAGCGTCTGCCCGGAAAAATATGCCTGAACAGGTTCAAATGTGGTGCTTCGAGCTTCGAAAAGCGGCATATAGATCTTCCAGAAGGAGGATGTGATATCCCGATATTCCCGGTCCAGGCCGGAAAGAATCATATTGCTCTGTGAATTCAGCTCCGCGGTTTTCTGCCGATAGGAAAAGAAGCAGGCAACGCCTGCCAGAACCAGCAGCAGAATCAGGTAAAAAAGAAACAGACGAAAGAAAAACACATTTTGACCAAGGATGCCGTGACTGGGCCGGGTCTTTTTTTTCACAGAGGAAACGCCTCCTTTCTTCAGGAAGGATGACAGCGCCAGCGGCGGTCAGGAGCCGCGAAGCGCGCGGAATTTAATAGGTGAAAGACCTATTTGCTTTTTGAAACAGGAAATGAAATAACTGTCGGAAGAAAAACCACATTTTTCCGCGATGTCGCTGATTTTCAGTTCCGTATCATGCAGAAGCGCAATGGCAGCGCACATACGGCATTGATTCAAATAGTTATTGAAAAACATCCCCGTCTCTGTTTTAAACAGATGCCCGAAATACGGCGTGCTCATTTTGCAAAGGACGCAGTATTCCTTAATGGATATCTGCTGGGCATAATTTTCCTGAATATAATTGACGGCCCTTTGCACCACCGGGCTGAGTTCGTTGAGGGTGTGCTGGTAAAGCAGATAGGTGAAATCAATCAGTTCGCCCCAATCAGCGCTGGAGTGTGCGTTATCCATGCGGAGACGGTTTTCCAGGCGCGACCGGGGCTCCCGCTTTTCAGGGAAGCTTTGGATGAACAGCTGCATCAGCGCGCGGCTGAGCAAATCATAGGCGTCTTCCGCGCTTGCCGAGGAAAGCAAAAGCGCAAGAAATTCCTGCGTGCGCAGGCTTCTTTCCCCGCTGTCCGCAATATGAAACAGGCGCTCCAAATGGGAATAGAGGGCGTCCTGGCGTACGGTTCCGCCATGAGGGCACACATAGGTAACAAAATCGTCGGTCCGCAGATTGAGGGCGTCCAGCGTGCGGCAGGCTGACTGATAGCTGACCGACAGCTTGGAGGCGCTGGAAACGATTTCGCCAACGCACACCGCCGTTTGGCTGATCACAGGATACGCTGGCAGCAATTCCCGAAAGCAAGAAAGGATGAATTCCGCATCCAGCTGATGACCGCCCAGAATAAACACGTGCCGGCCTTTTTTATCCCAGAGAAAAGAAACTTCATACCGGGTTTTGAGCTTGTGCGTCAAAACCTGGCAGAAGGGACGGATCGCAATATCATCGTGTTTTTTTTGAATACAGACCGCGCAGAACTGGGGCAGGAACAGGTTCAGATCCAGAAAGGACGCCCGCTCGCCCAATTCTTCCGGGGAAATGGCATTGTTCAGCCAGCGTATAAGCAGGTTATCGCCAAACAGCGTTTCATCCTCCCAGGACCGCTGTCTTTCCGCACCGTCGTAGAGGTTATTCAGCGCCATTTCAACGGTTTCTTCCAGCTCTGTGCGGTTCAGGGGTTTAAGCAAATAGTTTTCCACATTCAGCCGAATGGCTTCTTTGGCGTACTGGAACTCGCCGTGGCCCGAAAGCAGGATGCAGTGCAGCCGGGGAAACTCACGGCGCAGGATACGGATCAGGGTCAGACCGTCCATTTGAGGCATCAGGATATCGGTTATGAGCAGATCGACCTTCTGCTGCCTGATGATGCTCAGCGCCTGCAAGCCATCGCTGGCCCGCAATACCTGATCCACGCCGAACTGCTGCCAGGCGATGGTATCGCACAGCGCGTCCAGAATACTTTTTTCATCGTCAGCCAAGAGGACAGTATACATACGCTCACCTGATCCCTGTATGATAAACTGACATAAATATAGCACAAAAGACAGACGAATCAAGGCAAAAGGCCATGGGACGGGATTTTTCGTTAATTCTCTACATTATCGTTATTTTTTATGATATACAGAACCAAAATGAAATTGATATACTGAATCCGGATGAAAAAAGCGACGCCCTCAAGATGATGTGAATAGATAAAGGAGGAAGGCTCCATGCAGATTTCCGGACGGACTTCCGCCGGGCAGATGCGCCGAAAGCCCAAACATAAATGGGACGATTACAAGGTATTCCTGCTGGCATTCCCGGCTATTGCCCTGGTGCTTCTGTTCAGGTACGCGCCCTTGTGGGGCTGGTCCTTTGCCCTGTTCCAATATAAGCCGGGCAAGGCGCTGCTGGACTGCAAGTATGTGGGGCTTCAAAACTTCAGCTTCCTGTTCAGCAACCCTGTAATGCGCCGCAATCTTGTGCGTGTGCTGACCAACACATTCGGCATTCATTTGCTGGGCTATCTGTTCACGCCCCTGCCCATGCTCTTTGCGATTTTCTTAAGCGAAATGAAGAGCAAGCGGTATCAGAAGCTGGTGCAGACCGTGACCACCCTGCCCAATTTCATCAGCTGGGTCATCATTTATTCGCTGGTGAACAGCTTCTTTTCCTCCAGCGGCGTGGCGACCAATCTGCTCAAAAGCCTGGGGCTGGTGGAAGAAGGATTCAATCTGATGACCTCGGACGACCACGTTTGGCTGCGCATGGTGCTGCTGCAGCAGTGGAAGGGGCTGGGCTGGAGCGCAATCATTTATTTTGCGGCAATATCCGGCATCAGCCAGGATATGTTCGAGGCGGCGATGATCGACGGCGCAAACCGCATCCAGCGCATTTGGTACATCACCATTCCCAGCCTGATTCCAACCTACTTCGTGCTGCTGATCATGTCCATCGGCAATTTCCTCAATACCGGCGTGGACCAGTACCTGACCTTCGGCAACGCCCTGAACAAGCAATATATCGAGGTATTGGATCTGTATGTGTACAACCTGGGTATCGGCTCCGGCCAAATTTCTTTCTCGGTTGCGGTAGGCATTATGAAATCTGTGGTAGCGCTGGTTCTGTTTTCCTCTGCGAATCTGGCTTCCAAAAAGATCCGCGGCGAAAGCGTATTCTGATGAAAGGATGTGTCTGATCCCATGACGACTGCGCTCGTGAAAAGAAAAAAGCCGATGACGCCTCAGGACGTTCTGTTCAATACTTTGTGCGGCATTGTGTTTGCCATCTTCGCCTTCATTTGCGTCTTCCCGTTCTACTATCTGTTCATCTGCACCATCAGCAATCCCAATCTGGTGGAGGTTGGCCGGATCACAATATGGCCCAATGGGCTGACGCTGCGGAATTACGCAGAGGTGCTCAAGGTGGACAATCTGGGCAACGCTGCGCTCATCTCCGTTGCCCGCGCGGTGCTTGGCACGCTGTCCAGCACTTTCTGCTCCGCTTACCTGGCCTACTTTTTCACAAAGCAGAATATGTGGGGCCGCAAGCTCTGGTATCGGCTGGTTGTGGCGACGATGTACTTTTCCGCCGGTATGATTCCCGAATACCTGAATAACCGGGCGCTGGGCCTGCTGAATACCTTCTGGATTTACATCGTCCCCGGCCTGGTAGGGGTGTACAACATGATCCTGATCAAAACCAGCATGGAATCCCTTCCGGGGGAGCTGGAGGAGTCCGCAGTGCTGGACGGCGCGGGATACATGACCCGGCTGTTCAGAATCGTTCTTCCGCTGCAAAAGCCCATTCTGGCTACAGTGTCCCTCTTCCTGGTAGTCAATCACTGGAACGACTTTTTTACGACCCAGCTGTATGTAACCAATCCGCGGCTGTACACGCTGCAGTTCCTGCTTTACGAATTCCTGGCTCAGGTGAAGAATACCAGCAACGCGGTCGTCACCGGCGACGAGGCAGTAAACGCCACCATGCACGTCATCCGTGCCACCGGCATCCGCCTGACGCTGACCGTGATCGTCATGCTTCCCATTATGCTGGTGTATCCTTTCATTCAAAAGTTTTACGTAAAGGGCGTCATGATCGGCGCGGTCAAGGGCTGAGGCCATTTCCACATGAATGTATCAGCTGCGGCGCATGCGGCTGAACAGAAATAAAAAGGAGGTTTTCCCAATGAAAAAACTGATTTCCCTGCTCATGGCGCTGGTCATGCTGCTCAGCATGTGCGCTGTGGCCGCGGCGGAGGAAAAAACGCTGACCACCGTCACCGTTTATCCTCCGGATGCCACGGTAACATCCGGCAACCCGCCCTCTTATATCAACAAGTGGTTCAACGATGAAGGCCTGGACATTCAGGTATGGGCCTACTCTCCCGAAAAGACCAACGCCATCCTGGCCAGCGGGGACCTGCCGGATGTGATGTACGTCACCTACAAGGATCTGCAGACCATGATCGAGGGCAACATGGTGCTTAATCTGGAAGAGCATTTGGATAAGCTGCCCCATGTGACCGCCGATCCCGTCATCATGACCGCGGTCAACTATGTCCGGGAATTCCGCTCTGCCGACACCAAGCAGCTGTGGGCCATTCCCGCGCTGATCAATGTGCAGGCGGAAGGCGACGATACCGGCCGCAATGCGATTCGGGTGCTCTGGGATGTTTATTATGCCATTGGCGCGCCTGAAGTCAAGGATGTCTACGATCTGATTCCCGTCATGAAGCAGATGATGGAATACAAGCCCACTGCCGATGACGGCACCAAAACATGGGGCACCTGCCTGAACTCCGGCACCGACAGCCAGTATTGGCGCTCCATAGAGCTGTGGTACAAATGGTTTGGCTACGAACTGGACAACCTGCAGTACCTGCTGGAAACCGACATGTTCAACGCCAAGTATACCTCCATCCTGGAGGCCAGCCGCGACAGCATGTACTATAAGGGCCTGAGATTCTTCAACACCTGTTTCCGGGAAGGCGTGCTGGATCCCGACTCCATCAACAATGACCGCAACACGCAGAAGGCCAAGGTTGAAACCAGTAACGCGATCATGGTCCCTGCCGGTTCCACCCCCGGCTGGCCGCAGAAGTACCTGCCCATCCACCTGGAAGGTCAAAAGCTTTACGCTGAAAACTGGGGCAGTCCATACGGCGGCGATATGTTCTTTGTCATCAATCCCAAAACCGATCATGTGGACGAATGCCTGAAGTTCATTGACATGATGGCTGATGCCGACTTCTATTTCCGGATTTACAACGGCACCGAAGATTTGGGCCTGTGGTACACCGGCGAAGATGGTCATGTGTATCCCACCAAGCTTGGAACCGACCGCTACCTGGTGCCAGGTTTTGAAGCCACCTTCAGCAATGGCGAGCAGCCCCAGATGTGGCTGGATCGCCCTGTGCGCTCCTTCACCCATGCCCTGTCCTACACCGGCCCCGAAGGTCCGCGTCGTGCCCGTGGAATGCAGGAATGGCCTGAAATCAAGGAAGAGCTGAACAAGAACGAATCCAACACCCAGTGGCGCGAGCACTTTGGCTTCAACACCTTTACCGAGCTGCTCAAAGCCCAGGACGCCTACATCCTCACCAGCCCGCTGACCAATGTCGCCAGCTTCTGCACGCCTGTGGACGAGTGGACACAGCTGTCCTTGGATGCCCTGCGGGATGTCATGGTAACCGGCTCCTGGAAAATGGTCTATGCCGAAACAGACGAAGAATTTGACGCCATTTGGGATCAGATGATGAAGGACTGCGAAGAACTTGGCGGCGCGGATATTGTCGCCATGCGCCTGGAAGACCTGGCCAAGGCCCAGGAAATCAAGGATTCTCTGTCCGCCCAATAAAATCGCTTCTCGCGAAAACGAAGCATATCGGCCGGGGCGGTGCTGCTGTTGCGGCAGTACCGCCCTGTTTTATTGAAACGCTTTCACATTTGACAGGATGTTATGCAGGAGGTTCCCTATGAAAATCACTTCCGCTTCCACCATTTTCCCCTTCCCGGCCAAAGGCCCCGTACATAGGGCCTGTCTGGCGCTTATGCGGGATATAAGAAAGCGCTGCCTGCCGGGGCAGGACAGCGGCGCCTCCATCTTGCTGCGGAAGGAGAGCCTGCCTGCGGAAGCGTACCGAATTCATGCGGAGAATGGCAGCGTTGTGATACTGGCCGGGGACGATTTGGGCATGATCTATGGCCTGTACCGGCTTAGTTTCGACCTGCTGGGCATAGAGCCTTTCTGGTTCTGGAACGATCAGCCATTGATACAGCAGGAAGCCTGCTCTGTCCCGGATCATTATCAGGCGGAAAGTAAGCCGGCTGCCGTGCGTTACCGGGGCTGGTTCATCAATGATGAAGTGCTCCTGCATGCCTGGAAGCTGGACGGAAGCAAGGAAAAGCCGTGGGAAATGGCTTTTGAAGCCCTGCTGCGCCTGGGCGGCAACCTGGTGATCCCAGGCACAGACAAGAACGCGCATCTGTATCGAGCGCTGGCATCGGACTTTGGGTTATATATTACCCATCATCATGCCGAGCCCTTAGGCGCGATGATGTTCAGACGGGCCTATCCGGATTTGACGCCTTCCTACACGGAGCATCCGGAACTGTTTGAAGGCCTCTGGCAGGAAGCCATTGAACAGCAGAAGAACAGTCAGGTGGTGTGGAATCTTGGCTTTCGCGGACAGGGGGACTGCCCGTTCTGGGTGGATGATCCTCAATATGATACGCCGGAAAAACGCGGTGCGCTCATTTCTTCACTGATCCAAAGGCAATATGACATGGTGCAGAAGGCCGTGCCAGGAGCGCCGTGCTGCACGAACCTGTATGGCGAGGTGATGGAGCTTTATCAAGCGGGGTATATTCATTTGCCAAAGGACATCATCCGTATTTGGGCGGATAATGGCTTTGGCAAAATGGTGACCCGGCGGCAGGGAAACCATAATCCCCGCATCCGCGCACTTCCGAAGGCAGGGAGCCATGAGGCGCACGGTGTTTACTATCACGCTTCGTTTTACGATTTGCAGGCCGCCGCGCAGATGACTATGCTGCCCAATCCTCCGGGCTTTGTACGCAGGGAGCTGAAGGAAGCTATGTCTCTGGGAGTTCGGGATTATTGGCTGATCAACTGCTCCAACATCAAGCCCCATACCTATACGCTGGATTATATCAGCGCGCTTTGGCGGGACGGGGACGCCGATCCGGAAACCCACCTGATGGATTATTGCAGCCGCTATTACGGAAAAGAAAATGCCGCTGCTGTGGCGGCATGCTTTCGGGCTTTTTATCAGCATGCCCTTGCTTATGGCGAGCATGAAGATGAACACGCAGGCGAGCAATTCGGCAATCACTGCGCGCGCATGCTGGTCTCCCAATGGATGAAGGACCCTGCCGTTCCATCGGAAGGAATGAAATGGGCTGTTGATGCCGCTGCGCTGAAGGAGCAAATCATTTGGTATCAGGAAAAATGCGAAACGGCAGTAACCGGCTATACCGCGCTGCTGCGCGCCTGCGAATCTGCGATACCTGCCCTGCAAGGGCCTGGACGCGTGCTGTTTGAAGACAGCATCATGATGCAGGCAAAGCTCCTCCTGAAAACCTATGAAGGATCCTGCCTGGCAATGAAGAGCCTCCTGCTCGCTCAGCAAGGAGATTGGCTGCGGGCTTTCTATACCGCGGGCCAGGCCAAAGACGCTTATCTTGCCGCTGACCGCGCCATGCGGGAACGGGAGCATGGCTGCTGGCACTTATTTTACGCCAATGACTGTCAAGCGGATGTGAAGCAATCCGCCTGGCTGATGAGCGTGCTGATGGGTGTGCTGCGTAATCATGGGGATGGTCCGCATTTTTATAAATGGCAGCGTCAATTCCTTGACCCGCCGGAGGATGCGGGAATCATGCTCATCCTCAATATGGAAAACCATTTGAATAACGATGAACTGTTCCGTCTGATGCAGGCCAGGATGGGGTGAGCCGCGTCAGCCCGCCTTCAATCAAGAATCAATTGCGGCGCTGACAGGATCCCCATGGGCTTCACCTGATAGGTATCTGTCCAGGATGTTCCTTCCGTGCGCCACGAATTGGGCCCTACCCAGGACAGGTCATCTCCCATCATATGCAGCTGACCGAATCCATTGTATCGGTTGCCAAGGCATGCCTGCTTTTCATGTTTCGCCGAATTCAATATTTCATATTTCGCCGATAGCCTTCTAGACCCCGGGGGCTCAAATTTGCGGTTTTCCGCAAAAGAGGGGCCGCCGGTCTTCAGCGGGGCACCCTGTAGAGATAAGACCCCGCCCCCACCCCGGCGCATTCTGGCGTTTTCCTCTTGGCCACTTTGAGATTTGTCTTGCAATCTGCACTACAAAGTGCCATCATGAGCTCAGGAGGTGACTATCATGACCAAAGACGCAACCGTAAGCGCACGAATT
>CACWXY010000068.1 GCA_902764915.1 uncultured Eubacteriales bacterium | reverse complement strand
CGGCACGTAGGTGCTGTTACGCCCGATGTTGACGTGTTTGGCTGCCTTGGAATCTGTGCACCGGTTGGGGCAGGTTCGGCATGCTTCCTTGCTGGAATACTCTGTACCGTACTTTGTATCTTTCTGCTTGAATAGCTGCCTCCCCATCGGGCAGGTCACGGTTCCGTCTTCATGCCGTATAAAGCAGCTGACAGTACTCAGCTCCTGCACTTCGATCCGGATGTTTCCGCCTGACAAACAATCCGGCAAAACACCGGCGTGCAGGCAGCGCTGAATATTTTCCGGTTTGGTGGACTGCTTTTCTGTATCCGTGATTTCGGCTGCTTCATATTCCATTGAAATGACCCGATCATCCCGATCCTGAATAAAGCCGACATCCGCAGCCGTCCAATCCTGAAGATTATCCCTGCGGTGTGTAAGCGGATCAGACAAACCGCAAGCAAAAAACCTGCTGAAATCATTGTTGCAGCAGGTCATTTTTGTGTCTCCGTTTAGTCAGGCGTCCCTGTTCGGGAGCCTGCATGTTTTTTTCATGGCTACCGCGGAAGCAATATCCCCCAGCACATTGCAGCAGGTTGCCCCGGCATCCACCAGGATATTGACACTCACATACATACCCATGATCCCCGTGGGAAGGCCGGCGATCGCCGCCAGGGCCGCAAAGGAAGCAATCGCGCTGTTCGGGACACCCGGCGCGCCGATGCTGAGCAGGGTGTTGCTCAGCAAAACCGCCGCCAACAAGCCATAGGACAATTCTGTTCCTGTAGCGTTGGCAAAGAATACAATCATAATCGACATGACAATAGATACCGCGTCCATGTTGATCGTAGCGCCAAGCGGCAGCGCCAGCGAGGAGATTTCATTGGGCACTTCCATCTCGTCCGCGCAGCGCTTGCTGATGGGCAGGGTTGCCGATGATGAGGCTGTGCCAAAGGCGTTCAGCGCGGCGGGAAGAGATGTGACAAAGAATCGTTTCAGGCTGAACCCGCCGATTCCTTTGACCAGGATCAGACCATACACGATAAAAATATACAGCGCTATGACCAGATACAGGATGCCGAGCACCGCCGCCAGAGACAGAATGGTCTTCAGGCCGTTCACATGAACTGTTCCCGCCAGAGAACAGAACACACCGATCGGCGTGGTATGCATAACCGCCGAAACAATCTTCACAGATATTTCGTCAACCGCCTCACACAGCCTGACAAAGGGAGTTGCCTTCTCTCCCAGGACTAGGCACGTGATCCCGATGATGATGGCAAACGCGAGCACCTGCAGCATGTTTCCGTTGACAAAGGACGCAAACGGATTGGCGGGGATCAGGTTTTTGAGTGTGTCCGCCATGCTTGTAAACTCTGCCGCCTGTACTTCGGCTTCCGCCATCTCAACGGCTACGCCCGCCCCGATATTCAGCGCCTTGGGAAGAAACAGCCCCAGCAGGCTGGCCGCAAGCGTTGTCCCAATGAAGTACAGCAGTGCCTGCCCGCCCACTCTGCCGGTTGCGGATATGCTTCCGATTCCCTTGATGCCGACAATCAGAGAGCAGAACACCAGCGGATAGATCATCATCGTCAGACTGTGGAGATAGACGGTGCTGATCAGGCTGGTTACCGGTTCCGCCCAGTCAGGCATCACCAGTCCGAATACAGCGCCTAGCACCAGGCCAAGGAAAATGGCAAGGCTCAGACGCAGTGCCTTCCTGTTTGAACGGAAGGATGAAGACATGCTTTCCACTCCTTATTGATCGTGTATCATCCGCCGAAAAGCGGAGCTGAGCCGCATAGGATACAAAAGAATGACAGACACCGCCGCCCCAAAGCCCGCCTGCAGAATCTCAAAAGGCAGCTTCAAAACGGCGTACTCAGGCGTTGAATAGATGTACGCTCTGCCCAGTGTGTACCCGATTACCATGATGACCGCCCCCGCGGTGACCGCGATGATTGATGACAGCACAGGCTTTTTGCTCAAACGGCTGTGTGAGATCACAGAAACGACGATGGCCTGCAGCCCATGCGTCACCAGGGACACAAACATCGGGGCAGGATAAAAGAAGAAATCGCCCAGAAAAGAACCAACGCCGCCTACCACAAACGCCGCAAGGGGATCCAATAAAATGGCAGCTGTATCGATCACAGCGTCGCAGAAGTACAGATGGCCGCCCGGAACAGGAATACTGAAGATGCTCAGAGACAGAACGATGTTCATCCCCATGAGCAGCGCTATTGTTGTCAGCCAGCGCGCGGAACCGCGCCGCAGCGCAGACGGTGTGTTTTGCACTTTCATCACCGACTTCGTCTCTTGATAGGATGCAGATTGATGCAATGCAGAGGGATACGACCGCGTTCGCATCCCTCTGCGTCTGTTTCCAACGAATTATTGGACTGCTTCGAATGCCGCGTCAAGCGCGGCGATGAGATCCTTCACGTTCTCCGTGCCGATGGAGAGACGGATCGTGTTGGGGCGTATGCCCTGGTCCAGCAGCTCCTCGTCCGTCAGCTGGCTGTGGGTCGTGGTATAAGGATGAATGACCAGGGACTTTACATCTGCCACATTGGCCAGCAGGGAGAAGATGGCCAGGTTGTCGATAAACTTCTTGGCGGTGCCGCTGTCTCCCTTGATCTCAAAGGTAAAGATGCTGCCGCCCCCATTGGGGAAATACTTCTGATACAGGGCATGGCTTGGCTCTGAGGGCAGCGCCGGATGATGCACCGCCTCCACCTTGGGATGCTTCGAGAGGTAATCAACGATTTTCAGGGCGTTTTCCACATGGCGCTCTACGCGCAGCGACAATGTCTCCAGTCCCTGCAGGAAAATGAAAGCATGGAACGGGGACAAGGTCGATCCCGTGTCGCGCAGCAGAATGGCCCGGATGTAGGTGACAAAGGCGGCGGGCCCCACTGCGTCATAGAAGGAAACCCCATGGTAGCTTGGGTTTGGATCGCTGATCCAGGGATACTTCCCACTGGCCTTCCAGTCAAACTTGCCGCCCTCCACAATCACGCCGCCGATGGCCGTTCCGTGTCCGCCGATGAACTTGGTGGCGGAGTGAACCACAATATCAGCCCCGTATTCGATGGGCCGCACCAGGTACGGCGTGGCGAACGTGCTGTCCACGACCAGCGGGATTCCATGGGCATGTGCAATCCTGGCAACCGCTTCAATGTCAATGATATTGGAATTGGGGTTGCCCAGCGTTTCGATAAAGATCGCTTTTGTGTTCTCGCGGATGGCTGCTTCAAAGCTGCCGTCCACATCCGGGTCGACAAAGGTGGTCGTGATCCCGGTCGTCAGGGGAAGGGTGTGCTCAAGCAGGTTAAAGGTGCCGCCATAGATGGTCTTGGAGGCCACGATGTGTTCTCCGGCCCTGGCCAGCGCCTGGAAGGTGTAGGTAATGGCCGCTGCGCCGGAGGCAACCGCCAGCGCCGCACTGCCATTTTCCAGGGCCGCAATTCTGGCTTCAAACACACCCTGGGTCGGGTTGGTCAGGCGGCCATAGATGTTGCCAGCATCCCGAAGTCCGAAACGGTCAGCGGCGTGATCGCTGTTATGGAACACATAGGAGGTCGTCGCGTAAATGGGAACGGCGCGGGCGTCGGTTACAGGATCAGCCTGTTCCTGACCGATATGCAGCTGCTTGGTTTCAAAGGACCAGTTCGCGGAATTCTTAATATCTGACATGGTTTTTCTCCTTTTCATTGCTTTTATTGGAGGTGCTACCCGTTCATTGCTTTTATTGGAGGTGCTACCCGGACTCGAACCGGGATGTAAAGGTTTATGAAACCCCGGCCTTGCCCTTAGGCTATAGCACCGTGCATTCGATTCCGGCTCAGCAGCACAGCATAGGATTTGCATCGGCGTCGCATTCCTGCTCCCCCCTTTCATTTAATGAGTTTATTCTATCGACATAGTAGATTATTGTCCAATACGAAAAGTAAATTGTGCTTGATAGATATTGCCTATAAGCATGGCAGCTGGTCCAGGAGGCTTTGGCGGTCACTTCATCCTAAGCCGCGGTCTTCACCCTCCGCGCGCTGGTGACGCTGCCGATACGCTGCCCGCCTTTGTCTCCGTTTCAAGATACCGTTTGAGCTCGTCCACATACCTTTCTCCAATCTGACTCAGCATGCTGCTCTTGAGTGCGATGTAGCCGATCTCCATGACGCTGTTGGGGTTTTCTTCGTCCACCTCACAGGGAACGGCAAGATATTCGCTGCCGTTCAGTTCCTCACAGATGATACCGGAGAACAGCGTATACCCGAGTGAGCCGATCATCAGGTTCAGAATGGTCGCCCTGTCGCAGCATTTGATCATCCTGGGATACTCATTGGTGGAAAGGATTTCCTCCGCAAGGTAGAAATTGCTGTTTTCGCCCTGCTCAAAGGACAGACACGGATAGGGCGCAAGATCATCAAAAGCGATCGATTTCCGTACGGCGAGGGGATGACCGCGCCAAAGGTAGACATACGCACGGCAGTCGATCAGGTGATGAAAGGACAGACCGTTTTCGTTCAGCATTTTGGTGATGATTTTGCGGTTAAAATCGCTGAGATACAGGATGCCGATCTCGCTTCTGCCGGCGGCAGTATCATCAATGACCTGCTGCGTTCGTGTTTCCCGGATCGCAAAATCGTATTCTGCCAGGTCATACGCGTGGGTCAGAAGAGAGAACGCTTTCACTGCAAAGGAATAATGCTGTGTGGAAACCGCAAATCGCTCTCTTCTGGAGCCGGCTTTGCCATATGCGTCCAGAAGATTCCGGTATTGCATGATCACAGAGCGTGCATATGGCAGGAAGTTCAAGCCTTCCGCCGTCAGGGTTGCGCCTTTACCGCTTCGGTTGAAAAGAATCACGTCCAATTCCTTTTCCAGCTCCTTGATCGCGCTGGTCAGGGACGGCTGTAAGATGTACAGCCGCTCCGCCGCGCGGTTGAAGGAACCGGTCTCCGCGATGGTGATCACGTCATTCAGCTGCTGCAGGGGCATTCGTCTTCCCCCTCAGTCATACAGCCCTTTGCTGAAATATCTGTCTCCCCGATCCGGAAAAACGGTGACAATGGTTCCTCTCGCGCCGCTGTCCACCAGCTTGCGCACAGCCGCCAGCGCCGCACCGGAGGAGGACCCTGCAAATATGCCTTCCCGTAAAGCCAGAAGCCGTGCGTTTTCAAAGGCCTCCCGGTCGGCTACCTTGATGACCCGGTCCACAAGGCCCATATCCATCGTATCCGCAATGAAGTCGTTGCCGATACCCTCAATGTCGTAATCCCCATGTTCGCCGCCGCCCATCGTGGAGCCGACTGGATCAGCAAGCACACCCTGGACACAGGGCTTTTTCTCCTTGATGTAACGTATGGCGCCGCTGTAGGTACCGCCGCTGCCCGCACCGGCCACAAACCAGGCCAGGCTCTCACCCAGATCCTCCCAGATTTCCCGTCCGGTTGTCTCATAATGCGCCTGCGGATTGGCCATATTGTGAAACTGTTCCAGAGAAATCGCGCCTGGAATGGAAGCCCGCAATTCATTGGCCTTCTTCTCCGCACCCAGCATGCCGTCTTCCCGGGGGGTATTGATGATTTCCGCGCCAAGGGAACGCATCAGGGTCTGCTTTTCCTGGGAAAACTTGGCGGGTACCACAAAGATGATGCGATATCCCCGATTCAGGGCCGCAAAAGAAATTCCCAGGCCGGTGTTTCCGGCTGTCGCCTCGACAATGGTCCCGCCGGGCTTCAGGATGCCTCTGTTTTCCGCGTCCCGGACCATGTACAGACCGGTGCGGTCTTTCACAGAGCCGCCGGGGTTCCAAAGCTCCAGCTTGGCAAAGACATAAACGCCTTCCGGAAAGCCAAAGTGGGTCAGACGGACCAGCGGGGTGTTTCCGATCAGTGCCTGCATAGACTGATAAACTGCCATGTGATGACCTCCTTATTTGCTGCTGGCTTCGATAGCCTGGCTCAGATCAGCCAGCAGATCGCCGATATGCTCTATCCCGATTGACAGACGGATCAGGTTGTCTGTAATGCCGACTTTTTCCCGAATTTCTTTGGGAATGGACGCATGCGTCATTGTAGCCGGATGACAGACCAGGGATTCCACGCCTCCCAGGCTTTCGGCCAGTGCGATCAGCTTCAGGGAGGAGAAGAAGACCCGGTAGTCGTGCTGATCATCCAGGATAAACGAAATCATCGCGCCGCCATTCTTTGCCTGACGCCGGTTGACTTCATAGCCCTGCGCGCCGGAAAGACCGGGATAGTAAACCTTACGGACCGCCGGATGGTTGTTCAGGAATTCCGCGGTTTTCTCCGCGTTTTCCACATGCCTGTCCATCCGGACAGCCAGCGTTTTAATCCCGCGGATGATCAAGAAGGAATCCTGCGGGCCCAGGACGCCTCCCGTCGCGTTCTGGAGGAAGGCCAGCCGTTCGCCCAAAGCGGCGTCTTTCACCGCGGCCAGGCCCGCGACCACATCACTGTGCCCGCCCAGATATTTGGTGCCGCTGTGGAGCACGATATCCGCGCCAAGGGTCAGCGGCTTTTGCAGATAGGGCGTCATAAAGGTGTTATCCACAATCGTGAGCACATGATGCCGCTTTGCAAGTTCTGCCACACCCTGAATATCAGTGACGGTCATCAGAGGATTTGCGGGGCTCTCCACCAGAATCGCTTTTACATCCAGCGTGATCTCCTTTTCCAGCTCGTTCAGATCATCGGTATCCGCGATGGCATAATGCAGGTCAAAAGCGCTGAAAACCTTGTCCAGCACCCTGTAAGTGCCGCCATAGACATTGCTGGATATCAGCACTCTGTCACCGGCTCTGAAAAGTGACAGGACGGCGGTGATGGCAGCCATCCCGGACGCAAAGGCAAACCCCTGTATCCCTTCTTCCAGCTCCGCGATCAGCCGTTCCAGCGCAGCCCGGGTTGGGTTTCCGGTGCGGGCGTACTCCCATTCCGGGTGCAGTCCCAGTGCTTTCTGCTGAAAAGTTGATGTCTGATAGACTGGAATGTTTACCGCCCCAGTGAGCGGATCGACGGTATTCCCGCCATGAATCAGCGCGGATTCCGTGTGTCTGTAGATGGACATCGTTCTTCTCCTTCCTTTCCTTTTCATCCGGCTTCAGGGTTCAGGTTCAACCTGAAGTGCATCATTGAACACATTATTCGCGATCATAAACACCGCCATGGTGGTCATGACGACGAGGGTTTCCTCATCGAAGGCCGCGCGAAGCCTTTCAAAGAGCGCATCCGGAATCTGCTTTGGATTTTTCGCGATGGCGCGGCCATATTCGATCATGAGTTCTTCCTCAGGCGTGAAGGCAAAGCCCTCGAAATCCTCAATGCCCATGCTTCGCAAGAGCTTTCCGAAATAGGTGGTGCACACGATACAATCATTTTCCACAGAGATCGCGTACTCAAAGAAGTCGGCAGCCCGTTTTCCGACAAGCCGCTGCAGTTCTCTGTCGACTGCATAGGACTGTGCCTCCAGCGCTTCAAACGCCGTTGCATTGTGCAGCAGGGTCAGCTTTTCATTCGTCAGCCGGTATCCCTGCCGCAGGTGTTCATCAACGGCAGCTTGCGCCTCAGGCGGAAGATCAGTCAGATTCACTGGTGCGATGCGCGGCATAGTTTCACTCCTTCCGAATCATAAAACCTGCAGGACAGCATGTTTGCACGACCATCCCATGCAAGAATTCTCTTTCTTTGCCATAATGCTTTTCCACCTGCACCGGTCAGGTATAAAGGCTCATCATTCTGATCCTTTATCCTGCCTCGGCAGCTGCTGTCAGCTACTGCTCAATCCATTTCAAAGATTCGATCAATTCAGGAATAACAGCCTCAAAATCCACGCCATACCAAGGTTTTTCCGGGTTCTTCAGTGTTTCAGCAATTGTAAGCGCAGTGTAATCTGCAGCGATTTTCAGTGCTTTCGTTCTGCCGGCACCAAGCACGAACGACCCGGCCAGTACGCTTGAGAAGATATCCCCGGTACCATGGAATGCTGCCGGGATCCTGTCATTCTGATAATGGAAGAATTCTTTCTTTTCAGCGTCATAACCCATCGCGCCGGTCTTTCCTTCCCACAAAGAAACACCGGTAAGGATCGGAGTCTTCGTACCGATGGCTGCAAGAGCCAGCAGCATTTCCTTAACATAGTCTTCCGTATAGGCTTCCTGATAGGGGAGACCGGTCAGAAAACTGGCTTCTGTGATATTGGGATCGACAATATCCGCAACAGCACAGAGATCCGCGTTTTTCTTTGCATAATGCTCATTGAAAGCGGGATACAGTTTTCCGTTATCTCCCATTGCCGGATCAACAAAGACGAGCGTGTTTTCATCCCTGAAATCTTCAATGATACCGATCACAGTGTCGATTTCCTCTTCAGTGCCAAGGTATCCGGTATAAATTGCATCGAAGGTGATCCCTTCCTGCTTCCAATGATCAGTGATGGGTTTCAGCTGATCAGACAGGTCTTTGCACGTGAACCCTTGAAAAAGGGTGTGTGTGCTGAGGACAGCCGTCGGCAGTATCGCCGTTTCGATTCCCATAGACGACAGAAGCGGCAGAGCAACCGTCAGTGAGCATTTGCCGAAGCAGGAAATGTCCTGGATAGTCAGTATTCTTTTCATGTTCTTGTGCCTCCATATTCATAATAAAAAAGTCCGGCAAGGCTGCATTTCTGCATGCCTTTACCGGATTCAGGAACCGAGCAGCAACAAAAATGCAGGCAGAGGACTGTGCCTTGCCTGCAAAAAACACTGCTTCAGAAAGTGTCTCTACGCGCAGATGGGCACAGCATGAGCCATACACATGCAACACATCCGGCAACAGAGCATCACGCTACGGAACATGCGGTCCACCTCACTTAAAGACTTACAGGTACATGCTACAGCAATATGTCTACATTGTCAATAGACAATATGTATTTTATTTTGACCACTGTTTCGAACCATCAGCTAACCAATGATATCGCGCAATAAACCAGAGACAGCGCCATGAGCAGGCTGATCACCATTCTATGCTGCTGAAACAGTTTCTGCAGTTTCACGCCGGCAAACAGCCAGGCAAGATTGCAGACCGGTCCGGTACTGGAAATAGATTCATAAGGTCCGTCACCCGCGAACGGAAAAATGCGTATCCCTTTCATCTTCCGTCAATCCGCGCGCCGTCGGCAGCAGACTGGCGACAGTCTGCAGGCCGGCATGATGGCCGGAAGCAGACTGGCGACAGTCTGCAGGCCGGCATGATGGCCGGAAGCGTCTTCCCCATTAGTGGGTGCAACTTAGGAATTTTGTAATCCCGGAAAATACGGCATAGTCGTGAAATGCGGCTATGCCGTTTTCTCTTCCTTCTGAGGCATCGGCGGCATGAACTCACCGATGCAGTTCCAAACGATGCGGATACCCCTGCCAAATCCGAACCTGTTGCTTATAAGTCCAGGCTGTTGTCGTGAAGGAGGAAATCAAAGATCCCCATGATGGTAATGCCTTTTTCATTTCTCCATAATGGTCCCGGATCGTTCGTCACGATAATCTTCCTGAATGAATCGGGTACATGAATTAACGATGCCTGTTCCTGACGCATTTTTTCCTGATCTGGAATGGCATACGCGGATTGGATATAGTATCGCTGATTCCCATGATTAACAACAAAGTCAATTTCCAGCTGTTTTCTGGTTATATGTCCATTCCTGTCTTTTTCATCGTGTGCGACAACGCCAACATCTACTTCCAGTCCTCTTGAAAGAAGCTCATTGTAAATCACGTTTTCCATCAGATGGGAAGGTTCGAACTGACGAAAACTAAGTCGAACATTACGTAATCCGGTATCACAAAAATAATATTTATATGGAGAACCTATGTAAACCTTTCCCTTAACATTATAGCGTTTCGCCTGCTCAAGCAAAAAAGCTTCCTTCATGTATTCGATATAGGTCGAGATTGTTTTGTCTGAAACCGCTTTGTATCCGGCGCTGACAAAAGTATCCGCCAGTTTCTTTGGATTTGTCAGGGAGCCTGTTGATGAAGCCAGACAGTCACAGAGCGTGTTCAGCGTTTCATCTCCCCTCAGATGATTCCTGGAAACAATATCATCTACATACACTTTCTGGAAGATTGTTTTTAAAAAGGATACCTTTTGCTCCTGTGTAGCCATCTCCAGAATCTGAGGCAGTCCACCATAAAGCAGAAATTCGTTCCATGCCTCCCATTTTTCTCCATTGAATCCTGTTACGAATTCAGAGAAGCGAAATGGATAGATTCTGACTTCGTCTCCTCTGCCCCGGAATTCGGTGATGATATCGCTGGAGAGAAATTTTGAGTTGCTGCCAGTCACATACAAATCTAAACGGCTGTCGCGTAAATAACTGTTTACCACAGACTCAAAAGCATCCATTAGCTGTATTTCATCAAGCAGAAGATAGTATTCTCCCTCAGTACGAATCTGCTGATCAATATAATTGCAGAACTTGAGCGGATCCACTTTTCGTTTTTCAAGAGCAAGCTGAACAGGATTCTCCTGTATTTTCGCAAGATCATCAGCGGAATCAAAAGCAAAACGAATGATGTGGCTTTTGTCCACACCATGACCAATCAGGTGTTGATAGAATAGTTCATTCATTAAGAAGGACTTTCCGGATCGCCTTACACCAGTGATCACTTTAGCCATTCCATTTCTTTTTCGTGCGATCAGTCGGTCAAGGTATATATCTCTGCGGATTTGCATATCGATCCCTCCATTACGAATTAAGTCAAATATCTGACATAATTCGTAATAATAATAGGAGCTAATTAGTTATTTGTCAACATTTAGAACGAAATATCTCAATTATCGGACAAATTTCGTATTATCGGATGATCAAGACCCGTTCTGACAGTCTTGAGGGAAAAAGCCATTCTGATGGCTAATCCGGTCAGAGTCCTGACCGCCATGGGGTTCGCACGGAGGAGTTCGTTAGCGCGCGACATTCGCATTGTCGAGGTCAGGGGTTCGACTCCCCTATGCTCTACAGAAATCAAAGCACCCTTCATGGGTGCTTTTGATTTCTGTCAGGAGTATCGGGAGTCTGCCCCCTGAGCGAAGGCAATGCGACGCATTGGAGAGGGGCCGGAACTGACGGCCGCCAGTGACGGCAGTCTCGTCAGTTTAAGATTAAAATCCGGAAACGAACTCCGCAGTGCGGAATCCTGCTGCGCGGTGTGCGTGCGATTCCTCGCGACCATGTTCACCGTGAATCAGGAACTCAATTTCTCAAAAGTCAATCTGTACAATCGTCAGCGCTCTCGTAACCTTTTACGTCGGGACCCACGGTTCCGGGAAGCCGGAGCCTGTGGATGGATGCCACCCACGAGGAAAAGTATGCTATCCTGCGGGAGAATATCACCAAAAACGCATCTCGAAATCGTCAACAGTTTGTTGACAATTTTGCCATTATAGGATATACTGCGTATATACATTTGACGGCGGAAGGTGAGAGCATGGAAGTACAAGTCAAGGAATGGGGAAACAGCCAGGGAATCCGTTTTCCGAAAGCATTTCTCCAGGAGGCCGGGATTGCTTTGAATGATCAGCTGACGGTGGAAATGGAGAACGGAAGAATTATATTAACCAAATCTTTTCGCCATAAAACGCTTGAAGAGCGCGTCAGAGAGTCCGGAGTCAAATTGAGCGGAATCGGTGAACTGGACTGGGGTGAGTCTCAGGGAAATGAGGTCTGGTAATGTTAAGGGCCGAACAAGGAGACATATTACGAATCAGCGGGATCAACTGGCCAGTAATCGTTGTCAGCAATAATCTTTTCAATACAATTGGAGAGGCAATCGTTTGCCCGATTCTGAAAGACATTCTGCCCAATGCGGTCCATCCACCAATCCTCATTTCCACAGCATCCGAGGAAATCCGTGGCCATATCGCATGCGAGCATGTGCGGCATGTGGACCTGAATGTCAGAAGATACTCGAAATTAGGATCTCTCCAGCTGACCGATTATCTCGACATCTCAGATACATTGATTTCGCTGTTTGACTTCAGATAAGAAGCGTCACCCCAGCGGGCTGTCCGGCGCGGCCGGAAGAGACAAGCGTTTGTTAAGCGGAAGGAGAAACCTTCATGATCGTTGACGGACACGCTCATGTGTATGCGGAGCAGATTGCCCGCAAGATGTTCGAAGAATCCAATTACTTCAGTTGACAGACGAAAAAAAAGAAATGATTTCTTTGGCAACGTCCAGTATTCTTTTTCGTGCAGCATCGCTGACACGGGACTGGTTATTCAAAGCATGCAATACTGTGGTGCGGGAAACACCACATTTATCCGCAATTTCATTAACCTGATTTCCCGGGATAAATTTCGAACTACTCATCAAGCAGATCATGGAAGGAATGCTTGAAATCATTGATTTTCCTACCTTTTTGCTTGTGCTATTGCCGTAATCGTGCTACAATGTAGTAAAAAGGATTGATCTTCTAACTACTTCTGCAGGAGGGCACAAAATGAAACTCTCCATTGAGCACAAAGGCAACTACCAATACGCCAAGATCCCCGGTAAATCTTATCGTGTTGACGGCAAGGTTCGGAAAAAGGATGTTGTCTATCTTGGCCGAGTTATCGACCTGGACAATGGTGTATTCTTCAGTAAAGAACGTGGTGTCTACACCTACGATGTTAAGATGGGGAAATATGGCAATGCCGATCCAGAGTACATTGGCAGTCTTGATAAGGATCGACGGAAAAAGGAAAAGATCATTCTTGACTTCGGTGATGTCTACCTTGTAGACGAATTCATCAAAGACATCGGATACGATCAAGTGTTGGGTTCCATCGGTTATGGAAATGCCGATACGCTCAAAGCCATGGTGGCGTACTACATTGTCTCCGAAAGAGCAAACGCTTACGCAAAAACCTGGCAGGAAGGAAGCATTGCCAGCGTACTTTACCCCAGGGCAGACCTGCATTCTCCACGGATCAGTGATTTTCTTGAAGCACTTGGACGAGATGAAATCCGAAGAGCATACTTTCAGGCTCACATCAAATGGGTCAAGGAAAACATCTGTGACGATCCGGCCATACTTATTGACAGCACAGGTCTGCCCAATGACATCAAGATCAATCTGACCCAGATCAGCAATCATAATGGCGATATCAATAACGAAGCCAGGATGATTACTTCCGTGCAGCGAGACAGCGGGTTTCCCCTCATGTTTCGTGCGGTTCCAGGTAACATAGTAGATGTTTCCACCTTATCCCGTACAATTACCCTGCTGTCTGAATATGGGATGTCAACGGATCTCTCCCTGCTGGATGCCGGATACTTCTCCGACGACAATGTCGATTTGCTTTACAAGGCCAAAATTGATTTCGTCATGAGACTTCCTGAGAGAAATCGAACACTGTACAATGAAATCCTCAAGAAAGGACAACCCACTCTTCGAAGGAAGGAAAACCTCGTTAAGTTCCGAGACCGATATGTATATATCAAGCGTGTCGAATGTAAAATCGGCAATGATAAGAATCGGGCATATGCCTATATCGGCTTTGATGTTGACGGATCAGGTGATACAAATCATAAAGTCATCACCAGTTCCAGGAAGAATGCCAAATCCCTTGATGCTATGCATAACGCGTTTGAATCCTCTGGCGTTTTCATCCTGATATCGTCCATTGCCTATAATGCTGAAGAAATCCTGGATGTCTATTATATACGTCAGCAGGTGGAACAGTACTTTGACATCAGCAAAGGAATATCCAGGTTGACACCATTGCGGGTTCATACGGAACAGCGGGTTCTTGGTCATCTCCTTCTCTGCCAGATTGCTGCAACGATCAATCTGGCTATTCAGAAGAGAATGAATCAGTATTTCGAGAACCGGGAAGGGATGTTCATGGCCTTGCACAACCAGAAGTGTGAAGTGTTTGCGGAGCGGATCGTGACCTATGAAGGGCAGAGCGATGCAAACCAGTTCTACAAAAAACTGAAGATCGATTACCCTATCAGCTTCAAGCGGCAAAAGAATTCGTGGATTCCATCGAACACCATTCCATCGTCA
>CACWXY010000067.1 GCA_902764915.1 uncultured Eubacteriales bacterium | reverse complement strand
CATCTGAGCAAAACCTTTTCATCCTGCCTCTCGGCGGCTGTATGATCGCCGCACCGCAGTTCGGGCAAAACCGTGTCGCTGCTGCGATCAAGAATTCCTGTTTCTCCTGGGTTGTCAGCAGCTCCATCATCCTGCCCTCCTTCCAGAAAAAGTTCCTCCCATATACTGTCGTGGGAGGGGCTGTTTTACAAGGTCGATAAAACATTTTTTTCATGTCGCGCCAAGAGTCCGTCCGTTTTCTCAAAAAACACCCGATATTCCTTCAAAAACCACCCGAAAATCGGAAGGCTGTCACAGTGCATATATGGCGGTGCTTGCTCCCGCCCTTTCCATTCTGCGCCGGAAATCTGAATCACAGTCTTCTCAAAGAAAAATCGCTTAAAACGGCTTGATTTCAAGTGATTCATGGCCGTTTCAAGCGGTTTTCTGGTTTTCTGCGGGCTCATCCGGCGGAACTGTCTGCTTCTCATGACGCGCCGAATCAGGTATTTCATATTTCGCCGAATACCCAATGGACCCCCGGGCCTCAATTTTGCGTTTTTCCACACAAGAGGGGCCGCCGGTCTTCAGGGGACTTCACCGTGGAGAAGTGACCCCGCCCCCACGCCACCACTTCACCCAAGTAAAGTCAGCCAGTTTCAGTTTTTATTTCTCCGCAATCTTCTTCAGAATGAAAATCAAAACTGCGACAGAGAGGACGAAGGCCAGGGTAATCCAGATGGGACTGAGAACCCACAGCCACGGCCAGTCGATAACCTCGCACAGCTTGAGCCCAATGAACAGCAGCGTCAGCGCCTCGGCGAGACCAATGTTCCTGGACTTAAAATAGGCACCCTTTGCACTTGCCAGCCCTGTGCGATTTCCCACAAAGGAGGTCCGGTCAATGGATGCCTGAATGTTCTGTTTGTCTTGGTTGTCACGGGGTCTAACGACTCTGCTAACGACTGTCACATTTGTTTGCTTTGAGCTCTTTTCCTGTGACCAATCTCTATCCAAAGCGGATGTGATGGCGGAAACTGGCTCTACATAAGGATTTCGCGCCTCTTTCAGATCTGGAGATGGGCATCATGCCAGCTGTATAATTGTTAGATTGCTAACGCTGGAACGGGCAAACGAAGAAATCCCCAGCAAGGATTCGTGGAAAACTCAGCTAACAAAGGTGGCAGATTCAAGTATTTCTGCTGTTCCTGCAATATCTTTCATTTTACCGAGGGACAAAACACGGATCTCAATTTCGGAAAATGCCTCGGAAAATATGCAATGAATATTGCCTGGGCCAACGGCTCAACACTGGCGGCGATCCATGGGATAGACCGCGTCCGCAGAATCGACTGAAGAATGGCTGAGAGGAGGCCGCTTTCGGGCGGCTTCTTTTCAGTCTGGTTGATCACGGTTTACCAGCCAGGCGCCCGCGATCATAATACCCAGCGCAATAAAGAACAGCACACCGGGGATCTCCCGGAAGATGATAAAGGACAAAAGTACACCAATAAAGGGCGCGATTGCATAATAGGCGCTGGTTTTTGCCGCGCCGAGATCACGCTGCGCGTATACATAAAAGTAGATGCTGAGGCCGTAGGCAACAAAGCCCAGGAGCATGATTTTCAGAATGTCACTCCACAGGGGCAGCGCTTCACCGACGATCAGTCCAATAATGACTGAGCCGATACCGGAGCCGAATCCCTTGATGACCACAATCTCCAGCGGATCGCTCCTGGACAGGCAGCGGGTGCAGTTGTTCTCCAGACCCCAGCAGACGCAGGCACCCAACACGAAAAGCGAGCCGAAGGAGAACTGAAAGCTGCTGGCATCCTCAACGGAAAGCAAAATACTGGACAGGGTGATCAGACCAATAGCGATCCACAGCTGTTTGCCGATTATTTCTTTGAAAACCAGCAATGCAATGAGAGAAGTGGCGACGATCTCAAAACTGTTCAGCAGAGAGGCGTTTGCCGCTGTGGTGCGGGTCAGGCCAATCATCAGGAAGATCGGAGCGGCAATATCCAGCGCGACCATCCCAAGCGTATACGGCAGGTCTTTTTTCGTCAGACACATTTCCTGCTTCCCATACCCTGTTTTTCTTCGGGCAAGACCCATGAGAGCCATGCCAATTCCAGCGCCAAGATACAGAAAGCCAGCCATCATGGTCGGCGGCACACTGTTCAGCAGGAGCTTTGACAACGGTGAATTCAAAGCATACAGTGCTGCAGCCAGCACCGCATAAAAGATTGCACGGTTCATGTCGTAGCCTCACTTCAGGAATTTGGCGATGGCGTCGTTGAAGCGGTCCAGTGCGTCGTGATCCCCGTGCTCAACAGCCTCCGCAATGCAGTGCTCCATATGATCGGCAAGAACGATTTTTCCGATGCTGTTGATCGCGGAGCGCACAGCTGCAAGTTGGATCAGAATCTCGCTGCAGTCCCGTTCTTCCTCCACCATCTTCTTGATTGCTTCCAGATGCCCGGAAGCTCTGGATATGCGGTTGATGACGTTTTTGGTTTCCGTATGCTTATGCGCGTGTTCACTCATAACGCATCCTCCTTATCCCCCCTGGGGGGATATAAGAATCATATCATACAATCATTCAAAGCGCGAGGAGAGTCTATATGCAGGACTATTTTCTCTGGAACGGGGTGGACTGCCGCACCTACGGCATCCACGTGACGGAGCAGCCGCCTATTACCATCCCGCTGGAGCGAAGCACCCAGACCAATGTGCCCGGCAGGCCGGGGAGCCTGACGCAGCTGGAAGGCGAAGACGTGTATGACGACATGATCCTGACTGCCACTTGCTTTATCTCCGATCCGGCGCAGATCCCGGCTATTGCCGCCTGGCTGAAAGGCAGCGGCACCGTGACCTTTGCCAACCGGACGGGTGGCTACTATAAAGCGCGGATCGCCAACCAGGTCCCTTTTGAAAAGGTGCTCCGGGGCAATCCGCACTGTACCTTTGCCGTCAACTTCCGCTGCTATCCGTTCTTCTATGCCGACGCTGCCACTGACATCACAGTCACCGCATCCGGGACGATCATCACGAATCCGGGCTGCGTGCATTCTGAGCCGATCCTGACGGTCACAGGCTCCGGGAACATCACGCTCATGGTGGGCACGACCATCGTGGAACTGGAGAACATCTCCGGGAGCATCGTTATCGACTCCATGCTGCAGGAAGCCTATCAGGGTACTACCCTGATGAACGATCACATGAACGGTGAGTTCCCGGTGCTGAAGCCCGGCACGAATGCCATATCGTGGACGGGAGTAGTGACGAAGGTGGTTATCAAGCCGAATTGGCGATATCTTTAATAGCAGTACGAAAAATGACCGTTTACCTCTTCAAAAATACCGAATACCGAAATTTCCTGACAAACTGATTTTCTCTTTGTATAATGCCAACTGTAGGAGGTGATCAGATAGATGATCTTCAAGCTGCAGCTGGATCGGAACCATGAAGAGGAAATCGTAGCAACCGTTCATCAACGGACGCCATTGATCGATGAGATAGAACGCCTTGTGACACAGGACAGTCTGACAGACCAGATTCCCGGTTATGAGGAAGAAGAAATCGTCATGCTCGATCTGAGGGAGATTGATTGTTTCTTCGTTGAAGGGGAGCGGACTTATGCTCATTGTCAGGACGGAAAACAGTACCTGATCAGGAAAAGACTGTACGAGTTAGAGAAGAATCTGCCGGGCCATTATGAGCGGATCAGCAAATCAGCGATTGCCAACTGGTCACACATAGGTCGATTCCGCGTGCAGCTTTCCGGGGCTGTCGATGCTGTTTTCAAAAGCGGATATACCGAATGCATTTCAAGAAGATGCTTCTCGGATTTGAAGAGGAGGTACGGATTATGAATAAGCATGTGAAGAATTTCTGTAAGCGAGGACTGGTTGCCGCATGGGGTGGCCCTGTGATTATGGCGATTGTATGGCTGTGCCTGAAAGCAGCTGGCGTTCTGGAAACATTGGCGGTTGACCAGGTCGTGCTTGGAATTATTTCAACAACAGTAATGGCGTTTATTGCCGCTGGTGTTTCCATTGTCTATCAGATCGAAACCCTGCCCAAGCCAATGGCAGCGCTTATCCAAATGGCAGTGCTTTATATTGACTATATGGGAATCTATCTTCTGAACGGCTGGCTTCCCGTTGAAAGGATCGGAGCATTTACCCTGATATTTATTGCAGCCTTTGCTGCAATCTGGCTGATTATCTATGTAAGCATTCGGATGAAGGTCAATCGGATTAATCAAAAAATGCAGGCATAATCGTCTACAGCGATTTAATACTCAAGCCTCGTTCAGCATGGACGGGGCTATTTTCATACCCATCTGGAGGTGATCCCCATGATCTGCGTCTATCCCGCCGACTGCACCGACTTCTCTACTAACGGCAACGGAACCCTGGCTCCGTTGTCGGCGGAGGTCACGGAAACGCTGAACGGCGAATATGAATTGACTCTGGTGCATCCCATCGATGAAGCTGGGAAATGGCAGCGGCTGGCGGAGGGCTGCATTCTTCGCGCTCCGGTGCCTGCCGCCATGACGCCCCGCGTGAACTTTACCGCTCCTGGTGACGATAACCGGACGGAGGTCTGGCGGGTGAACACGGACTTTTCCGGCGCGGAAACCCGGAAAGGCACCCTGCGCCTGCACTCCGGGCCGGGCACCAAGTACAAGGTGCTGGCGACCTATAAAACGGCTCCTTTGTACAGGTCATCGCCAAGACCAACAGCAGCTGGTATGAGGTGACCGCCCCTGACGGAAAGCACGGGTATATGTCCACCACCTACCTGGTGCTGGATCACACGGAGGGCTTCGCATCCGAGGCGACCTCCTCCATGGTGGAATCCCGCCAGTTGCGGGATCAGCCCTTCCGCATTTACCGGGTGGTGCCGGAGCTCGATAAGATTCTTCCCATGCTGAGCGAGTACTGGTTCGATGACGCAGGCAGGCTGCAGCGCTGGGAGAATATACTGCGTGGTGTGTTTCAATGACGAAGGATAAGAGTATCTTCATCAGGAACATTTACTACATGCTGTCCTATGCTTTCACGGCGCTGCATCAGGGCGGCTACGAAAGCGTAGAGACAGAGGCATTTGAGAACCTGCACAACCTTTTTGCCGCCATCCTTGCAAAAGGCATCGGACGGCAATTGAAACAGGGGCTGTATCGCGAATACCTCAGCCACAAAGAAGATCTGTCTGTGATTCGCGGGAAGATCGACATGCCTGGTTCCATCCAACATTCCTAATATTGATAGAATTGAATAAGAACATAAAAGCCATACATCCTGCAAAAATCAAACAAGATGTATGGCTATTATCATATACGCAGGTAATCTGCATCACCTGATCCAGGGCATCGTTTTTTCATTGGCGCATAATTGCATAGTCACATGCAACCTTATCCACTATGCAGTATACTGTTCCAGGGCACAGCATTTACCAGTGACTATAAATGCGTAAAGGTCACTACGAAAGGTAAGCCGTTGGTGTCGTAAGATGGTGTGTTCCCGCAGGTATTTGTGGCGAAGATCACAACAGAAATTGAACGGGGGACAATGTTGGAAATGCGCAGGCGCTGTATTCCTGTCCCCTCTATCTACGGTGCAGTAACACACGGAAAGACAACCGTCCTATACGAAGAACTGTATCATGGCTGAGTAGTTGTCAAGACCCAAATGACAGCAGAGAAAAACCGCTGCCAGACAAATGCTGAGCAGCGGTTGCGGACGATCATCTGTTTTGACTCTCATTCAGCGATTATGAAGGAGGTACTCTCGGGTTTCTTGTTTCTCTTGTCAAAACATAGTTGTCCATGACGCCGTGATACAATTTCCATGTATTCCCGTAACTCATGTGGTTATGAAAGCTCTGAACGCTTTCAAGGATCTTTGAGACTTCTACATCGCCTGAAGCATAGAGGGCCTTGAGCTTCCGCAGCCTATGCTTCCATCGGATCTTGCTGTGCTTCTTCAGCCTGCGAACCACAGCGCCGGTTTCCGTCAGATAGAAACGCCATCCCAAATACTCAACAACGTGAACAATGGGGAAAACCTGGGTCTTTTCGTTGAAAGAAAGCCCAAGGCTTTCAACCAATTCCCGCATCTGAGACAGAGCTTGGTGGAGCGCCTCCTTGCTGTGATGCACCAGAATGCAGTCATCCATGTATCGGGTATAGTATTTGATTCGGAGCTTTTCTTTGACAAGACGATCGAGCGGATCCAGATAAAACAGGGCAAACCACTGGCTGGTCTGGTTCCCCATGGGAATCCCTTTCCCGGGAGACACCTTGTAACTGTCAATGATGTGAAAGAGAAGCTGCAGCGTTCTCGGATCGTCAACAATCGCCGCAAGTCTCTGCTGCAAGATCTGATGATCAATACTGTCAAAGAACTTGCGGATGTCACACTTCAGAAAGTAGCCGTCAGTTCCATGCTGTCGGAAATGATCATGCATAAATCCGTTGAGCCGGTTAATTGCAAAGAGGGTTCCTTTTCCGGTCCGACAGGCTGCGTTGTCATAGATGAGATGATTCTCAAAATATGGAGCCAGCACATTATCACAAAGGCTGTGCTGCAGAATCCGGTCACGATAGTGCAGGGCGTAGATCTCCCTGACCTTCGGATCATGGATGGTAAAGTGGTAGTAACCGCTAAGCCGATAAGTCTGGTTCCTGAGTTCTTCCTGTAACTGACAGAGATTTGGGCCTACATTCATCTCGAATTGAATGACTTCCCGAGTACCGCGCTTGCTTCGTCTTGAAGCAAGATAGGCGCGGTAGAGATTGCCAAAGTCACAAATCCTATCATAATCAAACTTGCGCATGTCATGATTTCGGCATATTGGCTGCGATCAGCGCTACGATTCTGTTGCTGTTCTCCCGCACTGTGTAGAACCTGTGAATCTGCGACTTGGAATATGCGTAATGAGTACCGGCTGTCTGCTGAATCAAGTATTCTTCGAAAAAGTTCTCCCAACTGAAATACCGCTGTGAATCGATGCTTTCGCTTGGGCTTTCGAGCAGTGCATCCAGGCCTGGTATATCGATCAGTCCCGATTGCAGGATCAGCCACTCAAAGCATTCTGGCAGGCATAGGGTGATCTTGTCAGGAAACTGGTGCTGCAATTTCATGACGCGGTTCATCTCCGAGCCGAAAGCAGCACCATCGGCAACAACAAACACTTTTTCATCGTGATGCACCTGAAGCCATGAAAAGATGCTTGAATTTGAGCCGGCAGAACTGCAGACAACCGATGTGCCATCGTAATGATGCAGGTAAAACTGATACCCTGCATGCGAGTCTTCTGTCAGTAAAGCAGAAGTCTTTGCCCTTCCCTCAGCTTTGGCGTACACATAATCCTTCTGCCGGCGATACATCTTCTTGAAAGTATGAAGCCTTTTACTGGTCTTGATTTCGTAAATCTCCTCCACACTGTACGGGAGTTCGTGAAGGGATTCCCTGCAGAAGATGACATAGTAGTTATCCGTATGACAGATGGATGAGGCAAAGGCATGTGACGCGATGTATTCTGCATCCTCGTCAATGAAGACAATGCTGTCATGAATACTTCTGAGCCTTGCCTGCCAGTCTGAATCGGCGTGAAGAGCAACGCATGCCTTGTCGCAGACAATCTGTACGCCGCTTCTTTCCTTGAGCCTGGTATAGGCAGATATCATATCAAACAGTGTCGTTTTGCCCGTGCCGCTGTTGCCCTGAACGACGGTGATATTCCGCACCAGCTCGAAGCTGTACCGAACTCTCTTATCAGAGACTTTTACTGCATGCTTTCCGTTCATGACGCCTCACACATACTCGCCCGCGAGCAGGACGAGCTCCCGCATATTGTGCGCAATCTTCTTTTTGTTCATCACCATGATTTTGAACTCTTCATTCCCAAAGTCCATAAGGTGGCGGAGATTGACAACGACTTTCCTGTCTGCAGCGATCCTCAGCAGCCACTTCGCGCAATTGTCTCCGCATTTGGACGCGTTGAAGACCTGATCCCTGACCTTGCTGATCAGGATCAGTGTCTTGACACCACCGGACAGTTGGACAGGGGAAATCGCACCGAAGACCGGGCTCTGAATCAGATTGGCATCGACCACTTCAGACTGGTCCACATCACGAATCATTTCCACGGACAGCGGGTCGGTGATCCATTGATCCCGGTAAGAATGCCTGAAGTAGGTGGATGTGTCGTAGATGACATCCGGCATATCGCCAAACCATATGTTCAGCATGATGAACCTCCTGTTTTAAAGTCGCCGCTCGGGGGACGCAGGGCGAGAGGAATAAAGCCAAACCCTGCGTCCCAAAGGCATTGCGAAAGGCGGTCTGTTTCACCCGCCGTCCGGGCCTCCGTCGGCATGTTTTTCCGAGGGCTCCGCAGCGCTTGCGGAGGAATTCCCTGCGAAAGGGAGCGGTATTCCTTCTCCCCAGGGCACTGGCTGCCGTTCGCACGGGCAGACTGCTGGCAAGCAAGGGGAAACGGGGCGGACACAACCGCTGTCATTGTTGACATTGTTGTTGTTGAGAGAGCCGTCATTGTTGACGTTCGCGGCATTGTCCTGATTGGTGCCGGGGGAACGCAGCCACCACCACCCGTACAATACCGTACCCAGATGAACACCCTATTCGGGTGCTGATCCCTGATCTGATGATTCCTGCTTCTGTTTTCCGCCGCTCAGTCGCTTCTGATCGCTGATGATCCACGCGCCAAGCAGATTCTGCGTATTCCAGCACTGCTCACTGATCTGCTGAAACTGTTTCGGCTAAATCGCTCCCTGTTCCATACTGACCTGCGCCACCCAGGAGAGAAGTTTCAGGGGCGCCATCGCTTTCCGCTGGTGCGCCTGGCGCTGCGCCCAGCCCGAGCGGCTCGCGGGTGTGACATAGATGTCGTTGGCATAATACAGTTCTTCCACGATGTCCATCACATAGCCCTGCATGCGGCCAATCAATGAGAAGCGGAACTGTTTTGGAGATTTCTGTGTGATGGTCATCACGTAATTGCATGAATCTTCTTAATCTCTTAAATTGGCTAAAAAAGTAAGAGGATTAAAGAGGATTAAAGAGAGTGATTATTGTACATCTAAAGCGAGAATTAGACAATGAGAACAAACGACAGAACCATTACGGATCTGATGAAGGCAGTTCAGTCAGGCGCAGCACAGCTCCCGGACTTTCAGCGCGGCTGGGTATGGGACGATAACCGCATCAAGGCCCTGATTGCCAGCATCATCCACAATTTCCCGGTCGGCGCGGCAATGTTCCTGACCTATGGAAACCCTGAGATTCAGTTCAAGTACAAGCCCATCGAAGGCGCCGTTGTTCCTGAAGGGACTGTGCCCAGTGAGCTTATTCTTGACGGCCAGCAGCGGCTGACGTCCATCTTCAACGCTCTGTACAGCGACAAGCCCGTCCATACGAAAACGGACAAGGGCAAGGAGATCGACCGCTATTACTACATCGACATCGAAAAGGCGCTCGATCCATCTGCAGAGAATGAAGAGGTCATGCGTTCCGCATAGAATCAATTAGGATCCACGTAATTAAGATCCGCCACACACCATAAAGGATAGAATTGAGCGCGAAGAAAGGAATGCAATTCAGTAGTTACGACTTGCATCGTTATCTCATGATATAGCGCAGCATAAATCTCCAGCGCTTCATTTTCGGATGACGCAATAATAACCGATGGAGCAGCGTTTGGATTCAAAACATTGGTTACCGTGTATGCGTTTCTTCCTATTATGCTTGTATCGCTATGAAAGTAGTTTGTGCCCTCATTCTTTTCCACCGCTGTCACATTCTTCCGCCTTCACCCGATTGTAGAATGTGCGTGGTTTCAGCCCAAGATGCTGCATGGTAACCACTGCGGATTGTTTCCCTGCCCGCCACGCAGATGTTTCTTCCTTCCATCTATCTTCATCAATTACGATGGGTTTTCGACCTTTATAGGCACCGCGCTTTTTAGCTTCAGCGATGCCTTCTTTTTGTCTCTGCAGCAATTGTTCACGCTCAAACTGGGCAAGGCCAGCGAAGATTGTCATCATAAGCTTTCCCTGTGGTGTGGAGGTATCTACGTTCTCTTTGAGAGACACGAAATCAGCACCTTTACCGTGAATCTGCTCAACAAGTGTGAGAAGATCCTTGGTGCTCCTGGCTAACCGGCTGTAACTTTCCACGATGACTACGTCACCTTCTCGAATATACTCCAGCATCCTCTGCAGCTCTGGCCGTGCCGTATTCTTACCGCTGATCTTTTCAGTGAATGTCTTATCGATATTCTGCTTATCCATCATGGAATCCTGACGGGCGGTGTTTTGTTCTTCTGTGCTTACTCTGATGTATGCGATTCGTGCCATCGTCGATCTTCTCCTCTCCAGGACTAACTGGATGTGCGCATCTAGGGTTTACTCTATATGCACATCCTCTCCTAGCTGATTTTTGTGCACCTGGAGTCGTGAATGTATTTTTTGCATGTGCCATAAATGGCGGACAGCCTAATTGCACAACAGGGCTGCACGGAAGACATACCATGCTGTTGTGCATCAAGATTTCACAACCAGTTGGTCCAGTGTTGGATCCCCAGCATCTCATAAAACTCATCCTCGTGTATTATTCTTATGTGATATCCTGATCGAGACAGGAAGAGTGCTCGCTCCAGTTTGTAGCTGATACCACACGGTTGACTTTTTCGAAAAGCGCCGACAACCAGGATATCTGTATATCTGCTGACATTGCTTTGAACAATGCCGCCGGCCAAAAGCACAAGTTCTCTGCACTGTGCCCGGGTCAAGCGCTGCATTTTCCCAGTAAACACAACTGTGAGTCCCATTAATTGCATCTTGTGGCCTCCTGTCTGTTGCAATACCACATGCTGAGATTGTATGCGAAATATGTGAAAATATCAATATTTCTATCATTATGATTTACTATTTTTAATATATTTTATTGATATTTTGTATCTATATAGGCGCTATTATCATATTCTGTAATCCTTTATGTTCTATGGAAGTCCCATTGTCAGCCATAGGCCACACTGTATGGGCAGGACTGCTGATGCAATAGACCTGTCGATACCATTTGACATGGTATTTTTATATATTTCTTTGATATTGCAGTAGATTATAGCTATTATGTTAATATTTTATTCGTTTATTATGCATATAGTATATGCTTTGTAGATATTTATTTGATGTTCTCTTTTGTCTTTTCGTTCATTATATATTATTCCTGTCTGATTGATGATTTTATGGATAATTGCGCGCCTCTGTTGTTGATTTTATGAATAATCTCATACATCAGATGGGGATCTCGTAGCTATTTTCTTGCTTTACATGGTGATTTAATAGATATCTCTTCATGCAAAGCATTCGTGGACGGATCGTGTGCCATCCGTCTTCATAAGCATCCATTCCTTATATTGTGAATAAGAACATAAAAGCCATACATCCTGCAAAACTAGCAAGATATATGGCTTTTATAATATACGCAGGTAATCTGCATCACCTGATCCAGGGCAGCGTCTTTTCATTGGCGCATAATTGCATAGTCACATGCAGCTTTACCCATTCTTCCGTATACTGCCCGCAAAAGATTAAAGATCAGAAGATATCAGATTCCAGATTGATCCACAAAGCAGGGCGAACACAACCATTTTCATCGCTGGCATTGCTGTTGACGAGAGAGCCGACGCAGAACACGAGCGCGGCATGGCTCTGATAGTAGCCGGGGGAACGCAGCCACCACTGCCCTGCAGCTGCACCATCCGCAGTTTTGTCGTCGCTGCATGTCACGGCTCCCTGCTTTTTCGCATAGTTTGTCGGTGCTACTCTCGATTTCATGTTGTTACTGTTATCATGCGTAACATCAAGATACTTGTTCGCCTCCGCATAGCTCAACAGGAAAATCCTGTCCTGTGTATTGTTTCCTCCACTGGTACTCCACTTGCTGTATCCCTGACTGCTGCTGTTGTCTACGTTGGTCACCAGAATTCCTGTTTGTTCCTGCGCTGTAAATGCCTTGTTCAGGAATGTATCATTCAGCCAAGTCCGCAGCGTGCACTGTTCCCAAGTAATGCTTGTCCATTCTTTATTGTATGGCTGCGCATCCAATCCGTATCGACTGATAAGCAATGCACAGTCCTTTTCCGCATCATAGTCCAGCACAAGCCACTCAATGGGAGTGCTGTCTACACCGTCAGCAGTTTGAGGATAACTTCCAAAAACTGCGTAACCCCCTACATTGCGATAAGATGCACGTTTTGCTTCCTGTGCCGCTGCTACTGCTGCTGCAAGATTATCATCATCTTTCAACAGACTTTCAACGTCTTTATATCCCACAATCTGTTTATACCGCTTATAGGCTTTCCGATAAAGACCGGCCTGCATATATTCGTTTGCAATAATGTATTTCACTTCTGTTTCGTTTGGCTGTTCAGGAATTCCGTTTTGTGCGGTTTGGTAAGCGTACTGCTCCTTTGCCAGCTGGTCCTCAACATTAGCGAGCTCTTTGCTTTTCGTTGCGATTACCGCCTCCAATTCTGCTCTCTTTTTTCCTGTGAAAAGCCCCCGAAGATTGCTCAGCTCATTTTCGGCATTCTTCAGTAACGCAGCGATTCGGTCTCTGTCCTTTTCTGTATCTTGGAGCTGACGATGAATAACCATTGCTTTTTCTGATGCCTGCTGATATCTCTCCTGCTGCTCCTTTAATTCGGTTTCCATTGTTGCAATTCGAGCATTAACCGCTTCGATTTCAGCAGCTTTTGCTGTGCATCCCGCCATGATATCCGTCACGCCAGCAAAACCGGCAATGGATCCCAGCATATCTGTTACCGCCTGGCATTCTTCCAGCGATTCTGCCGCTTTCAATGCAGTCTTTGCTTTTTCCAATACGGCTGTTTTTCGAGCGTTTTCTGCCCTTTCTTTTTCTTCTCTGTAGCGCTGTTCCACCTTTTCGTTCAACGCTTTGATCTGCTGCTTCCGCGCCTCATCCGCAAAACGAACAGCTTTTTGATAATTGTCATACTGACCAAAAGGCATTTTCTGTTCTGCCAGTGCTTCTTCCTTGCTGACATTCAGTTCCGCCATCAGCTTTACCAGATACGCTTCCGCGTTCATTGGTTCGATATCCAATACACGTTCCGCATACTGATCTGCTTCTTCCCATTTCTGATCCTCCAGGAAAAGCTTCGCCCTCTGCAGCAGACCCACCGCTGTGGGATTGCCGCCGATCACTGTTTGCTGCACCACTGACTGCGGCCCATGTTCCGCACTGTTTCCCACAGTGCCGTTTTCTTTCCCGCACAGTTTCAGAATGCCCCGCGTCAGATCCTGCAGCCAGCCCAGCTTTCCCATGTCCTGCGCCTGCAGCTGCTTGAACTCTTTGGGCATGTCATAGGCATCCAGATCCTTGAAGCAGGGAATCAGCGTCTTGGTCCGGTCGTTCTTCATCATGGCCAGGAACCGCATCCATTCGTTCTTCACCCACACGGCATCGTAATACTCATACTGTGTACCCACCGCGACCATCACCTTTGCCGAGGCAAGCGCCGCGTAGATATACGGCTCGTACTGCTGTCCCAGCTTATCCTCCAGCGTAATCCGGCTGAAGAACACCTTCAGTCCCTTTGCTGTCAGAGCATCATAGATGTCCTGTGCCAGCACACTGTCCTCTGTACGGCTGCCTTCCTCACTGGTCTCCTTGTAGCAGATAAATACGTCATAAGGCGCTTCGTTACTCACGATGGACAGGATATCCTTCTGAATGCGGTCAATGGCCTTTGCCTCATCCCGGTAGACCCGCCGGGCGACAACATCCGCACAGTCACAGGCCTGCTCAAAATTGCTGTCCTCCATAATGGACAGCGGCATCGTCCGATGACAGGTGGGTTTCTTTTCTCCCGTTGCAGGATCATCCACATACTCAATGCCGTAAGTACACAGACAAAGGCCCCAGTAGGCCTCAGCCTCCTCCGGGAATTCAGCGACAATGCTCTCGTACACTGCTGCCGCCTTATCAAATTCTGCGTTCATCCGCAGACGGTTCGCCTCGTTAAAGAGTGTGGTCTTCTTCTCATTGTCCGCATTGGGCACTGTTTGCCGGGTTCCGCAGAATTCACACTCACAGACGTTGCTGTCTGCTGTCAGCACCAGGTTTCCGCCGCACATCTTACAGGTCAATGCTGCCATCGTATTTTCTCCTTGAAGTCATACTATGTCTAACTTATTCTGAAGACATCGTCTGCATATTGCTTCGCGTGGTAATCCTGAAAACAGAAAGCATCGGGACTTATCCATCACAGTACTGGTTTTGGTTCTTCAGAACTATGTGGTTCTCGCCGTTGCAAGCCATCCACTGTTTCTCTTATTCAGGCTTCTTCGCGCCGCACTCCGGGCAGAACTTGCCGCTCAGTCTCTTTGCACCGCAGGCTGGGCAGTCCCAGGTCTCCGGTCGTTTCGCACCACAGTTGGGGCAGAATTTGCTGGTAATGCCCTTCTCCCCGCAGCTGCAGTCCCAGGGCTTGGGCGGTTCCGGTTTCTTCGCGCCGCACTCCGGGCAGAATCTGCTGGTAATACCGGTCTTGCCGCACGTACAGTTCCAGCTCTCCGGCTGGGCCGCGGCAGGCTGCGTCCCGACAGGCTGCGTCCCGGCAGGCTGTGCCATCTCTCCAACAGACTGCATCATCGGCTGAATCGCCTCACGGGTCATGCCAATCACACCGCCCACAGCGCCAAGGCCCACACCCAGCTGCATCGCTTCGCCTGCGATACCGGTGACACCTGCACCTCCGCCATTGCGCATGGCCTCGACGCCCACCTGACGTGCTGTCTCCTGCTGGTATGTGTATCCCTTCATGCGCATTTCCTGTGCTTCTGCCTCAGCCTGCATACGGTACACGTCCGCCTGTGCCTGTCCGGTAATACGGGCCGCATCCGCTTCGCCCTGTGCGCCGATCACTTTCATGCGGGCCGCCGTCTGGGCTTCCACAGCCTTGCGTTCAAACGCGGCTTCCGCTTCTGCCTTGCGGATTGCTTCCTCCCGGACTTTCAGATACATTTCCGCGTGCTGCTGTTTCAGCCGGCGGAAGTTGGGATCATCGTCCGGAGTGACAATATTGGCCACATAGAACTCCGGCATCTCAAGGCCATATTCCTCGAGTTCCGGATTGATGGCATCCTTCAGCGCCGTACTGATGCTATCCACATGTTCATCCAGTTCCAGCACATTGAACTGATTCGTCTTGATGATCCTGGCCAGGTTTCCCTTGACCCTGGTGGCAATCATGGTGCGGAAGTAGCCCTTCTGAACGCCTGTGGACGCGCCCGCGGAGACCCCTGTATTCCCGCTGTCGTACAGATCGCGCTGGGTGAGACTGCCTGTCGTACCGACCAGCTTGATCAGCAGTTTTCTGGGATCTGTCACGCGCAGGTTAAAGGAGCCGGAGGCGCCCAGTTCCACATGCAGCCCTGTGGCCGGATCAAAGAGTCCCACCTTGCTGGCGGTCCCCCATTTGATTCCCATCTGGGTGGTCAGGTTGACGAAATAGACCTCCGCATGGAAGGGCTGTCCCTGGACCGGTATACGGTACAGCTGATTCATTTTCGGAAGGATCCCTGTCTCCAGGGTATAACGGCCGGGGCCAAACGAATCCAGTGCTTCTCCATTGCGGAAGAAGACTGCTTCCTGGCTCTCATGAACGATCAGCTGGCTGCCTGTGACAAAGTCCGTCATGGGATGCTTCCACACAAAGACAGTATTGTCCCCTTCATAGCTGATGACCGCGGGGATCCCCTGCTCGCGCATTTCCGCCTTTTTGAGCTCCTGCTGCACATCACTGACAGCGTCGCACACCGGGCAGGTGATTGTGGCAGCCGCCTTGTCGGCATGCAGCTGGCAGCCGCAGGTGGCACAGCGGAAATGAACCAGGTTGCTGAAGGACGCATCGGAAATCAGGTTTGCATGACAGACCGGGCATTTGGCATCCCGGCCCTTTGCCTGATCATATACCACATCATTACCGCATGAAGGACAGGTCATGGTAGCCATTCGATCGGTTTTGACATCGATGATATTCCCGCAGGCACAGCGGATGCGCCTGCTTGCAAAAAAGCCTTTGCTTGCCTCAGCATAATTGTGACAAATGCAGAAATTGCTGTATGTTTCCATGGAAATGAGATATACTGCATGGGGCTGTATATTTGTATTTTTCTGTCTTCGAGACACAATCATGAAATGTGTCTCTGCGTCAGGAACTATTATAATGTTATACTCAGGATTCATCAACGAGAATCGTAAAATTACAGTTGTCTGTACATGGCAAACAACCGGATCGTCCATATCACCTCGGCCTTCAATCCTCACCATAAGTGATCAACAAACTGTTTTCCATTATATTATTTGGTGATACAATGTCAACATGCACGAATAGAAAGGAGGATGGCGTCCATCGATACCATTACAAATCTGATAAAAGCAGAAATCCGGCAGCAGTACGGCACGATCTCCAAATTCTCAGAAGCAAGCGGAATCCCCTACCCAACAATCATGAACGCGCTGAATAAAGGCATCGGAACCATGGGCTATGACACCGTTGTGAAAATATGCGGCATGCTGAATATTCATCAGGCATTCAGTTCCCGCCTCATTCTGTTTGATGATCGTTTCCTGGACCTGTACGACAAGCTGAAGACTTTGGATGAAAAGGGGATCCACACCGTGTCCACCGTATTAAACGTAGAATATGCGCGTTGTTCTAATGAAGGTGACGCCTCCGTAAAAGGCTTCAACGGCATCGGACTGGCTGTGAAGGAAACAGCGAATGATGAAAAACAAATCCGTGAACTGATCCGGAAAGTGAAAAATGAAAAGAACTGAGCATGGATCGCAGCGAATTCTTATGTGTTTCGTCGTTTCAACATATTCCTGTTTTCAAAACGCGGGCTGAATGATGAAGTCCTCGTTCTTACCTGATACATCTCAATTGATCATATAATGTCTATCCGAGCACCAGTCATCCGGCTGGTGCTTTTCAATGTTTCTGCATGCTCATGGAATCCATTATCAACGTCGAAACCGCAATATCTTTTTTCACTTGTTTTATTCTCAAATGCGTTCTATGTTCAATATGCCCATGAGCCCTGATCTGATTTTGTACTTTATTGTACTTTAAATTTTCTCACCTACTCCACAACTGAGTACAGCTTTATATGCCTTCCCGGCACCATTTTTCCAGTCTTCCGTGCGCTACCGTCATATTTTCATTGGCTCCTCTTTATTTTTATCCTGATATCTCACGGCATTCAAATAAAATAGCTCAGGTGTCAATAAGGTGTCAATAGAGGTGTCAATAGAGGTGTCAATAGAAAAATAACGTGCCAAAATGATCGATTTTTGGCTATGTTTGATGTACGATTCGGTCATCACGTGTTACTCAAATTTGCAATAGAAAAACCTCGGGAATGCCCGAAATATCAGGGTTCTCGAGGTTTGGATGCGCAGAAGCCGGGATTTGAACCCGGGCGCGGTTTAACCCGCCTACTCCCTTAGCAGGGGAGCCCCTTCGGCCACTTGGGTACTTCTGCACGCATTGCTGCTGGCCGGTAGCAAAGATTATACTGCTTTTCCCGTGATTGTCAACTGTTTATTTTGCGAAGGCTTTTCCTCTCGCATATGCTTCATATATAGAATATCACATTCCTGTTGTCTCTGTTCGCTCTTCCCTGCCCCGCTGTCACGCCCCGTTCCGCGGTATGCCTCATGCGTCCAGAATCTGCCGCAGCAGCTGTTCCCTATGCGCAATGAACATTGACGTTACCCGATAGCTCTCTGTTTCCTCATAGGCGATCGGCTGAATACTTCCCTGATCGAACGAAAGAATCTCCGCATCCGGCAGTCCCAGCAGAACAGGCGAGTGCGTCGCTATCAGGAACTGCGCCCCAGCCCGCCTGCACCGATCCATCTCCATAAGCAGTGTCAGCTGCCGCTGGGGCGAAAGGGCTGCCTCCGGCTCATCCAGTATGTACAGGCCTTCCCCGCGGAAGGTATCCTGCATCAGTGCCAGAAAGCTCTCGCCGTGGGACCGCTTATGAAAGTGCTGCGGCCGGCCGCCCTGTTCCCGGCTGTAGGCTTCCTCCTGCGTAGCCACATTGTAAAAGCTCTCCGCCCGCAGAAAATAGCCCCACTGTAGCGGGCGCACGCCACGCACCAGGCGAACGGCATTCCAGAGCGCGGAATGCGAGTCATAGGTGGAGAAGTGATAATTCCTGGTTCCGCCCTCCGGGTTAAACCCCGCCGCGACAGCAATTGCTTCCAGGAGCGTCGACTTACCGCTGCCGTTCTCGCCCGCAAAGAAGGTAACCGCCTTATGGAACGCAAGCGTGCTTCTGCCGCACAGAGCGGGAATGCGCCGCAGATAGCTGTCCTGCGCGATCCTGTCCCAGTCCATGCGGACTTCACGAATCAGCAGCGTATCCTGCATGCCTTTCCCCTTCTTTCCTCGCCTTACCGGTATTCTGCCCCGCCGCGCTGTCCGCTACGCAGGATCACAGTCAGTGTTTTCTCCGAAGTACTTCCGCAGCACTCGCCGGCAGCGTTCCCGGAGGATGGCAACGGTATCCGCATCCATCCGCCTGGCTATGGCGTCATGCAATTGGATATAGCCGAGCTGTCTTGCGTGATGCATGATGTTCATCTGTTCAAAGCGCCTGTAGGGGCATGCTCAGGATCAGCCGCTCCACATCCTTATCCGTATACCCGCCCCGGGTCAGTATACAGGAGCGCTTTTCCGCCGGCTGTCCGCGCTCGATCCGCGCATCATAGAACGTGCGGAAGGATGCCGTGATATCCTCCAGCCAGGCTTTCCCATCCCGGTCCATATGATCCAGGAACGCGAGAAGGAGATGTCCAGTGTCGGGTACTGCATGTGCAGGTACTGCGCCTTCTCCGGGCCGAATGTCTCCGCAAACAGCGAAATAAACCGGTCTTCTGCACCGCTGTTGCCTTTGCTGCTCATTCTGGCCGGCATGCCGGACGCCTCCTTCCCTTACCTATCTCTGACTTCCAGAAGACGGATTCCCTTTTCAAACCCGCCCCGTTCCGCGCGCTTTTTCAGCCGTAGCGCTTCCAGCGCGTCCCAGTCCATGCCCGCATGGTATGCAATCCCGTGCAGGACTTCCAGGATATCCGCCATCTCCTCCGGGCTGTGGCTCTCCAGGTATTCGTCTGTCTCCTCCCGGAGCTTGCGGTCCAGTGCCTGGTCTATGTCTTTAACAGGCGCTGTCACCGCAATCTTTCCGCTGTCCTGTATGATCTGCGGAATCCGGTCCCGGACGAGCTTGTCATATTGCATGTCGCTTCCCTCCCTGTACAGTGAAAAGACTGCGCCTTGCCTGTCCGAGACAGTACAGGACGCACCGCTTTCACGGGCCTATGCCCTGTCTGCCAGCACATACACGCCGTCTGCCATGCCTGCGCTGGACGCCCGCACCTCCGCGCTTCCGCTGCCTGTGCGCTCGATAATGACACTGGCCTTTCCGTGCCATGCCGGCAGTGTATGCGCGGTAAACGGGGTGTGGTCCATCAGGTTGGCGCTCTGCGTGGCCACAATACGCACATCCCCCTTGGCCGTGAACGTCACCGGGGCCACGGAGCGGATGCACGGATGGCCGTCCCGGTCCGTGACCTCCGCTGTCAGAAGCTGTCTTTCCCCGGGCAGTACACGGCGCGATCCGGCGCTGGAGAGTGTCAGCGCAGCTGCCGGACCGGGCGTCACCAGCGCATGCGTGCACACGCGCTTTTCACCCATGAATCCCCATACTTCCAGTGTACCCGGAAGCCAGGGAATGAAGCCCTGCATATACCCGTCCCGCAGACCGCGCATGTCCGGATGGAACACGCGCCCGGCCACATGAATCTCCACGCGCTCGCAGTTGGTCGCGATCAGGTAGGGCACAACGCCCTGATGCAGCTGCGGGAAGTCCCAGACATCCTCATAGGGCGGGCATGCCCAGTGGCCCTTGGTGAGCTCGTCACCCAGTACATTGTCCAGCACCGAGATATGCACCATGGGTTCCCTGACCCACTGGCCCCTGAGTATATAGGCGGCGCAGCGCATGGTATTGTCCAGCCGCAGAAGACTGCCTGTCCAGCCCTTGCTGGGCCAGTCCATGGACTCGCCCAGGTAATCGTACCCGGTCCAGATGAAGCTGCCGATGGTATACGGCGCCTTTTCCGGGATCAGGGCCGGGATCTGCTGTGTATAGTTCTGCATGCTGTCCGTATGCCCCACAAAGAAGGGATAGGCTTCCGTGGTCAGGATCAGCTTATCCGGGATTCGTCTGTGAATCCGGTCAAACCACTGCTCCTGATAATTACAGGAGAGGATATCCACATACTGCGCAATCCCGCAGATGCGCTCCACGCGCTCATCCGCGTCCTCAATCTCCTGCTCATCCGCTTCATCCACGATCTTCTGAATATCCATGACCTTGGAAAAATCGATTTTCCTGCCTTCGCGCTTGAAGTGCGGGTTCATGGCATAGGTCACAGGACGCGTGGGATCCAGCGCCCGTGCCTTGTCCGTCAGCATACGCAGTGTTTCCAGCATGGACATCTGGCCCTGGTTTTCCACTTCATTGCCCACGCCCCAGATCAGGATACACGGACGGTTTCGGTTCCGCAGAATCATGGCTGACAGATCATGCGCCCAGTCCTCGTCAAAGTACCGGCCGTACAGCCCACTGTGCCACTTGTCAAAGCATTCGCTGTAGACATAAAAGCCCATTTCATCGCACAGGTCCAGCATTTCCCGGCTGTACACATGATGTGCCAGGCGCAGTGCATTGACGCCCAGCTTCTTCAGCTGCCAGAGCCTGTCGCGCCACATTTCCGGGCTCTGCGCAATCCCCAGCGCGCCCAGGTCCTGGTGCAGACAGACGCCGCGCAGTGTTACGCTCTCGCCGTTGATCAAAAGCCCTCTGTCCCGGTCAAACCGTACGTCCCGAAGGCCGGTGCGCATCTCTATGGCGTCCCCGGAGGCAAGCGAAAGCCGGAGCGTATACAGGTAGGGGTCATCCGCCGACCAGCGGTGCGGGGACGTGAGGGTAAGCGTCAGTTCCTCCGTGCCTTCCGTTTCCGCCACCAGCTGATGCGCTGCGTCAAACAGCCGGGCCTGCACCGGTTCCGCGCAGCCAGTCTGTATACGGATCCCGGCGCATGCGTCCGTGACATCCGCGGTAATACAGACCTTTTCCGGGTTCAGGCATACCGCGTCCATTTCCCAAAAGCGCACCGGGCGATAGATCCCGCAGCCGGAATACCAGCGGTCCGCCGGTTGCCGTGTATTATCCACGCGCACCAGGATCCGGTTATGGCCCGCGCGTATGGCTTCGGTCACGTCCAGCGCAAAGGGCGTATACCCATACCGCTGCCCGCCGGCCTCGATTCCGTTGACCCAGACCGTACTGCACTCAAACACGCCGTCAAAGTCCAGCACATACCGCCGGTCCGGCTGTCTGTCCGCCACGCTCACTTCACAGGCATACCAGCCGATCCCGCCGCGCGGGAAAAAGCCCTGCGCCATGCCCAGGGCTGCTGACTGCGTCACGGTTTCCGCGGCGCACCAGTCATGGGGCACTGTCACTTCTTCCCAGGCATTCGCTGCCGGCTGTGTCTCGCCTCTGGCAAACATCCACTGTTTCAGAACCCGCTCGCGTCTCTCCATTGTTTCGTCGCCTCCTGTTTCCTGTTGCACGCCCGTCCCCCGGTTCATTCTTTCCGCGTTTTCCAATTCCTGCCTGCGCGCGAAAAAAGGGACCAAGGGTTTCCCCTCGGTCCCAAAGCGTATCGCAATTACTTGTTCAGGTCAACTTCCGTCGCGGTCTGGTTCAGCAGATGCGTGGAGTTGCCGGCTTCGTACGCCTCGGCACGCTCGTCGATAACGGCCTGATAGCCGGCATCGAGGTATTCCTGGGCATACTGTGCATACAGCGCGTCGAATTCTTCCTCGCTGCACATGGTCAGCTTATCGCGATATTCCTTGTACAGGTTGGTCAGTGTGGTCTGGTATTCCGCTTCGGATTCCATGGACACGGAATAGAGCGCATTGGCAATGGCCCAGCCCGCATCACGGACGGCGACCTTGTCATAGTACCAGTCGATGATGTCCTGCGTGAAGTCCTGGGGCAGGTCATGCGGCAGGTTATTGGCGATGACGTCTTCGATGGTACCGGCCTGGCGTGCTTCGATGGTCACGCACCAGTAGTCCTTGTTATTGCTGAAGCCCATCTTATACTCGCCGTTGTAATTGCTGTCGGTCTGCGGCAGGCCTTCTTCGTCATAGTTGAAGTTTTCGCCCTCAATGCCCCACTGGAAGGTAAAGAGGTTTTCAGGCTGGGTCAGCCATTCCATGTACATCCAGGCAGCCTTGATCTGGTCTTCGGTGGCAAAGCTGGAGAAGCCGACCATCATGCCGAAGGGGTTGTCGGTGCGGTAGCCGGGGGTGGTGCCGTATTCGGCGTCAATCTTGCCGTTGACGGGAACAATGGCCAGCTCGGCGTCGGGATTCGCCTCATAGAAGGCAGTGAGCCAGTCCATGGAAGCGGAAATGTAGGCACCATACTGATAGGTTTCGCCGTTGATGAAGTTGGTCTTTTCATCTTCGGTTCCGGTCAGATAGTACTCGGGGTTGGTCATGCCGATATTGTACTTGTGGTTCTCGTTCTTCAGCAGGCGATAGTTCGGCTCCCAACCCAGAGCCGGGATGTTGTAATCGCCATACATGGCCCACTCTTTTTCATCCAGCGGCCAGGTGCGCCACTGATAGTTCTGGTCAGAGCCCACGCCCGTAACCATGACGCCGCCGGCGGGATGCGCGGCAATGCCGGCGTCCATGATCTTCTGCATGGCGTCATTGTACTCGGAAGTGGTTACCGGCACATGGTCATAGCCGACCTGACGGAGCCAGTCCATACGCACGAAGCTCTGGAAGGTATAGCTGGTGTCATAGTAGGGACGATAGGCGGCGACAAAGTAGGTATCGCCATTGATCTTGGTATAGGTCAGCTGATTCATTTCGACCATGCGGTTGTAGTAGGTCGGAGCGACCTTGGCGAACTCGTCCATGTCGAACTCGGTCAGATAGCCGTCAGCGGCCCACTGGGTGACCTTCGGATAGTCATATTCCATCAGGATGGTGGGCAGGTCTTCGGCTGCCGCCAGCATGGAATACTTGGTCATAACGTCGGTACGCGGGATCGCGACATAGTTCACGGTAATGTTGTACTTGTCGCCGAAGTTCTTCTGAATCCACTCGGTCCAATAGTTGCCTTCCACATTGGGTACGCCGGCCTGGCCGCGGTCATACACAGGGATTGTGATGGACACGTTCTCGGCAAAGGGTTCCCAATCGGTGGTGCCTTCGGCCATGGCCAGAGGCATCAGGGTCAGCAGCATGGCAGCTGCCAGCACCAGTGACAGGATCTTCTTCATAGGTATATCCTCCTTCATCTATTTTCAGGGCACCTGCCCCTGAAAAACGGTATCAGCCCTTCACGGCGCCGATCATGACGCCCTTTACAAAGTACTTCTGCAGGAAGGGATAGATGCAGATAATCGGGATGGTGGTGAACATGATGCACGCAGCCTGCAGCACTTCCGGCGTACTGGTCACTTCAATGGCTTCGGACAGCGTGGCCGTCTGCGCCTCGGTGGCGGAGGCCACCAGCTGATAGAGCTTGTACTGGACCAGTTTCAGGCCTTCTGCCGTCGTGTAGTACTTGTTGTCCGCATACGCGTTCCAGCGGCCCACGGCATAGAACAGCGCCAGTGTGGCCAGGATCGGCTTGGACAGGGGCAGTACAATTCTGAACAGGATCTGGAAGTTATTGGCGCCGTCCAGGAACGCGGCCTCCTCCATGCTGTCCGGGATCGTGGACTGGAAATAGCTCTTCATGATCAGCATGTTATAGGCTGAGTAGATCAGCGGCAGAATCAGCACCCACATGGTATTGAGCAGATGCAGGTTCTTGTAGAGCAGATAGGTCGGGATCAGGCCCGCACCGAAGTACATGGGGAACATCAGGATAAAGGTGAAGAACGTCCGCCCCTTCAGGCGCTTCTTGGACAGCGGATACGCAGCGCAAATGCAGGCGACCATGCCCATGGCGGTAAAGATAATGGTCACCATGACGCTGAACCCGAAGGAGCGCACCAGGGAGCCGTCCTCAAAAATGGTATTGTACGCGTCCATGTTGATGCCCTTGGGCCAGAGTACGACGGACTTCTGCATGACCGCCGTATTACTGGAAATGGACTTGGCCGCCAGGTGGACAAAGGGCAGGATACAGGTAAGACACAGCAGCACCAGGAAGGCCATCATCAGGAAATCGCCGACGCCAAACTTATGAATGGCATGGGTGCCGTCATTGACCGTGTCAAACTCCTTGACTTTTTCTTTTGCCATGCTCTCCACCTCCTTACAGCAGTCCGTCTTCGCCCAGGGCCTTGGCAAAGCGATCGCTGGCCAGAACCAGGATCAGCCCCACCAGGGACTGGAAGAGACCCACAGCCGTTGCCATGCTGAACTTGGAGCTGGCAAGACCCTTTTCATAGATATAGATGGCCAGCTGATACTGGAAATCCTTGACCTGCGTGTTGCCGAACACGTCCAGACGCTCGTAATTGCTTCCCATGATCTTGCCCAGATTCATGATCAGAAGAATAACGATCGTGCTGCGGATGCCGGGCAGCGTAATATGCCAGATGCGCTGCAGACGGGTGGCGCCGTCAATCATGGCCGCCTCATAGAGCTCGCCGCTGATGCCGGTAATGGCTGCCAGGTAGATGATGGTGCCCCAGCCCATGCCCTGCCATACGCCGATGAGCAGGTAGGTGGCTGCCCAGTGCCATTTCTCCGTCAGGAACGGTATGCCCTGCTGGATCCATCCCCAGTTCATGAACAGCACGTTAACGATACCGGTGGTGGGCTTGAACAGCTGATAGGCCACGGACCCGATGATAACCCAGCTGAGGAAGTGCGGCAGATAGAGTACCGTCTGCGTCACTTTCTTGAAGCGCGGGAACCGAAGTTCGTTGAGCATCAGTGCCAGTATGATCGGCATCGGGAAGCTGACCACCAGGTCCAGAAGATTGAAGACCAGGGAGTTCTTCAGCGCACGGGTGAAATCCCGGTCCCGGAATACCTTGGCAAAGGTATCCCAGCCCACCCATTTGCTGCCCGCATAGCCCTTGGCCGGCTTATAGTCCATGAAGGCCATGCGCAGTCCGGGATAGGAGGCATAGTTGAAGATAACCACCAGAAGGACAGGCACCAGCAGCATCAGATACAGATGCCAGTCACGGGAGAGGGCTTTCTTCCATGAAGTTCTCTCGCGGCGCGTTTTTGTCTTGTTCTTTTGCATAGGATCCCCTTCTTGTGCGCCGCTGTAAGAAACAGGGGCAGACACGACTTTTGATTTCTGGGTTATGCACACTGATATCCGATATATATTTCAGAACCAATGATACCGTCAAAACGGCTCTCGTTCCACTCTGTTTTGGTCAAATACTGACTGATTTCGACCATAAATGGAATATCCACCCCTTGTCCAATTTACAGGACATGGTATGATGGAAGCGAGGTGAGGAAAATGGGAAGGCCCCGAAAAGCGATGGTGGAGTACCGGACCTATGAAATGACAGGGCGAAACGCGCCACTGCACATTGACCAGGGCAGCGACTGGCACATCAGTCCCGTGGAAAGCCTGCAGCTGCATTTTCACAACTGCTTTGAGATCGGACTGTGCCACACGGACAGCGGAACCGTGCGCATCGGCGATGAGCGTCTCGCCTACGCGAAGGGCGATGTGCTGTGCCTGGCGCCGAATGTGCCCCACACCATCTGGTCCGCGCCGGAAAAACGTGCGCTGTGGACCTTTGTGCACCTGGATCCGGCAGCGCTTCTGGGGACGGACCGCATCGCATCCATGCCGGACCCGCCCGGCATGCTGAAACTGTTTTCCTCCGCTGCCATGCTGGTCAGGGCGGCGGACTGTCCCTGGGCTGCCACGCTTCTGCGCGCCATGATCGATGAGCAGAACCGGCAGGACATGGGATACGAGACCTGCATCCGGGACCTGTGCAGTGTATTCTTTACCCATCTGCTCCGTCTCCACGCGCGTACTTCCCAGCGCCTGGAAAAAAGCATGGTCCCCTCTCTCAGTCTGGCGCCGGCCCTTGACTATATCAGCGCACACTATGACGAGAACTTTCCCCTGGATACGCTCTCGCGCCTGTGCCATATCAGTCCCACCCATTTCCGGCGGCTGTTCCAGGAACAGACGGGCACCAGTCCCCTGGCATTCCTGCATCAAGTGCGGATTCTCAAAAGCTGCGCCCTTCTGCGCACGTCCTCCCTGGACATCGCACAGATCAGCGCACAGGTGGGCTACACCTCACTGAGCTGCTACAACCGTCACTTCAAGGAACTCATCGGATGCACGCCGTCCCTGTGGCGGAACATGGGCGTGGAATCCCAGGATACCGCCCTTCTCTCCCTGAGCGGATGGTCCAAGGCGGAGTCCGATGAGGAAATCACCGCCCACAACGCCCGGCTCCTGGCCATGGGCTATACACAGAAATGAGGCTGTCATGAAAAACATACACGTCGTTGCTGCCCTAATCATGCAGAACCAGCGGCTCTTTGTCACCCAGCGCGGCTATGGTGACTTCAAGGGCGGCTGGGAGTTTCCCGGCGGGAAGATCGAAAGCGGCGAAACGCCGCAGGAAGCCCTGAAGCGGGAAATCCGGGAGGAGCTGGAAGCCGATATCGCCGTGGAGGAACTGGTGGGGACGGTCGAGTACGACTATCCTGCCTTTCATCTCACCATGGACTGCTTCCTCTGCCGGCTGCGCTCGCCGCACCTGGCACTGGTGGAGGCCACCGACGCCCGGTGGATTGCGCAGGATGAGCTGGAATCCCTGCCCTTTCTTCCCGCCGACAGACAGCTGCTGCCCCGGCTTCCTGCATACTTTGCACTGCCGTAAAAAACGGAAGGCACCCCCCTGTGAAAGGGATGCCTTCCGCTTTTTTGATGTTGCCGGCAGTCGCGCTCAGGCGCGGACCATTTTCTTCTGCCGGGAGGAAATGAGCAGGAATACAAAGCCCAGGGCAAAGAAGATCGCCAGGGACGCCACAGCGATATTGATGGTGCCGCCCGCCAGCTTTACGGAGGCGATCACTGCAGAGCCCAGGAAAGATGCGCCTTTGGCAAAAATATCATAGATGCCGAAGTATTCCCCGGAGTTTTCCGGCGGAATGATCTTGGAGTAATAGGAGCGCGACAGCGACTGAATGGAGCCCTGGAAGCAGCCCACGCCAAAGGCGAGAATGCCAAAGTGCAAGAGCGTCTTCAGTGTCAGGGCATACAAGCATACGCAGAAGTATCCGGCAATGCAGATGAGAATCAGCGGCACCGTCTGATGTTTGCGGGACAGCCTGGCAAAGACCAGGGAACCGATCCACGCCACGACCTGTGTGGCCAGAAGGAAGATGACCTGTCCCACTGTGGGAAGACCCAGGTCGGTCCCAATATTGATGCAGTTGTCAATGATGGTGCCCACGCCGTCAATATAGAGGAAGAAGGCAATCAGGAAGAACAGCACTTTCCGGTCATGCAGCGCAATGGTCTTGAGGGTATGGAAAATACCGCCGAACACCTTTCTCACGCTCGTCTCGCTGGCGTCCACATAGTTCTTCTGCCGGTAATTGCGGATCAGGGGCAGTGTTACCAGACACCACCATGCGGCCGTCACCGTAAAACCGATGATCTTGGAAACGTTTTCGGAGAGCTTGCCCATCATGTCCGGGCCCAGGACATAGGCGATCAGGGCAATCAGGAAGGGGAAGCAGGATCCGATGTAGCCCCATGCAAACCCGTAAGAAGACACCTGGTCCATGCGTTCCTCGGTAGTCACATCGTTGAGCATGGAGTCATAGAAGGTCAGGGATGTGGAATAGAGGATCTTCGTGAGCACATAGATGACCAGGAAAATCATCCATGTGGAGGCAAAGCCGTTGAGTATGCACCCGATGGCGCCCAATGCCATGGCTGTGGAAAAGAAGATCTTTTTCCGGTCCTTGCGGTCCGCCAGCGCGCCGCAGACAGGACCCAGAAGCGCCACCGCAATGGTCACGATGGAAATGGCGATGGAATAGTACGCGGTCGCCTGGTCCCCCGTAATCTGCCCCTGTCCCGTTCCGATGGCCAGGTTCTTGAACCATATGGGAATCAGCGAACAGGCCAGCATCGTATAGGCGGAATTGCCCACATCATAGAGGACCCAGGAAAATTCCTGCGGATTCAGATCCCGGAAGATCCGGGACTGATTCAGTTTCTGAAACAGTCGATTCATATGTATTCTCCCTTTCATGGAATTATCCTGTGGAAATTCTGCCATATTTGCCACCATATGACAAGCTTGGAAAGGACAGTTTGCAATTCCCGGATCATAATCTGTGATTCGTGCTTTCTTTCGTAACATCTCACTTTCAGCAGCGGCGATCCTGTGCCATGATGGAATGCAAGAACGTATCCCGCGTCTGCCAGGCCGGCGTGCATACCCGGAAAGCCCTGGTTCCTGTCAGTTTTTTCCTGGCCCGAGGAAAAGATCATGCTGTACTCGGCCCCGGCAGTGCCGGAAAAGTACGCATCTGCACCTTCCCGGCGGACTGAACAGTCCCACTTCCGGCACCATTGCCGCGGGCTGCCAGAATATTGCGCCACTGTCCGGGATGCGCTGACGGATTCCCACGCTCACGGTACCGGACGGTGACGCCCCTGTAAAGGAAATCGCGGCGGTCCGGCCATGGCATGCCAGGTGGACAGCCGACGTCCTGAAGCCCTGCACGCCCAAAGCCATATGTCATCCCTCTGCAGAAGAGACGCCTTTCTTCAGGCGTCTTTCCTCTGGAACGAAACGGGTCCCGCGGGCATGCCCGCTGATAGCGCTGCCGGGTGCAGTCCGCTGCATGGTTCTTCTGGTGGGAGAGCCTGGCATGCATGACACCATGCATGCCTATATGCAGACATTCTATGAGAATACCCTCCATTATACCCGACGTATCAATCTGGACACGGCGCAGGCAACGCCGGAAAGCGCCTGCGCGCCGTGCGGCGAACGGTCCTGGACTGGTGCGCTGCGTCTTCCGTCCATCTGCAGGACTGCCCCGTCAGTCTGGAATTCTGTCATGTAACCCATGATATGGTAAGGTATCCTTCCCGGGGCATGCGGTTCACACCGCTTTCTGACAGCGGCGTGTCTATCTGTGAGCACAGAGCGAGACCAGAACCTATACAGCCAGGTGGCACCATTGCCTTCTCCCCGTACGGTTCATCCCGTCTATACTACGCGTGTTTCCGGGATTCTCCATTCCATGGCCGAAGGCATGGTCATGATGGATGCCTGTGCAGAAGCATTGTCCCTTTCCTCTGTTTCCTCCGTCACATACACCGACACAACAGACATCGGAACGCATCTGTTCATTGCAGGCATGCAGTCCATCATGGATTCCTTTGACACGTTTAAAGCACAGATTGTCGTCATGGCCTTTCTGCGCTTTCCCGCATCCATCATTCCCGGTATTGCAGTTCTCTGCAATCCGGGGGTTTGCGCTATGGGGAACCGTATCGGGAGATGGCAACACGCAGGGTCATCCGGTTCAAAGGCCGCAGGATTGGAAAACTTCTGATCACACAGGGCCTGTGGCTCACAGTACCTGGTATTCCGCGGGGCACACCGCTGCATTGACATGCTGGCGTCCGAGTATGAAATGATGACTTCGATCCGACTGTCTGCATATCTGCTCTCCACAAGTCTGACCCTTGTCGCATCGCATCCTGTGGGGGCGATGGTTGCAAGAAAAACAGGTCTATTGGCACGGTGTCTGCACTGAAAGCCGAAAAATAATCCCTGGAAAATGACCAGCGCAGTCCCCTCTTTCTTTGTTCCCGTGTGGACACTTTTGATCGTACTTTTATTATGTTTCACTATTTTTTTTAAATCATTTCTGCTTTTTGACTTTACAAGTGCCTGGAAAAGTGATATATTTCATTTTGTTGCGGGGCATTGGCACAGTTGGTAGTGCGCTACATTCGCATTGTAGAGGCCACCGGTTCGACTCCGGTATGCTCCACCACAATGTCATTTTTTACATCATAGAATCGCTTATGTGGCTTCAGAAAGCGATTTTTGACAATAAAAAAGGGGCTTTCCCCTCAGATTTCCGCTAATTTGGGCAATTTGGGCAGACTGATCCCTTTGAATCTTTGGATCAGGCTTTTGACGCCCCCGCAAATTGTGATCGCCCGGCGGATATCATATCATCCATATTCATGTTCCCGTCAGTCCATCGGTCATTCGTCATAAAGAGCAGATCTTCGACAGGAACGATGACGCGGATATGGATATTACCGACCTTTCTGACCGGGTCTTTCAGTGCTATGCCCGCAAGCAAAGCACCTATTATGTGAACAGAGTCTACCCGCATTGGAGTGTATCCGATCTCCGCGCTGACCTGATCGAAAAAGCCAGGGAGATGGCGATCACCCGGAAACAGCTTTTTGACAGGCAGCGTCATCCCTAGGCGGATATGGCAAACAAGGAGTTGCTCCGAACGAGCGGCCTGATCCTGACGGATGAGGAAGGAAGGAAGGACCGGCATCACCCTGGCGGCGGTTCTGCTGTTCGGCACGGACAACATGATCGCCTCAGCCTGTGCCCATCATAAGACGGACTGCATCTACCGGGTCTACAATGTGGATCGTTATGACGACCGGGAGGTCATTTTAACGAACCTGCTGGAATCCTATGAGCAGATGTTCGCCTTCGGACAGAAGCATCTGAATGATCTGTTTGTGCTGGACGGCATCCAGAGTGTCAGCGCCAGGGACAAGATCCTTCGCGAGATCATCTCAAATTCCCTGGCCCACCGGGATTACTCCAGCGGATATGTGGCAAAGCTGCTGATCGAACGGGACAGGATCACTGTGGAGAACGGAAACCGAGTGCACGGCATCGGCGCGTTGGACATCAGAAGCTTTGAGCCCTTTGCCAAGAACCCCGCCATCAGCAAGGTGTTCCGGGAAATCGGATATGCTGACGAGCTGGGCTCCGGCATGCGGAACAGCTATAAGTACACCATGATGTACAGCGGCGCAGAGCCGGAATTCATTGAGGGTGATGTGTTTAAAATCATTATCCCTCTATCCTTCGGCTCCATGACAAAGGTCGGTCCGGGGACTTCAGCTGTGGCAAGTGCGCAAGTGAGTGCGCAAGTGGGCAAGTCAAGTGTGCAAGTTGATGAGGCTGTCACGGTCAAGCTGGATATCAGCAGGATCAGTGCACTGCTTGAATATTGCACGAATGAAAGAACCGCAGCTGAGCTTCAGCAATTCTGTGAGATCAGTTTCAGGGAATACTTCCGGAAAAATATCCTCGCACCGCTTGTCAAAAGCGGCAGGCTGAAGCGTACGATCCCAGACAAGCCCAACAGCAGCAAGCAGAAGTATGTCAGGGCGTAGGCTGAAAAACCACCTTCTACCGGCTGCAGACCATATCCGACGCGGAAGGGAGGGGCTTTAATGGAGCCGTATCGAATCGTCAACTTTATCATGCAGTCTGCCTACCTGATCATGCACCTTCTGTTTATCATAGTTCTGTTCCGCAGGAGGCAGTCTTCTCCGGTATGGACTTGGTTTTTCTGCTTCTGCATTGCGACATGGATGTGGGTTTCAGGCAGATTTCTGGAGACGATTGTGTATCTGTTCTTTCCCACGAACAATAGTTTCTATCAATTTGCGGCGAACTATCAGTATATTGGAGACACGACCGCGGCGGCTTTTTATCTTTTGTGGGTACTCTATCTGTCCGGACAGGATCGCCTGGCTTCATCCGGATGGTTTCAGGTGTTGGTTTTCTTCAGTCCGTTCATTACATGTTTATTGGTGTTCACCAACCCATGGCATCATCTATTTTATACGAAGCTTGATATGGGGCAGCGCGTAGGTCATGGTCCGCTTTTTATTCCCTGTCTTTTGGGGTCTTTTCTATTACTGCTGGCAGGCTATATTGTCTCTGTCCGGTTTGTTCTCAGGACTGAGCGTGACCGGCTGAGGCAGCTTGTCATGTTTTCCCTGTTCCCGCTTCTTCCGGTTGCGGCAATCCTTATTCGGTCCATCAGCGGCATTGACCGTTTTGATTACACACCGATCGTCATGACCGTTTGCATCGCCAGCCTGTATCAGATCATCTTTAAGCATCACTATGTCAACATCGTTTCTCTGTCAATCCGAGAAGTCATCGATCAGACGGAACACCCCATCGGCATATATGATTCGTCAAAAGGGAATTGGAGCTATGTCAATCGCGCCGCAGCATGTGAATATGAAGGGGTTATGCGGCAGCTGACCGCGCGATTGTCCGATGTGCCGGCCAAACTCGAAGATGACTTTGATGGCAAACATATGACTGCTGACGTCATGCCTCTGGCCGGCGGCACATTCATTCTGGTTGCCGCTACGGACATGAGTGAAACCTACAGGGAACAATCTGTGCTGGAAGGTCAGATCTGCGAACTGGAATCCCTTCACAGGGATCTTGACGACGTAAGGCGAAACATCGACGCCTATCTTGAGACCTTACCGGATCCGGAAAAGATCCGGCGCAAACAGGACCTGATAGCCTCCACACGGAAACTGGCCGGCGATGTGTTCCGAAGAGTGGAAGAAAACCTCCATACGGCAAAGTTGGATCCTGGAAACGCGGAGGCGGTGCTCCGGGAGAATCTGGACCTGACGCGGCAAAGCATCGAAGCGATCCGAAACGCCGTGATGCAGCTCAGAGGAGAATGAAAATGGAACAGTTTGAGCAGGCCTACCGATTATTGCCGGATACGGTGATCATTACGGATGTTTATTGGTATATCCTCGATTACAATCGCCCGGGGCCGTTTGAAGGGCTGAAAAAGGGGAAAAACCTTTCCCGGTATATGCCGGACTGCAGGGATATGCCCTGTGATGTATATGCCTGTCAGGGCAGGGTTTACCAGCGCAGCATATCGAATGTAAGCGCGGAAGGCATTCAGGGCGGGCATGTTGTTTATCTCGTCGATATTACGGAAAAAGAGCGGCTTGTGGACCAGCACCGCCAAAGAAGAGTAGAACTGGATGCGTTAACGCAGAAACAGATGCATGCGAATGCGGAACTGGAGGAATATGCCCGCCAGGTCAAGATGCTGACTGACTATGAAGAGCAGCTGCGCATCGCGCGTACGATCCATGACGGGATGGGACACGCGATTACCGCGCTGAACACGATTTCCCAGATGTGTTTGGAACTTCGGGACAATGACGAGGAGAAATACAACGGTCTGATCGACGATGGCATCGCCATCTGCCGCCGTGTGGAAAAGGACCGAACCGGGAGCGATTACAATTCACTGGCGGAAATGCTGGAGGTGTTTCGAAGTACCAGCCCGTTTCCGATCCGTCTGCGTATTACCGGAAAAGAGCCGCCCTTTGCCGCCGGTTTGTATGATGTGATCCTGGGTGTTTGCAGGGAGGCGTATCACAATACCCTCTCACATTCCATGGCGGATCAGCTGGACATCCAGGCGCATATGACACAGGGGAAACTGACGCTGCGAATTACAGATAACGGGCATTTTCACGGTGTCCTTGAAAAGGGATTCGGCCTGAAAACCATGGAGGAAAACGTCCACAATTCGGGCGGTCAGGTTCACTTTGAGGCGGAAGAAGACAAGTGCTTTGGCATTGTAGCAGAATGGAGGTGCACATGATGAGCAAGAAAATCCGGGTACTGCTTGCGGACGATCATCCGCTGATGACGGAAGGACTGCGGCTGACGATTGGCGGATGGGAGGAGTTTGATGTCGTCGGCGTGGCATCAGACGGTGCAGAAGCCGTAGAACTGTGCAGGAAGCTCAAGCCGGACATCGTTATCCTGGATATGCAGATGCCGAAGCTGTCCGGCCCGGAGGTTATTGTCAATGTCAAGTCGGAGATGCCTGAAATGCGCTTTGTGGCATTGACCACCTTTGATGATGAGGAAACGGTGCGGCAGGCTATGGAAGCGGGCTGCAACGGCTTTCTGTTAAAAGTGATCGAGCCAGATAAGCTGAAGGCCTCGCTGCTTTCTATTCTGGGAGGCATGAACGTTTACGATAAGGATGTCATGGCACATCTGAAGCAAAGCCTGACCCGGAAGACAGAGGTCGATTTTACTCAGCGCGAGATGGAGATTCTCCGTTTCGTCTGCCAGGGCATGACCAACGCAGAGATTGCCGGCCGGCTGAATCTGCGTCCCGGAACGGTCAAGAACATGATTTCCCTGCTGTTCAGCAAAACCGGCTGTATCAGCCGTGCCCAGCTGGCCAAGTACGCCGTCGAAAAGCATTTTGTTGCTTAGATACTTTAGAAAAACCCATAGTGCCAAAGTTCAGTGCCGAATGGAATGACCATCGGCACTGTTTTTTTATTGTCGACATATTACAATTTATACAGATAAGTGGAGCCTTTTTTTCTGTAAAAGATTACAGGTTGGAAGTATCAGGTATTTTTCGATGGGGATTTCATGAAAGCAAGGGGGCTGATTCTATGAAGAAGCTGCTTACGATCCTGATCGCGTTTTTTCTGCTGCTCTGCGCCCTGCCCGCGATGGCTGAGGGCACGCTCAAAGCCGCCGCCGAGGCCATACAGGCCGCTACCACCCTCGATGAACAGCTGGCGGCGCTCAGCGAAATCTCCGCCGAGGATGCCGCGGAGCTGGAGGACGCCCAACGGGCCGCGGAACTGAACGTCGCGCCCGCCGGGGAGCTGCCGGCGGAACTGATCCCCAATGTGGACGATGCCGAAAAGGCCGACGGATTGCCGGAGACGCTGCGGGACGCGCGATTCATCGTCGTGCGCGATGACTTTGAGACGGACGGAAGCCTCCTGCTGATGCGCCGCGCCTTGTCCGGCAGCTTTCTGGCGCGCCTGCCGGAGGCTAACCGGGCGCGGTCGCTTGCGGAGGCGGACGCGGTGCTCTACATCACCGAAAGCTACCAGAAGCGGGGCGACTACATCGGCACGGCCTACAACCGTGTGTACACCCTGTACGCCAAGGCGTTGGACAGCGGGAAGGTCTGGCAAATTGCCGGCACCACCACCACGCCGCCTCAATCCGGCTTTGGCGTACTGGCTGGAGCAAGGCTCGCATGGGGATCGCTTTGGAAGCGGTTTGAGCCCGCCATTCTGAATGTCCCGCTGGTCGTCGAATATCCCGAGGGCACGGCCTCCTTCCGCGTCACGGATGGCGGCTGCTGCATGATCGGGCTGGAGGGCGAATTCACCCGGTTCGAGGTCCCCGCGGAGGTGGAGGGGCGGACCGTCGTGGGCATCGAGAAGATCAAGAGCAGCGATCTCGTGGAGCTGATCCTTCCCGAGGGCCTGGAGTGGATCGAGGGCAGGAACGCCATCGAGTGCCAGTTCCTGAAGCACATACAGTTTCCCTCCACGCTGAGGCGCATCACCGGCGAGGACGTGTTCTGGTACACCCCCTGGCCCGGACATCCGCTGGATACCCTGGATTTCAACGAGGGCCTGGAGGAGATCGGCGAGGATAGTCTGTACGGCAGTCGGGACATCCGGTCCATCACGCTGCCCTCCACACTGCGCAGCCTCGACACGGGGTTTTTGAAGAACGGCCTCGGCTGTTCCTGGGTGGCGCTGCCCGATGGGCTGGAGAAGCTGCCCGGGCAGTTCCTGAGCACCTCCGGCTATGTGGCGTGCGTGTTCATGCCCGCCAGCATCACCGACTTTGCCATGAATGCACTCAACGAGGGCTTCATCTACGTCTACACCCCCGAGGGAAGCCCCGCCTCCCAGTGGGCGGAGGAACGCGGCATCGCCTGGCGTCCCTGCGACAGCGCCGATGACATGCCCAAGCCTGAAATCCAAAGGGAAGGCGATTACGAATACCTGATCCTGGACGGCGAGGCCGTGCTGCTCAAGTATTATGGGAAAGAAGCCGAGGTTACCGTTCCCGCCGCGCTGGGCGGAGCGCCCGTTGCCGTGATCAAAAGCGCCGCGTTCACAAGGCTGAATGAGAACAATTTCTGGGACGGCATCCGCGCGCTGCGCCTGCCGGACACGGTGAAGCTGATCGAAGCAGGATGTGTCGCCAACATGAAATACCTGGAGGCGCTGTACATTCCCGGCGCCGTGGAAAGGTGCGTGGGCGCGCCTATCAGTGAATGCCCGGAGTGCACGGTGTACGCCCCGGCGGCCTCACCGGTGAAGGTGGCCTGCGAGAGCGGGAACATTCCCTGGGCGGATCTGGAGTCGAATTGAAAGTGACCCATGACGATCCGTGTTGCCTTTCGTGACAGAACAAAGGAGGCCATAACCATGAAAAAGCTGCTTGCGATCCTGCTAACCCTTTCCCTGCTGCTCTGCACCCTGCCGACTATGGCCGAAATGGGCGAGGCAGAGGATTCTGTCCACCGTGCCACCGTTCTGAATGAAGCCATGCTCATCGGCACGTGGAAATTCGAGACCGATGAAACGAGCTATGTCTATCAATTTGAAGAAGGCGGCAAAGGAACATTTAATATCAATGACAGGATATACGGACAGGTGGAATACAGTCTGAATAGCGATATACTCTCCGTCAGACAGGAAAGCTCCACCAGTGTTTATTTCAGAGACTTCAGAGCATTCACTGATGAAACAGGCATACGGCTGGTGAGCGGCGAAATCGTTCTCACGAAGGAGAACAGCACGTCCGAAGGCGCGGATGTTTCTTCCAGCGCAGATGATGACGCAGCTGTTCCAGACGATCTTGTGGGCGAATGGACAGGCGTAGGCACGCCGAAGAACGGCGGCCCGTCCATCGACCTGACTGCGACCATCAACGCTGACGGCAGCGGCGAATACACCTTCGACCAGAGCGGCTATCACGAGAGCTATCCCTTCACCATCTCCAGCGACGACAGCGCCTTCTCCGTGGACATCCCCGCGGACAACACCCTGGGCATCAGCGCGTGCGGCGGCACCTGGGTGCTGGAGGACGGCGTTTTGAAGCTGGACATCACCACCACCTTCGCCAATGGCGGTAGCTATTCCTACACCGCCGAGTGCAAACGGGCGGATGCTACCGCTGCCGTCCCCGACTGGGCAGGCCGGGAATGGCAGCTGGATACGATCCATTTCAAGACCCTCAGTGAAGACAGCCCCTATTCCATCGACGGCGGGCTGAGCCTGAACGGCGGCAGCACCTATGGCAATCGGCTGGTCCTGGCGGACGGCGCGGTGGACACGGACATCGACCTGAACGGGCTGATCCAGGCCGTGCCCCAGTTGCCCTTCTCCGTGCCGGAGCTGGAATTGACGGGCTATGACAGCTATACCCTGGACGGCGACACCCTGCGCCTTGAGCCCGGGGACATCGAGATGACCGTAGGGTATGGGGACGACGCCCTGTCACTCACCTACGTCACCCATGTGGACATCCAGAGCCAGTCCATGGACAACGGCCTGACCAGCCAGGCGGGAGAAACGAACCTGGAGGTCATCATGGGCTTCGTCCCCATGGAGGCGACGCCTGCGGAGGATTCTGTCGAAGAAACGGCTGAGACACCCGCGGAGGAACCTGTCGATGAGCCCGCGGAGGAACTGTCATCCATCGAAGTCGGCGACATCGTGCCTTCGGGCATTATGAGCAGGATGGCGACGATGCCAACGGGCTGGAACCCATCGAGTGGATCGTGCTGGATACAGAGGACGCGGTGGCAACTCTGATCAGCCGGTATGGACTGGATCACGCTGGCGTCCGTATTCGTCAGCAAGCGTTCCAAATCGGCTTACTGCGACCCGGCATTGCTGGAGAAACGCTTCAGGAGCGTGCTCAACGATGCCGTCTACGCCGATATGTCCCCCTACGGCCTGGATCGCATCCACATGGGATCGGGGGAGTGAAGCAGTACCATCGGATGCAGGAACAGTTTTTTTGAGGCCACCCAAAGGAACGATAGGATCAAAAGGAGGATTGTTTATGAGTAAGCAGGACAAGCTGCCCGCGTGGGTGCGGGAGAACGTGCCGAACGACGCCGTCTGGGGCGAGACCTATGTCGTCGCCCGAAAGGAGGAGACGCGCAACGGCAATCGAGTCTACATCAAGCGCTTTCTGAAGGACCCTGTGGACGCCTCCATCACGGGCAGGGAGATCAAGGACAGCCTGGAGTTCAGCGCCTCTCCGGCATTCGGCATCGCACTGATCGTCATTGGCGCAATTGCCGCCGCGTTGACCTTCATCCTGAAAAATCCGGAGGAGAGCCCCAATTACCTCATTCTGGTGTGCGCAGTCGCAGCGCTGATTGGTGGCGTCTACCTCACCGTGAAGAGCGCCAAGGCGGCTCCGGAGATCGCGTCCATCGCTTCCTTCGAGGCGTTGGAACCCTACATCAAGAAGGCTTTGGACGAAAAGGTGTTTGACGCCGAGATCGCCGCCCGGAAGGCGGAGCTAGGCGAGACGGGCGCAGGCTACGCAGGGTATTTCTGCGTCCCGGCGCGATTGGCCGCGCAGGGGGATCTCAGCTCGGCGCGGCAGAACTTCGAGCCGGGCGATGAACTGCGGGCACAGCTCATTGTCATGGCAGCAGCGATTCCAGAAGAATCGCGCAAGTTGGTTCGGAAGCGGTAGCCTGCCTCATGCTGTCATTGAAATGCGTCGATTATCGACAAGTAATGCCCGTCTATCGACAAGGAGAGATACCCATGAAAAGATCGCGGATTACTATTACGATGAAACGGGACTCTGCCCGGTGTGCGGCGTGGGTCTTGTGCCCGTGACGGTATAAAGGAGGCAATTACCATGGCGAGATACGTCGCGAACATCGAGCAGGGCTACAAGCAGCCCATTCCTTACCACTTCACCTGCAACTATTGTGGCGAAGTCAATCAGAAATCCTATGAGATCCTCGTGAGCGTGAAGGCTCACGGCAGCGCGCGGGACATCGGCGCGGTTCAGGAGGCCGCTGACCGCCAGCACGACAGGCAGGTGGGAAAGGAAGTCCGGGCGAAGAACCGGGAAATCGAAAGGTATCGTCAGAGGCTGGCCGAAGGCAAGGCTGCGACCGATAAAAAGCTGTGTCGAATCGCGTTGAACAGCGAATGCGCGCACTGCGGCAGGAAGCAGATGTGGAATCCCGGGACGAGGCCCGGCATCAAGGTCGGACACATGGAGCCCATTGGCGTGGTCGGCCTGATCGCAGGCGCGCTGGGCTTTATCAGTGCCTTCTTTACGTTCTTCTTCCTCTTTGCCCAGGGCGTGGGCATCCCTCCGGCGGTGCCCTGCGCGCTGCTGGGCGTGGCCGTGCTGGGACTCATACTGTACAGGGTCGGCGCACTCATCGACGATCGCAAGGACGCAGCCTGGTTCCGGGAGCATCTGGCGGGTGAGCCCAACGACCCGGAAAAGCTGCCGGTGATCGATAGATAGACTTCTGACAAACAATCAGGAGGGATACCGCCCGACGACGGCCATTTGGGACGGTGAAAGCCTGTATTCCGCAAGCCTCATCTTTCAGGCATTGGGTAGGAAGCTGGATCTGCTGCAGATCAGGGCCCAGGGGCAGCTGCTTGAGGGAAGCTTCCGGATCGAGGGCGATACGCTGATCCTTCATTTCAACGGCCAGGAAGAGCTCCTGAAACGGGCAGATGCCGGTGAATGGTCTCAAATCAATGAATGAGAGGATGTGACTTTCGATGGCAAAATACATCAACAACCGGTTTTGCAGCATCTGCGGCAGAGAAAAGGAATGCACCACCGTCTGGTTTATCCCCCAGGCGGGAAAGGATACGGTGACCGTAAAGCCATATACGGGTGTACGTGACGTGACTTATCCGGGCGAATTCTGCCTTCACGCCTGCGAGGACTGCAGCCGGGAAAAGGGCACAAGCCCCAAAGGGAACTGGATCGCCGTTCTGATCGGCTACTTGCTGATGATCGGGGGTATCGCAATCTGCGCCGGCGTGCATCCCAGCAGCACATTAAACGGTCTGGGCATCTTCGTGGTGTTCACGGGCTGGCTCATTTCCCTGATCGCGGGATGCGTTCTGGTGTTCAAGGCGCGATTTGAGTTGAGTCCGGGCCGTATGTTCCTGCCCATTTTTGCGCTGTTCTTCCCCTTCCTGGGGCTGCTTGCGCTGGCTGTCATGGCGAAAAAGATCAACCGCTGCGCCCGATCCGCTTCCGTCCTGAAAGCCGAAGCCGAGACCGGACGCCGGGCCGAACGGGAAAAGGACGAGGCCCTGGCCAAACGCATAGAGAGCGGCATGCCCCTGACCGAGGAAGAACAGAAGGCCATGGCGGCGCGAAAGCAAGAAAAGGAAGCCGCGGAACAGCAGGCAGCGTATGCCCGGGAGGAGCAGGCGGAACGGGTCAGCAAAGGCAATATGACCCACGCGGTCATCAGCATCATTTTTACGGTCATAATCGGCCTGTACGGCGCCAGCGTCTATTCCTCCGGCCGTGGGTATATGACGCTGTTTAGGACCATCGAGCTGTCGCCAGGCGGATTTGCCGCGGTAATCGCCGTGCTGATTGTATGGGACGTGGCTGCGCTGGTATCCGCGTTCAAAAACAGAAAGTGAGAAAAGAAGACGAAATCGAGGAGGAACCGAGCTCAAAGTCTTGGTTGAATCCTTCTACTATTTGAGCTATAGAGGAGCACGAATTATCGTGTTCCTAAAACTAATACTGGGCAGTGTGATAGTAAAAATCACGTTTCTGGCAGCTCAATGCTATGTGTAGGTTCCATTCCGGCTTATGCATTAAAACTGGGCAATAACCCACTGCACCAAGAATTTTCTTGAAAACCCGCTGAGCCGTGAACACCCATGAACACCCAATGAACACCCATACTGCGAACACCCGGCCGGTGGGGCAGGAAGAATGGAAACCCAGTAGAATCAACACTTTTCGGCAAGTGAACACCTAACATAAGTCTTTCGCAAACTTTACCTCCTAAGCAGAACACGCTGGTAACTGTTACGGAAAGTGTATGATCTGTTGGCTCAGTTGGTAGAGCACATCTTTCACATCGATGGGGTCGTTGGTTCGAGTCCAACTGTCACCACCAAAAATCCCTTGCAGGATAACGCTTGCAAGGGATTTTCTTATTTCCGGATGTCGCGGTTTAACTCGTGTCGCTAGTTTCCCCCGGCGACTCGTTCACATCGAGAAATCCGTACATTAGACAATTCAGGGTGTGCGAGTGCATTTTTTATGCGGCAAAAGTGATTCCCCACTTCGTCTATACTTGTCGATGTTGACGAAGTGGTAGAATCGATGTGAACGAAGTGGTGGAATTACTTGTTCTGGAAGTTTCCGATTTATCTGATCGGATGCCGTATCACCGTTTTTAGTTTCGCCGGAGCAACTTTTCTGGCATCGCTCAGGTAGATCTCATGATGAAGCCGCCGGTCTGTGATATCCAACGCATAGCCTTGCTGCTTAAGATACTCGTGCATCAATGCTACGGTCTTCGGTTCATCGTCGTAGGAACCGATATGCATACACTGCACGCAAAGGCCTTCATCATAAGCCATATATTCAACCTTGGAGAAATCAGTTTTCTTTTTCTTTGTGGCCTCATCAACAGCCCAGTCAAAATCCGCTTTGGTCACAAAATCCGGCAGGCGGATCACTGAAATCCACTGGAAATTCTCTTTATGGGCATAGTCGATGAACGGCCGCAGTATGCGAGGTTGAGCTCATCTCCCAGCGGGTTGATTCCCAGCAGACCGCTCTCGGGGGAAGGGCTTTCCCCCCTTCCCCCTGCCGCGGTGGGCACCCCCTTTTCTCCCGATGCCGCAGGCCGTAGGGGAAAGTCATGCTTGCACCGTTTCAAACGTACTGAGCGCACCGCTGGTGCGGAATAAACGTTCCGTTTTTTCGGAATTTGCAGCGTAAAGGGAATCCGCCGGTCCGTTTTTTGTATTATGATATTATTTCTAAAATAATATTCTAAAAATTATTTTTATAAGTATTGACATATAAAAAATGATGTGTTATATAATATGCGTCGCCAGATAATATCTGTGGAATAATATCAATAAATACGAGGAGGAAAAGAAGATGTCATCCCAGAAGAAAGCAGCGGAAAACTTTCACCCGGTTACCGTGGAAGACCACATGACCCTTGCCCGTATCCATGCGGAAAAGAAAATCAGCTCAGTCAATGACGCACTGCAGTTCCCCGGCGGGGATCAGTTTGAGAAGGACCTGACGGAGATCCTGGCCTCCGATCCGGAAGCCGCGGGGGAAACCGTCGTCATCGCCCTGACCGACTGTGACGAATTCGACCACATTAACAAGGACTTCGGGCGCGAGGAAGGAGACCGGATCCTGATTGCCGCCGGCACCTACCTGAAGGAAAGCCTGCCCGCGGAAGCGAAGATCTACCGCATCGGCGGGGATGAATTCGGCATCATCTTCCGCGGTGCCATGGAAAGAGAAGAAATCTTCCTGCTCCTGAACGAAGTGCGGAGCAATTACAACGTCACAACGCCGGATGGTGTCCGCCAGAGCATGACCATCGGCATGGCCACCGCCTTTATGGACGCCTCCCGCTGCGCCGAGCTGATCCGGAAGGCGGACAGTGCCCTCTACCGGGCCAAGATCAGCGGCCGGAACAAAGTCGCCATGGCTAAGGAGGAAAAAATGGTTCCCAAGACCAGCCACTACACCCAGGACCAGCTCCAGCGCCTGGCCAAGCTTGCGAAAAAAGAAGGCATCGGCGAAGCGATCCTTCTGCGCGAAGCCCTCGATATGTTATTGAAAAAATATGATGTTTAAAGTCCAAAATTGTTCAGGCCGACCGAAGGAGATGGGGGTTTTAATATGATACATCTTGAAAAGCTTACTTACGAAAACTTTGACGATGTCTTTGAACTCAAAGTAAAAAAGGATCAGTACGGCTTTGTGGCGAGTAATTGTTACAGCATTGCTGAAGCCTACATTACGATGATAAGCGGCGGCCAGGTCTTTCCCTTCGCCATTTACAACGACAAAAAGCTCGTTGGCTTCATCCAAATTGGTTATGGTGAGAACGCGGATCAGGATGGGGTGAGCGTAGAGAAGGACAATTATGAGATCTGGCGTTTTATGATCGACAAACGTTTTCAAGGCAAGGGTTACGGCAAGGACGCGCTGAAACTCGCACTCGATTTCATTAGAACATGGCCCTGTGGTAAGGCGGATCTGTGCTGGATCTCCTATGAACCAGAGAATGAGATTGCAAAAAAGCTGTACTCCTCCTTCGGATTCGTGGAGACTGGCGAAATGGATGGCGATGAAATTGTTGCCGTACTGAAATTGTGAAGCTGATCCATAAATTTGAATTTACTGAAGCAACGACAATCAGGATTTTCTTAACTCTACGGTCCGTCGAGGAAAAGTCAACCGACTCTACGGTCCATGAGTGTAAGAAAAAATAAGAGATGATAGTATCATTCGTAAAAGGAGGCATGGATCATGGACCAGATCAAAATAGGAAAGTTTATTGCTTCTCTACGAAAAGAAAAAGGGCTCACACAAATGATGCTTGCTGATCGTCTCGGCATAAGTGATAAAACGGTCAGCAAATGGGAACGCGGCGCGGGCTTGCCCGATGTTTCTTTGATGCTTCCTCTTTGCGAAACCCTTGAAATCAGTGTAAACGAGCTGCTGACAGGAGAGAAACTGACCGATGCCGACTATAAAAAGAAAGCGGAGGTTACCATCATGAATCTTGTGCAGGAAAACAAAGAGAACAAAAAAAGACTGTACCAGTCGATTGTATGCGGGATTATCACAATCATTGCGGTATGCGCGCTCATTATCATCGCAGCATATATTGAAATGCCCACGGTAATAAGGATCATGCTTATTGTCATTGCTGTCATTACGGCAGCTGCCGGGATTAGTGCAGCAGCTACGCTGGATGTGAATGCGGGACACTTTCAATGCCCGGACTGCGGACATCTGTTTGTTCCTGAAATGAAGGATTATGTGAAAGCATATCACACGTTTACAAAACGCAGACTGACCTGCCCAGTCTGCGGAAAAACCGGAATGTGCAAACACATAATCGTCAGATGAGTCTGCTCGGGGAATTCTCTGTTTGAAGAGCAGATGATACCCCGGAAAACCGGAAGTTAAGCCCGCAAATGCCACTCGGCGATTGTCAGCAACTTGTTATGTCCAACGAAGGCAACCTGTTATGTCCAACGCAAGCAAATCGTTCACATCGATGCAAGCAACCCGTTCACATCGACGAGATGTGAACGGAATGGTCGGGCAACGGAGCACGTTCAACCAAATGCGTACCTTTTTGAGGGGAATTTGCGTACCCCTACAACCCGCAGCCCCTTTGAAATCAACGGCTTCAGCGGCTCTCCAAAACGGTTTGATGTTTCAACCACATAGTGAGAGCACTCCGTTCACATCGAAGGGGTCGTTGGTTCGAGTCCAACTGTCACCACTCAAAAATCCGGTAGGCGTTATGAATCAACGCTTGTCGGATTTTTTTGCGTACCCTTTTGCGTACCCCCAAGGGTACGCACGAGGGGTACGCAGAGGGTACGCAAAAACCGCTGCAAAAAAAGCCGGTAAGGAAGAAATTGACTACATAGACCGAGCAAAAAAGAAGAATGATTTTTCCATCGAGGATTACAACAAGAAAGAAAATTTGTTCGGAGTGATCATCCTGGAGTCAGATGTGGACATGGAACCAAGGATTGCTTATCTCAGCTATCACGCCAGATGGAAAATTGAACTTGTGTTCGACTTCTATAAAAACACTGAGCAACTGGATCAGACCTGTGTGCAGAACGATTATACCGTCATCGGCAATGAATTCGTCAACACGATCACTTCAATCATTACAAATCGGATGATTCAGAAGGCCGAAAAAGCTGAACTTCTGAAGGAGAATACGTATGGAGAACTACTGGAC
>CACWXY010000066.1 GCA_902764915.1 uncultured Eubacteriales bacterium | reverse complement strand
AACTCTTTCTGTAGATGTATGCAAAGCCATCGTTATGAAGATTCTCAATTTGACTGCTGTTCAGTAGAAAATATAGCCTATTTTTGCATCGTTATCATTGATATAAAGGGTTCGGTCTTTTTCATCAACCAGGGGGGCCTTGTTGGACTCGGACTGTCAGTGAACGGCGTCGACGCTCTGGCATGGCATTGGTTTGTTCTCCACGGAATTCGTCTGCAAAGCGATTGACACAGGGCATGACGGCAGAGATAAAGAAGAGTCCAACCCCTGGCAAGGAATTCTGCCAGATAACGGGGTTATCGATGTAGCACCAGAGAGGGGAGTAGATGTGCCTTGCGGCTTTTACGGCTATGGTAAGGAATGAATATCGTGGGCTATCATTGGATATTGCGTTGGGGATGGATCTCTTTCTTTCATATAGGCTGCCTTTTGAAGACAACGGAGACATTCCTTGGGAAAGCATTCGAAACGCTTTCCCAAGCATGTCATTCAGCACTTTGTTAGAGCCAAAAGTTGCAGTGCAGTTTCATTGAGCCAGCGATTGGCTCATTAATCATTCGTCAAAGCTGGTCCAGAAAGCTGATTCGCTTTTGATGCTAAGTGCATGCTGTAACGGAAGGAAGGCGGTATTATGCTGTTTGCACTACAGGATGTCCCTCTCTGGTTCAAATATTCTGCACGGAAATGGCCATTCTGGCTCAAATAAAGTGCAGGATTACCCCCATGTTTTGGTTCTGCGTTCATATAGAAATAACTGCTGCATGCCTTTCAAGGAACGCACAGGTCCGTGTTCCATGCCCGCATGGCATTCAAGAAAAACTGATAATACCCAAAAGATGAAGGAGCCGCCTTATGCGGACAATCTGCTACGGAAGGTCCAAGGAGTGTGTGCAAGACGGAAGAGATTTTTGTATGCACACAATGGCTTCTGTCAAGCATCCGTTAGCTGGAAGGGCTGTTTTGCCTTTCTAATGGATCCATCCTTTGCTTACCTGGAGATATGGACACACGATGCAGGTGTGAGAAATGCTGAGGGGCAGATCGCTATGTTATGCGCTGTAAGGGATTACTTTTCGTATTTTGAAAAGGAAAAATAAATTGCAGATTGACAAACCTTACCAAACCGTTTACTATGAGACAGGTGAAATCAAACACTTAGTTACAGAATAGAATAGCCTGACGGAACCGAGGAAAACAGGAACGTCTGGGCGAGGTAACAGGAGATGAACTCATGTCAAGAAAATGGCGGAACATTCTTTTTGGTGTTCTTGCGGTTGCAGTTGTTGTGACCCTTGTCATCCTGCTGAATCAAGGCACCAGCGATTTCAGTGACAAATATGCGGATGCGGACCTGTCAACCGACATTTCTGGTATTGGCAGAACCAACACGTATGATGCTTATATTGCCAGGTATCAGCATTTACCAACTGTCATTGAGGAAGTCCCTGTGGATATTTTTTCCTTTGAAGGAGAAGCGCAGGCTCAGGAAAATGGCGTGCTGGCAGCGGATGGTTCCGATGTTACATGGCATGTACAGGTTCCCCAAGCGGGATTGTATAATGTGCGCCTGGACTACACGACAGTGGAGAGCCGAGGCATTGACATTGAGCGTGAACTGCAAATCAACGGTGAACTTCCTTTTGCTGGCGCCAGCGATCTGACTTTCAGTCGCTTATGGACGGATGCCGGTGAAGTCAAGAAGGATAACCAGGGCAATGATATTCGGCCTTCCCAGGTGGAAGTGTATGACCATCAGACTGCCTATTGCCGGGATGCCATGGGGTATCTGAGCGAGCCATACCAGTTCTATTTTCAGGAAGGCGACAATACGCTGACCTTCCGGGCTGTGAATGAACCAATGATTATGCAGGGGATTACGCTTACCCCGCCGGTGTCTTACCGTAGCTATGAGGAGTATCTGCAGGCTGTTCCAGGTGTTTCCATGAGCCAGGAAGGCATGCAGTATTCGCAGACGGTACAGGGGGAGGCCGCCGTGCTGCGTTCTTCTCCCAGCCTGTATGCCCGCTATGACCGCAGCTCTTCCAAAACGGTTCCTTACTCTGTAAGCAATACCATTCTGAACTTTATTGGGGGAGATCCCTGGACACACGCAGGGGAGTGGATCCAGTGGGATTTCGAAGTGCCGGAAGACGGCTATTATAACATTTCAATCAAAGCAAGGCAGATGTATCAGCGCGGTGCCCTCAGTGCCCGTACCGTTTATATTGACGGTGAGGTTCCTTTCAAGGATCTGGAAGCCGTGACTTTTGCATATAATACCTCCTGGGAGATGCGCACACTGTCTGATGAAAACGGGATTCCTTTCCGTTTCTATCTTGCCAAGGGCGTTCATACCTTACGCATGGAAGTGACAATGGGTGAGATGGGCCCCGTGCTGCAGAACGTGGAGGACAGTATCTTCCGTCTGAACCAGATCTACCGGAAGCTGCTTGTGCTGACAGGCGTAAATCCTGACCGTTTCCGTGATTACAATCTCGCCAGCATTTATCCGGAAGCCATTGAAGCAATGGACTTGGAAAGCAAGCGTCTTTACAAGATTGTGGATGACGTCGTCGCAACAACCGGAGAAAAGAGCGATCGGGCTGCTGTGGCTCAGACCCTGGCTGTACAGCTGGAACAGTTTGTAGAGAACAATGACCGTATTACGGAATCTTTTTCGAATTTCAAAGATAACATTACGTCTCTGGGTACTGCGATGCAGAACATGTCCGAGAGCAAGCTGGACGTGGACCTGATTATGGTCACGGGCGAAAAGGCGAGTGTGCCGAGCGTCAAGGAAAACTTTTTTGAAAAAATGGCACATGAAATCCGCAGCTGTGTCAGCTCATATTTTGTCGATTACAATTCTCTGGGCGACAAGTATGCCGATATGGATGACGTGCTGGAGATTTGGATCACGACAGGGCGTGATCAGAGCACTGTTCTGAAGACCATGGTGGATGATACTTTTACCAGCAGCACAGGCATTAAGGTGAATGTAAAGCTGGTGCAGGCCGATGCGATTCTCACGGCAGTGGTGGCTGGAAACGGTCCGGACATTGTTCTGAGCGTCAGCGGATGGTTTGCTGTGAACTATGCCATGCGTAATGCGGTCGAAGACCTCAGACAGTTTGATGATTTCGAGGAAGTGGTCAGTGCCTTCTGTCCGAGCATTCTTACGCCTCTGACCTACGATAATGGCAAGAGCGTTGGCGTGTATGGACTGCCCGAGACGCAGAACTTCAACCTTCTTTTCTATCGCACAGACATTATGGAAGAACTGGGACTGGATATTCCGGAGACATGGGAGGATCTGATTGCAGAACTGCCTACCATTCAGGGCAACAGTCTGACCGTTGCTGTTCCCTATCCGGATATTGCCGTTGCGGATGTTTCAGTTCTGAATTCCCTGATTTATCAGAACGGCGGATCCGTATATGATGAGGAGGCCAAACGTACATTGATCGACAGTGAAGCTGGTGTGAATGCGTTTAAACTATATACCAGTCTTTATAACGATTATGGACTGCCGACAGTGTTTGACTTTGTCAGCCGTTTCCGTTCCGGTGAAATGCCTATGGGTATTGCTTCCTATGCGACATATAATACGCTTATGGTGTCTGCTCCGGAAATACGAGGCTTATGGGACTTTACCCTGATTCCTGGAACGCGTCGTGAAGATGGGACCCTGGACCGCACTGTACAGACGGATGGCCTGTGCTGTCTTATGATTGCCACCGACAATGAAAAGACACGCCGGAATGCATGGGAGTTCATGAAGTGGTGGGTCAGTACTGATGCGCAGGTACGCTTTGGCCGTGAAATGGAAAGTGTATTGGGTTCCAGTGCCCGTTATCAGACGGCGAATCGTGAAGCCCTTCGGCAGTTGGCCTGGAGCAATCGTCAGCTGAATATTCTGGAGAGCCAGATGAGTCAGACCAGAGGTTTCCCTGAGATTGCAGGCGGCTATTCTACAACCCGTCATATTACCAATGCAATTCGGCGCGTGATCAACACGAAAGAAGATCCGCGGGAAACGCTGCTGAATTACGCACGTACAATCAATGATGAAATACGGATTAAACGGCGTGAATTCAATCTTCCATTGGACTGATAATTCGGAAAGGAGCCGTTGAAAGCATGCAGTCAGCCTCTTTCGTTTCCAGATACCTCAGTATGAAGCGGGATCGCTTCCATCATGGTCTGCAGCAGGCTAAACGGAACAAGATCTGCTATCTGTTCCTGGCGCCCTATGCAATCCTGTTCTTTACTTTCTTCATCTTGCCGATTGGCACTTCGATCTTTTACAGTTTTACATACTATAACATTCTGGAATCACCGCGCTTTGTGGGGCTTCAGAACTATATTAACCTGTTGCTTCAGGATGAGGTTTTTCTGACCTCCGTAAAGAATACCTTTGTGATTGCTGTAATCACAGGCCCGGTGGGATACATCCTTTCATTCCTGTTTGCCTGGTTTATCAATGAACTGCCAAAGTGGCTGCGGGCCGTGGCTGTGGTTGTGTTTTATGCTCCTTCCATTGCCAGCAACGCATTCACTGTGTTTTCCATTATTTTCCGTGGAGACGCGTATGGCTTCCTCAACTCCCTTCTGCTGAAATTTGGGTTTATTGACGCTCCGAAACTCTGGCTGACAGATCCCAATTATATGATGACAATTCTGGTTATTGTTATTCTGTGGATGAGCATGGGCACGGGCTTTCTGAGCTTTGTAGCCGGCTTCCAGGGCATCGATAAGAGCATGTATGAGGCAGGATATGTGGATGGCGTACGTAACCGCTGGCAGGAGCTTTATCATATTACACTGCCCAGCATGAAGCCCATGCTGCTTTTCGGCGCTGTGATGAGCATTACCTCCGCCTTTAATGTGTGTGATGTTCCTCGAGCCCTGTGCGGCTATCCCTCAACCGACTATGCAGCCCGCACCATTGTAACCCACCTCTTTGACTATGGCTTCAGCCGCTTTGAGATGGGCTATGCAAGTGCCATCGCCACACTTCTGTTTCTTGTGATGATCCTCTGTAAGAAGGCCATCAGTTCAATGCTGGGAAGGGTGGGTACATGACATGAGTGAAGCCAACACTGTGAAGTCCAATGGTACGCTCCGACTGATGAACGGCAAAAAATACCGTGGATACCTTCAGGCAGACGAGACTGGCGCAGCCTTTTACAGAAAAGGCGAATCTGAACCCATGGTTCAATGGAAATATGTGCGCCTTCATCGTATGGACAGCATTCGTCGCGGTGGTACCTCGACTCAGCTGACTGTCATTCTGAAGGATGAAAACCGATATATATTTGATCTTGATTATGGCATGAAACTGTATAGTTTCATGGATCAGCACTGGGTGGACAAGCCTGTGGTTCCCAAGACGCGAGGGGATGAACTGCACCGGCTGGCAGAACTGCGAGGCGAGAAGATTCAGGTGCCGAAAAAGCATCTGATTACCCGGCGCCATCCCAACCGTTCGATTGCAGGCGATATAGGCATTTATCTGATGCTGTTCCTGGTTGGTCTGGCGATGATATTCCCTCTGGTCTTTTTGATCGGGTCTTCACTGAAGCCGCTGGATGAGCTGTTCCGTTTTCCGCCTACAGTTCTTCCTCAGCATCCTACGTCCGACAACTTCTCCGACCTGTTTGTGACCATGGGGCAGTCCTGGGTACCCTTCAGCCGTTATCTGGTGAATACCGTACTTATCACTGCGGTGGGTACGTTCGGGCATCTGGTTATTGCCAGTATGGCTGCCTTTGTACTGGCAAAGTACGATTTTCCCGGCGGTAAGTTTTTCTTTGCCGTAGTGACCACATGCCTGATGTTTTCAGGATATGTTACCGGTATTCCCAATTACCTGATCATGAGCCGCCTGTATATGATTGATACCTATTGGGCGCTGATACTGCCTGCCTTTGCGGCACCGATCGGACTGTTTCTGATGAAGCAGTTCATGGAAGGTCTGCCTACAGCTTTGATCGAGGCTGCAACCATTGATGGAGCAGGCCAGTTCCGTATCTTCTGGAGCATTGTCATGCCCAATGTAAAGCCGGCGTGGCTGACGGTTATCATCTTCAGCGTTCAGAGCCTGTGGAATACCAGTGCTGCTACCGTGATCTATTCTGAATCCAAGAAGACACTGGTTTATGCGCTGCAGCAGATTCAGGCCGGCGGTATTGCAAGAACCGGTCAGACTGCAGCGGCGACCGTGATCATTGTTTCTGTACCTGTGATCATCTTTATTTTCAGCCAGAGTCGAATCCTGGAAACCATGGCCAGTTCCGGTCTGAAAGACTAAAAACTCTGAGAGAGGGGAAGCGTACTGATGAAGCACCGTCGGATGATACTCCTGCTGCTAACTCTGGCTATGGTTCTGACTGCACAGTCCGCCAGTGCTGTGGACGATGGCACCAACAGTGTTTATACGTATAATTTTGACTATTGGGGCGAACTGATGGAATCTCCGGACGCCTATCGGGTAGAGGAGGTCGTAACCAGCGCCTCGCTGGGTCTGGATGTGCCCATGAATTTCCCACAGAGCCTCTATGCACGGGGAAACAGCCTGTATGTAGTGGACCGTGGAAATAATCGCATTCTCGAACTGGAGCGACTGGATGGGCAGATGCATCTGAAGCGCATTATTGATCACATCCAGGGAGCCGAGATCGATACCTTTAAAAATCCCAATGATGTGTCTGTGGATGAAGCCGGCAATCTTTATGTGGCAGATACCGGCAATAACCGTATTGTGATGATGGACCGCGAGCTGAATCTGATCAGGGAATATGTGAAACCGACAGATTCCACGTTCGACCAGAATGCGGATTTTCAGCCCAACAAGCTGGTGGTGGACTCCGCAGGACGTGTCTTTGCACTTGCTATCAATGTCAACAAGGGCCTGGTCAAGTATGAAGCTGACGGTACGTTTACCGGTTTTATCGGGGCCAATAAGGTGACGTACAATCTCTGGGATTATATCTGGAAATCCTTCTTCTCCACTAAGGAGCAGCGCGCTCAGCAGGTGGCTTTTGTACCCACTGAATATAAGAATATCTATATGGATGAGGAGGGTTTCATTTATGCCACCAATGTCAATTTCAGCGAGTATGATCTCCTGAGTGACAGTGCCAAACCGATTCGCCGGCTTAATTCTCTGGGCGATGATATCCTTATCAAGAACGACCGTTATCCCCCCATCGGGGATTTGTACTGGGAGGAAGGCCTGACAGCCAACGATTACCATGGTCCTTCCAAGTTTTACGATATTACAGTACTGGACCATGATATCTATGTCGCCCTGGACCGAATGCGCGGACGTATCTTTGGCTATGATCCGCAGGGCATCATGCTATGGGCTTTCGGTACCCGTGGAAATGTTGAAGGTGCCTTTAACGGCGCAGTGTCCATCGAACACATGGGTACCGACCTGATCGTTCTGGATGAACTGGCCGGCACTATTACGGTTTTTGCAGTTACACAGTATGGACAGTTAATCTATGACGCCAGCGAGAAATATCTCAAGGGTGACTATGACGGTTCAGCGGACACGTGGCGAGAGGTTATGAAGCTGAACGCCAATTATAACCTGGCTTTCATCGGCATCGGACGCTCCCAGATGCGGCAGGATAATTATGTGGAGGCTATGGAAAACTTTAAAGCCGCCCACAATCGGATAAACTACAGCAAAGCCTACAGATATTACCGGGAACAGTGGATGGAAGATAATATCTGGTGGGTTGTAATCATTCTTCTTGTATTGGTTGTGTTCCTTGTGGGCAGAGGATTTTACAGAAAAGCAAAGTGGGAGGTGAATGAACATGACAGAAGCCACATTCTCAAGCAGTCCTAAAAGAGATGCAGCATCATCCAACAGATGGAAACGATATTCTGCTTCCCTGAAATATGCCTTCTATGTTATTCTCCATCCCTTTGATGGCTTTTGGGATCTGAACAGAGAAGAGAAGGGTTCACTGGCTGCGGCCAATACAATCTTTATCCTGTTTCTTCTGACGTATGTACTGAAACTGATGTACACGAACTTTCAGTTTGTTATGGTGCCCATTCAGTACATCAACATCTATCAGCGCATGGCATCGCTTGCGATTCCCTTTCTGGTATTATGTATTTCAAACTGGGCACTTTCCACGCTCTTTGACGGCAAGGGCCGCTTCAAGGACATCTATATGGGCATGTGCTACGCCTTGTTTCCTTATGTCATGATTCAGCTTCCCTGTATCCTGCTCAGCCATATCCTGGCTTATGATGAGGCTGAATTCTACAACGTGCTGATTTCGGTGTCCGTTATCTGGAGCGCTGCGCTGGTGTTTGTAGCTTTAATGCAGGTCCACGACTATTCTCCTGGAAAAACACTGATTGTAATCATAGCCACAGTGGTCGGGGCCATGGTGATACTGTTTCTGGTAATGGTCTTTTTCTCCCTGCTCAGCGATGCCTATGCTTTCTTTGCTTCGCTGTACAAGGAAATTCGATTCCGATTGAATTAGAAGGGAGAGAGTGTACCATATGAAGAAAAAACATATATTGCTTCGTATCCTCCCCTGGTTCTGTCTGCTGCTGGTGGTCGGCGGCATAGGCTATGTGGGCTATCTGCTCTGGGGACGTCCGGAAGCGGAGCCTCTCTATACGGCAGAGGTGGTACGCTTCGAAGAGGAAGATGCCAAGACACTTGTAATGGATAACGGTTCACTGCATTTTGAACTGGATCCACTGACGACCCAGTTTACGCTGACAGATGCATATGGGCATACATGGAATTCCAATCCTTTTTCGGATCCTGCCAAGTCAGGGGAAAACGTTGCCAGCGGTGATAATAAGAACGCGCTGGCATCTACACTCAATGTCTATTATCGCCTTCCGAAAAAGGCAGTGGACAATATGTATGACAGCTATTCCTATTCTGTAAGCCGTTCGGCCTATCAGGTGCGTCAACGTGAGGATGGAGCTGTCGAGGTCACGTACTCCATAGGGGACATTGCCCGGGAATATGTGATTCCGGGTGCACTGTCCAAGGCCCGATATGACGAAGTGCTACAGGCAGTGCAGGACTCCGGCACATCCAAGAAAAAGGTCACCGGTAAGTTTTCCCAGCAGAAGAGTGCAGATACGCTCAGTAAGCTGACCGGTACCGATCAGGCTGCAAAAGAAGCAGCGCAGGCGGCCCTGTCTACTTACCCGGCCCTGATGACGCAGGATGTATATGTCACGACAGCTACTGACAACAATAACATGGCGTCATTGGAAAAGATCCTCTCAGGTGCGGGGTATGGGGAAGAGGAACAGACGCTTGATATTATTCTGACGCGGAGTACGTTTAACTATACCTATGAAAAAGTAAGCCCTGAGCAGATTGCACAGCTCCGTGAAGGATCCGAAGAAGAGAAGACACAGGCTGACATAATGCTGGCTGCGCTTCCTGAACTGGAGCAGACACCTGGATATCTGCTTCGACGGCTGAGCCAGAACTATACACCTTCGATGGTGGAAACCATGCTTGAAGGCTCAGATGAGCAGGCAAGCCGGGCCCGGGAACTGATGGAAGCCTATCCGGCGATTCAGACGGATGCTGTGACCATTGTAGCGCTTCCTGAAGAAGAGACGAACAGATATTATACAATTGCGGAGCTCCTGGATGAGTCCAGTTATACAGAGATTGAACGAATACAGGAAAGCTCGCTGTTTGAAGCAGCAAACGAATATGTGCCTGTGCTGTTTGATGTAACAGTGGTTTATCGTCTGGATGGGGAGGATTTTGTTGCCGAAGTGCCGTTCGATTCTCTCCGGTTTAACAGTGCCAATGCATCTCTGAGTGCCATAACATTGCTGCCCATGTTTGGAGCAGTAGGCGCGCAGCCGGACGGAAGCTATGAGGATGGATACCTGCTGGTTCCTGAAGGCGGCGGTGCGCTGATTCACTTCAACAATCAGAAACTGAAGCAGTCCAGCTATTTCGCTGACATGTATGGGTACGATTACGGTATCAAACGGTCAGAATTCATCTCCGAATCCAAAGCGCTGTTTCCTGTATTCGGTGTGCTGCGCGATGAACAGAGTTTCCTCTGCGTAGTGGAAGGCGGAGCATCCCAGATCAGCATACAGGCTGATATTAACGGTGTGGAAACCGGTAGCAACCGGAGCAGCTACAACTATGTAAACGCTCGGATGAAAGTGCTTCATGTTGACCAGTACAACGTTTCCGCAAAAACAGCTGAATTGCAGCTGATGTATGAAAAGAAACTGCCTCAGACGACTTTGGTGCAGCGCTATCGCTTTACGAACAATGGGGAGTATGCTGCCTTGGCTGCTTCCTATGGCGATTACCTGCGTGAAACATTTCCGGAATTGCAAAGCAAGCTGTCCTCTGAGCACACTCCATTTTCTGTTGAGCTTGTTGGGGCCATTGACAAGCGTGTCGTAGTCGCAGGGCTTCCTGTGAAAAAAATGTTTGCCATGACTACTTTTGAGCAGGCAGAAGAGATTATTGATTTCCTGAGCGGTGGCGGCATTCAGAATCTGAATGTTCGCTATTCCGGATGGCTGAAAGGCGGTGTAAAGCAGAAGGCACTGACCAGTGTACGGGTACTCAGTGAACTGGGCGGAATCAGCAAGGCTAAATCACTGATCCAGAAGGCCAGGGAGGCCAATGTGCCGCTTTACTTCGACGGTATCACTGCTTTCGTGTACAACAGCAATCTGCTGGATGGTTTCCTGACGACCCGGGACACGGCGCGTCATATTACGCGTGAGGTAGCGCTGCTCTCTCCGTTTTCTCCTGTTTACTATCATGCGGACGACGAGCAGGACAGCTATTACCTGGCTTACCCGCTGTGGGCCAAAGAGAATGCTTCCCATCTGATTGCGTGGGCGAAAGACAATGATGCATATGGCGTGTCTTTCAGGGATATCGGCACCATGCTGTCCGCTGATTATAATCCTGATCATGTGATATCCAGGGAGCAGGTCAAGGAACTGAACATTGCGACGCTTGCTGAGGCCAAAGAGGCGGGCCGGCAGGTGATGGTGCGTGAGGGCTTTGATTTTACGCTTCCCTATGTGAACCTGATAACGGATATGGATCTGAGCGGCATGCGCTATCTGCTGATTGATCAGTATATTCCGTTTTATCAGATGGCAATCCATGGGATGGTAGACTACACGGGACAGGCGCTGAACCTTGACGGCGATTATCAGACGGAACTTCTGCGGTCTGTTGAATACGGCGCAGGGTTGAATTACACGTTCTTTGCTGAAAGTGGCAAGATGGTGCAGGAGACAAACTATACAGGCCTTTATGGGGCGGCTTTTGCCTCATGGAATGAGGAAGCCTGTGCAACCATGCTGCGCTATCAGCAAGAGACAGAAGGACTGAATCAGCAGCGTATAACAGGTCATGAAGAACCGAATGCGTATCTGCGGGTAACAACCTATGAGGACGGAACCAAAGTGTATGTGAATTACAGCACGGAAGACTATCAGGGAGAGGTTACAGTCCCGGCACGCGACTATCTTGTGGTCAGAGGGAGGAATGAGTAATGGCGAAGAATCTTTCTCCGGACAGATGGTCATTGAAAGAGGGAGTGGGGGCATTTATTCCCTGGATGGGCTCATATAAAACCATGCGGGCCAGGAATGCCAGAACCGGGGTACTCTTTATCCTTCCATTTATCATTGGTTTCTGTCTGTTTATGGTTGTGCCCCTTATCGAATCCATTCAGTTTTCTCTCAATGACGTGACATTGGTACCTGGCGAAGGCTACTCGCTTTCGTGGAACAGCTTTTATAATTATCGTTATGCCTTTACGATTGACGCGACTTTCACGCAGTATCTCATTGATGAGAGTGGCAAGATGGTGATTAACACCATTGCCACCCTGGTCATGAGTTTCGTGCTGGCGGTGATTCTCAACCAGAATTTCAAGGGACGGACTTTGGCACGCGCAATCTTTTTCCTGCCCGTGATTCTGTCCTCCGGTGTTCTGGCAGGTATTGAATCCCAGAGCCAGACATTCAACATGCTCTCGGCTATGAGCGAGGAAGCCGCGAATGCATCGGGCATCAACATCTCTGCGTCCCTTCAGAGTCTGCTCTCCATTTCCGGCGTTGGTTCTGGCATCTTTGACATTATCTTCGATATGATTGATGCCATCTATGACATTGTCATGGCCAGCGGCATACAGATTATTGTGTTCCTTTCCGGGTTATCTGCGATTTCGCCTTCTCTGTACGAGGCTGCAGATGTCGAGGGGTGCACGGCATGGGAAGCTTTCTGGAAGATTACCTTCCCGATGCTCAGTCCGCTGCTGCTTGTCAATACGATTTATACAATTATTGACTTCTTCATGAAAAACAGCAATACAGTCATGGAGCATATCAACACCTTGCAGAACAACTCACAGTATGGACAGGCAGCCGCACAAAGCTGGATCTACTTTGCGGTGGCTCTGGCATTCATTGGTATCAGCTCATTTATCATCTCAAAGGGGGTGAGCAGCAGTGAAAACTAAGGACACTTCCCGTGCGAACAAGGCGGAGCATCTGTCCCGGACCAGAAGGAACAGCGGATATGTGCTGAAAAGCCGGATCAGAAAGGGAACGGTGTCCGTGCTGCGTGCACTGCTCCTCTTTGGGCTCTGCTTTATGATTATCCAGCCCATTATCTCGCGTATCGGCGTGAGTCTGATGACAGAGAGCGACCTGTATGACTCCACCATTGTGCTGCTGCCCAGACATGTAACCCTGGAAAACTACAAAATCGTATTCGACCTGACCAGCTTCCTTCGCAAGGATTTTCCGTTCTTGGATTCCATGCTGAATACACTTTGGGTTTCCTTGGTGGTCAGTGTACTGCAGGCTCTTTCCTGTACACTGGTAGGATATGGCTTTGCCCGGTATTCCTTTCCATTAAAGAAGTTCTGGTTTGGCTGCGTGGTTGCGATGATCATTATTCCGCCACAGACAATCTCGACAGCGCTGTATGCCAATTTCAACGCATTTGACATTTTTGGCATATTCACAGCACTGACGGGTAAACCGCTGAATCTTTTGAAAAGCACGATTCCCTATATGCTGATGAGTCTGACCTGTATGGGCCTGAAAGACGGCTTATACATCTATATGCTGCGCACCTATTTCCAGGGCATTCCCAAGTCTGTGGAGGAGGCTGCCTTTGTGGATGGGTGTTCTACGATGCATACTCTGGTACGCATTATGCTGCCGGACGCCGTGCCGACCATCATGAGCTGCTTCTTGTTCTCCTTCGTGTGGCAGTGGACGGATCTGTTCTATACCCGCAATTTCTTTAAAGGGATTAACATGTATTCAACCAAACTGAGCACCATGTATTCGCAGATGGCCCGCTATTTCTCCAAGGATGCGAATGTGTCGGTGGTGGTTTCCCAGGCGCGTGAACAGCAGCTGATTAATATCGGCGTTCTGATCTGTATTATTCCGCTGATCATTCTTTATGTGTTTACCCAAAAAACTTTCGTGCAGAGCATTGCAATGTCAGGCTCAAAAGAGTAGAATGCAAGACGAGGAATATATCATTCAACTGGCTTTATGCGCCTGCCAAGGGTGTATATAGAAAATTTCATAAGGAGGCTATACCCATGAAAAAACTCGTTTCTTTTCTTATGGCGCTCATGATGGTTGCGTTGCTTGTACCATCACTCGCCGAGAGCCCTGAGGGCTATCCCGAGGTTGTCGAAGGCATCGACTTCGGCGGTGCAACCCTTTACATCAATCCTTATTGGGGACCAACTCCGCGCAGTGAAGATCCGGACGAAGATCAGGCATTGACCTATGCATACCAGGATTGGATCATGGATACCTACAACGTGAAAATCGTTGAGGAACAGCTCGGCAACTGGGGCGATGCCCAGGTAGAAGAAGTGCAGAATTTCATTTCTTCTGCAGACGGCACTGAATATCGCCTGTTCATTATGCCTCCAGGATTTGTGGGCAACGGTATGGCAAACGGCTGGTTTGCTGACTGGGCCAACAATGACCTGATTGACATCACTGACTTTGACATCTGGAATGCAGGCACAATCGATTTCATGTCCAAAGCCGGTTCGGTCTATGGCGTATCCAAGGGTGCGTCTGAACCCCGTCAGTGCGTGTATTTCAACAAGAAGGTGCTGGAGGATGCCGGCATTGATTGGAACACGATCTATGACATGCAGGCCAACAAGACCTGGACATGGGAAGCTTTTGAAAACCTTTGTGCACAGCTGACCAAGGATACCGATGGCGACGACGTATATGATATCTACGGTCTGGTTGGCAGCACTGGCGATCTTTGGCTGGCCTCTGTGTTCTCCAACAATGGTTCCTTCTTTGATTTCGACGCGGACGGCAAGCTTCAGATCACTGCCGGCTCCGACAATACTATGGAAGCGCTGACATGGGCGCGTGACCTGTGGAACAACTATGCTATGCCGCAGGGCGAAGGCAACTGGGACTATTTCAAGGATGCCTTTAAGGCTGGCAACTGCGGTTTCTATGTATATCAGTGCTATGGCGGCTATAACGAAAACGCAGAGCTTGCCGATATGGCTGATGACTGGGGCTGTGTTGCGTTCCCGATTGGCCCCAAGGGCGAAGATTATGTGTATGTAATCAGTGAGAACGTTGTTGTGCTGCCTAATGTCTATGATGAAGCGACAACCAAGAATATTGAGTACATCTATGATCTGTACACCCGCACTGCGCCTGGTATAGACGATAGCGAAGCCTGGATCGGCAAGAAGTACGAGATCTGCTCTGACGAACGTGCTGTGGACGAAACATATGCTATGCTGCGTGAGCCCGAGCATGCTCGTGCTGATAAGTCTCAGTACCTGGGTGACAACAACAAGGTGCTCGGTTCCAACACCTATGGCAACTACTTCTGGGGAATGCTGGGCGATACGCCGCAGGCACTTTTCGAAGCCATTCAGCCCGCATGGCAGTCTCTGGTGGATGAGTTCAACAATAAATAATCGGACTGCGGAAAAAGACAATATTGGATAAAAAAGGGGCCACTCCTGTGAGTGGCCCTTTTTTAGGTGTGAAGCAGGCGATAATCATCCCGCCCGTGAAAGCATGGCCGTTGGTCTGTTTTTATCCCACGGCGAGAAAACGGTCAGATGTCATGTGCGTCATACATTCATTGCCCCCGACAGACTGAGAGGAAGCTTCTGCCTGGTTCGCCCAGAGAAAGTGCGGGAGGCACGCTGTTTCTCTTCAGGCCATTCGTAATATAGACAGATCTTCTGGCACAGTTTCATGATCCGTCATTCCCGTAAAAAAAGGCAGTGCATGGCGGCACTGCCTTTTTCCTGCGAAACGCTGTCACATATGCGATCCATTTTTGAACTAAACCGCCTCGCGGAGATAGCTGAAAACCGTGGTGCCAAAATCATATAGATGCAAGATATTCTTCTGTCATGAGCAGATCGCTCCGTCT
>CACWXY010000065.1 GCA_902764915.1 uncultured Eubacteriales bacterium | reverse complement strand
AATTCGTGCGCTTACGGTTGCGTCTTTGGTCATGATAGTCACCTCCTGAGCTCATGATGGCACTTTGTAGTGCAGATTGCAAGACAAATCTCAAAGTGGACAAGAGGAAAACGCCAGAATGCGCCGGGGTGGGGGCGGGGTCTTATCTCTACAGGGTGCCCCGCTGAAGACCGGCGGCCCCTCTTTTGCGGAAAACCATAAAATTGAGCCCCCGGGGTCTAGAAGGCTATCGGCGAAATATGAAATATTGAATTCGGCGAAACATGAAAAGCAGGCAGTTCAACCGGCAGAGCCCACAGAAAAACAGAAAATCGCTTGAAACGGTTATGAATCGCTTGAAAACAAGCCGCTTTAAGCTATTTTCCTTGAAAAGACTGAGAATCAGATTTCCGGGGAAGAATGAAAAGCGTGGGAGTAAGCATCAGCACATCCGAACTGTTACAGCCTTCGGATTATCGGTCTCTTTTTAAGAAAACGGACGGACTTTTGGCGCGACATGAAAAAAATGATTTTATCGACTTTGTAAAACAGCCCCTCCCACGACAGTATATGGGAGGAACTTTTTTGGATGGCTTCACGTGCTGCAAAAGACTCCGTCATGGATCCTGATATGAAGAGGAATATGAACGTTGTTAACGTACATGACGTAGAGTACATGGCCTTATACAATGGCAGCTATACGCTCGATGCTTTGACCAGTCTCACAGGAATGCCTTTGGACCGCCTTCACTATAAACCGAAAGAATTGAATCGGATAATCAAAAAAAATCTCTGACCAGCGGATACCATACAACATGTCTTTAGACAACAAAAGTCTGAGAACACCCGTTGTATGAGGTTTCTCAGACTTCTGATTTTCCTCAACTGTTAAATTCGGGATATGGCACATAGGGCTTGCCCTGATCATGGGTGTCCGTCACCTGATCCCGGATCGCACGCATCAGGTCATGCCGCTGGGTGTCCAGCATAATGGAGATGAGCCCGCAGGCGCGGAAAGAAATGCCGGAGGGCTGTATGCCGAATGTGTGCTGCAGCGCCGTGCTGCCATGAATGGACAGGACGAACAGGCTCAGCAGTGCTCCGGCGGAATCGCCTGTCAGATAACAGCGATCCAGGTTCAGGCCCAGCGCCTGCGTATGGCGGGCCAGATACCACAGGGCGGCCATCACATCGTCAATCTGATGCCACAGTGTCGTTTCCGGTATGCGGCGGTAGCTGATGCTCACCACCCGGTACCCCATCCGTGCCCATTCATAGTTGTAGTGCGCGTTGACCTCCTTATAGGAGGCGAACAGCCCGCCGCCGTGGATGTTGATCATCACCGGAGCATGCGCATCCGTGCCGGGAAGCCGATAGATGTCAAACAGATGCCCCGGTCATCGTCGTCCCGATACGGGATATCCTTGTGCAGGACAAGGTCGCCCGTATCCTGCTTTTGCTTTGCAATGCGCTTTGCGTCACCGGATTCAAAGATCTTCCGCCAGACCAGTACGCCGATCCTTGACATGAAAGCACCTCCTGCCTATGCAGACCCCATGCAAATGTGTTCGACTTCCATTTTCGTCATCCGCCTTTCATACAGCCCGTACCCGCTTTTCATGGAAAAAGACCGTTTTTCAGTGCGGTACAGAGAACGATCATGACGGGAAAAACGCGAGCTGTCTTTCTTGTCATGGCACATCTCCGAGGATTCCGGGGTTCCCACCTATATGATAGACAAAAACTGTCCCAAAAGATATAATCGAATTGCTTGTTTTATAATATAATTGCTATATTTTGTAAAGGCGAGACAGAAATGACTCCGACAGTTCATCAGCGCACAGGGGATTCTGAAGACCATGACACCGACGATACCTTCTGCCGCAGCCGGCCGCTTTTTCTTCTGGTGATGAGCGGACAGGCGGATGAGCGGGCCGGTACGCCGCATCTCCAGATGAACAGGCAGGACTTTTGCCGGCGGATCATCCGGCACGTGCGGACACGCCGGGAATCCAGGGCAGTGTGTATCCGGCGGAACTGCGGGCCAGGTGCTGCGCTTTCGAAAGGTGGAAGAAATGCCGGCTGTCAGATGCGTGAAAAAGTGAATGAGGCAGGGAACACTGAAACGGGAAATCCCCATGCCGAGCTGGCAGAGCATGCATGCCGACACACATGACGCAGGGCATCACTGCCGTCCAAGCAGCGGAGCATGCAGGCCTGAGCCAGTATCATCTGAGCCGTCTGTTCAAGTCTCTCACCGGAAAAAGCGTGATGGATGCGCTGACGGATCAGTGGATTGAAGCGGCCAGACTGCGTCTCATGACTTCCCGTCAGATCGCCGCACTGCTTCGGTTCCGTGAGCAGAGACGCATGACCTGTGCATGCAGGAAACGAACCGGTGCAGCACGCAGGCCGTACAGAGAAGAGACAGATGCAGCGCGCATCCCTTGCAGAACAATACCGGCGGGCCGCCGCTCCTGAAGCTTTATACAGGGAAGCATGATATAGCAGAGCACGGGTGAAAAAATGAGATTGTAACGTATGTATTGAAGTGATAAAATGATAATGTGGCATTCTCGTTATTCTGTCAACTCAGGAGGGACTGCTGAAATGAGCCGTCTAAAGACATCGTGGATTGTCATGGCGAACATAGCCCTGATGAGTGCCATTCTGATTTTCGTTGCGCTGTATTCCAACTATGAAAAAAAGGATAACTATCGGTCGCATGTGGAGCATTTCGTCAATGCGCTGATTGCCATGGAACAAGTGACGGGGAACTACCTGGAAGGAGAACAGAGAATCTGTGACAATTGGGCCCAGTACATTAACAGTCAGGACATGACGCTGGAGGAAGCGACTGCGTATATCAGGGCCACCCATGCAAATTCCGACACGTCCGCCCATGTCATTGATACAGAAACCCTGACAGGCTATTCGACGCGGCCGAAGCTGAACAGCACAGAGAATTATGATGTCTCCTATGCGCGGATGGAACTGTTCGGAGACGGGGCATGGATTGCGGAGCTGGGCGAGGCCATTAATATTACGCGAACCTATACGAACCCGATGAACGGGGAACAGTCTCTGGCCTTCTGCAACCGGATTGCCGTGCAGGATACAGAAAACGGAGGCAAGAAGCAGGCCTATCTGCTGCGCATTGTTCCCGTGTCCAATCTGGAGAAAAAGTGGGTTTTCCCCAAGGAAGAGTACGGGGAAGAGGAGTTTTCCATTATCGACAAGGACGGAAACTACGTCATCCGGGGACGATCCTTTAAAAGCAACAGCTTCTTCGAGTTCTACAAGTCCTATAACCAGCCCGGGATCACAGTACAGAACCAGCTGTTTTCGGATATCCTGTCCGGCACCGGCTCGTTTACAATGCAGGATTCCAAAGGCAGGGAATGCATTGCTGCCTATACGCCGATCACTTCCACCAAAGGATGGGTGCTTCTGAGCGTTGCGCCGATCAGTAACCTGAATGCCGTTACAGAAAACTGGCTGCTGATCGGGGTGATCTCCTTCGGACTGCTGCTTCTGCTTGTGATGGACTTCCTTTATATGCACTCCGTCAACAAAAAGCTTCGGGTGATGGCCAGGGAAGCGGAAGCGGCCAACAGGGCCAAAACCGATTTTCTCTCCACGATGTCTCATGACATACGCACCCCGATGAACGCAATCATCGGGCTGACCACGATAGCCGAGAAAAACCTGGGTGACCAGGAAGCGGTAGCGGACAATCTGAGAAAGATCAGCCTGGCCGGCAATCATCTGCTGACACTGATCAATGATATTCTGGATATTTCCAAGGTAGAGAGCGGAAAGCTTAACCTGAGTCCGATCAACTTTTCCATCGTGGAGACCGTGGAAAACCTGGTGAACCTGTCGCAGCCCATGGTCAAGGAAAAGAATATTGTATTCAGCTTCCGCACCAATCGCATGGAGAAGGAGTATCTTTACGCGGATCAGCTGCGGCTGAACCAGATTTACATCAGTATTCTTTCCAACGCTATCAAGTACACCATGCCGGGCGGCCGCGTATCCGTGGACCTGAAGGAGGAAAAAAGCGAGAAAGAGGGCTGCGTCAAACTCATTTATCGTGTTGAGGACACCGGTATCGGCATGAGTCCTGCATTCCTGGAAAAAATGTATCAGCCTTTCTCCAGACAGACGGACAGCCGGGTGAACAGCATTCAGGGGACCGGACTCGGGCTTGCGATCACCAAGCAGATGGTCGAACTGATGAACGGAACGATCGAATGCCAGAGCGAACTTGAAAAGGGTACGACATTCACCATTACGCTGGACCTTCCGGTGGCTGATAAGCAGCTGGAGGAGATGAGAATCGATAATGTTGAGGCCTTGATCGCAGACGATGATCCGATTCTGCTGGAAACAGCGGTGGATACACTTGCGTCCATGGGCATTCACGCGGACCCGGCAAACACCGGCCTGGAAGCGCTGGAAATGATCCGCCGCCGGCATGAAGCAGGAAAGGATTACAATGTAATCATTCTTGACTGGAAGATGCCGGACCCGGACGGCATCGAGACGATCAGGCGCATCCGAAAGGAGATTGACGCTTCCGTCCCCATTCTGCTGACTTCCGCTTACGACTGGTCCGATATTGAGGAGAAGGCAAAAGAGGCCGGGGCGAACGGATTTATCAGCAAACCGCTGTTCCGGTCCGGACTGTATGAGAAAATCAGTATGCTGCTCGGAATGGAAGCAAAGGCGGTGGAACCGACGGAGGACTATTCCGACCTGGCCGGAATGAACATACTGATTGCGGAGGACAACGATATCAACTGGGAGATCATCTCCACCATGCTGAGCATGTTTGGCATTACGTCAGAGCGGGCTGAAAATGGAAGGATCTGCACAGAGAAAATGGCGGAGGCCAAAGAAGGCGACTATGATCTGATCTTTATGGATATCCAGATGCCGGAGATGAACGGCCTGGATGCGACGCGCCATATCCGTAAGCTGGAAAACCGCTGGGCGGCCTCCATTCCTATTATCGCCATGACCGCAGATGCTTTCTCTGAAAATGTGGCGGAGTGCCTGCAGGTAGGCATGAACGGACATATCGCCAAACCGGTTGATCTGAAACTTGTTATCAAGGAGATTCGCAGAATCAAGGAGGAAAAGAAATGAAAAAAGTGTTTTGCATCATCCTGTCTGCCCTGTTTGCTGTCGTTTCGGTGACCTGCGCCTGCCAGGCACGCGCGGAATCTGCCGGCGCATTCCAGCCAAGGCTGGACACAGACACCAGCTGCGAGATTACGGTGGTCGGCAGCTATTCCAACTTTGAGGCACTGGAAGCCGAATTTGACTCCTTTAATGAGATTTACCCCAATGTGGAACTGACCTATCTGAAGCCGGATGACTATGAAAACCTGCTGGGGATCGTGCTGGAAAGCAGTAATCCCCCGAACATATTCTTCTCTTTTCCATGGATGTACGGAAATGATAAGTATCTTACAGCCTTTGCGCATATGGAGGATCTTTCCGATCCCCAGCTGGGCCTGGATCTGGCGTGCATCCGTCCCAACCTGCTGAGATATGATGCCGACGGGCAACTGTTGACAGTGCCGGTTTTCGCCAGAAACTACGGGATGCTGGTGAATAACGACCTTTTTGAAAAGGAAGGACTGCAGGTTCCGACCACATGGGAAGAGCTGCTGGCCGTATGCGAGGCGTTTCTGAGCAAGGGCTATGCCAGCCCGATGATGGGCTACAGTGCGGGGCCTTCCAGCTGCCTGATGAGCATCCTGGTGTATCCGGAAGTCGTGGCTGCCCTGGCGGACGATCCCGAAGCGCTTCAGGCCGCGAATGAGATGAATCCTGCTGCCGGAGAATGCATGCGCACGAGCCTGGAATCGATGATGCAGCTGATCGAGAGCGGATATATTAACCTGGAAAAGTGCAATGAGATCAGCGACAACTATACACAGGTTATCCTTCGCTTCTTTGAGGGGGATGTGCCCATGATGATCTGCACCGGAGATACCGTATCCGGCACAGGAAAACGGGAAAGCCAGTCCGAGGCGTTTTCCAGGCATCCCTTCACCTATTCCTTTACCCCCATTCCGCTCTCAGAAGACGGAGGCTATTTTATTGACAGTCCATCCATAGAATTCTCGGTGAACAAGACCTGTGACAATCTGGACATGACCAATGAGTTCATGCGCTTTCTGATCAGCCGTGAAGAACTGAACAGGATGGCTTTGGTGAAACGCCTTGTTACGCCGACCAAGGATCTGTCTTTCAGCGCGGTGTATGAGCCCTTTGGCAGGGTGCCCGACGAGCGGGTCCTGTGCCCTGAAACAATCGGGATTACGGATGCCCTTTTCGTGCAGGTGCGGAACGCGGCTTATCAGGTTGGAACCGGGGCCGCTGGCATTGATGAGGTCATCAGTCAATATGGCTCCCTGAAGTAATGAGGAAGAACTGGCTGATGCTGATGAAGCCTAATCTCCCTGTGACAGACCACCTTTTCCTGCGCGGATTGCGGGATGCATGTTTTTTCGGGTGGCTGTCCGCACGCCCATGAAATCAGAAGAAATGTTCTGCATGGCGCAGAACAGAACCGTCGTCCGTCTTGAATAGATGAACGGCGGTTTTTCATTGGCACGGGAATCGTGACGAGATACGTGGCATCTGGCGCGCGGACGCGCCTGGAGGGCGCCAAAACGCGGCAGCCCAAAACCTAATTACTTCCGTTTTACTACTTTTGGTGTAATCATGGCGTGACATCTCAGTATTCAGTTCGGAAAATGCTACTTTCCGAAAGAAAGACAGCCCTGCATGCTATACGGCAGCGCCGGACCTTTGCAATGCCTGCTTCTGTCCGGGTTGTTCAGAAGCAGGCATTGCATTATAATGCAGACAAGGAAAAGGAAACAGAACCATGTTTCGTGGGGCATCCTGACATTCAGCCTGGAAGATCGGATGATGAAAGCCATGTTTATTGTCGATCCAGACGCATAGGCACTCTTTTTGTGAGATTGCCAGGCACAATTCTGGGAAATGCTTTTTACGTGATGGTATGGCAACATGCGGATTTCGTGGTATGGAAGGATAATGCAAAGATGAAGACATGCGAATTTGGCCATTCATGGGATGAAAAAGTCACTGCGGACTGCCCTGTCTGCACATTGAACAAAAAGCTTCAGCAGTATATGAGACAGGGCATGTTTGGCAGCGCCAAAAACCTAGCGGAGTGGTATGTCCATATGGGAAAGGACAGACTTCAGGGAGACCTCTTCCCGGAGATTGCCATCGCGTTCAGTGCATGGGAACTCTCGGATCTCGCGTTTGCTGCTGAGAAGTTTACTGCCCTGAAAGACAGATGCGGCCCGGCGGACCGGCAGAAAATGGAGCAGCATATTCAGCAGCATGAAAGAATGAAGGAAATGTCTGCCGGCAGCAATCAGAATCCTATAGGGCCTGATATTTACTGCAATGATGCGCGTGTTGAAAAGGTTCTCAGACGGCTGGGGCTTGTGTTCTATGATATCAGGCATCCGATTGAAGCCTATGTGCCGAATTCAGAAGAAGACTATAATGCATACAGATCGCTGCATCTTCCCGGGGTGAATACGGAATACGCTACTTTCAGGGCGTGCTGTTTCTATAATGATCCAGACGCATATCATCTCATTATCCGGAAGGATGTGGCTGACCAGCAGGATGAGAATTCTCTGACCGGACTGTGCGCGCATGAGATGGCACACCTGGAGCTGAATGATAAGGGAATCCGAAGCCTGTTCTTCCGCTTTGCTTCCCCCAACTGCAAAGAAGATATGCATATGAACGAGCGTCTCACAGACCTGTATGTCATATCAAAAGGGCTGGCTTACCCGTTATGGTGCAACCGGAAGCCGAAAGGGAAGGAATCCCCCATGATCCTGGATCGGGATACGATTTACAGCCTGATCTGTAAGCTCGACCGGTGTACATCATGGGGATCCTGATTCTCAGGCCAATCGGTTTTCTTCGCATGCGGCAGTCCAAACGAGCCGTTCTTTTCTATGCCTTCCTCTGTCTCTCTTCGATTCTATCCGCCGGTTCGAAATCAGCCTGACCAGGCTGGCTGCATGCGTTTCCTTTCACTGCGCCGCAGCGGATGTTCGCTTCTCCCTGTGCAGTACGGGATAGCGGACACCGCCCATTCGTCAGGAAAGCAACATCCGGTATAAAGTCAGACGCATGAAAAAGCGGCATCGGAAAGTGATCCGATGCCGCTTTTGGCGGGCAATATAGGAACCCGGAGCGATTATTGCTTCCCATGCATCCGGACCGGATGGGAGCACCTGACAGAGGTATGTCACCCGTACGGGAGCCAAATGCCTGCCTGCATGAAGTGCGCTTACGCTTCAGAGGCGTTGTCTTCCTGGCCTTTTCCTACCAGGCCGCCCTTGGAGACATCCTTCAGCATCTGCGGAATATCCAGTCCCACCGCCTGCTTGACGGCTTCAAAAGTCTGGAGCATGGTTCCGGCGGTATCCCGTGCCATGGAAGAGGCACCGCCTTCGCCGAACAGTATAATCTTGTCCGTCTTGCTGAGGGGCTCACTGACGGATTTGGCGATATCCGGAAGCTTGTCAACCACCATTTCAAGCATGGCTGCCTGGCCGTACAACTGCATGGCCTCCGCCTTTTTGCGAATGGCCTCTGCCTCTGCTTCACCGCGCATCCGAATGGCTTCTGCCTCCTTCTGTGCCTCATACAGCTGCGCATCGGCTTTTGCCTGGCGTTCGAATTTCTCCGCTTCTGCGGTAAACACGCGCGCATCCTTTTCAGCAGCGGCTTTTTCACGGATCTCCACGTTCAGGCGTTCGCGCTGGATTTCCACTTCCTGCTTTTTCAGTTCGGTTTCCTTCTCCAGACGCGTCAGTTCAGCGGCAGCGCGCTCTGCTTCATAGATTTTGCGTACTCGCTCCTGCTCGATTCGATAGGCCTCATCCGCTTTCGCCTTTTCCTGGTCTGATTCAATCTTGTAGCCTGCCTGCAGGAGAGCTAGCTGTTTATCCTGCTCTGCAATGGCTGCGGCAGCTTCCACCTCTGCCCGGTGGCCTTCCTGCTCTGCTTTCGCGCGGGCAATCGCGGCATCCCGTTCTTTTTCCACCACGTTCTGCGTGGCCATGGTTTCGATGACCTGACCATCCTTGTCAGCAAAGTTCTGGATTGTCAGGTTGATGATCTCCAGTCCCATGTTGCCCATATCGGACATGGCCGCCTTAATGGATTCCTGCGCAAACTTGTCACGATTTTGGACGAGCTCAGCGATGGTCATCTGTCCAATGATCTCACGCATATTGCCTTCCAGCACGTCCTTGGCGAGCGCCTTGATCTGATCCGAATTATAGTGCAGCAGCTGCTCGGCTGCAGTGGCAATGGACAGGTCATCGGATCCGATCTTGATATTGGCCACTGCATCTACAAGCACGGATATGTATTCCTTCGTGGGAACCGGCTGAGCCGTCTTGATATCCACCTGCATCAGGCACATGTCCAGCTGATCAATCCGTTCGATGCCCGGGATGTAGAAGGTAGCACCGCCTCTGACAATGCGATAGCCGAACTTCTTGGCCGATACGCTTCCGTCAGGGCTTCGAACCTTGTAGGTGCGGCGCAGCAGACCGGATATAATCAGCGCTGTATCCGGCGGTGCAATCTTGTAGCGTGGAACCAGTTTTACCAGGATAAATATGCCCAGCAGAATAACGAGAACCAGCCACCATTTGGCGGCAAGAAAAGAAAGAATCGCTTCCATATGGTTTTCTCCTTCTCATTTGTTTGCACTGATTATACCGAAATAAGCATGGAACGGCAAGACAGCGTATCCCGCTGTTCAGTCACCGACAGCAGCGCCGGCATACAGTCATAGAAACCGCTGGCAGCCCAAGTTGACTGCATGCTGGCAGTCGTGCATGTGCAGAATACTACAGCGTCTCTGCAAATTGATATGACAGCATGATACAGATATAATAAAAATACAAATAGTGTTCTGCATGATTATCGGATCTGTGAATGATGCAATCAGCCTGTAAGGGGGGAAAACTATATGGCGGATATTGAGAGAGCAGAGAGATTGCCGGGACGACGATGGATTACAGTGGAAGCACACCCGCCGCGAAATACAGCCTGCTTCTTTTCCACAGGAGCGGCAAAGTGAAAATCCTCGAAGGAAAGGCAGGCACAATCGAACCTCTGCTGTCGTACATTCATCCTTCTCATGAAGCAGAACACGAGAGCGGACATCAAACCGGACATGATGGTCTGACTGAGTAATCTCATAATTTCCGTGTTCGCACACACAATGACTATGATCCTGAAATTCTGGAACTGAGCAGAAGTGCCGTCATGTATTACTTAGATAGCATCGCTGCCATAGGCAGAAGATGCTTTTTCTGAGTGTGTTCCCCCTGCCCGGGAGGACAGGGGAATGCGCAGTCCTGTCTGCCCGTTGCGCAAAGATGGGGACCCCATGGAGTAAGGAAAGAGCGCGCTTTCCGCAGAGAAGTGCAGCCCTGCAGCGCTCTTTTCTCCCGCCTTCTCAGCACGATGAAAAAGGGCTCCATGGTCCGGATGGACGAGCGGTGCGAAGATGCGGTCAACGGCTTTCCTTATGCTGTTCTGGGTGGACATTTGTCGGATTATTTCTATAATGAACTGCGTGGAAGTGCCGAAATCGCATTTCTGCCATATGACTGTGAGCGGAAAAAAAGGACAATGACGCTATGAGAAAACTGCTTATATTGCTGGCTGTATTGCTGGTTTTCACGGCATCAGCACAGGCTGAGGTGACCGCTGCGACTACTGCCGATGCCCGCAGCGAGGGAATTACACTGGACGATCTGAACGGCATGCGCATCGGCGTGACGGCCGGGACGACTTTTGACGGCATTGTGCAGGCCATGCTGCCCGATGCGGTGATCAGCTATTTCAATTCCTATCCCGATATGCAGGCAGCCCTGAAGGCTCATAAGATCGACGGCTTTCCCGGCGATGAGCCAGTACTGGCACTTATGGCGGCGGAGGACGACCAGCTGACCATTCTTCCCGAGAACATGGGCAGCTTTGCGTTCGGGTTTGCGATTCCCAAGAATGAAGACGGCAGAAAACTGCAGCAGGAATTGAACGAATGGCTGAACACTGTCAAGGAAAGCGGCGAGCTTTCGCAGGTGGTTTCGCGGTGGATCACGGGAACGGAAGAAGAGAAGATACTGCCTGACTACAACGCCTTTCCTGCGCCCAATGGTACGCTGACCTTGGCAACGGAGGGCGCCTATGCGCCCATGAATTATTACCGCAACGGCGAGGTTGTCGGCATTGAGATTGATCTGGCTGCACGCTTCTGTGAGGCGTACGGCTATGGACTGAAAGTGCAGACCATGAGTCCCGACGGCATTCTGCCGGCGGTGCAAGCCGGTAAAGTGAGCTTTGCTGCCACCGGCATTACCATTACCGCAGAACGCGGGGAAAGCGTATACTTCTCTGATCCCTACTACACCGGCGGCACGGTGATGGCGGTGCTGAAGACGGGAGAGACGAACGCGAATGCGCTTCCGGAGTATACCAACTTTTCCGATCTCACCGGCAGGACCGTATCCATGCTCACCGGTGCGCCGTTTGAGGAACTGGTGAAGAGCTGGGCGCCGGGCGTGAGCAAATGCACATTCTACAACAGTACACCGGATGCGATTCAGGCGCTGAAGACGAAAAAGACGGATGCCTTCCTGATAAACAACGCGATCTGCCAGCTGCTGATCAATCGAAACTCGGATCTTGCGCTGTTTCCCCAAAGCCTCCAGGACGCGGCTTTCGGCATTGCCTTTGCCAAGGACGATCCCCGCAGGGACGAATGGCAGGCCGCTTTCGATGCGATTCCGCCGGCAGAGATCGAGAAGGCATGGGCTAAATGGACCGCTGCGGACGAAAGCGGCAAAACCCTGCCTGAACAGGACTGGCCGGGCCTAAACGGTGCGATTCATGCGGCTGTCTGCGATACGCTGGAGCCGATGTGCTATGTGGGGGAAAACGGGGAACTGAAGGGCTTTGACCTTGAGATTATCCTGATGATCGCACGGCAGCTGGACGTGAAGGTGACATTTACGGGCATGGAATTCTCCGCCATACTGGCTGCCGTGCAGTCCGGGAAGGCCGACATCGGCGCGGGCAGCATCATTATTACGGAGGAGCGCGCCCAGGCGGTTGACTTTGTGGAGTATTATCCGGCGGCTTTTGTGCTTATCGTGCGCTCGGTCAGCACCCCGGCGGCGGAAGGAACAGCAGAGAATGCCTTCTGGGCTTCTCTGGCATCCAGCTTCCAGAAGACCTTTATCCGGGAAGAACGCTGGAAGCTGTTTCTGGAGGGTATCAGCACAACCATGCTGATTACCCTGCTCTCCATCCTGTCCGGCACGGCCCTGGGCTTCCTGATGTTCATGCTGTGCCGCAACGGGAACCGGATTAGCAACGGCGCCACCCGCTTCAGCGTATGGCTGGTCACTGGCACGCCCATGGTGGTGCTTCTGATGATCCTGTATTACATTATCTTCGGATCCGTAGCCATCAGCGGGATTACTGTAGCGGTGATCGGTTTTACTCTCACCTTCGGTGCGGCAGTATTCGGCCTGCTCAGAATGGGTGTGGGCACGATTGACCGGGGGCAGTATGAAGCAGCCTACGCCCTGGGACACAGCAGCCGACATACCTTCTTCCGGATTATTCTGCCTCAGGCCATTCCCCATGTGCTGCCCGCCTATCGGGGCGAGATCGTGGGCCTTATCAAGTCCACAGCCATTGTGGGCTACATTGCCGTGCAGGACCTGACTAAGATGGGCGATATCGTGCGCAGCCGCACCTATGAGGCGTTCTTCCCCCTGATCGCCATTACGGTGATTTACTTTGTGCTGGAAGCGCTGTTCGGTTTTGCTGTCAGCCGCATCCGTCTCCGCATGGATCCCAGGCGGCGCAGGCCCGAGCGCATCCTGAAGGGCGTTGACCTGCATGACTACAATTGAACATCTGTGAAAGGAATACCCCGAGGTGGTTCCCCGGAAGTATGTGCGCGTGGAAATCCATGACGGCGACGTAACCTCGGCCATCGTGCTTTCGGGAACGGGCAAAAGCATGACATCAGCGGGGTATCTTTGAAAAAACGAGTCATTTTCATGTCTGCACCTTCCAAAACCCATAACGTTTTCCGCCTGCGCACTGGAAGGCATGAACGAGAAAGAAACCAGGCGCATGTATCTGCAGCCCGCGGCGCTGATCCGCGGGGAGAAACCCAAGAAGAATGACGGCGAGGTTCTGATGGATGATGCCGGGCATGTGGCCATGCGCAAAGCCCCGGGAAAAAAGTAAGTTTGCTTCGGATCCGGGGCGCTGCCGAAGCCGACTTCATGCGGGACTATGGGATGGACCTGGGGCGGGTGTTCCCGGCGTCGCTTCCTGGTGATGCGGCGGCATCTCTCGCCCTTTGTCGCGGTAGTACAGGGGCTGGAGCGTGAGATAAGCGAACCGGCAGAAGACACCGGGAAACAGGCGGCCGCCTTCTTCTTTGCCTGTCTCATAAGCATGCGAAGAGGGGCCTTCCTGCCGTAAAGGCTGTGAGGTGTCATCGGAGAATCAGGAAAACCCTGACCGAGTGAAGCCTCTGCTGCCACGGAGAGACAATCAAAAGGTCAGGGAGCTTGTCAATGGTTCTGCAGTGAGCGATCCAGGGAAACCAATCAGATTCTTATGGATGGAGCCAGTCGAAACTGTCCGGGTATTGGTAGCGAAGCTGATTGTCTTTGCAGTATCGGGCAGCGTAGCTATCATGGTCCACTGTGAAGGTGAGATTTGGACACGCATTAAATGCTTTGTCTCCGATGGAAGTGACACTTGCGGGGATAGTGACGCTGGTGAGACTGCTGCACCCGCCGAATGCAGCGTCTTCGATGGAAGTGACACTTGCGGGGATAGTGACGCTGGTGAGACTGCTGCACCCGGCGAATGTAGCCCATTCGATGGAAGTGACACTTTCAGAGAGGGTGACGCTGGTGAGTCTGCTGCAGGCGTAGAAAGCACGATCCCCGATGGAAGTGACACTGTCAGGAATGCTGACGCTGGTGAGACCGATGCACTTCAGGAACGCAGCCCCCCCGATGAAAGAAACACTGTCAGGGATGGAAATGTCTGTGAGACTGACGCATGTGGAGAAAGCAGAGTTACCGATGGATGTGACATTGTCGGGAAGCGTGACGCCGGAGAGACTGTCGCAGTTGGCGAACGCAGCGTTTCCGATGGATGTGACACTGTCAGGGATAGTGACGCTGGTAAGTTTGCTGCATCCGGAGAATGTATAGTCTTCGATGGAAGTGACACCGTCAGGAATGGTGACGCTGGTAAGTCTGCTGCACCTGTAGAACGCAGCGCCCCCGATACAAGTGACAGTGTTAGGAATGGCGATGCGGGTGAGTCTGCTATACGAGAACGCAGATTCACTAATGGAGCATATGCCGTTGGGTATTTCGTATTCACTTGCCGCCAATGCCGTTGGATACGTGACTAGTCTGCGATCTGCCTTGCAGAACAGGACATTATCTATCACAGCAAGATAGGGATTGTCAGGGGAAACCATGATTTCTTTCAGTTTGCCGCAACTATGGAAAGGATTTCCTTCAAGCTTTTCCACACTGTCGGGAATCGTGATGCGGGTGAGGCTATCACAGAAGCAGAATGCAGCGTCCCCAATGAAAGTAACACTGTCAGATAGGGTGATACTGGAGAGTCTTGTGCAGTGGGAGAAAGCATGGCTTCCGATAGAAGTCACACTGTCAGGAATGGTGATGTCAGTGAGACTGCTGCACTCGGTGAATGCAGAGTCCGCAATGGAAGTAACAGTGTCGGGAATGACGATTTCGGTGAGACTGGCGCAGTTGTCAAATGCAGAGTCTCCGATGGACTGAATTCCGTTTGGTATTTCGTATTTGCTTGACAACAAAGCTATTGGATACGTGACCAGTCTGCGATCTGCCTTGCTGAAGAGAACATTGTCAATCACAGCAAGATATGGATGCTCAGGGGAGACAGTAATGATGGTGAGCTGTTTACAGCGCCTGAAAGGATTGGCACCTATGCTTTCCACACTGTCAGGGATGGAGATGCTGATGAGACTGCTGCAGTCGGAGAATGCAGCGTCCCCGATGGAACGCACAGTGTGCCCGTCCAGCGTGTCAGCGATCCCCAGTTCCGTGTTATTCCCGTTCCAATCTACAATAGTGGCAGTCCCGTCCTCATTCAGCGAATAGGTATAGTCCCCACAGGAATACGTTGCTGTTTCCTCTTCTGCGGTTCCCGGCAGGCACAGAAGTAAAAGAATTAGCCCAAGAATCAGAATTGTCCATTTTTTCATATAAGTACTCCCTTCCCATATTATCAAGCTGTTCTCTGTTGTATGCTTCCCATACTATATATTTTCCTGACTGCTTTGACAATCGGGCTTTTCAGTCTTTCCAGAAAGTGCAGTGCAGTCTGTGGCTCTGCAGGTCGGCGAAGCCTTTCCGCGTCTTGGCGAAAACATCCAATCGATCGTAAGCGAAAAATAGACACCCGTTCCCAAAACTTTCAGATGCTGCTGCAAATCAGCAGTGTCCGAAAGTTTTTTCAGCTTTTTTGAAAAAGTACTTGCATTATTTACTCGAAGCGACAAAATAGGTTGACACCTATTTTAGGAGGAAAGTTGCCATGATTGAAAGTACGAATCCTCATACGATTGCACAGTCAAAGTATGACAAGCAGCATACTGTTC
>CACWXY010000064.1 GCA_902764915.1 uncultured Eubacteriales bacterium | reverse complement strand
TCCGGCAGGGTCAGGCTTCCTGCGGGATCGTCACTTCCGGATTCTCCGCCTCCGCCAGAATCTGCTCCGCTTCCTGCACCGCCGGAATCGTAGGGAAAGCGTCCAGCACCTCTGTGGTCTGGGTCTGGGTGGCCATCAGCGCCAGCGCGATGTCATGCATCAGGCGGTCGGCGGGATAGTTGTCGTAGACCTCATCCGGGGTAAACTGGTTGTTGAACAGGATGGGGGTTACATTACAGAACGCCGCATTCTGCCAGCATTTGCTTTACTGCTTCGTTGATCGACAGTGCGGGATTGTCCCGATAGTACTTGTAGCCTTTGTGCTGGAGGAGCGTTTTTCCGTCCCGCTCATTGTTTCGGGTAATGGTCTCCGCTCTGCGAATGGCGGCCTTTACATCATCCAGCGTCAGTTTGGCAAGGCATCTGTGAAAAGCGTCGTGTGCCTTATAGTGATCCAAATCTTCAAAGTTCTCGCCAAATATCTGGTTAATGGGGAGCAGGTACTGGCTTCTGTGGCTAAGAGGACCGTTGCAGTCCTTCTTATGCAGCACCATCCAGAGTTCAAAGGAGAAATTGCTATAACCCAGATGATAGTCAATCCGCTTGTTTGTCTGAGCATCCTTCATTTCAGACAGGATGGTTTGGAACTTTGAGACGTGTACAGGCTCGTTGCTTTCCACATCGCAAATGTGCGTCACGACAGGGGTTACTTTCCTGGAGGTGCTTTTATAGAACTTTGCAGGGCTTTGTTGCACCTTCGGAACAATTGAAATACTCTTGTCCCGATCAGGACAGGCGTTAATCTGGTCTCGCAGCCAGAGCAGATACCACTGTTCTGTTTCTCCCTCGACCGTAAAAGTGTATTTCAGCGTTTCACGCATATCAGGCATCCTGCGCCACCTCGTTTCCGGAGATAATGGATTCGAGGATCGGGCTGAAATCGACATCCCGGATCGCGCCATACCGACTGACGAAGTAGTTGTTCATGTAGTCTTCGCCCTTACGGATACCATCGGCGGTCTTGAAATCGGACAGGGCATAATGAATGCTGTTGCCGGTTGTTTCATCTCTTTCGACAAACTTGATTTCATCGCGCCGCAGCAGCGTAGCGTCGAGGAAGATCGGATTGTGCGTGTTAAAGATCAGCTGCGCTCCATTCCTGTTGACTTCATCATTATGGAAGATGTTGATGATGTTCATCAGTGCCATCGGATGGATGGAAGCGTCGAACTCATCCATGACCAGTGTGCCACCGGTGAGCAACGCCAGGATCACTAGCGGGAACTCATTGATGAAGCGGATCGTTCCGTAGGATTCAAATACCTCCGCCGGAAGCAGCTTGTTCCCGAAGATGGAAACAAGCATGACATCTTCTCCTTCTTTATCGCTGTTCGGCTTGTAGCCCAGAGCATTCGCCGTAATGCCAAAGGCGCGGGCAGCGTCCGTCAGAGTTTTTTCTACATATATAGTGTTTGCTTTCGGATCGGCAAACTTCCGGACAATCCGCATGTCCTCCGCATGGCAGACCACAATGAATCGATTCGCAAACCAATCCAGGATGGCCGCCGTCAGTTTCTGAGCGTAGATAGACTTAAACCCGTTGTTCAGGAAAAGCTCTGTATCTGTAAGGCCATCTTTCGCCAGATCCAGCATCTTGGCAGTTTTCTTCTTGATGCTTTTGTTCACATAATCCTTGATCACCGAAGGAAGCTGTACCTCAAGCGTTTCATTCCTGAGGAACACCTGCTTTCCATTTACGGTAAGCTGCTCTTCCCGAATCCTTCGAGGATAGTCCTTGTCCAGGAAGGTGCCAAGATCGATGATGATAGAGTAGTCTACCAACAGTCCGTTATCGACGAACCGAATACCGAACTCCGTCGGCGCAGCACTTCCGTTGCAGTTGGGTACCAGCTCAAGGGAAGAGGCAGCAACATTCAGCGATACCGCATCAGCATTGTTGATGTTGCCCCGCAGGACGATCGATTTGAAAGTATCCATCGCTCCGATGACATTCGTCTTTCCGGAAGCATTCGGTCCATAGATCACGGCAGAGCAAAGGCCTTTGTAATCTTTGCTGCCCGCTTTCTGGGTCAACACACTGTAATCCAGACCCTTCTGCTTCGGAGCCGGGGTCATGGAGAATACCATCTCATCAGCAAAAGATTTATAGTTCCTGGTTCTGAACTCTAACAGCATACACACACCTCCTCGTGGCGAAAGCCTCGCATCATCACTCTCATTATAAGCGATGCATGCTGATTGTCAACACTTTTAGCTGTTATTTTGCGAGGTGTTTGCAAAATAACCGTCGATTTGTTCTTTTTAGGGCCAGTTTTTCTGATTGGAGAGTTTTTTCAGAAAAAGTTTCGATTCCATTATAAATTCGTCCCAATTTGGGACAGAGAAGGTTGCCGAGGAAAACGGCAATACGGAAGGAAGGAGGACGCATCCCATGACAATCAAGGATAAAACGGCTCTCATTGTTGAGGGGCTCACTCGGATCTGCGCTGATGTGGCCGCACTGGCCGCGGTGCTGGAAGACGATGTGCCTCAGGACGCTCCTGTTGCTGAACCGGCACCCGCTCCTGAAAAGGTCTATACCTACGAAGAAGCGCGGGCGGTTCTCGCGGAGAAGTCCCGGACCGGATTCATGGCTGAAGTGAAGGCGATTCTCACCAAACACGGTGTGACGCAGCTCTCTGACGTCAATGATCCAGCAGTTTTAGCGACCATTGTGAAAGAAGCGGAGGATGTTGGAAGTGACTAAACATGGACCAAAGGATTCCTTCTGAATGGAGACGATATTAAGGGTACTGGAAAAGTGACTGTGGAGAATGGGGACATCATTACAGTTGGATGCTGGATAGAAGAAAACGATGCCAATCCTGAGTCAGATGGCTTTACTGAAAAAATAGAGATTACTCCCGAAATAATGACCAAAGGATTGAAGATCGAGCGGACAGTCTATGTGACTGAAAACGGCGGTAGGTATTCTGGTTACTCTGCTGAATGGAGCGTCGTGATCACCATAAAACCATAAATAACACGCATATGCGTGATTAGGGAGGCGTTGTCATCGGTGAGATCCGAAGCTGGGTGGATCACTACGACGAAAGCAGCGTAGAGGCGAAGCACATGGTGATTGCTAGGCTGATTGACAGGATCGAGGTTGGAAAAGGCTACGAGGTTCACATTCGGATGAAGATGGTGATGGCGCAGCTGATCGAAAAAACTGCGTATTCAGGTTGGACAGAAACAAAGGCTTGCTCCTATAGATGGTAAAACTGAATATACTAGTGAAAACACGGAGGGGTTGGCTCAGCGTGCGCTCTCATATATACAACAGCACTTTTCAGATCCAATCAGTTTGACATCTGTAGCAGAAGAAATGGGCGTATCTCCGGCTTATTTAAGTACTGTTTTTCATCGTGAGATAGGTGCGAGTTACTCTCGCACACTGCTTAAGTTCAGAATGGAAGAGGCTGCCCGACAATTAATCCAGACCAATCAAAAGGTACAGCAAATTGCTCAAAATGTTGGCTTTTTCTCCGCAAAACATTTTACTCATGTTTTTCATGAATACTATCATTATTCACCAGTTGAATTTCGCCTTAATCAACCATGCGAATCGACAGAATAAAGGAATAAAGCAACTCGGTCACATCACAGAAATCAATCTGTTATGTCCAACGCCAACAACTCGTTCACATCTACGGTTGAACGTGACAAGGTGCCCCCACCTTCTCGTTCACATCCCGGGAGGCAACTTGTTCACATCAACGATGGCAACTCGTTCACATCCACCAAAGCTAACCAATGAGCAGGGCACATTGGACGTTCAACCGAAATGCGTACCCTTTTGAGGAAAATCTGCGTACCCATGAAAGCCGCCAGCCTTTTGAAATCAAAGGGTCTGGCAGCTTTGAAAACGGTTTGATGTTTTGACCAGATCGTGAGAGCACATCGATGGGGTCACTGGTTCGAGTCCAGACAGACCACCACCCGAGAAGCTTGAGAAATCAAGCTTCTCTTCTTTTTTGCCCTTCCCCGGGTGTACGCAAATTCCTGTACGAAAAATCGGTGGGGCTTTACCGTTCGATCAACAAAGCCTACAGACTGTGATGTGAACGACATGCTGGATTCTGTAAGCATTGTTGCCGGAATGTTGTGAACGGAATCACCTGCCTGAACAATCATTCGATACTTTTATTCTAGCACAACGATCCTGGTCAGCCTTCAGCTCCAGTAACCACTTTCGCATTGTCCGGGGCACCGACATAATGCGTTCCGGACGTAAGCACTAAAGCACTGGAAATACCGGTGTGGGCATGCTTTCTTCCCAACTGTCTCTGGCTTTTGTCAGCACACCGAGTTCTTTGTAGAGTACATCTTTAGTCGGCATCGTATTCCTTTCTGCGGCCTGCAAAAAACAGGTATTCCATCATGAGGGAGTTTACAGGTGAAGCTTATGCTCCTCTTCTAGTGGGCATACCTTGGGTAGCGCCTCCAGGAAATGCTGCCCGATCCTCGTCGGATCATAGCCATTGGCAGCACAGATGAAGCGGAGAGTGTCGTGCATCAGAATATGGCCTTTCGCCTTTTCTTCCTTGTATTTCAGTCATTCTTCATATTCCTTGTTTGTGATTTGCTTCATTGACTGTCTCCTCATGAAACTGGAAGCTGTATGATTAACTTCCGAGATAATCGGCTATGTCCCACCCCGACAAACCGGAATTCGTCACGCAGCGTTGTATTCGTCAGATCCGCTTTTCCAGTTCGTAGGCTGTGTGTCCCCTGGGGTAGTCGGTAAGCTCGCCCCTTGCGGCGAACCCGTTGTTGAAGAAGAAGCCGGCTGTCCAGTCGCAGCAGTCCGACAGGATCACATACGCGCCGTTTTCCTTCGCCTCGCGCTCGATCCGGCGGAACAGATACGAGCCCAGGCCCTGCCTGCGATACTGTTCATCCACCCAGATGCCGTCGATTTCGGCAACATCATCCTCATCGACTCCGGCGATGACGGCGGCGATCATACTGCCCTGGGCATCGACAAGCTTTCTGCTGAGGGTGATGTACTCATGCTTGTCCGGCACAACCTCCACACAAAACGCGTCGAGTCCTCTGTCGATGACCTCGGCGTCTTCCCGGGAGCCGGGCTCCACCCGATATCTCTCCGCGGCGGTGTTGTTCCCCGGCGTATAGTCCGGAACGTCCTTGTCGATCCGCTTGCACAGGGACCAGCTTTTGTGGCCCATCGGGATGTCCTTGTTGACGGTGAACACCCGGAAACCGTGCTTTTCGTAGAACGGCTTTGCCTGAAAATCCATGGTGCCGAGACACAGGTAGTAGCAGCCCTTCTCCCTTGCGGCGTCCTCGGTCGCGCGGATCAGCATGGAACCCAGGCCGTGATGGCGGTACCGCTCGTCCACCCACAGCTGGGCAAGCACCGCCCGGCCCATTTCATGGATGTTGACGACGCACCCGCCGATGACATTTTTATCTTCATCCTCCACTTTGAAAACAAGCTGTTCTTCCTCTGTGTGGGGTTCCGATGGCGCCATTGAATCGGCATATACATTGATCTTTTCTTCGATGAAGGTTTCCTCTTCCTTGGTTAATGGCTTGATCTCATATTTCATGTTCATTTTCTTCCTCACAAATTCCGATGTGTCGATCGTCGTTTATTTCATAAGATTCCTTCTTTTACCGCTTCAGTGCTGCCCGATACAGCATCACGGCATCCGTGCCGCAGGTGCTTTCAAGCTGTCGGTATACTTCCGCCTGTTCCTGACAGGACGGAAAGCTTCTTGCGTTGCTATCTATCTTCTGGAGATAATACTCTGCCAGTCCTTCCGTCAGCATCCAGTTCTCGAATGATAAAAAAGCATCCTCATTCTTCAGGGCAATTCTCAGTAGGTAGATAATAAACTCATGGGATATAAATGCTTTTTCCGCTTCGGGATTGCGATCGATGCCGAACACATCCTGCGTATCTGTGATATCAATCGCTTCTGCGCCTCTTTCAACGGAGGAAACAAGGGCGGCAGTAAAACCAGGCTCCGGCAAAGATACGCCGACAAGCGCTTCTGCCTTCATTGAAAAATCGCTTTCTTCAAAAAGCTTGCGCATCGTATCAATGTATCCGGTGATTCTTAACTTTTCCTCCGGCCAGATGTTTTCCATGAAATCGTCATAGTACCTGATCATGACCCGGCATACACGAACGATGGAAGCAAGCGTATCATCCGGCAGTTCCAGATTGCCGGATTCGATCCAGGCGATCGTTTCCGTATAGTATTGTTTCGCGGTCAATCCACTCCGTGCAGGCTCGCAGACCATGGGACCGTACCAGTCACCGCAATGCTCCCCTCCGCGGACGGTCAGGTGAAACTCCTGGTCCTTGATGCACTTCAGATCGGCAGGATCATACCTTCCGCGGTACTTTGCTCCGTAGGCATTGTCATAGCCACACTTTGCTACGGACAGCATATGGAAAACATAGTTGATATCAGGATCAGCGGAAAACAGGATCTTGTTCATTTTCGCTTCCCTCCTCAGTCAGCGTTAGTCGGGAATTTCAAGATTCAAGTATTCAGTCAATTATTCTTTCTGCATCTGAAGAAGATGAACTCAGGGCGGTGAATCGTCCCACCAAACAAAGCAGGATACCGCGCTCTCATTTCATCGGAAAGATGGGCTTCCTGACATTCCTCGATTGTGAATCCCGCACCGATCAGTCCGTTGATCAGGCTGGAAACCGTTCTGTGATAGCACTCATACCCATTGACGACCCAGTCGACCCTCCGAAGCCCTTCCTTGCAGTAATTCCGCAGATTAGCATACAGACGCTCTCCTGTTTCAGTGCGGGTATACCGATCATATGCGCCATCCCAGGCTGTCACTATCGGATGAGACATGCTGAAAACAAACACAGCGTCTTTCTTCATCAGGTGATGGATTTTCCGCATCAGCCCGGGGAAGTCCTCCACATAATCAAAAACAAGGGAGCTTGTCACAATGTCAAACGTTTCGCTGATTGTGTCAACATCTTCCATAGCCATTCGCTGATAGACGATATTATCACTGCTATTATGCTCTCGAGCATACTGTAGCATTTTCTCAGAAAGATCGATGCCCAGAACAGATTCCGCACCCATTTCAGAATATTGCTTTGCATGCTGTCCCATACCGCAGCCTATGTCCAATACTTTCTTTCCGTGAAGATCCGGAAGCATGCCAAACAGAATCGGCGTCTCGATGCAATCATTAAAATTCACGTCATTGCTCCGGCTGCTCTGAAAGTTTTCAAAGAAATCATTGTTATCATAGACATTCTGTTTTGACATGCTGCACCTCCTTGGAGAGAAAAATCAAAAGTTATCATGACAGGATACTATTGGCATCCTTTAATCCTGTAATTTCCTGCCCATTTCAATCCGCATATTATGCTCCTCAGGTCCGTTGTTTGAATAGGCGTACCTGTCGAATCCGATGATCTGAAAACCGTTCTTCTTATAGAAGGAAATGGCATTGTAATTGAAAGTCTGCGTCTCCAGTACTACCATTCTCGCACCACTCCGGACTGCTTCATCCATGATCATTTCCATCAGTTTCATGCCGACTCCGCTTCTCCTATCGGCATGATCAAACACACAGATATTGGCGATCCTGTATCTGTTGTTCCACTTCTCGAGGAAACCTTCCACAAATCCGATAAGCCTGTCGCCTTCGAAGGCGCCATAAGCCGTCGGATGATCCAGCCAGTCGGACAACATGGTATCGTTGATAGACATCCTGAGAGGCTCATCGCTCAGAACCCATCCGATGTCAAAACCTTCTTCCACCGGATCAATGGACAGATATCTGTCAGAAAGAATTTCTGCCTGGTATTTCTGTCCTTTAAACCTCTCGTAGTCCAGCTTTTTGATAATCATTCTTACCCTCACAATAGCCAAGTTCTCAATGCGCCTAATGGGTTTTCGCTTGTTTCTTTTTTCTTGCCTGTTGCAGAATGTCTTTCAGATTGCTTTCCTGCAGTACTTTGGGATACTTCTTCTCAAACGCCACCAGCAAGTCCTTCGCTTCCAGTTCGGCATTTCGGTATTCCTGGTAAACAGCAAAGGCATCTGGCAGAGCGAGCACCCGCTCCAGAAGCTGCCTCGTGTCAGGTTCAATAACGGACCAAGAACCATACAAATCACAGACTGCGCGATCAATCTGTTCCAAAGTGAGTGGGTTCTTATTGTGTTGATGTTCACCTACAATACCCACAATATCAGAAAGGTCGTTCTTGTATTGCCTTGCTGATACCATTTTCATTGCGATCAGGTACTCGCCCGTTATGGTGCGAACGGAAAGGATGCCTGCAAAAGTCTTGTAGTACTTTGAAAACTGGATCAGCCTGGGTGTGAAGGATTTTGTGTGACGAAAATCAGTTTTCAGCCATCCAACAGGCAGTTGATATTCATCGCCGACACGCCGGATCGCATCATTCATAGCAGAGGAAGCATTGATAATGGCATCCATGTCGTATGTCATTTCCCGGAAACCGTAGTTTGCCAGGATCGCGGCACCACCGATCAGGATTATTTCAGCGGGCGTATCCTTACCGCCCATTTTCTTATAGGCTTTCGCCAATTCGCGCAGGTAAAAATCGATGTTTTCTGTGGTAAAAGACCGTTCAGACAACGTTCCTTACCTCGCTTTCAATGATATTGAATCGCCTGAACTCAGGAATTGCCTGCTGCATACTGGCTTTCATCCGCTGCTGGTCGTTGCTGACGGCATCCGCAATCACAACACTGAACGGATAAAGCGGAGCTTGCAGCTTCATCTGACGGAGATCATCATAATCGTTACAGAGCGGGAGGCCATTCTCGCGAGACAGATAATCTACCATAGCTAGCAGGTATAAGCATTCCGCATACCATCCTTGATCTGCATATTGACGAATGATGCCGCTTTCCAAAGTTTGGATGATAAAATCCAGATCACCCTGATCCTTCACCTGATGGCATACATTGCTTTTGAATACATCGAAGGTGCTTCTATGCATCGATTGTGATTCCATTTGTTCAATAATCAAGTCTTCCATACTTACGCCCAGCACACGAGCAATCTTATACAGCGTTTCTGCAGAGCACTTTTCGATCTTTGCTTTGCCGCTGCAAATATCGCTGATCGTGGCATTGGGCAATCCTGCCAATTTTGCCAGGCGGTACTGCGTCATGTTTCTTTGCGCTAAGAACGCATTGATTTTCATGCTCACACCTCCTCAGCCTCATTGTATCGGTTGACCGAAATATTGTCAATTACAATGACTGGTGTTGATTCTGTTTCTCATGCTTGGGTGGAGCGGCATATATCTCTCCTTCAAGGATGTGAAATACACATTCTGGGACACCGCTCTGAAGGACATCGCCCTGATATTCTGATCGTTCCGACGATTGAAGCAGGCAACATTTTTACCAAAGCTCTGACCTTTTATGCACATCTGAAATCTGCCGGTACCCTCAACGGCACGACACATCCCGTGATTATGACGAGCCGCACGGATACGCCGGAGGATAAATATGACTCCATTCTGTGTGCCATCCTGAAGGCTATTTAAGTCCTTTTGCCGACCTGCCATGGGTGGGTCGGGCATTTTTTCCCTTGCAAAAAGCAATGACTGTCAATATGATCAAGATAATGAGTCACTCGTTGGAGGTAAACCATGGAGAATAAGACTACCAGCTTGCGAGACGCGCTGGCACTGCTGAAGGAGATGCCCGGCCAGTTGGTCGAAACCCATGTAGAGGTCGATCCTGCAGCCGAGCTTTCCGGCGTATATCGCTATGTAGGTGCAGGTGGCACCGTAAAACGTCCGACTACGGTAGACGGCCCTGCCATGATTTTTCACAATGTGAAAGGGCACCCGGATGCCAGCGTGGTTATTGGCGTAATGGCCAGCCGGGAACGTGTAGCCAGATTGTTCGGCTGTAAAAAAGAGGAACTGGGGCATCTGGTGCGCAAATGCGCGGAGCATCCGCTCATGCCGGAACTGGATGAGAACCCAGCTCCATGTCAGGAAGTTGTGCATAAGGCGACTGATCCAGATTTTGATCTTTTCAAATTGCTTCCTGCGCCGACCAACACTCCAGTGGACGCGGGCCCCTATATCACCCTGGGCATGTGTTATGCCACGCACCCCGACACGGGCCTTTCGGATGTGACCATCCACCGGATGTGTATCCAGTCCAAAGATGAACTGTCTATCTTTCTACAGCCTGGCAGCAGGCACATTGGCGCGATGGCGGAGCGGGCTACGGAGCTCAATCAGCCGTTGCCCATTTCCGTTTCCATTGGCGTAGATCCTGCGGTGTCCATTTGCTCCTGCTTTGAACCACCGACCACACCCCTGGGCTTTAACGAGCTGTCCATCGCAGGCGCGCTGAGGGGCGAACCGGTGAAAATGGTGAAGTGCCTGACAGTGAATGAGCAGGCCATTGCCAACGCAGAATACGTGATTGAAGGAGAAATCCTTCCCGGAAGTAATCACGTAATCGAAGACCAGAACAGCCATACAGGCTATGCTATGCCTGAATTCCCTGGCTACAACGGTCATGCTTCTCATGAATGCTGGCTGCTGAAAGTAAAAGCCGTCACTCATCGGAAGCATCCCATCATGCAGACCTGCATCGGTCCCAGCGAGGAGCATGTCAACATGGCCGGCATTCCCACCGAGGCCAGCATCCTGAACCTGATTGACAAGGCCCTTCCCGGAAAAGTGCTGAATGTGTATTCTCACCGCTCCGGCGGCGGCAAATACATGGCTATCCTCCAGTGTAAAAAGACGGTGCATACGGATGAGGGTAAGCAGCGTCAGGCGGCGCTTCTGGCCTTTTCTGCCTTCCCGGAACTCAAGCATGTGATCCTGGTAGACGAAGATGTGGACATTTTCGATACCAATGATGTGCTGTGGGCCATGAACACCCGCTTCCAGGGAGACCGTGATATCATCACCATCCCTGGGGTGCGCTGCCACCCGCTCGATCCCTCCAGCCATCCGGATTACACGGATTCTATCCGGGACATTGGCATCAGCACGAAAACGATTTTTGACTGCACCGTACCCTTTGACCAGAAGGACCGGTTCATCCGCGCTCCCTTTATGGAACTGGATCCGAAGAAGTGGCTGCATGGATAAGAAGAGATTGATCATCGGCATGAGCGGGGCTTCCGGAGCCCCGCTCACTGTTGAAGTATTGCGTCGGCTGAGCAAACATCCGGAAATTGAAACGCACCTTGTTGTCACACGAGGCGCGGAAATGACGCTGCTCTCAGAAACGGATGTCCCTGTGGAAACGCTCAGGAGCTATGCATCTGTTTATCATCCAATTGATGAGATTGGAGCCAGTATTGCCAGCGGTTTTTTCCGCACCATGGGTATGATTGTGGTTCCCTGCAGCATGAAGACGGCGGCGGGTATTCACAGCGGCTACAGCGACAATCTGCTCCTGCGAGCGGCGGATGTATGCCTGAAAGAGCAGCGGAAGCTGGTGCTGGTTGCCAGGGAATCCCCTTTATCAACCCTTCATCTGCGGAACCTGTACGAGCTCAGCCAGATGGGTGTGGTGATTCTGCCGCCCATGCTGGCCTACTACCAGCGGCCTTCCTCTGTGGAGGATTGCACCAGACAAACGGTTCAGCGCATTCTCGCCCAGTTTGACCTGGACGATGCAGCTTATGAATGGCGGGGAATGGAGAAACTATGAACGAGTATCGCAAAGCGGTCTGGCGGCATACAGACAGCGTCACCGTGCTGAATCAGCCGATCAGAATGGAAGTAGCCTTGCTCCATAGCGGAATGAACATCTTGCTTTTTGGCGGAGATGCTCCGCACATCGGCTCTGTAGCGGTGCTCTCTCCGACCGGAGAGATGAACATCCATACATTTCCCGGACACCGGGACGACGTGATTTGCCGTACCTGGGCGGAAGCACTTCAAGCAACGGAATGGAAGCCTGCTGTCATCAGCGTGGGCATTCATTATGAGAAAATCGACCGGCAAGGGATCCAGACTGTGTTGGATGCGGCGGATACGCTCCTGAGCAGGTTACTGGAAGAATTGATGGTTTACGGCAAATCGAGCCAAAAGAAGAAAACGGTCGGGTATTAAGCGGATGCATTTGCATATGTGCAAACACTAAGCCAGATAAGACGCGCTATCAACTGAACAAGGACCACGCAGAATGATCCTATATCATACAGGCGACCGAGAGATCAGGACCCCGGATATTCATTATGGCAGGAAAAATGCTGACTTCGGGTGGGGCTTCTATCTGACGCCTGACCGAGAATTTACCTACCGCTGGGCAACGGACAGCGCTGTAGTTAACGTATATGAACTGGATGAATCCGGACTTGATACTTACAGGTTTTCACGAGATGTTGTCTGGTTTCAGTACATCTTCAACAACCGTCATACAAAGGATGGGCTGGCATCTGATGTGGTGATTGGCCCTATTGCCAACGATACGATTTTTGATACCCTTGGGATTATGAGCAGAGGATACTTACAGCCTGAGGATGCTCTACAATTGCTGATGATCGGGCCGGAATATACCCAGGTCGCCATCAAAACTGAGAAAGCGGCAAGACAGCTTCGATGGGTCAGTTCTGAAAGAATCGAGGGAATAAAAACGGCATTGAAAGCAGAGCAGGATGCATATCAGGAAAGGTTCGCCTTGGAACTGGAGAAGATTTTGGAGGCAGCAGTATCCGAGGAGCCAATGCCCGAATGCTAACAGCATTTTTTATTTTAACAAAGAACACAGGAGCATGCTGTGATGAACATGCTCCTGTGTTCTTTTGTTTGGGCCACTCGATGTGAACGGGACGCCGGACAGACGCATTTCCTATAGAATACCACGACAAAAAGTACCCCGATCAGGTTTTACTCCTGACCGAGGAACTGTTTCAGTGAGATCTTGAATTTGTTGTGCAGCTTGTATCCGGTTCGGACATCCACCCGCTCGATCAGCCGGGAAACGATCAGGTGCCTGGTGCCGATGTCCGCTTTGTCAAAACACTCTGCCCAGGAAAGCAGCTCATCCACCTGCGTCTTGGTGGCTTTGGCGTTCTCCCTCTCCTCCTGCATCCAGTTCTGTGCTTCTTCCATTGCCGTTTAGGAAGCTTCCAGTTTGGCCCGGTGCTTCAGGAGCATCTGGTTGACGATGCTCAGATCCAGCTGGCTTTCTCCGGTCAGCGCCTTGACGGCTTCCTCCTCCAGGGCAGTGACCTGCTTCTGCGCATTTTCAAAATCCTTCTGCGCCTGCTTATAGGCCACCTTGTAGGTTTCCTCATTCCGGGCGCTGGCAAGCTCCACAAGTCGCTCCTTGGGAACCGTCTCCAGCTTGGAGAGGAATAGCCTGACCTGATTTTCAACGGCCTCATTCAGCGCGGTCGCCTTGTAGACGCTCTGCCCGTCACGCGTTCTCGACGAGGAGATTTTTCGGTAACAGCGGTAGGTTTCGTAGTCGTAGATTCCTGTGCCGCCATAGGCCAGTTTTCTTTCCTCGTGATGATGATTGTAGCAGAGCCTGCATCCGCAGTGCCCGCAGTAGATGACACCCGTCAGCAGGCTCCGGGGGTCCGTCCGGAAGACCACCGGCTCGCCGTCAAAATTCTTGGTCGATCTGCCCTTGACCGTCTGCTGGCATCGCATGAACAGGTCCTCATCGATGATCTTCAAATGATCAAACGGCTCGGACTGGACTCCCTGCATATGGTAAATGCCGATGTAGATCGGGTTGTCGATGATCGCCCGGATTAAAGGTATTCGTGTAGGTGGCTGTCCGGCCACGGCTGTCGATGACGGTGACCGTCATGGTCATGTCCCCGGCGGCGGACAGTTTTTTGCTGGCCGTGAAGGATGCCGCCGTATAGGTAACGCCATCCAGCGAGGTACGGTAGGAAGAAATGGTACTCCCATAAATGCCCGCCGCTGTAATAGCTGCCGAGAGCGTACTCAGGGATTTCACATAGGCACCAATGGTCTGCGTGTGGTAGCAGCCGCCCTCCGGCTGGCTGGGGTGTGTGCCGAAATGCTCGGCGATGACCTGGGCCGCCTTCGTGCGGAGGATGCCGTTCATCTCGAGCTCGATGCCGATTATTCCGATTATCGTAATAATGCCGAAAGTCTGGTTTTTCATGGGCTTCTCCCTGACCCGGTGGCTTTTCCCACCCGCGGTCTCGCTGGGCTGTGTGCCTCGGCGCGGTGACATACATCACTCTGAAGCCCCGGAAAGTCAACCCCCTTTTTCAAATTATTTGGTGAGAAATTTTAGGAAAACCGACCAAACCCAACAAGCTTCCTTATATGCGCGAAACGCGCGCACGTACGCGCGAGGGAGCTTGCAAACCCGTCACGCCCCGCCCCAGATCCCGGCAAAATCCGCCCTGACAGCAAGCGGAAACCCGGCTTTTGGGGCTTTTGGGTCCCGGTACGCCGCCCAAACCCCGGCTTTTTCGCCCCGGTGACCCGGCTTTTCCGCGAAAAAAACCGGCATTTCCGCCGCCCCGGTGTGGTTTTCGCCCCGGTGACCCCGTCTTTTTGCCCCGGTCGCCCCGGTTTCCGCCCCGGTCACCCGGCACACCGCCCCCGGCACAGCCCCGGTGACCCCGGTCGCGCCAGCCCCGGCACACAGCCCCAGTTGTGTCCGCCCCCGGTCAGCCCCGGCATCCGCCCAGCCCAGCCACACTTCCGCGCTTCGCCGTGGAAAAGTCGCTGTGCGCCTCCAGGGGGCCTCAAACCCCGGGGCTCTCCGCCTGGAGACCGCCGCCCAGGCTCGCGTGAATTATCGCGGAATTGGGGGCCCGTGAGTTTTCGGCCCCGGAGGCATCAAAAAACCGCCCCGAAGGGCGGCATAAGAAGGTGAAAGTGCGATGAAACTGTGTGAAAATGGAAGTCAGATACGCTCGATTAACTGCTCTACTGAGCAGTTCAAGGCAGTGGAAAGCAATACAAGATACTCGGCCTGTGCCTTGTTGATGTTCTTTTGACGCTGCTCATACTGCTGCAGCGTCCGTAGAGGCACACCGCTGATTTCAGCCAGTTCTTTTTGACTCAGTCCGTTCTGCTGACGAAGCAGTTTCAGATTGGTTTCGGGCTTTGCCTTGCGCATGAGGTCGTTCATAGCATCGCAGAATTGCCGAATGTCCATTTCGTGGTATGGGTTGTACATAACCTGGATATCAGTGATGGGAACACACCGAACAATTTCTGCAAAGGACAGTGCGGTTTCCCATTGGTAGTAAGCCAATGCCCATCCAGTCCAATATTCTTCGCTCCGGTCTATCGTGTATTGAGGAGTGACGCGTTGATAGGCCAAGCCACTGCGGTCAAGCACCTCATAAGCTAACTCTACACCTGATTTTCCAACCAGTGTATGGATGTCTCCCTGTTCAAAGAGCTGAGCGACACCCGTTGAAATGAAGAGATCAAAGAAGGAGGCCAGTTCCTGATGAAGATCATAGACGGCAAAGTCCAGCATCCGGGCCAGAGCTGTTCTTGCTTTTTCCAGGTAGAGCTTATCGTAAGCGTGTATCATCCGGCTTCATCTCCTCCGTCAGGATTTGTGTGATGAAGATGTCGTTCCTGTCAATGTGGTTGCGCTCAACGTTGAAATACTCCCGCCTGGCAGCGCGGTCACGCGACATCTTTTTTGCGTACCACTCAGCGCTCTCCGCGACTTCGTATCCTTCGAATTTGATTCTGTCAAAGGCCTTTTTGCTTTTCAGCACAAACTGCCGGCCGAGCTTGTCCAGGTGCATTGCCCGATTCAACTGGCGGTAGGAAATCGCGCCGCTGATGAAGTCCTGCGCGAAGGAGAAGTAACTGTCATGGCTTCAGCTGCTTGATAATCCGATTCCTTCTGAAGATCTATTGCGTTCTTCGAAGTGTCTTCATATTGTACATCGTTACTAGGCAGACCAAAGATATCGGCGTTAAGATCGATCCACATAGCAGGGCGAACACAACCACGGTCAACACTCACACTCCGAGGGGTAAGAGAACCGTCATAGTCCACATGTGCGGCATTACGCCGATTGTTGCCAGGGGAGCGCAGCCACCACCATGTAGTTGCAGCACCATCCTCTGTTTTATGGTTGTTGTTTGTATATGCCCCTTGCTTTTCCGCGTACGCAGTCGCCGCTATACGTGCGGCCGCATCCACTTTCTTACCATCACCATAAGCCACGCCAAAGTATTTGTTTGCTTCAGCATAACTCAGAAGGAAAATCATATCCTGTGTATTATTTCCTTCCTTGATGTTCCATTTCCTGTATCCCTGACTGATACTGTTATCCACATTTGTTAGCTGAATGCCCAACTGTTCTTCC
>CACWXY010000063.1 GCA_902764915.1 uncultured Eubacteriales bacterium | reverse complement strand
TTTGGCATACTTATAAAACAGACATATCCCCAGTGAACGCAGATTGTCTATTGCTCACTGGGGATATGTCTATTTTGCACCTGTCTATCTACCCTTTACAAATGGAAAAGCTCGGATTTTTCAAGGGCTCGGATCATAAAAAAAACGGGGACGAATCCCCGTAGAAAACTGGGCTCAGTTGTCGCCGCGCTTGGAAAGCTCATCCTGCACATAGCCTGCAAGGATGTCAACGATACGCGCATTTCTTCCGCCGCCTGCGACGATCACATCCGCGAAATTGATGTAGTTGCGGATATAGCGGTCATACATGGGCTTGACAGTGGACAGATACTGAAGGGCAATCCCGTCAATATCTCTTCCGCGCTCTGTAATATCCCTCTGGATACGACGCAGAAGGCAGATGTCCGGCTCCACTTTCATATACAGTTTCAGATACATGAGATTCCGCAGACGATCGTCATGGAAACAGTGAATGCCTTCGAGGATCATGACGTCTCGCGGCCAGATCAGTGTATCCTTGTCAGCGCGACGGTGCTGGGAATAATCATAACTCTTCTGTGTGATTGGCTGTCCCTGCATGAGCGTCTGAATGTCATGCAGGAGCAGATCGTGGTCAAAGATGGCCGGTTCATCATAGTTGAGAAGCTTGCGTTCTTCAAAGGAGAGGTTGGGATGATCGAGGTAGTAAGCGTCCTGCTGCAGAACAAAGCAGCGCTGACCCAGCCTTTGCTGAAGAGACTCGGCCAGGGTAGACTTTCCGCTTCCGCTGGCGCCGCAGATCCCGATAAAGAGCATATGCATTATCCTTTCTCTCAGGCATAAAAAAACCCGCCGCGTGCGGGTTTCCGTTTTTTCAGTTCAAGGCTTCCATATCGTTTTCTACCGAGACTTCCTCTACGGACCGAATGCCCCAGCGAGCGATGACCATGGTCATGTTCTGGTTGCCAACGGACAGGGTTACGGTATCGTCCCTGATCTGGGTGATTGTGCCATAGATGCCGCCAATGGTGCATACACGGTCGGAAACTTTCAGGTTGTCCAGCATTTCCTTGACTTTCTTATCCTTCTTGCGCTGCGGACGGATCAACATGAAATAGAAAACCACGAAGATCAGAATCATGGGCAGGAAGGTGGTGACAAGCATGGCAATGGGATTGGCTTCCGCGATTTCCTCAGTGCCTTCGGCGACGGTGGCGGCCTGTTCGGCGACAGCTACGGACAGTCCCAGCAGTTTATCGAGCATAGTAATCGAAGCTCCTTTCTTTGTTGCAAAAGGGATTATAGCAAAGTTGCGGGATGCGCACAAGTGTGCGACAAAGAAACTGCAAAGGAATAGAAAGCGTGGCAAGCGCAAGGAATGCCATACATAGCTGCAGGGCAGGTGACAGCCTCGGCTCCGGGAAGGGGCTGACCCGCTCCATTTCGGAAACAATGATTCTGCCCATGGCTTCCCTGCATGTACCGTATCCGGCTGCCGCTTTTCCGTTGCTTTTCATTCGACGGCACAGAAAACGAGCGTGGATGCTGTATCCAGGGACAGCGCAGGGTGACGGAAAAACACATGTGCGCAACGCAGCGATTGCGATGACATATAGAAAGTGGTATAATGACTTTGTCTGTATATATAGACAAAAGGAGTGTGATAGCCTTGTCTTCTGACATAGGCCGATGTTTTCTGCTCATGATCGTATCACTGATCGGGTATGCTCTGTCCATTCATCTGTCCGAACTGGTATCGGTTCCGGGTGAGTATGGTACGGAGGAAGGACATGAGGGACGAAGACCGATTGCGATGTCGCCGGAGCGCACAGAAGAAGCCAGTGTCTGTTTCCGTATGGTGCTGGTGCTGATTCTGGGCATGACACTGTACCGTGCAAGCCGTATCCTGTACGCGGCGTTTTCTGTGGATACCTTCTGGCTGAAGGCGCTGATCATGATTGCGCTTTTCGCGGGGATGCTCCTGCTGCTTACCCTTTCCATTGTGGCTGCGCGGGCGATCTATGCCAGAAGCCCTTCGCCCAATGCCTTTATGACCGGTTTTTCCCGGACTGTCACGTTTGTGTTTACACCGCTCTGTGCGCTGATGCACCGTGGGCTGGCCCTTTTCCATGCGGATGAAGGGGATGCAGGTCCTACCGAGGAGGAGATCCTTCAGATTGTGGATATGGGCGGCGAGAAGGGATCCATTGAGGAAAATGAGCGCGAAATGATCCAGAACATATTCGCCTTCAATAATCAGACAGCGGAAGATGTGATGACGCATCGGACCGATGTGACGAGCATTGCGCTGGATGAAAAGCCGGAAGAGATTCTCAGGACGATTATGGACACAGGTCTTACGCGCTATCCCGTATATCGGGAGGATATGGATGACATTGTCGGTACGCTTAATGCCCGTGCATATCTTCTGAACCTGCAAAGACCGCAGCAGAAGCCGCTTACAGACCTGATTCGGGAAGCATACTTTGTACCGGAACATGTACAGGCGGATGTACTATTCCGGGACATGCAGAAAAAGAAAATTCATATGGCCATTGTCATAGATGAGTACGGCGGCATGAGCGGTGTGGTGACTATGGAAGACCTGCTGGAACAGATTGTGGGCAATATCTACGATGAGTACGATCCGCAGGATGAAACCGAGATTACCCAGCTCTCTCCGCAGCTCTGGCGGATTGCCGGAAGCACTTCGATTGAAGACCTGGAGGAAGTGCTGGGCATCACACTGCCGGAAGACAGGGAATATGATACATTGGGCGGTCTCATCTTCTCCATTCTGGGGACGATCCCGCCGGACGGAAGTCACCCGGAAGTGGATGTGGAGAACATTCATATTCGGGTGGAGCAGCTCAGTGATCATCGTGTTGAGATGGCACTGGTGCGAAAGAGAAAAGAAAACGAGAAATAAAAGGAGGCCGCGCCGCGGCCTCTTTTCATTTTAATGCAGCAGTTTATTCCGGATCCCGTCCAGTGTTTCCGGTGTATGCCCATGCGCGAGAAGCGCCTCCCGGATATCCTGATACCCATGAAGGAAATGCGCAAGTAACGGCAGGATATGCACCCTGGAAGCATCCATGATGCGGGGATCAATCTGAGGAAAACGCTCACGCAGCCGGGCAATGCGCTTTGGTGAGTAGGCCTGCGTCAGTACATAGTCCTCAACCACATCGGCTTCCGGTACATCACACAGAAGCAGAATAAAAGCAGCGAGAATGCCGGTGCGGTCCTTTCCGGCAGTACAGTGAAACAGTACGCCGGACGGGGCTTTCGCGATGCATGCTATGGCATCATGCAGCCCTCGGCTTTCGGCAATGGCGATATAGGACGGGAGGACTTCTTCCATGGTCGGAGGAACGGACGCGCCTTCCTCAATGGGGAAGTTCCGGTATGTAAACCCCGGTATGTCGCGAAAGCCGCAGGGAACACGCTGAAGGGCTGCGGCATCCCGCAGGTCCACAATGGTCGTAATGTCGTTTTCGCGAAGAAATGCGATGTCTTTTTCCGAAGGCGCAAAGGGAATGTCACTTCGAAGGAGACAGAGCGGCGCTGTCACCTTTCCTGAGCGTGTGCGGTATCCGCCCAGGTCTCTGGTATTTTCCGTGGTTTGCAGGAGGCTATGCATGCAGTAATCCTTTCATGTGCAGGTGGGAAGACAGTGAAAACAGTGATTCCGGCGCAGGTCTTATTCTTCGGAGAAAGGAAGATCCAGGGCGTCCGCCATGGTCTTGACCAGCGTCCGTGCATGGTCAATGGTATCCGCCTCAGCAAAGATACGCACACGCGGTTCGGTTCCGGAAAAGCGTACGATAATCCAGCCGTCGGTAAAGTAGACCTTGCAGCCGTCAAGATAGCTGATCTTTTCCACTGTATGACCGAAGTCGGGCAGCGTCTGGTCAATCATGACCGTCTGATGAATCCTTTTCTTGCTTTCCTCGGTCAGTGCCCAGTCGTACTCAGCCATATGCATTTCCCCGAACTGGTCATACAGGTCCTGCACCAGCTGACTGAGCGGTTTTCCGGTGACCGCCAGCATCTCCACCAGCAGACTGGCGGCGTACAGACCATCCTTGCCGGCTATATGTCCGCGCACGGTAAGACCGCCGGAGGATTCGCCGCCGATAACGGCATCGTGCTCTTCCATGCCCTTGGAGATATGCTTGAAGCCGACGGGCACTTCGATGCATTCCTCTCCGAAACTATGGGCAATCCGGTCCAGAAGATGCGTGGTTGCAATATTGCGCACAGCGGCACCATGCCAGCCCTTGTAGCGCAGGAGATAGTAGTACAGAAGTGCCAGCACTTCATTAGCTGACACATACCGGCCTTTTTCGTCGATAATGCCCAGCCGGTCCGCATCGCCGTCGGTGGCAATGCCCACATCCGCGCTGTGATCACGTACGGCAGCCTGCAGGTCTACCAGGGTTTCCGGGGTCGGAGCCGGGAGATGACGCCCAAAGAAAGCATCATGACGGTCATTGATAACGTCGAGGTCGCAGCGGGTGGAGTAGAGGATGGTCATAAGCCCTGTTACGCTGACACCGAACATGGGATCCAGTACCACGCGGAGACGACGCTTGCGTATGGCCTGGGTATCTACCTGAGCGAGAATGGAATCCAGGTACTGATCCCGGGGATCAATGTATTCAATGGAGCCTTCTTCCACCGCCTTCTCAAAGCTTACAGAGCGGATTGCCTCAGGGGACAGCTGATTGGCTTCCGCGGCGATTGCTTCCGTGTATTCCTCGGCGGCATCGCGTCCGCCAAAGGTGAACAGCTTGATCCCGTTGTAGATTGCCGGGTTATGGCTGGCGGTAATCATGGCGCCATAGGACAGCGCCATGCTCTTGACCGTAAACATGACCTGTGGGGTGGGGCAGGAGAGATTGACGAAATAGACGTGTACGCCTTCGCCCGCCATGACCTCGGAAAACCAGATGCAGGCTTCCCGGCTGAGAAAGCGCCGGTCATACCCGACGCAGATTCCTTTCTCCGCGGTGTGTTCACGGACCATACGCCGGGCGAGCGCACACGCGATGCGCTGGATGTTGTCCCTGGTGAATCCGTCTCCGATTATGGCGCGCCAGCCGCCTGTACCAAATTCAATCATTCTGTCTGTCCGTCCTTTCTATCTGACATTTCCTGTGACAATCTGTACGGTATGCATGGGGTCCGTAACGCATGGAAACATAATGAATGTGGCTCCGCCTACCCGGATGCCGCATACGTTTTTTTCGCTTGCTTCGGATGGGTGACCGGAATCGAATCGACTGCATTGCGGCGCTTTCCTGTCCCCTGAAAGCCAACGCATTCGGCGGGAATGCGGGGATCCGCAATTGGCGCAGAGAACCCAGGACACTTGCCCGGCGGGAAGGATTGGTATGATCCCGGCTTATGATAAATGAACAGCAGGAACCGCGCTGAGTCTGACGGATTTCCATTATCTTTTGCACGGTGGGTACAAACAGATGCAGGCCATTGCCGGTGCGCATCTGTCTGTGGTGAAGCAGCGCAATTCGTGGGAGAAACAGAGCCGGCCGCGTATGGTGAATGCCCACAGCGTCCCTTTATTGCAGAATGGACGGGAAAAGTATAGCAAATCGGACGATGGAAAAACAGAGGAAAAACAGTGGCTTTTCCGTGCTTTTCTGTCACGGAAAGGCGGCGGATTGTTACGATGTGTCCGTGTTTCTTCATTGACTGTCCGTGATGGTTGCGTTAAGATGTTATGCGTAAAAGTTTGCAAACTTGTTTGGAGGATCGTATGACGAAGCGGTTGATTCTCATAGGAATATCTCTGGTGATGATACTGTGCCTGGCTCTGGCACAGGCGGAAGATACCAGTCTTTCGGTCAGTGTATATGGCATGAAGAGCACGGGGGAAGGTCAGTGGCAGAGCGAAATGATCACCTGCTGTTTTGATGTCTTCCAGCATGACACGTATCTGGGCGTGATTGATGCGGATGTGACGGGAAACAGTATTGTGTCGCTCATTGACGGCAGCGAAGTAACGCTGATCCCGCAGTCTGACACGCTGCAGCCCGGGTATGCCATGGACGAAGAGGGATATTCCCTGGCAGTAACGGAAGGCATGCCCAATGTGGCACATCTTCTGGCTTATGCAAATGTGGGAAAATACTGTCTGATGGGAGCACCCGATACGGCCTATATCCTGACTGCACTGGATGCGGACGGAGCGGAAATCAGTGAAGAAACCGTAACGACGGATGCGCAGGGCCTGTATATGCCGGAGAACATGGCCGTCTGCGGAGACTATCGTGTGACAAGCGCGGATGATCCGGCGTTGCTGGTACTCTTTTCAGTGACACCGTACCGTGGGAATGACACGGAAATGGCGCAGGTGTCCCTGCTCACATCCGAAGATGAGGACGTGGACGCGGATGCCGAGGAGGCCGTGGAGCAGACTGGGGAAGAAACAGAGGAAGAAACGCTGCCTGAGTCTGAGAACGCGGCGGAGAGCGCTGCGCTTTCGGTACCGGAAGAAATCAGCCTGCAGCTGGATGTGCAGGTGGACAGCCGGCTCTCTGAAAAGCCGGGCATGGCAGTGGTGACCCTGGTACAGAACAACCGGGCTGTACAGCAGTGGACTGTGTCGCTGGCAGGGGGACTGCAGACAGAAACTGTTCTGCCCACCGGGGCGTATCAGATGCGCCTGCTGTTGCCTGACAATGCTTATGCGCAGTGCGAGGCGCTGCCTGGCGTGTCTGACAGTCTCTGGGATCTGGGTGAGCTGACGCAGGATCTGTCCCTGTCCCTTGCGATCGTGCCCCTGAAGACGATCTATGGCACGGTGCCGGAAGGCGCACGTGTATCCGTACAGGGCGAGGGCAGGGACTACCCAGTACAGGTGCAGGGTGAATACTGGTCGGCGGGCTATATCCCGCAGGGCACCTATACACTGACAGTGACGCTGCCGGATGGCAGCTTTGCCGGGGATGGATGGGAATGGACAGATGGCACGGCGCAGTGCACCGTAGAGGTCCTTGCTTCGGATGATTCGGTTTCCGTCCCCGCGATTGTGGGACAGGCCGCAGAGGAAAATACGGAGGCGGCTGAAGAAGCGTTTCCTGCGGACGATGCGGAGCCAGATGTTGAGGAAACTGAGATCAGTAACCTGCCGCTGGAAACCGAGGCGCAGGATCATGTGACAGAGGAAATCGAATCGGAAGAACAGCCTGCAGCTATTGACAGTGAAGCGGATGAGACGATACCGCAGACAGAAGAGGAGCCATCTGCGCAGACCAAACTGACAGAGGAGACCGAAGCGGTATCTGAAGCGCCGGAAGACGCGGGGGATACGGAGACTGTGTCCTCTGAGAGTGCGGATGATGCGGAGGACACAGAGCAGGAGTCTGAAACCGGGGAAACGCCGGCTGAAGACGAAGGACCTGATGCGGACCTGGAAGCGGCTGCGGAGTGGGAAGAAGAGGACGCGGCACAGATACTGGGCTTTGATGAGTCTGCGCTTGATCCTGACCGGGAAGCCAGCTTTATTCCGCTGCGCGAACTGGAACGGGTCTCCCTTGACGCCGGTACAGGACGTGTGGAGGTCCTGGTATTCTCCGATGCAAATCATAACGGAGAAAAGGGCAAGTATGAAATGCCTGTGGACAATGCCGTGATTGACCTGATTGTCTGTCTCGCAGAAGGCGACAGGCTGGCAGGCAGTGTACTCACGGACGAAAACGGTACCGCGGTGTTCGAGAACCTTCCGGAAGGCGATTATCGCATTCGCAGTCAGCTGCCGGTGTATTACGGCTACGGCGAGAAGAGCCGCACAAGCAACAGTCTGACTTCCAGTGCGATGGAGCGCCAGAGCGCACAGAACCAGGAAAGCGAACCCTTCCATATCAGTGAAGGCGGAAGCTTCTCCATGGGTATCGGCGCCACACCGGCGGCGGGCATCAGCGGCCGGGTATGGCTGGACAGCAATGGCGACGGTATCATGCAGTCGGATGAACCCGGACAGCAGGGAGTTCTGGTCGAGATGGTCGGTCTCAAGAACGGACTGACCTATCAGCTGATTACCGGCGAGGATGGATATTACAACTTCACCCAGCTGCGCCTTGGCTCCTATAAGATCCGGGTGACACTGCCCAGCGGTATGATGTTTACCCGCTATTCCAAGGCTGGCGGATCGGATCGCTCTATCTTTACCGATGAAGGCAAGACGGTCGCCGCGAAAAACTATGACATGAACAAGGCGCATGTAGAGGATAATCAGAACATCGGTGTCTATGGCGAAGCGGGGCTGATGGGGTATGCCTTCCTGGATGTGAACTATTCGGGAACCATGGATGCGGGTGATCTGCCTCTCTCCGGCGTGAAGATCACGGTATACCGCCAGAGTACAAACGTGGAACTGACCAGTACCATCACCGGTGCGGACGGACAGTATGCGATTTCGGCGCTTCGGCCTGGCGCATACCGCGTGCGCGCCACACTGCCGGAAAATGTGTTCTATACCCGGGTGGTAGGCGGAGAGACAGGCAACCGGTTCCGTCGGGTCACGGGGCGGCGTGACAGTCTCATTGAAAACGTAACCCTGGGGCTGGATGAAGTGAAGCCCATCTATATCGGTGCGGTACAGCCATCCGTTCTGTCTGGTACGGTCTATATGGACCAGAATTTCAACGGACAGATGGATACAGATGAGCAGGGCGTTGCCGGACTGACCGTGCGCCTTATGCATGAGGATGGAACAGAGCTCCTCAGCGTACGCACGGACCGCCTGGGACAGTTCCGGATGGAGGAGGTCGTGCCTGGCGCACATTATCTGGAGATGCAGGCACCCTCCGGTCATGCCTTTACCCGCGTGGCCAGCGGCAACTGTATGATCAGCCGCGGTGCGGGACTGGGCACTTCGGAAGTATTCGTGGTACAGCCGGGAAGCAGTGTGGCCGGCATGGACGCGGGCCTTGTTCTGCCGGGTACCGTATACGGCCGTATCTTTGCCGATGAAAACGACAGCAGTGGCTGGGATGAAGGCGAAGGCGGACTGAAAGGAAGCACAGTAACCCTCTACTCGGATGAGGGCGATGTATATACCGCGGAGATTACGGACAGCGCTGATTTCCTTCTGGACAGTGTACTTCCAGGCAGTTATTATGCGGAGGTTACGCTGCCTGACGGTGCTGCCTTTACCCAGACATCCGACTGGTCTGCGCAGGGCGGAAAGGCCATCAGTCCGGCTTTCCATTTCCAGAGCGGCGAACAGTATACACTTTCGCCTGTAGGCGGGATTACATTTGGATCTGTGGACGGCGTGGTCTTTGTAGACCCGTCGGCGCAGGGAATTCTGACAGAGGACGCGGAGCGTCTGGCGGGTGCTGTTGTGACACTGACGCCCGAAACGGCGAAAGGGGATGTACAGGTCATTGCAACCGGAGAAGACGGTGCTTTCCATATGGAGGGCATTCGTCCTGGCACCTACACACTTTCGCTGACATTGCCGGGCGGCTATGTGCTCTCCCGCAGGACTGAGTATACGCTGCCTCTGGAACCGTGTCAGAGCAGCCAGAGTGTTTCCTTCCCGTTCCCCATGGGATCGGTCTGGCAAGGGGAAAACCTGGGCGCCGTCATCCCGGGAAGCCTTTCGGGCTTCATCTGGCTGGACGCAGACCAGAGCGGAAAGTATGATGCGTCTTCTGATCTGCCCGGAAAGGGCGAGACCATTGCAGTGGTCAGCACGGATACGGGGGATGTGATTACGACCCTGACCGCGGATGCACAGGGCCAGTTCTCGAATGACGGCATGATTCCCGGAAGCTATGCGCTGGTCTACGCGCTGGATGACCGGACGCTGGGAGCCGGTGAGGACAGCGGGTTTGTGGAAAATGACAGCACATTGGTGCTTTCTCCGGTGGAAGTGCGGTCGAACGAAACGGTGGAAGGTCTGCAGCTGGGACTGGTGCGGCTGACGGAGATCAGCGGTCAGGTCTGGGTGGATCAGCAGGGCGAGATTCAGCCGCTGTCAGGCGCTCGCGTGACACTGTACAATGTGGCACTGGGCCGGGTGGAGGAAGAGATCACGACCGATGAAACCGGTATGTACCGCATGCGCGGACTGCTTCCCGGCGCTTATCAGATCGCGGTTGTACTGCCGGAAGGCCAGATTGTGGCGGAAATGACGGACGAGCGGCTGACGCGGGCCGGCCTTGTGAGTATTATGACCAGCTGTCAGGGACGCAATGGGGAAACCGATGTGTTTACGCTGGTTATGGGCGAGGACCTCACAGGGCATGATATCGGCAGCGTGCTTCCCGGCAACCTGGGAGATCTGGTATGGCTCGACGAAAACAACAATGGACTATATGACACAGACGAGTCCGGGATTGCAGGACTGACGGTGCATCTCTACCGCGGAGGCCGGGAAGTGGCACAGACGGTTACGGACAGTTATGGCTTCTATCGCTTTGACGAACTGTATCCTGCGATCTATACCCTGTCCCTGGATATGCCCGGCGAAGTACAGCCCACGAGCCAGCGGGAGGATTTCCCCGGCATTTCGTCGGTGCTTATGGAGAACGGGTTTACCCGTGAGGTACAGGTGATCAGTAATGCAAGCAATGATGAGGCGGACATGGGGCTCAGTCTTGTGACGCCGGGGGTCTATCCGCAGGGTGTCCATGAAGGCGCCAGTCAGGACTGGAGCGGGTTTACTGAGCCCGGATGGTCCTGAGAACAGCAGAGGAGGCTGAATAGGAATGGTTATCTACAATTCACTGACGAGAAAAAAGGAAGAGTTTAAGCCGATTCACCCGGGCAAGGTGGGCATCTACGCCTGCGGCCCGACAGTGTACAATTTTATTCACATCGGGAATGCGCGCCCGTTCATTACCTTTGATGTTCTTCGGCGGCAGCTGGAGAGAGAAGGCTATGAAGTCACCTTTGTCCAGAATTTCACGGACATTGATGACAAGATGATCAAAGGCGCGAATGCCGAAGGCATTTCGGTGCGTGAACTCGCTGACCGGTTTATTGCCGAATACTATACCGACGCCAAGGCACTGGGCATCCGGCCTGCGACGGTTCATCCCCGGGCAACGGAGCATATTCCGGAAATCATTCATATCATTCAGCGCCTGATCGACAACGGGCATGCCTATGTGGGCAAGAACGGGGATGTATACTACCGCGTCTCTGCTTTCCCTGGCTATGGGAAACTGTCCGGACAGCGCATGGAGGACCGCGAAGTCGGTGCGTCCGAGCGTCTGGATGTGGAGACGGATAAGGAAGACCCTGCTGACTTTGTGGTATGGAAGGCGCAGAAGCCCGGCGAACCCGCCTGGGAGAGCCCCTGGGGTATGGGACGTCCCGGCTGGCATATCGAGTGCTCCGCCATGTCCATGAAATACCTCGGCGAAAGCTTTGATATACACTGCGGCGGGAAGGACCTGCTTTTCCCACATCATGAGAACGAGATTGCGCAGTCTGAAGGCGCCACCGGCAAGCCGTATGTGAATTACTGGATGCACAATGGCTTTATCAATGTGGACAACCAGAAGATGAGCAAGTCACTGGGTAATTTCTTCACGGTCAGGGATATCGCCAAGGAGTATGACCTGGAGGCTGTGCGCATGTTCATGCTTTCCGCACACTACCGCAGTCCCATTAATTTCTCCCGGGATCAGATTGCCTCGGCCAATGCCAGCCTCCAGCGGCTGTATACGGCTCGGGATCAGATGCTGTTCCTTCAGAAGAATGCGCAGGACAGACCTATGGATGACGCGGAAAAGGCATTGGAGACACGGCTTTCGGACTATGAAAAGAAGTTTGATGCCGCGATGGACGATGATCTGAATACAGCGGATGCCATTGGGGCGATCTTTGAAGAAGTGCGCGATGTGAACTCCACGCTCAATGATGCCTCCTCCCGCGCAGCCATTGATGCCGCGCTCCGGAGCTTTACAGGCATGACCGATGTACTGGGGCTTGTTCAGAAAAAGCCCAGCGGTGAGGACGACATCCCGCAGGAGATCCTGCAGATGGTGGAAGACCGCGCACAGGCGCGCAAGGAAAAGAACTGGAAAAAGTCGGACGAACTGCGTGACGCCATAAAGGCGGCAGGCTATATCCTGGAAGACACGCCGAAAGGACAGAAGATCCGTAAGGCAATGAACTGATAAGGAAAGAGGGCATGGGTATATGGCATACCAGGCACTGTACAGGCAATGGCGGCCTTCGACATTCTCGGAGATGGTCGGCCAGGAAGGGATCATGACAGCCCTTCGCAATCAGGTGGCCGGCGGCCGTATTGCCCATGCCTATCTTTTCTGCGGGACCCGGGGCACCGGAAAAACCAGCACTGCGAAGATACTCTCCCGCGCTGTCAACTGTCTGAACCCGCATGATGGAGACCCGTGCTGCGAATGTGAGAACTGCCGGCGGATTCTGGAGGGCGAATCTCTCGATGTGATGGAGATTGACGCGGCCAGCAACAATGGTGTGGACCAGGTGCGGGAACTGCGCGATACAGTGCAGTACCCGCCGCAGTTCGGTACCTATAAGGTATATATCATCGACGAAGTCCATATGCTGTCGGTGGCAGCGTTTAATGCACTCCTCAAGACACTGGAGGAACCGCCGGAGTATGTGATCTTTATTTTGGCGACGACAGAGCCGCAGAAGCTGCCTGCCACAATCCTCTCCCGCTGCCAGCGCTTTGACTTTGGCCGTATACCGGCGGAAAAGATTGCGGGCCGGCTGCGGGAAGCAGCGGAGAAAAGCGGGGTGGAGGCCGAGCCGGAAGCGCTGTCACTGATTGCCAGGGCCGCAGAGGGCGGTATGCGTGATGCACTGTCGATCCTGGATATGTGCATCGGGTATGCCACGCATGTGGATACCCAGCTGGTGCATGAAGTCCTGGGAACAGCGGACCGGGCTTTTTTATTCCGCTTTGCGGAAGCCCTGAAAACCCATGCCATCGACCAGGCGCTTCTGTGCATTGACGAGGTCGTCCGCGCCGGCAGTGATCCGGTTGTTTTCTCGCGGGATATATCGGCACACATGCGGGCACTGCTTCTGGCACAGAGCTGCGGCGACAAGATCGCGGATATTCTGGAAATAACCAGCGAGGACGCCAGGGACTACCAGACACAGTGTCAGGATTTTCCTGCATCCGCATTGCTCCGGGCCATGGATATCTTCATGAAGGTCGAAAATGCCATGAAGACCATATCCATGCCAAGGCTCGCGCTGGAGTCCGCTGCGATCCGGGCCTGTCTTTCCAGCGAGGAAAAGGATGTGGACGCGCTGGCCGCACGGGTGGAAGAACTGGAGAATCAGTGCCGGATGCTGGAAAAGAGCGTGCGTGAAGGCGTGAGCGTAAAAGCAGCATCCAAAGCCGCGCCCAAAACAGCCGCTGCATCCGCCGGCGCTCCCGAGCGCAAGGCGCCGGTGGCACAGAAGGTACTGGACGGAGACAGCCAGGCGGTATGGAAATCCCTCATTGATTATCTCAAGAAAGGGAGCGGAGCGTCTATTGTATCCATGCTGGCCATGGGAAAGCTGCGGGAAGTCCAGGGCAACAAGTATATCTGGGAACCGAATGATTCCTTTGATTTTTATTCCGATGCGCTCAACAGTGAGCGCTACCGTTCGATGATCGCCAATGCGCTGACAGAGATCACCGGAACCCCGACTGCGTTTCAGGCTGCAAAAAAAGGCCAGGAAATGCCTGTCAATGACGGTGAAGAGAGTTTACTGTCGGAACTGAGTGAAACGTTTGGCGCGATGAATGTCAGCGTACAGGAAAAGAAAAAAGTATGAGCATGAAAGATGCCTGCTGCGGTTGGTTTATGAAGGTGACCCGCTGCCGGAAGCCAACGGTACAGGTCTTCCCGTGATGACTGTATGTGTTGTGCCTGGAAGGTGACGGTGCAGCGCTTTCCTGACAAACCATTCTGCGCAGGCACGAGACGTACCGCGCAGATGTTCATGACTGTGCCATAACAGGCTGCACTGGCATGACGGAAAAGAGATGGACATGCGCCTGGATAATCCCGGTCGCATCCGTCATAACAGAAAAGCTTTTTTCCTGCGAAGAAATGTGTGGGCAGGCGGATGCGCGGTTTCCATGTCTGTCTCTGGTCATATACAGAAAGTGCAGTGACTGACGGCTACTGGAAGACGCCGCGGAAATCCCGTCTGTGTCCGCACTCCCGAAAAAATCCAGCCGTGACCTCAGAAAGCACGGCTTTTCCTTTGCAGGCAACATGATTGCCTGTGCTTTTCTCCAGGCAATCGGTATCATCAATGATCACCAGACACCTGTCCATACAGGGGAAGACGCCGTGAGGGTGAAGGGCGTTCCATGTGAACCGATCAGAAGAGATACCTTCACTGGAAAGGCCATGCCGTTCTTTCGGAATCCGGACGCCTGATGCTGGAAATCCATGAATAAAGGGGCACACATATGAAGGTCTATTTTGCCGGTTCCATACGCGGCGGACGTGCGGATGCGGCACGCTATCGGAGAATGATTGCACACATCAGGGAAACGGATACGGTTCTCACAGAACATGTGGGTGATCTGTCGCTGGAAGGACCTAAAACAGATGACGCGATATACAGGGAAGATACGGCCTGGATACGGGAGGCAGACCTGGTGATTGCAGAGTGTACGTGTCCCTCCCTTGGCGTAGGGTATGAGCTGGCCTTTGCGGAGGCACTCGGAAAGCCTTGCCATATATTCTATCGGGGCGATCTTTCCGGACTTTCTGCCATGCTGACAGGCAATCCGTACTTCCTGGTGCATGGCTATGAAACGGAAGAAGAGATGCAGGCAACGCTTGACAGAATCCTCCGCGAGGCAAGGAACAGTGAGCGCAGGGACAGACAGTGAAAGCCCGGGAGTGTCAGGCACGGAGCAATGACAGCGAAACAATGCCTTATTCCCATACAGCACCGGCGGGAAGTCCCGGTATCGGCTTATGAAAGACCAAGGGGTTGCGTTCCCGTTGACGTGCTGTGGCGTCTCACAGGAAGCATGGTAACCTGCTGTCTTGTGATACAGAAGGGATCCAAAGAGCATTTCGCCAAGGCTGACAAAACGGATGGGCATGCTTTCCCGCGACGGGAGCGGCACAGCGTTTCTTTGACTGCTTCGCCGTGCACGGCATAAAAGATGACAACAACCGAGACAGACCTGTGTACAGGCACTGTCCCGGTTGTTATTCAATTGCGCGTTCTGTTTTTTTCTGTATTGACAGGTGCGCATGAAAAAGCGTATGCGTCTGCGCAAAAACAGACCGGCCTGCTCTCCGGGCTAAAGCGAAAAGACGGGATTGCGGGAAAAGGTTTGCTCTGGTATGATTGCCCATGCAAGGAAGTCCTGCTTCTGCGTATCAGCTGCCATGATAACGCAGCAGCTTTATTCTCACGGGCGGATGGAAATCGCTGTATTTTTCCATGCAAAAGAGCGTAGGGCATCTTTTGCCGCCAGGAGCGCCCGAATGGAACAGTAAGCATGGTTTCAGTACAGGTTGATGGGGGAACAGAAAGGAGGAAGGTCTCATGAAGATCCTGCTGGCGTCAGACTGCTATATCTATCAGACCAACGGAGTTGCGAATGTCGTAATGCATCTTGCCAGGGAATTGCGTAAGCTTGGGCATGAGGTCAGGGTTCTGGCACCATCGAAGGACCGGCATGACTGCAAAGAGCAGCAGGATTACTTTCTCGGCTCGGTTCCGGCATGGTATTATCCGGACAGCCGCGTGTGCTATGCCCGGCATCACGCGTTTATCGAAGAACTGGTGGCGTGGAAACCGGATGTCATTCATCTGCACACGGAAGGCTCCATTGCCCGGAGAAGCTTTGCTATTGCCGCACGGACCGGTGCACCGCTGATCATGACCACGCACACCGATTATGCTCAGTTCATCTTTGGCCGTTTCCGTAACACGCTGCCCATTCGCTTGCTGATGCACGCCTATGGCAAGCATATCTACCGGTACGCCGCGAAAGTCATTGCGCCTTCAGAAAAGGCACGCGGTTTTGTTATGGTACAGGCAGCCCGGGATCGTACAGTCGTGGTCCCCAACGGTATTCCGCTGGAACGCTATCAGAAAAAGGTGGAACCAGAGGAGAAAAAAGCACTGCTTGCGCGGTATGGGCTTTTGGACAACGGCTGTATCCTCGTGATGGTCACCCGTGTAAGCCATGAGAAGAATATTATCGAGATACTGCAGTATTTTCCGGAGCTGCGGAGGGTTCTTCCACAGGCGCAGCTTCTGATTGTGGGTGATGGTCCGGAACGGCAGCGTCTGGAGACGTACTGTGTGGACCACGATCTTTCCGCCTATGTCCGCTTTATAGGAAGGATCGATCCGGACGAGGTCTATCGGTACTATGCACTGGGGGATGTGTTTGTCTCTGCTTCGACATTTGAGGTGCACAGCATGACATACCTTGAGGCCATGGCCTGCGGGCTGCCGCTGGTATGTCGTGAGGATGCGTGCCTGAAGGATGTACTGGTGAACGGTGAAAACGGTTTCATGTATGATACACAGACAGCATTCATGGAAGCGGTACAGCGTATTCTGAGGAACACAGAAGTGCGGAAAGACATGCATCAAAAAGCGCTCCACAGGGCGGAGGAATTCAGTGTCCAGCGCTTTGTGGAGCGTACCATGGATGTTTACAATCAGGTTGTCAGTCAGCGTTCATGACTGGCAGCCTTTGTAAGCGTAAAATAGACACCCGTTCCCAAAACTTTCAGATGCTGCTGCAAATCAGCAGTGTCCGAAAGTTTTTTTCAGTTTTTTGAAAAAAGTACT
>CACWXY010000062.1 GCA_902764915.1 uncultured Eubacteriales bacterium | reverse complement strand
GCGTCAAAAGCCTGATCCAAAGATTCAAAGGGATCAGTCTGCCCAAATTGCCCCAAATGGCGGAAATCTGAGGGGGAATTCCCCTTTTTTATTGTCAAAAATCGCTTTCTGAAGCCACACAAGCGATTCTGTGATGTAAAAAATGTCCGAAAACTTGACGTTTTCGGACACATTGTGGTGGAGTATAGGGGAGTCGAACCCCTGACCTCGACAATGCGAATGTCGCGCGCTAACGGCATTGCTTTATCCCCATTCGACAATCGGTGATAAAGACCAACGTTCTATCGGAAAACGGGGCAGGCTGCACTTGAAATCTCCGGAAGCGGAGCATCAGGGACTGTATGAGCGGCTCGTCCTGAATGGGACTCTTTGCAGGCATCTGGCTAATGTAAATGAATGAGCGGTAAACATGCTGGAAAGGCTGATTGAACAGATGGCAGCCCAGGAAGGCATCATGAAAAGCCGAAAGGAAGCACAGTCCCTCGAATGGGTCGGCAGAATGAACAGTATCCGCAGCAGAATAGAAGAGATCATCCTGCGTGATGTGATTCTAACCTTATAAGCAAACATGCCGGCACGACCATCAAGGTTGTGCCGGCATCATTGTGCTGCTGTTTTATCTTCAAAAACACCTGGGATTTTTTAACGTTTCAAAAGTATACCATATATAGCATTGAATAGTATTTTGTGATCAATATAGAGCATGATTTGGGTCGATTTTCGATTCCAAGAGACCAAAGTTCAAGCGAACGAGGAATGTACCATCTGTATGGAAGAAAACGCTTTCAAGGCAAAATCAGGGTTATTGGTGTCAGTTTATATGACAATCTGCCGCTGACAGCCGCCTGCTTTACATCCGATACAGCCCGGATCCAAGCCATCATTTATATAGCTGAATAGTGAAGTCTCCATCGCCTTTGCCAACTGCATGGGCGGGATATACATATTCAATTCGCCTGCTCCCCATTGCTGATAACAGGCAAAGGAAAGGCATCGTCAGACCTGTGCCTGTTTTCCGGCTTGCTGCGCACTGCACACCGGAAACATGGCGGCAATACGCCTTTGCCGCCATGCTGTTTCAATTATTGAAGAGGCGCAATGGCATCCAGGATGGTCTTTTCTAGAGCTTCCCGGCCATAGCTGTCTACAGCGGCCTTGTTCTTTTCGCCATGGGTCAGATTGCCCGCGCCGCCGATGCAGCCATTCACGCAGGCCATGCCCTCGATGAAATTGGCATCCAGCGCGTTCTTGCTCTTTTTGAGCAGCGCCATACGACATTCTTCGATGCCGTCGCAGGCGCAGGCCTTCAGCTGGAAGTCGTCCAGATGCTGCTCCTTCAAGCCCTCGGCTACAGCGTCGGACAGGCCGCCGCTACGGGCAAAGATGCGGCCGAAGTAGCTGGCGTTGTCCAGCACGTCCTCGGGCAGGGTGGTGATGTCGATGTCACGGCTGTCCAGCAGCGCCTGCAGTTCCTCAAAGGTGATGGCGGCGTCCACATAGGGCTTCACATCGTCCAGCTGCACCTCCGCCTTTTTCGCGGTGCAGGGCCCGATGAACACGATTTTCGCGTTTGTTTCGTGCTCCTTAATGTATTTGGCAATGGTCCCCATGGGCGACAGATTATGGGAAATATAAGGTACCAGGGCGGGGAAAGCGGTTTTGACATAGCGCACGAACGCCGGGCAGCAGGAGGAAGTCAGGAAGCCTTTTTCCGTCAATTCCTTGGATTCCGCCTGGGCTACCATATCCGCCCCCAGAGCGACCTCCACCACGGTGTAGAAACCCAGCTCCTTGATGCCGGTGATTACCTGGCCCAGCTTGGCGTAATTCATCTGGCTGCCGATAGCAGGCGCCACCAAGGCGTACACCTTGTATTTGGTGTTGCCTTGGCTCTTTTTCAGCATGTCGATCACGTTGATGATGAAGGACCGGTCACTGATCGCGCCGAAGGGGCACTGATACACGCATGCGCCGCACTGGATGCACTTTTCGTCGTCAATCTTGGCCGCATTGTCTTCGTTGATGGAAATAGCCTTGATCTTGCAGGCGTTCTGGCAGGGACGCTTGCGGTTGACGATGGCGCTGTAGGGGCAAACCTTGGCGCACTGACCGCACTCCACACACTTGGTTTTGTCGATATGCGCTTCGTGGTTGTGGTCAAAGGAGATCGCGCCACGGCGGCAGACATCCTCGCACCGGTGAGCCAGGCAGCCCCGGCAGGAATCGGTGACCTGATAGCCCACGGCAGGACAGTCGTCACAGGCAATGTCGATCACGTTGATGATGTTGCCAGTGTTGCCGCCACCCATGGCCAGCTTGACGCGCTCGGCCAGGATGGCCCGTTCCTTGTACACGCAGCAGCGCATGGTGGGCACCTTGCCGGGCACGATCATCTTGGGAATATCCAGCACGTTGTCCAGCAGCGTGTCGTTCCAGGCCTGCCTGGCCACCTCCCGCAGTACCTTGTATTTCAGGTATTGTACCTTGGTATCGAATTTACGCATGTTTTCTCCTTAGAAATAGCTGACTTTGATGCGCTTGCCCATCTTTTTGAGCGCCTCTGACAGTTCCTGCACCAAGTTCATTTTAATGTTGAAATTGATTGGCAGATCGGGGTTTTGATGGGCGGGGTTCACGGCCTTGCCTACGTAGAAGTTGATATCCGTGGCTTCCTCAAACAGCAGCCGGCTGATCATGGACGCGCCGTCCTTGCCGTTGCTCCAGTCCTCGTAGTGCTGGTTTTCACCTATGTAATCTTTGGCGTATTCCACCACGCGGTTCACGGTAATCACGCCCTCGGTGACCAAATCGGCACCCTCCAGATAGGCGATGGGCGGGATATCGCCGGTAAAATCCAGGGAGGCGCGCAGGGGCTTGTTCAGCCATTTGGCGGCGATGGAAGATGTGGTACCGCCGCAGATGATATGCTTGCCCTCCTTGGCGAAAAACAGGTTCATCATCCGGTCGCCATCATCCCGGTTACTGGGCGGGCCGAACAGCATGTTCATAGGTACGCGCTTGCGGATACGCACCACACAGGAGGTGGCATCGTCCCCCGGCTTCCCGCCGTAAAGCCTATTGCACTCGTCCACCAGCAGGGTGGACAGGTTCTTGGCCGTATAGCCGCACAGGTTCATGGCCTCCATGAAGGTGATGATGTCTTCCCGCTTCCAGCCAAAATTATAGGCAATGCCGATACCGGCGTGGGGACAGCCGTCGCTCATGGCGATGAACACGTCGTCCTCCTGCAGGCGGATCAGCGAACGGAAAATCTGCTTGCCACCAATGGTGGTTTCTGTGCGGGGATATTCCCAGTTTTCGCCGCCCCGCAGCACAATCACCTGGGGATTATCATACTGAATCAGTTCCGCCGTCTGGTTGCGGATCAGGCGGATGATGGTGAAGGTGGAATAGGCCACGCCCCGCATGGAATCCACCGGCAGGGTGGCGGCAATGGTTTCCACGCACTCCTCTATGGACAGTCCGGCAGCAAGCATGGTAGAAATGATCTTGCTGGTGAGGGTGGACAGAATGCTGGCTTTTACGCCGCTGCCCAGGCCGTCCGCCAGCACGATCACCGTGGAGCCGTCCTCCTGCTCCACCACCTCCACATGGTCACCGCAAAGCTGCTCGCCCACATGGTTGATGCTTTTATAGCCGATATCACAAGTCAGATCATTCATTGGTAATGGACTCCTTCAGCTTTGACAGGGCGATCTTGGTTTCCGCGGCGGTTTCGCCAAGCAGGCTGGCGATCTCCTGCACGATACGCATCTGCTTGTCCACCACCTTATCAGCCACTTCCACAGTCTGGCGGCTGATCTCCTCCCGCTGGCGGCGGGCCTCCTCCTCCTCGCTCACGTCGCGCATGATGCACAGCAGCATGCGTCCATCTTCGGCAGGTACGATGGTCTGCTGGATGGTGCAGCCGTATTCGGCCAGGTAGGAACGCTGATGGAAAATGCCGCAGCCAGTGGTTTTCACCTTCAGGAACGGCGCGGGGTCCAGGATACGAATCACCTGGTCGCCCAGCACAGCATTTTCGGAACGCAGGTTGAGGATCTTGAGGGCAGCGGGGTTAATCTGCTGCACCTCCAATTGGTCGTTAAGCATGATGATACCATTGGGGCTGTTGCGGGCAATGGTGTCATTGACGTTTTCGGCCTTTTCCATCAGGTACGGCAGACACATCGATATTTCCGCCTTGCCCTGGTAAATGGCAATGGCCTTTTCCCTGCAGGTGTTATAGCCACAGGAGCCACAGTTCAGCTCCTGGGCGGGCTTGAACTTACCCATTTCCCGGAGAATATTCTGGATCTCGGTTTCACTGGGCATCATGGCCCGCTGGTCGATGGGCTCAAAGCGCTTGCGCAGCTGCCGGATCTCCGGCTGATCGATTTCAAAATCCTTGTCGCCGGCGTACCCGGCCACTGCCAGATAGTCCTTCAGCGGGCTGTGACCGTACTTTTCCATCACAGGTCCGCCAGCGCAGCTGCCCACGCAGGCACTCATTTCGATGAAGCAATGATGAATTTTTCCCTGTTCGATTTCCTTCAGAGCTGCGATGCAGTTTTCCACCCCGTCCAGGGCCAGGTAGCTGAAATTCGGCGCGTCCATGGCCATGGTTTTCAGGATACCGCCGGTAGTCGGAAAGAAACGGGCCCGGCTGTGTTCGTCAGGCTGCTGCCGGCGTTGGATTTCAATGCCTTCCTTTTTCAGCCAGTTGGTCAGTTCCTCGTAGGTCAGCACCGCATCCACAATGCCCTCATAGTATTCAGCCTCGTCCTTCTTGGCTACGCAGGGGCCAATGAACACCGTCTTGGCTTTGGGGATGCGCCGCTTGATATCCTCGCAGTGGGCCTGCATGGGCGACAGCACGTCCGCCAGGTATGGCAGCACCCGAGGGAAATACTTCTGGATCAGCAGGTTGATGGAATGGCAGCAGGAGGAAATGACCACGTCCCGATCCTCTTCCTTGAGAATGCGATCATATTCACGCTTGACCAGCGTAGCCCCCAGGGCAGTTTCCTCCACATCGTAAAAGCCCAGCTTTTTCAATGCTTCCCGCATGTCCTCGATACCGGCTCCTTCATAGTTTGCCACGAAGGACGGGGCCAGGGACACTACCACCGGATCGCCGCTCTGAATGAGCACCTTGGCCTTTTCGGTTTCGTCCACGATCTCCTTGGCATTTTGCGGGCAGACCACGAAGCAATGGCCGCATAGAATGCATTCGTTGCCAATGATGTGGGCCTGGTTGCCGGAAAAACGAATGGACTTCACCGGGCAATGGCGAATGCACTTGTAGCAGTTTTTGCAGTTGGATTTTTTCAGCGTCAAACAGTTCGGCATCATTTACACCCTTGCTTTTATCTCTTTTTCAAAGAAGGAAGGAACGGTTTCCGGGGATACGGAGAAGAATTCCCCGTCCACCGTGACGCACACGCCCTGCTGGCATTTGCCCATGCAGAAAGTGCCGCCCAGTTCGATCTTGTCGCTCAGGTTTTCTTTGGCAATCAGGTCCTGCAATTGTTCCACCACAGCCCGGGAACCCTTGATATGGCAGGAAGAACCGATACATATAGTGACTTTCATTTTTCCATCTCCTTTTGTTGTTTGTCTCCCGAAAGGAAAGGAGAGCCTTCCCCTACCGCTCCCCTTTTCTTTCCAAATCCGCCGAAGCGGGCGAAAGCAATCTTAATGGTACTCCACCACGCTGGCCCAGGAAAGCAGCAGTTCCCGCTCCTTTTCGTTGCCCTTCACCGATTGGCTGGCCGCCACGATGGGCATCCATTTCTGCACGTACTGCATGGGCGTGCCACTCTTTTCACAGAACAGGTTCAGGTATTCTTTGGCCCCCTCGATATCGCCGTTCAGCCAGAAGAGCAGGTAGGTGCGCGCCACATCGGCAGAGGCGTTGCCCTGGGTCACATGGCTCCAGTCGATGATATACGGCGTGCCATTCTGGCTGATGATCACATTGGAGGGCCAGAAATCGCCATGGCACACTTTGTTGTGGGTGGGCATGCCTTCCAGCCGGGCATGCAAATCATAGCGGGTGGTGGCGTCCAGATCGGCCTGGCTGATCTTGCGGCTCATCTTGTCCTTGAGCCGGTTCAGCATGGGGCAGGTTTTGCTCTGCACTTCCAGCTGGATATCCACAAACTGATTTAAGTATTTTGACTTGTTATCCGGGTCCTCCTTCATTATCTGGGACAGGGTTTTCCCCTGGATGAACTCGGAGAGGATGGCCCATTTGCCGTCGATCATGGTCACGCCAAGGATCCTGGGGATATGCAGTCCGGTTTCCTCAATGCGGGCCTGGTTCAGCGCTTCATTGAGGATATCGGCCTTGGAATAGTTTTCGTTGAATACTTTGACGCACTGGTCGCCATCCCGGTAAATGGTCTTGGCATTACGCACAGCAATCACACGATCCAGATTCATCTTCTTTTCCTCCTTCTCACTGCTTCCGGCCGGGACGATAGGCCTTCTTCACAGCGTCGTCCTGAACAGCGCCCAGGTCGTCCGCTGTGGGCTTGCGCGTTTCGGTAAAATGTTTTTCGCCGTAATAAGCATTCAGGTACATTTGCTTGATTTCGCTCATCAGGGGATAGCGGGGATTGGCACCGGTGCACTGGTCATCAAAGGCCTGCTCCACCATATCGTCCAGCCGGTTCAGGAAGTCCTGCTCATCGGGCACGTAATCCCGGATGGTGGGCTTGATGTCCACATAGGCTTTCAAATCGTTGATCAGCTTGATAAGCCCTTCCAGCTTGTCCCGGTCGCTGCCTCCCTTCACGCCCAGCGCTTCCGCCACTTCGGCGTAGCGGCGCAGGGTGTGGGGATGATCGTACTGCGGGAAAGTGCCCATCTTGGCAGGTGCCTCTGCGGCGTTGAAGCGCAGCACCTCTTCGATCATCAGCGCGTTGGCCACACCGTGGGCGATGTGATGGAACGCACCAAGCTTATGGGCCATGGAGTGGCACACACCCAGGAAGGCGTTGGCGAAGGCCATGCCGGCCATGGTGGCAGCGTTGGCCATCTTTTCCCGGGCTTCAACGTCGGTCAGGCCGTTATCATATGCCCGTGGCAGGTATTCAAAGATGGTTTGCAGCGCCTTGACAGCCAGGCCATCAGTGTAATCCGTGGCCATCATGGAGGCGTAGGCTTCCAGGGCGTGGGTCACGGCATCGATGCCGCTGGCGGCGGTGAGGCCCTTGGGAGCGGTCATATGGAAATCGGTGTCGATGATCGCCATGTTGGGCAACAGCGCATAATCAGCCAGGGGGTATTTAACGCCACTCTGTTCATCGGTGATGACCGCAAAGGGCGTCACCTCGCTCCCGGTGCCGGCGGAGGTGGGAATGGCGATATAGTACGCCTTTTCACCCATCTTGGGGAAGGTATACACGCGCTTGCGGATGTCCATGAACCGCATGGCCATATCCTGGAAATCCACTTCGGGATGCTCGTAGAGCACCCACATGATTTTGGCCGCATCCATAGCGCTGCCGCCGCCCAGGGCAATGATCACGTCGGGCTGGAACAGGCGCATCTGCTCCGCACCGGCCTTGGCACACGCCAGGGTGGGATCAGGGGCCACGTCAAAGAAGATAGCGTGCTGGATGCCCAGTGCATCTAGTTTTTCGGTAATGGGCTTGGTGTTGCCGTTGTGATAGAGGAAATTGTCGGTCACGATAAAGGCTTTCTTTTTGCCCATCACGTGCTTCAGTTCATCCAGCGCCACCGGCAGGCAGCCCTTCTTGATATACACCTTTTCCGGCGCGCGGAACCACAGCATGTTTTCTCTCCTTTCGGCCACGGTTTTGATGTTCAGCAAGTGCTTGACACCCACGTTTTCGGATACGGAGTTGCCGCCCCAGCTGCCGCAGCCCAGAGTCAGGGAGGGGGTCATTTTGAAATTGTACAGATCGCCGATGCCGCCCTGGGAGGAGGGAGTATTCACTACGATGCGGCAGGTCTTCATCCGGGCCGCGAAGGCATCCAGTACTTCGGGCTTCTTCTGGGTGTCGACATACAGGGACGCGGTGTGGCCGTAGCCGCCGTCGGCGATCAGACGGTCGGCCTTGTTGAAGGCGTCTTCCAGGTCCTTAGCCCGGTACATGGCCAGCACAGGGCTCAGCTTTTCATGGGCAAATTCTTCGGAAAGCGCCACGGATTCCACTTCGCCGATCAGCACCTTGGTACCTTCCGGCACGGTGACGCCAGCCAGCGCAGCGATCTTGCAGGCACTCTGGCCTACGATTTTGGCGTTCAAAGCACCATTGATCAGGATAGTATGGCGCACCTTGTCAAGCTCATCGCCTTTCAGGAACCAGCAGCCACGATTGGCGAACTCAGCCTTGACTTCTTCATATATGCTATCCAGCACGATCACGCTCTGCTCGGAGGCGCAGATCATGCCGTTATCAAAGGTTTTGGAATGAATGATGGAATTGACCGCAAGGATCAGGTTGGCGCTGTCGTCGATGACGGCAGGCACGTTGCCGGCGCCCACACCCAAAGCAGGCTTGCCGCTGGAATAGGCGGCCTTCACCATACCGGGGCCGCCGGTAGCCAGGATGATATCCGCTTCCCGCATCAGGGTGTTGGTCATATCCAGGGAAGGCACGTCGATCCAGCTGATAATGTCCTCCGGTGCGCCAGCCTTCACCGCGGCATCCAGCACCACCTTCGCCGCGGCAATGGTGGCTTTCTTGGCCCGGGGATGGGGGCTGAAAATGATGCCGTTGCGGGTTTTCAGGCAGATCAGCGCCTTAAAGATGGCGGTAGAAGTGGGATTGGTGGTGGGAATGACCGCCGCCACCACGCCGATGGGCTCGGCAATCTTCTTCATGCCGTAAGCCTTGTCTTCCTCGATAACGCCGCAGGTTTTGGTATCCCGGTAAGCATTATAAATATACTCGCTGGCATAGTGATTCTTGATCACCTTGTCCTCCACCACGCCCATACCGGTTTCCTCCACGGCCAGCTTGGCCAGGGGAATACGGGCCTGGTTGGCCGCCATAGCCGCCGCCAGGAAGATTCTGTCCACCTGCTCCTGGGTATAGGCAGCGAAGATCCGCTGGGCTGCGCGCACCCGCGCGATGGCCGCTTCCAGCGCTTCCACGCTGTCCACCATGTCAAATGCTTTCTGTTCCATACTGTTCCTCCTCTTCCTGTTTTCCTGTCTCACTGGCCGCCAGATGAAGATAAGCCAGAGATAAAGCGATATTGACCGGATGTACCGTCACGCAGGACGGCACTTTGATGGGATAGGACGCAAAATTGAGGATCGCCGTTATGCCTGCCGCCGTCATGGCGTCGGCCGCCGTCTGCGCGGCTGATGCTGGCACCGTCAGGATGCCCGTCTGTATCTGATGGGAAACGCAAAATGCGGCAAGCTGATCCATGGGATAAACCGGAACACGGCCATGGAACGATGGGACTGATGCGCTGCAGTCAAATGCGGCGACGATTTCCATGCCGTAGTCCGAAAAACCGTCATAGTCCATCAGGGCCGTTCCCAGCTTGCCCGCGCCGACGATCACCGCGGAGACGGGCACATCCACCCCCAGCGCCTTTTCCATATCCCGGCGCAGTATCGACACCGGATAGCCCACCTTGGGCAGCCCCGCCGCACAGACGCTGGCCAGGTCCTTGCGCACCTGCACCTCGCCCAGTCCCAGCCCCTTGGCGATCTGGGTGGCCGAAACTTTTTCCGCGTTCATCCTGCGAATAAACTGCAAATACATGGGCAATCGGCCCAGGGTCGCCTTGGAAAGCGTACTCTGCAAAGGATCATCCTCCTTTCGATACACATTGTATCGAATTGTCTGTCCCCTGCGAATTACCAAAACCGTATAATCGATATATCACAATCGATAAGTAGCGCTCGCTCCATGGAATAAAAAGAGGCTTTGCTGCCGAATTTGACAGCAAAGCCCTCATGCGCATATGTTTTTTATTTTTTTCTTGTGATGCAGGCGCGCTTGGACTGGGTCAGTTCTGTGATAAAACGCTTATCCAGCTCGGTCAGCAGATAATCCTGCCGATGGATCAGCACATCCCGGTACACCCGCTGGTTATCCGCGCATTCCCGCTGCACCAGATGCAGCTGCCGCAAAAGACGTTCCGGCAGCGGCGACACCCACATAAAGGTTTCCGGGTTTTCCGTCAGCAAATCCAATTGGCTGCCTCGTTCAAACACAAAGATACGCCGCGGCGTCTGCGGCAGTTCCTCATTTTTCACAGCAGACAGTGGCAGGGATGGCACGTAGGGATCGGCGTGGGCAATCTGAATGTACTGCTGTAAATCTGAGAAACGAATGGTTTCCATCGCAGCCAAAGCGCAGTCCTCCCGCATCACCAGCACATATTTGAATTCCGCCACGAGCTCGCCCTTCAGCCCTTTTTCTGTCATCATCTGCCTGAAGTATTTCTCATAGCTCGCCGCATAGCGGATGATGCCCAGGTTGTAGCCAACCTCCTGGATATTTTTCACCGCTTGCAGCGCGTTGGTTTCCTGATAAAAGATTTCCATATTTTCTTTCCCCAGCGTTTTGGAGAAAGCGGCGAAGGCGTCCGAGATGTAGCTGGCCCGGGGAACAGATATGGAAAAGCGTTGCTTGCCGGCCTTTTTCTCTTTATACAGGCTTTCCATTTCGTCAATCTGCTCCAGGATTTTCCGGGCCTGATTGACAAACAATTCGCCGTCCGGCGTCAGCATCATGCCCTTGGAGGAACGGCGAAAAAACTGGATGCCCAGATCGGCTTCCATCTCCTTGACCACCCGGCTCAGATTGGGCTGGGCCACATGCAGTTCCTCCGCCGCCTTGTTGATGGAGCCGTTTTCCGCGATGCTGATCACGTATTTCAAATGTAGAATATTCATTTCATTCTCTCCGCTGCGGATTCAGGTTCGTGTATAGCCGGTGATGGATTCTGCCGCGTCCCGGGACGATACTGCGCTGTATTTCCCGGCCGCATCTTCTTCTCCTGCTCATCCGCTTCATGGTATCTTTTCAGTAATTCTCTCTTTTTCAAAAAAATCCTGCCAATCAGCATGCATTTGGAGCTCTTGAATTCCCGGCTATATGTTGTCTCTGCACTTCATCAGAAACAGAATCATCCAGATTGCAATGAGGGATTCATAGCCACTGTTCATTGATTCAAGTGCCTTTGTAATTGCCATGTGGCAGTCTCGTTTTACTCTGAATCCGTAACTGAATTCACGGAAGTAACGTTCACATCCTGCGCTCAGGACCTGCGCGACTGCCTGTTGGATGACTCTGTCCACTGCCACTGGTATCCCTAGTGGCCGCATCTTTCCATTTGCCCTCGGGATGTATATCTGTCTTACCGGCTGCGTCTGATACTTCTTGTTCCGGATCTGTTCCTTGATTGCCTCTCCGTGTACAACAAAGTATGACTTCAGAGCTCCCGCAGGCATCTTGTATATGCCAGGTGCACCTTTGTTGCTCTGTACCGCCTGGATTGCTGCGTTGATATTATTGTCATCGAGAATCCGTTCAATCAGTTCCACTTGTTGCTTCTCATTCTGCTTGTACAGTTTCGAGAAATCGCATGTCCTCCGTCCTGCCGCTTCGGTTACATTCCCTCGCCTTGGCATTTCCGTGAGTTTTCGGGCTGTCCTCGACTTGCCTACAGTGATCTGCGTAGTTACGACATTAGGCCCTTCCCAGTTACTATGGCTTCAGCTGATTCCCGGTCACTATGCTTTATATCGCACTCGGTTTTCACCTCGCTGACCGGACCTCCCGGGGTAGGAGTCCGTTCTTTCACCGCACAACCTCCGGATTTACTGTCTCGGTGTACGTTTACCATTCGGGCTTCAGGTTGTCTTGCACCCTTACCCACCGTTTCGCCTTATATCCGATTTCTGTTCGTAGGCTCCGTCGGCTTTGCTGCATCGCTTCTTCCCCGCCTGCCATTACTGACATCAGCTTGCGGTTCGCTGCGTTTGGCGGTTAATACCCATGGCTGGACTTTCACCCACGAGAACTGTGCCATTGCCCGGCACACATGAAAAACCGCGTAGCCATATCGACTACGCGGTCTCCCCAAGGATTAGTTCCTTATGAACAGAACCCCTTTGCTCTCGCGGGTTGCTTACAGTCGCCGAAGATGTGCCACAAAGAACCCTTCCCAGTATGGTCCCGGGCATACACAGAGCGTATCCGGGAGAGAAACGGGAAGTTGTGGCACAGCCTGTCGAAGCGTTTCATCGATCGCTTCCAGCCGAACCAGTCCCTTCTGCAGAAACGGTCTCACAATCTCTTCATTCTCCTGGGCAAGAATTGAACAGGTTGAATAAACAATCTCTCCGCCTTTCCCTGTCAGATGGATTGCCTTGTCCAGCAATGCTTTCTGCGTTTTTCCAATTTTCTCCATCCATGCTTTTTCCATGCGTCGCACCGGCTCACGCATCAGCTGCAGCGTGCCGCTGCCCGTACAAGGAGCATCCAGCAGTATCTTGCCAAAGCGGAAAAGGTCATCCAGCTGTCTTGCATCCTGGTTCATGACTGTCACACGTCCGGCTCCTTGACATTTCAGATTATACCTCAGTCGTTCCGCTCGCCGTGCATCTCGCTCGCAGGCGGTAATACTGGCCTGGTTTCCCGAAAGTGCCGCCATCTGTGTCGTCTTCCCACCCGGCGCTGCCGCCATGTCCAGTATGTTCTCACCCTTCTTGGGCTGCAGAATCAGAGCCGGCAGCATACTGGAAAGGCTCTGCAGATACACTTTACCCTCAGCAAATATCGGAAGCCGCTGCAGCGCTGCCTCACTGTCTGCAGGCAGTACCAGCGCATCAGGGTACCATGCCACTGGTTCACAGGACAGTCCCTCTTTTTCCAGTGCGTTCATGACTTCCTGTCTGCTGCTTTTGAGAGTATTGACGCGCAGACTGGTCACACGTGCTGAAAGAAAACCTGCTTCAATCCGGCTGAGATCATCGAAAGCATACTGCTGCATGAGCCGCTGCTGCATCTCCTGCGGAATGCGCGTATCCATCACTCGATTTCCTCCTTCGGTGGCTGCACCGCCATGGAAGAATTCCGGAATGCTTTTTCACCGGTTACCTCACGCAGCACACGAATCTGCTGGGGAAAAAGCGGCATATCAGTGCCACGCAGCGCAATCTTGGCAAGTGCCTGTTTCTGCCAGAATGGATACAGATCAATCTCCATGGACTGCTGCTGCATGGTCAGCACATAACGAGTTTTGCGGATCTGGCCCTTGGCCGTATCTGCCTGCATCATTCGCTGAAGATACTCATCCTGACTGAGCCGGCGCTCCGTTTCCGTCACCTTTCCCTCCTGGGAAAATGTTTTTGTCATTTCATAATACAGGTAATATCCATCGGCACCTCTCTGCCGGATCCTCCGGGAGACTCCGTCTTCTGACAGCAGATAGGTCTGGTAGATTTCAACCTTCCGGCACCCCGGCAGACTTTCCAGCCATCGGATATCCGGATAGGCAATGAGGTATTTGTGCTCATTGTTGTAGATTCCTTCTGCCCCCAGTACCTGTGTCATTTCATCCAGGAGGCGGTGCATCTTCTGCTCAAAACCGGTTGAGTTGTCAATAATCTTCAGATGCGGATGTCCTGACCAGGCAGCAATCAGCCGGTCATCCAGCTTCACGGCTTCCTCTACACTCTCATAGCGGGCCTGATTATTGGCGAAAGTATATGCTTCCACAGCCCCATTGGCTGCCGTCACCAGATGAAAAACTGCATTATAGTGGTCCCGCAGTTCCACTTCATGAAGCCCCAGACGTTCAAGGACAGTCTGAAATTCCTGATCATTCATATAGGCTTTGTTATCCATAGCCCCACGGTCACAGACAATCAGGATTTTATCCGCACGCATTGTCTTGGCGGCGCGATCAAAAAGTGCTTCCTTCTTCAGTTGCAGTTCCATCTGACACATCTGGTAATCCAGATTCGTTCCGCACGTCCAGGGGCAAACACCACCGGAGATAAGTTCAGTTGCGGTTTCCGGAATAAAAAGTACGGTATAGCCGCGCTGTGAAAACGCATTCTGGATCCAGCTCATAGCTGTTGTTTTCCCAGCACAAGGTCCGCCCGTGATCACCACGCGCTGTATTTCCATCTCTGTTTCCCCCGTTCTGTTCTCAAAGCTTTCCGATCTCTTCTGTCACGTTTTCAAAAAAAGCTGCCAGATGAATACCGTCCACCAGTGCATGATGCGCCTGCAGCGTCAAAGGCATCATATACCGACCTTCCGCATTCCTTTCCGCTTTGCCCCAAGTGATCTGAGGATTACTGCCGCCGCTTCCTGGCTGAATCAGCTGCGTATAGTGCAGCCAGGGAAGCGTCGATATAAAAAGATAACTGTCGACATCCGGATCCTCTGTAAGGCCATTGCCCTTGCGGCATGCCTCCCTGATCTTTGCGCTTTCCGTCAGATACGCTTCCATAGGTCTGTCGTGGTAGAGCGTACAGTATGTATAGGTTTCATCTTCCAGCAGCTCTATATGCGAAGTATGGCAGAACTCGAATTCACGGATTCCATCTTCACGAATTCTCTGACGAAGAGCAGGCACTTGGTTGGCTGCCAGACAGACAATGTGCATCATGACAAGATAGAATGAAGCATGTCTATCCTGACAGTACGCTTTCACTCTTGTCACATCCATCATAACGGTGACCCCGATCAAGGGCCATGGAAGAGACCGAAAATGCGCAAAGTGGGTTTGTCTCGGATAGGTCCGCATGTCCAGATCCCGATAGGGCACCACTGTGTTCTGCCTCCCTTTTTCTCTCTCCAGGCAAGTATATCACTTTGCGGCATTCTTTCCTATATGGACCTTCTAGTGCAAATCGTTCCATCTGTTATCTGGACATCAAAGCGTTCCCAAGGGTTCCTTTATTACAGTCACGGACTGTAGTTTTCTCTTTATCCTTCCCGAGAGCCCGAAAAATCGGGCTTTCCGCGTCATTCCCCACTCCGCTTTTTACACGGAAGCATGGAATTTCTGCAGCTATGGGACTGTCCTTTTTGTGTTTTTTCATCTCCTGCCAGCCTTTCACGGCCATTGTTCTCCATACATCTCACTTGCGCAGGCTCTGCATTTGGCTTATCCTTCCGGGGTATCTTTTTTTGACATCCAGGAAAGGTGATGGACTTTGTACCGTATTATGTCTGCAGAAGATGCAGTCAGTCTGATCCGTGATGGTGACTGTATCTGTGTCAATTCCTTTGTTGGCATCGAAAACCCTGTTGCCCTTCATGAAGCACTTCATAAACGCTATCGGGAAACACATTCCCCCAAGCACCTGACTATTGTGTCCAGCGCTGGTTTTGGCGTATGGGACGAGAACGCATGCGCGGAAGGCTATATTCGCGAAGGCGCTGTGGATCGTCTGATCTGCGGGCATTTCGGTGCCATGCCCAGCACCAAGAAGATTATTCTGGAAAACCGTTTTGAAGCTTACAATCTGCCCCTGGGATGCATTTCCCACGCCATCCGTGCTCAGGCAGGCGGGATCCCCGGCGCACTCTCCAAAGTCGGCCTGAATCTGTTTGTGGACCCGCGTCAGGAAGGCCCCGGCATCAACCAGATTTCCACAGATGCTTCCTTTGTCAAGGTAGTTGAAGTAGATGGTCAGGAATTCCTGTATTATAAGCTTCCCAAGATCACAGTGGCACTGATCAAGGGTACCGCGGCTGACCGTCGCGGGAATATTTCCTTTGACGATATGTACATGTCCGGTGATGCATTGTCGATCTGTCAGGCAGCAAAATCGCACAAGGGCATTGTTATCGTGCAGGTCGACAAGATCGTGGATATGCCCTCCCGTCCCCGCAATGCCATTATTCCCGGATGCCTTGTAGATGCCATTGTGGTACAGGAACCTGAAGAAAAAGAGGAAGCCCTGCAGGCGCTTACCGGCAGCTTTGAAATCCGTTATGAAGACTGGAATACATGGACGCAGAAGCTGGAAGACCTGACCTCCGGTCACCGAAAGGACAGTACTGCCGCTCAGATTATCGGGGAGAGAGCTTCCCGTGAGCTGCGCAAGGAAGATATTGTCAATATCGGCATCGGCATCCCGGAAACTATCTCCGGGTTTGCCCGTAAAAACGGGATGCTCGACCATATTACGCTTACCGTTGAGTCCGGCAGTATCGGCGGGTTCCCGGCCTCAGGCAAATTCTTCGGTGCCATGATCGGCTCTGCCTCTGTCTATGACATGGCCAACCAGTTTGACCTGTACAACCACGGCGGTCTGGATATATGCTTTATGGGTGCACTGGAAGTGGATCGTTTCGGCAATGTGAATGCACACCGCGGTCCGGGCGCCTATGCAGGCATTGGCGGGTTTGCCAACATTACCGCCAAAACGCCTACTGTTGTCTTCTGCATGACGTTTAATACCAAGGGACTGGAAGTAAAAAACGAGGATGGGACCATTACCGTCATTCAGAATGGTGCCATTCCCAAATTTGTCGATCATGTGCGCAGCATTTCGTTCTCTGCCAAGAATGCTGTTGCCCATGGGCAGAAGGTGCTCTATGTCACCGAGCGCTGTGTGTTTATCCTCAATTCCCGCGGTCTGAAACTGCTGGAAGTCTATCCCGGTATCGATGTACAAAGGGACATCCTGGATCTTCTTCCTTTTGAGGTGGAGGTCTGACAGAAGACCCGCATCATTGCTTCTCCATAAGGCACAGCCATTTTCCTGTCGGCTGTGCCTTTTTTGCTGGACTCAGACAGATGAGAGCGTTCACTGATTCACGGCATGCTGAATGATCGTAAGCGTAAAATAGAACCACACCTTCCGCACATGTAATGAATGCGCAATAATGGGGCATCGAGAGAACTCCCTCAATCGATGCCCCATTGTTGTGT
>CACWXY010000061.1 GCA_902764915.1 uncultured Eubacteriales bacterium | reverse complement strand
AGGAAGCCTGACCCTGCCGGAATACATCTACGCCACCTACAACGAACTGATGAAGAACGGCTGGCGCATGAAGGAAATTGACGAAATGGACATGCTGGGCTTCCTGCGTCTGCGGGCATGGGACGCCACACGGGAGCAGGAAAAGAAAAGGCCCCGGCAGCGCTTCATTGATGAAGTCTGGCCGGGGGTAAAGCCGGGATGATGGTTTACTCTTCAACAGTGATTGTCGGATCTTTCATAATTCGGAGTAGCGACCATTGCGCCATTTCGACATTTCCTTCGAATGGATTATACTTTGGGTTTGCAACAACCAAAATATAACCATCCAAATTGCCGTTTTCCTCGCTCATAAACTCAACAAACGAACTTTTTTCATTAGCACCGGAGAACAGGTTAACCTCTCCGGTTTCATCAACGGCAAGGGCTACGACGGGATTAAGTACCTGCTTGATTTTCAGAAGCAGCATACAGTCGCCGCATTCTCCTTTGGCATCCAGCCACTCCTGAATTGTAACGAACTTAGGGCCTTCTTCAGCTTGAGCGATGCATGAAAGTGAAACGAGGACGAGGACAACGGAAAGTGCCAGTGCGATGGTCTTCTTCATTGGGGTCAACTCCTTTCATTTTTGCGCTTGTCTGATATTGACCATCATAACTGATTTTCTCTTATAACGCAAGGAAAAGAAGGTGAAAACTTATGGCCGAAACCCTGCGCGAACTGGTGGTCGCGCTGTGCGCGAACTGGTGGTCGCGCTGTCGCTGGACTCCAGCAATTTCTCGCGCAATATGCGCACCATCAACCAGCAGATCAAGGAAGCCGAGTCCACCTTCCGACTGGCCGGGGCTGGCGTCCAGAACTACGAAAAGACCATCGCGGGCACGGAAGCCAAGCTGTCCATGCTGGGGCAGAAGCTCACCCAGCAGCAGCGAGCCGTAGAGCAGTACAGCCGGGCGCTGGGCAGGCAAAGGCCCGGCAGGAAGACCTGCGCTTCGAGGTGGAAGCAGCTACCTACGCCTATGAGAATTACCGTGATTCCCTGGGCGAAACGGACTCCGCAACCATTGCCGCCAACCAGAATCTTGAGCGGTACCAGGAAGAATATGCGGATGCCACCGCCGAGGTCACCAAGCTGGAGGGTCAGGTCAAGGCCCTGCAGAAAACCATGCAGAACAGCGCCGACGCTGTCAGCAAAGCCACCACTGATCTGAATAATGCCAAGGCCGCAGCCAAGGAAACGGAAGCGGAAATCCGCAGGCTGACGGAACAGCTGTACCGGATGCAGTCCGCATGGACGCAGGCAGGCGAATCCCTGACTGCTATCTCCAAGAAATGTGAGACGATCTCCAAAGCCATGACCAAGGCCGGGAAATCCCTCACGACCCACGTCACGGCTCCCATCACGGCACTGGGCACCGCCGCCATTAAAGCATCCGTCGATTATGAATACGCCTTTGCCAACGTCCGAAAGACCGTGGATGCCACAGAAGAGGAATATGACCGCCTGTCCGATTCCGTGAAGCAGATGAGCACAGAGGTCGCCGCCTCCGCTGAGGATATCGCGGAGGTCATGTCCATTGCTGGACAGCTGGGTATTGAGAACGAGCACCTGGCCGAGTTCACCCGCACCATGATCGACCTGGGCAACAGCACGAACATGGTTGCAGCGGATGCCGCCAGTGAAGCCGCCCGGTTTGCCAATATCATGGGCATGAGCCAGAACGAGTTCCAGAACCTCGGCTCCACCCGAACGAGTTCCAGAACCTCGGCTCCACCCTCGTTGACCTCGGCAACAACTACGCCACCACCGAATCGGAGATCATGAGCATGTCCCTGCGCCTGGCTGGTGCGGGCAGGCAGGTGGGTTTGAGTGAAGCACAGATTTTGGGTTTTGCTGCCGCCCTGTCCTCTGTCGGCATCGAAAGCCAGATGGGCGGCTCCGCTTTCAGTAAGGCTCTCATCAAAATGGAGGTTGCCGCCGCGACGGGCGGTGACGCGCTGGAGGACTTTGCCCGCGTCTCCGGGATGAGCGCATCCCAGTTCAAGGATCTGTGGGAGCGGGATGCCGCTTCCGCTTTCCAGGCGTTTATCGTGGGCCTTTCCAAAATGGATGAGGAAGGCGTCAGCGCCATCAAAACCCTGGACGATATCGGCATCGCTGAGATCCGGCTTCGTGACACCCTGCTCCGTGCGACAAACGCATCGGAGCTTTTTAATAAGACGCAGGCCACTGCCAACAAGGCATGGAGCGAAAATGCCGCCCTGACCAATGAAGCCAACAAGCGGTATGCCACCACCAAATCCCGCCTGACCAATCTGAAGAATACAGCGCTCATGTTCGCCCGTCAGATTGGCGATGACTTGAATCCGACCATCCAGCAGATCATGCCTTACTGTCGCAATAATCAGATGCTGAAATATCTTTTATCTCAGACGCTGTCTCCCTAAGTTCACCAATTCCTGACTGCAATTGATCATACAAATTTGGGTTATTTCTTTTGACCTGTAAGGTAATATCTGCGCCATGATCCAAACAGTCCCGGATTATATTTTGATCCGTTGCCATAGCATCAGCCACAAGAAGTGATCCCTGAACAGAGATATTTTCCAATGTCTCGTGGAAGACAGTTTTCTCGTTTTCTTTGTCTCCTACAGGCAGGACAGAGACAATAAGGTTGTTTTCAATCTCTGCCGCATTCAATACATCACAGACTCCGTAATTATTGGGTAAGAAAACGAGAAGTTGGGTAATAAATATCTAAAAAACCTTTGTTTATTAAACACTTTCGGCAGTCATAATAGTTGACAATAATACCTAATTGGTGTATAATTCTTCCTGAGATTGGGTAATGGACCATTTCAGGAGGGAATGTACATGGCAAGACCAATTACAAATGGAAAATACTCTGTTCCAAAGGAAATAGATGCACTGAAGCCCTCAGATATAGATTGTTTTGTTAAGGTAATCTATTCCGGATCGCAGAATGTCGGATCGTCGAAACATTACTATGTGTATACGGCTGCTTATATTCCTGATCCCAGGTATCCCGGCAGGGGAAAGCACAGCAGTGGAACTTCAATCGGCAAGATTGAAGGCGGAAAGTTCGTTCCCAATAAAGCGTATCGGGAACTGAAGGCCAATGAAACAAAGTCTCTGCAGGGTACGGACAATGTGCAGGATACTGAATCCTCGAATTTGGATGAGGCAGAAACTGCACGCGTTACACAGGCTTCGGTCAACATGAAAGTGAAGCTGCGGGATATAGATCTGCAGATTAAGAACTACGGCGAATATGCTATGGTGTTGGCAAGCACTCAATCTGTGCTGAAAAAGCTGGAAGAGCATTTCAACGACAGCGATGCAAGGATGATATATGCATTGAGTGTGATCTACTTTATTGAGCAGTACACTCCTGCCAGCTACATAAAGGATGTCTATGATCAGTCCATTCTCTCCAACAAGTGGCCTACACTCCCGATCAGTGAGAAATCAGTCAATGAGTTCATCCATCTGCTGGGCAGCCACCCGGCGGTGTGTGAGGAGTATTCTCAAAGTGTAATCGATGACTCATCGGGCCTGACGGCAATAGATGGACATGTCATATTGTGCTGTTCCAAACAGAATGATCTCGCAGACTATGGAAACAAGTACCAGAAAATCGGGAATATGCAGGTGAATCTTCTTCAGGCATATGACGTAGAAAAAGCCTGTTCACTGGCGAGTAAAGCGTATGAAGGAGGGCTTCCCGACAAATCTTCCGTACGGGACCTGCTCACGACCTATGATTTCCCGGAGAAGACATGCTTTCTGGTGGACATGGGCTTCTATTCTGAAGAAGACATGGAGTTATACCGCGCGGATGGAAAGCACTTCGTCATCCCTGTTCCGGAGAATGCAGGAATCAGTAAAGCAATGCTGAGCAATATTTCCTTCAGTGACAGTTTCGCATATGAGAAGAAAGATGAAGACGGCCTGGATCACAGGGACAGGATTCTGTATCGTACCTCCACGGTTAAAGAATTGGAGGATCTGTATCAGAAAATACTTGATGAAGACACTGAGCGAAAGAATCAGGCCGAAGAGGAACGCTGCAGGAGCACCAGGGAGAAACCCAGGAAATATTATACTCGTAAAATCAAACGCTCTGATTTTCCGGATGATCTGGTAATCATGTTTCGGGACAGTGATATGCACGACAAGATGGTTGCTGAGTTCGAATCCCAAATCGGTATGGATGCAGAACACACTGAAGAAAGACTCGCTCAGCTTGCACCTGGATTTGGCATCATCCTGCTCAGATGCAACTTTACCAAACAAACAGGTGTGGAAAAAGAAAGCTATTGCAGGTATAAAAAACGCTGGGGTATAGAGACACACTATAATTTCGTTGAGAATACAATCCATTTCTGTGGTCTTCATGAGAGTGACTATATCGCCATGCAGGGGTTATCATTCTTAACCACCACCTTTGGTCAGGTTAAATCTGCGTTCATCAGACAGTTGCGCAGCGCCTCGCCTTATGCGAGTCGCCTGTCAATCAAGGAATGTATGGCTAAAGCAGGGTGGACCAAATTGGCGCTGCATAAAGACAAAAAATGGCATGTATCGATGACGGTCAAGAAAAACGCGGAAATGCTGGAAGACATGGGAGTAAAGATCGCCCAGGATATTGAGAAGCTAAACAACCACACCTTCTAAATCTGTGTTACCAAATATTTACGGAGTCTGTGATACATAAGGTGTATGTCCGCATGCCATCTTATTAGCCGAAGCGCGTTCACCCTTTCCATTTACAGAGATAACAGTATGCTCTGTGCTGATAATAGAAAGAGCCCATTCTGCAAAGATATCGCTGAGGTCATTCTCATTGACCATTTTGAGAAGTCTGCAGACTGTGGATGGTGATGCAATTCCATGGGTTAATGGCATATATAATTTGAGCTCTTCATAGTGGTTCTTACAATATTGCAAAGCATGCTTCTGTGTCAGTCTTCCTGCAGCAATTCCTATTAGCAGGCATGTCAGCACCTCTTGCAGATTATGTTGGCATTCTCGCTTTCTTGTATCCTGAAAACTAAATCGTCCCATCATTTGATACAATGATTCAGCATAATGAATATCTGACTTTATCGAGGATAATTCTTCAATCAACGGACTGCCTGAACCAATGAATTCACTAATGGATGCTGCCTTTTTACTGCACCTCCAGTTTTATCTGTAATTTGTCAAGAATCTCTTGCTGTACATCATTGATGTTGGAAATAAATGCTTTGCCATCCATCTGTACCAAATATATGGTGTCCAACAACTGTAGATCGTCCATTTTCAAATCATAAGCATCTACAAAATGACGCTGAAGTGATCCTACAAGTGCCCCTAACTGAACGCGAAGTTCCTGGGGGCTTTTTATTGGCTTCGAATCGTCATTCAGATAGGTGTTTTTTGAGCGGCTCTTTATGATGGTACGAAGTTTTTCCTCATGATTCTTTCCTTGAATTGTTTTCCAAGAGTCAGGACAGGCCTTTTGCACCGCATAGGAAAAACCGTATTCTCTGACCGTAATACTCCGTGTATCAACTTTTGTTTTTGTTCCATACTCAATCCCGTCGGGTGTAATTACACCGAGGAAAGTATCATTGGGAACAGGGTTCTTTTTACCGGGGACTCGTTTAGACGAATGCTTATACAGATAGTAGTTGTTTCCAACTTTCTTCACAGTTTGTCCTTTCTTCTTCTGTGCAAGCACCCACTCTGGATACACAGTCTTATTTGCCATATCTGATTCTCCTTTCATAGTAGAGTATATTATACTCTACTATGAAACCAATATACTCCTACGATGAAAGAAAAACAAGGAATGAATGCACTTTTGTATAAGTACACGCATTCCTTGAGTCATATACGATCTAGCTTCTTCAGTTTTTCCTTCGTGAAATTGTCCTGAAAAAGAGCGGCCCGGCGCAGTGCCGAACCACTCAGTTGATCTTTTCCTTGTACGCTGGCTGTGTGCTTCCGGGGCAATAAATGGCTTATAGGCTCCCGGGTCCTTCCCCGCCGGCGGCGCTGGGTGCCGCAGTTCGCGGTGGCTGTGGCAGTGCCCCTCCGCAGGCGATGTCTTTTGCCGCACAGGATTCAAACCCGGCACCTGTCAGTCAGTCCAGGTTTCCACCCTGACAATCTCTCCCATCCCGTCGCAGAGGCTTTGATTCACGGAGCAGTAGGACAGGACAGTCCCTTCCTTCACAAACATGGGCATGGTCTTCAGGTCCACCGGCTTTTCGATCCACTGGCCTTGGGATACATACTTTTCTTTTGTGAAATAGTCGTACCAGTCGCCCTTCGGCAGATAGACCGCCCGCGTCCTGCTCTGCTTCAGGGGCTTCAGCACCGGTGCGATGAGCAATTGACTGCCGAACAGGTATTCATCGTCCAGATGCCATACGTTTCTGTCCTCCGGATATTCCAGGAACAGGGCGCGCATCATGGGCAGGCCGGTCTCGGTGCACTGCCTGGCCTGCTCGTAAATGTACGGCATCAGAGAATAGCGCAGCTTGTCGTAAAACCGGAAAATATCACAGGCCTCCTCCGAAAAATACCAGGGTTCCCGGTGGGTCGTGTCCCCAGCGCCATGGCAGCGGGAGTGGGAGGAAAACAGGCCCAGCTGCGCCCAGCGGACGTACAGCTCGTCATCCGGCAGGCCGATGAAGCCGCCGATATCGTGGGAGAAGAAGGGGATGCCGCTGACGCCGATGCACAGGGCGGCCCGCAGGGTCGCGGCCAGAGCGTCGAAAGTGCACTGGCTGTCACCACCCCAGTGGAGGGGATAGCGCTGGCTGCCCGCGGTGCCGCTGCGCGCCCAGACCAGGTTTTCCCCGGTCACTTCCCTGCAGGCCTCAAACACTGTGGCGTTGTAGAGCAGGGAATAGGTATTGTGAAAATACTTTCCCGCGATCCGGCTGTAATGGGCATCCTCGGGGATGCCTTCCCCGAAGTCCGTCTTGATCGCAGCCGCGCCCATTGCCATCAGGCGCCTGATTTTCTCCGCATACCATGCCCGGGCGTCCGGATTGGAGAAATCCACGATCACATCGTCCACCCAACTGCCCTTGCACTCCTCCGGCAGATGATAGGGCAGTCCCTTTTCGTCTTTGGCCAGATATCCGTTTTTCACGGCCTCAAGATAATGGCTGTTGTCCTCCCGCGGGGGAATGAAATTATACTGCCACAGGGAGACATGGAATCCGTATTCCCGGTAAGCGGCCAGGTGCTTTCCCGGATCGGGGAAACGTTCCTCCGAGAACCGGAGATCGCAGTTCCAGTCCTCCTTGAACCAGGCGGTATCCAGGTGCAGCACATCACAGGGGATGTCATGCTCGCGGACCTGGCGGGCAATTTCATCCGTCACCTCCCAGGAGGTATAGCTGTTCCGGCTCATCCAAAGGCCAAAGCTCCACAGCGGCGGCAGCTTCGAGAAACCGGTCAGGAGACAGTAGCTGTTCAGGATCTCCGCGGGTGTTCTGCGGCCGATGACAAAGTAATCCATCTGGGGCTCCCAGACGGAAAACTGCAACGCCCCGGCGTCCAGCGTACCGATCTCCCATTCCGTCTGCGCACCGGAGTTCAGGAAGAGACCGTATCCTCTGGAAGAAATGAAGAACGGGATATTCACATAAGTCCGGCGGCTGGTGGTGCCCACCGCATCCTTGTTGCGGAAATCCACGGTGCGCCCGTTGCGCACGATACCGTCAAAGCGCTCCCCGAGTCCCCAGATGACCTCATCGTTCTCCAGGTCCAGCGCCTCAAAACAGGCGGCATCCTCGCGCAGCACGCTGACGCTGCAGTCGAAGACATCCGCAGCCTTGAAGTCGGTCTTTTTCTGGCTGAAGAAAGGCGTTCCATCCGCATATGCTGCGGAGATCCTGCCGTTTTCCTTTTCAACACGCACAGTAACGCTGGCGGTGGAAAGGAACCATGCGTCCTCCGTCTCCCGCCTGCAGACAGCGACCTTTTCCGGCTTTCCGGTCAGCATCCTGCCCATCTCCGGAATACCGGCGAAGGGATCTGTGTAAGGCACACCCCCGGTCAATGTCACCCGGAAAATATCCTCCCGCCAGAAGCAAATAGAAATCTGCACGGTGGGCAGGGAAGGTTCGGCAGGTCCATACAGATACAGGGAAGTCTCATGGGTATAGGAAAGCCTGCTGTCCCGGGCCCGCGCTGTGAACGTAAAAGTCAGGCCTCCGTCGATCTCCGTACAGGAGAGCATTCCCCCGGGACGGTGGTGTACGGAGGGCTGAAGCCGAAAGGCTTGGAGACTGACGGTCGGAGTTTGCACCGGTGCGCTGGATACCACAGATTCCTGAAACTGCGGATAAGCCTTCTGATCCGGAAGAAGCGATTCACTCATGACAGATACCTTCTTTCATGGATGGCAAGAAGTTGTTCTCCCTGTATCGATTACACCAAAAAGCAGTTGTTGTTTCAAGAAAATAGTGATACAATTCTAGAAAAAAATTACGAAAGTGAGTTACAATGCTCTTCGAGGAAAAACACAGCAGGCAAAACTACTCCACGACCCTGCATTACCATAATATGCGCACGATCCCACACTGCCAGTCCAGCGCGGAGATCCTTCTGATCACAAGCGGCATGGTCCTTGCCACCTGCCGGCATGAAACCCGCAGGCTCGCAGCCGGGGAATGCATCTGGGTCATGCCTTACGAGGTGCATGCCTATGACACACTGGAAGAAAATGATGCAACAGTATACATCTTCTCCGCGGATCTGATGCCGGATTTCTTTCAGTTCATGGACGGCAAGCGGCTCTTGCAGCCGGCAGTTCTCTTTTCGGCGGCAGAACTGGCAGCCTTGTCAGAGAAAAACACTGATCCGTTTTCCCAAAAATCCGCCATGTATTCGCTGGCATCGAAAGCGATTCATGGCGGTACAGCCGCGGCGGAAAGCCGTTCGGATCTTGATCCCATGTGCGGAATGATGCTGTACATCCAGTCCCATTACCGGGAGAATGTGACGCTTCACGATCTCGCGCGGCATATGGGATACAGTTACAATTACGCCTCTCATCTGTTCCGGCAGTGCTTTTCGACCGGCTTCTGCGAGATGCTCAACATGCACCGGCTGGAGGAAGCGGCGAGACTGCTGAAGCAGTCGACCCTCAGCATGACGGAAATCGCGGGGCAGGTGGGGTTTTCCACGATCCGCACCTTCAACGCCGCATTCAAAAAGCATTTTTCCATGACGCCCTCGGAATACAGCCGGTCGATGGAACGCAGCATCCCAGCGGAACTCTCCTGTTGAGGCGTCTGCTTTCCTCGGGCTATGTCGTGTATGCCGACAGGACCATCTTCCAATGGATTTCCGCCGGGGCTTCATACTTCTCATTCAAAGCCGGTCCGCAGCTGTTGGAACCGATGCCGTTCTGGAAAGCGTCCAGGCACAGGACCGTACAGCCGGATTTCCGCAGTTCGAAATTGTGCGCCTTCTGCGTCAGCTCCTCCTGCGTATAGGGAGACGCACTGAAGCTGAAACCTTCCCCCTGTGCACACAGTCCACCCTGGTCGTCGTAAAGCTGCAGATAAGTGCAGCCGTAATGGCTGCCGTTCTCCTGGGGTTTCAGATAGTCCTCGTGCATGTCCTCTGCATTGGATCGATACAGATGACGGAAACTGGCCTGATGCTTGTCCGCATAGCTCTCATAAGGGCCGTATCCGAAGTATTCCGCGTTCTGCATCGATGAAGGCAGCATCAGGCGCAGGCCGAAGCGCGGCAGCACCGGCGCAGCGGGGTTCCTTTCCGCGTTAACGGAAACTTCCACCGTTCCGTTGGGCCTGATCTTCCAGACCACGCGTCCGGTGACCGCAGGGCTGTTCACCGGCATGCAGATTGAGAAACGGCTTCGCACAGCGCAGACGCCGTCCTCGATTGAGACCTCTGTATCGTACCCTCTGGAAGCGGCGCGGTCGTACCGGAATTCCAGCCATTTCCGCGCGATATTCCGGTCATTGTCCGTGGGCGCGCGCCAGATGTTGAACGACATGGGCTTTTGCAGCAGGGAACGTCCGCCGCAAACCATCTCGTCAAAGCACGCGCGCGTCTTGCTGTACACATACCGGAAGCACTTCCCGGTCAGGACGATCTGCCGCGCCGTTTCGCGAATGGAAACGGCTCCCTCCGCCTTTTCCTCCTCCGGAACGGAATAGACCTGCCAGCCTGCCTCGTCCTCCCCAAGCAGGGTCCCCGCCGGCACCAGCGGTGTGTCAAAGCGCTGAACCATGGTGAAGTGCACCGCAAAGTTCCCGGTCAGGCCTGTTGGCAAGGCGAGACGGATTCTTCTTTTTTCGTGCGGCAGAATATTCAGCAGTTCCGGATCGATGGACGATGAAAAAGTTTCCTGACCGTTTTGTCGGACGGAATAAACCACATGGATGGCCTGGCACAGCGGTGTGAAATCCAACGTGTTCCAGAGGATAAAGCATCCCGCATTCAGATCAGCTTCCAGAACGCGCATCGGACGAAATACATTGCGGAATTCCAGAAGTCCGGTATGAGGCTTTCTGTCAGGGTACACCAGCCCGTCCATGCAGAAATTGCCGTCGTTCGGATCATCACCGAAGTCGCCGCCGTAAAAGAATCTCCTTTTGCCCTCGGCGGTGGTCCCCATATCCACGGCGTGATCGCACCACTCCCACACAAAGCCGCCGCAATGACCTTCATGGCGATGGAAGCACCGGAAATAGTCTTCCAGGTCCCCGGGGCCGTTGCCCATTGCGTGGCAGTATTCGCAGAGAATATATGGCCTGTCTGCGCCTCCGTCAGAAAAGTACTGATCGATCTCCTCGATGGCAGGGTACATCCTGCTGTACAGATCCATGTCCAGGACTGTATCTCCAAAGCGGCTCGAGGCTTCGTAGTGCGTCAGGCGGGACGGGTCATATTTCTTTGTCCAGGTCAGGGCCTCCTGGAAGCAGACCCCATGGCCGGACTCATTGCCCATGGACCACGCAATGACGCAGGGTCGGTTCTGGTCGCGCTGCACGCAGCGCTGTACCCGGTCCAGCACCACATGCGCATAGGCCGGATCGTTCGCCAGGCGATGAAAGTCAAACACGGCGTGGTGCACACCATGGGTTTCCACGTCCGCCTCGTCGATCACATAAAAGCCGTACCGGTCGCAAAGGTGGAGGAACTCCGGCGCGTTTGGATAATGGCTGGTGCGGATGGCATTCACATTGTGCCGCCGCATAACCTCCAGATCCCGCATCATCTGGGGGATCTCCACCGCTGGCCCGAGAACCGGATCGCTGTCATGCCGGTTGACGCCCCGGAATTTGACGGCCTGGCCATTGAGCCTGACCACACCCCGATCAATGCGGATCTCCCGGAAGCCCAGGGGCTCCGCGATCCACTCCCGGCCGCAGTGAAGAAGCAGCGTATACAGGCAGGGATCCTCGCTGCTCCACAGCCGGACATTCGGCACGGAGAAACGGATGACATCGTCCTCTGCCTTTCCTCGCAGCAGTTCCGTTCCGGATGCGTCCAGCAGGCGATAGTCCACAGCCGCACCTGCCGGCTTTTCCAGCTCCACCGTGACATCAGCGGCAGTATACCGATCCTTCAGCGTCGTATGGACAAAGTAATTGCGCAGATGGCACGGATCGCGGCGCAGAAGGTATACATCCCGGAAAATGCCGGAGGTGCGCAGTTTGTCCTGATCCTCAAAGTAGGTGCCGTCGCACCACTTGAGCACCAGCACGTCCATGCGGTTTTCACCCTGCTTCAAAAAGGGGGTTGCGTCAAACTCTGAGGTTGAGTGCGACACCTGGCTGTATCCGACAAACTGCCCGTTCAGCCAGACATAAAAGCAGCTGTCCACTCCCTCGAAACAGAGCGTGCCCGTCTCTTCCGCGTCGGCGTTCCAGAGAAAAACACGCGAGTACAGGTCGCAGGGGTTTTCCCAGGGAACGAAGGGCGGATCGTAAGGAATGGGATAATCGATATTTGTATACTGATGATGGTCATACCCATGGCACTGCCATACCGACGGAACGGGAATCAGCGTATCTCCCATGGGCTGCTTCAGAATATCCTGGGGTACATCAAGAATACTGCCATAGTACCGAAAGTGCCACTGACCGCTCAGCAGGAGAAAGCGGTCCGATCCGGTGCGGTCCCCGGCGCAGGCGGCTTCCGCGCTGCTGAAGGGCACGAAATACGCCCGATTCGGCAGTGTGTTCACATGGAGATGCTGAAGATCCTCGTGGTAAAACGGCATATTCATGGCGTGTTCCCCTCACATCATCGTTTTGTCGATTCAAGGATTCAACTGTACGCTTATTCCCACAGAAAGCTTTCTGTCTCATCGCCCATCCTCCATGTCCGGGGGCAGGGTGTATCAAGCCAATCGAGCGGCTGAACAGAAGCATCCGCAGCAGGAGCGAGAAACATCCGAATCGCTTCCCGGATGTCCGCAGTCATATCCGGTGTGACGTGCGCCACATCGATGGACAGAAACATGGGTGTGTGGCTCCTGGCCAGCAACCGCATCCACTGGACGTTTTTCTCCCAGGGGATCAGCGGCGTGATTCCCACACAGTCCGCGTCCACGGCGTAAAATGCGCTGTGCTGAGGCAAGCGGAAGGCCAGTGTATTCACACCCATTTTTCGTGTACGCGCCCAATCCTTGCCGCTGGTATCATCGCCGGTGCGCTGCATGTCAAATATGCCTGCGGAAAGGTGGGAAACCGTGTTGCAGCCAAGGATCAGCACATCGTTCCCGGCCCCCTCCCGGAGTGCCCGGTACAGATTCAGGATGATCTCCGCGGTAGTGAGTCCACGGTCATGGAAATGCCAGCCGCTTTCCGTCATTTCCTCGCCCATCCGGAAGCCCCAGCGTCCGAAAATATCCCAGGTGGAAAAATCGTGTTTGATGAGCTCATAGCCCCAGGCGGACAGGCCGCGCATCATCTCCCGCACTTTATTCAGCACATAGGGATGACTGGGATCCAGTGTACGCTGTTTCAGGCTGTCCGGATTTGTGTTGTCCGGATCCCGCCGCAGATAGCACTCGTCCGGGTAGCACTCGCTTGTCAGCAAGGGCCGGAACCAAATCCCCGGCCGTATGCCCCTGGCGTTGATCTTCTCCGCCAGGGCTTTCATATCCGGAAAGCGGTAATTGCTCCTGTCCCAGGGCCCGCCGTTGCAGCAGCTGGTATGGCAGAGCTGCCAGCCGTCGTCAATCACCGCGAAGGGACGCACTGGCTGATCTTCCGTAAGCGGTTTCAGGTAATCCGCGTCCCGCAGGATTTCCTCTTCTGAGCTGACGCCGTACGCATAATACCAGTTATTGATGCCGTAAACCGGTTCCTTGGGCATGCGGGGATGCGGGCACATCATCCGGCAAAATGCCTGCGCCGCTTCAAAAGGCTTTTCACCAGATCCTCCTTCGCGGCAAAGCACCGTGGCTGCCAGCAGCTTTCTGCCGTTCAGCAGCACGCCCTCCCCACCGTTGCGCACATCCAGCGTCAGTATCATGGCTTTTCCGTCCGCTTTCCAATGCGCCATGGATGCACAGCCCGTTTCCACGCCATACCCATGTGTCAGACCGTTTTCATAAACCATCACATACCAGGGCATCACAAAATCCGGATCGATTCTCCGCCAGGACAAATCTCCGTAGCCACGCTCCCAGGCATCGCCCAGCAGCAGTGCGTTCTCCTCCAGCGGCATAGGCCAGGACAATCGCACGAAGGAAACAGGCTCCGCCGCGGAGGTGAGAAAAACGAGCAGACGGTTCCCCTGCCGGACGGGTTCTATCTTAATGCCGCGCACCTGAGCCTGGGCGCAGGAAAGCGCGTCTCTGCCATCAGTTGAGAGAATGATGGTGGGTTCCATGGAAATGATGGATTGAAAACACATCGGTTTCTCCGTCCTTTCTTCTGGTTGCAGTGGATTCAGATTCGCAAGTTCATTGTTTATGAGAATGATTTTATCATATTGTTGATCAGACGGCAAGTCTGATTCACCCCGATCTGAAGGGTGGAGCAACGGGAGGCTCTCTTTCCTTTCCACCCCAAAAGTCGGATAATCTGTACTCAATAATCAGGAGAGCCGAACGCCCAGCTTTGTGAGGAACATTCTGTCTCTTTCTATCAGTTCTGTAGTCCAGCGTTTTTCATGCAACTTGGATGAAACAGGAACTTCCTCGATTACATCGAACCATTGGAGGATGAGATAAACCGGCGTGTTCTTCAACCAGCTCTTGAGCTTGCTTTCCATCTTTATATTATTCTTTGAATCGTGTTCCGGATTGCCGTCCTCAATAGCCAGTGTCTGCTTCATCTCCCGGATTTGCTCGCTGAGATACTCATAGTAACAAAGAGCAACAAACTGGACAAACATTCTTCCCATCAATGCATCACTGGTCCATGCCCGTGTCCGGCTCCCATCTGCACGCTGTTTCCCTGATTCAAAAAAGGACTCAATCGTCTCCCGCTTCCTGTACTTCCTCAGGCATTCAAATGGAGCTTTCTCGCAGTTGGAAACCAAGGCAAAGTAACCATGATACTTCTTTTCCTCGGCTATGGCGTTCTCGTTGAATGTGACAGTGACTTTGGACCCATAGCGCCGGATATACAGGTACTTCTGTACCTTTATCCAGGCATTCTCTGATAAATCCTGTTCCCCTTTGCCTTCCTCTATCAGCGATTTCAGTTCAAACAGATCGCTGTCGAAGGAGGCGTCCTGTTCAACCCTGCGCATCGGGTTGAAATATAAGTGAAGATAGATCCTACGACGGAAGGTTTCCTCGTCGCCACCTTTCAGGTCCTTCTTGCTGCTGCCATATCTCCTGATATGGGAAAACTCGTGCATCAGCATAACGGTCAGGCCATGCGTGTTTGTATCAAACGGACAGGCACTGCTGGTACTCCTGAACTTATCCAGTCTGGAATTCAGTTCCTGCCTGATCCATTTCAGATTGACTTTTGCCAGAGTGATAAAGCTGAAATGCGCGTGCAGGAGTTCCGCTAGGTTTTTCTCGGAATAATATCCATTGTCTGTAACGATTTCCGCGCTCCCGATATTGAGAACCTGAAGCTGCTTTAATGTATTCTCAATGGTGATGACATCGGGTTGATTGCCGGGCTGTTTCGCAAAGGCAACCGGCTGCCGGGTTCCAATCGAGTACAAGGATAAAAGCTTCACCGTTTCCAATCTATCATGTGCTTTATTGAATCCATATCTGGCTTCAGGCAGCTGCTGTGAATAGGTTGATATCGTGGTCGAATCGTATGCCAGGACAGGCTGTTCTTCACAGCCTTGCAGCCGTGAAGCGAAGAAGCTTTGCATCAGACTTTCATTTTGCCCAACGCTGCAGAATAAATCATGGTATGTATCCTCAGAAATCTCGTCTTCATAAGGAAGAGAATGCGAATACTGCCAGGCCACAATCCCGGGAAGAGACTGGCCGTTTGTTGCCAGAAGGTATCTCGCCAGTGAAATAATCTTCTGGGCAGTTCCCAGATCAGTATTAGCATAGATGGCTTCATCAATCCCGGATGCTTTTCCAATATGATCGATGATGTCCATCATGCCAACTCGCATCCGTCTGGCTGTCAGAACAGGGGCAGTGGAATTCGATACTTTTCCTTTGCTCGGCCGCTTTGGGCGGGTTGGGACAACCTGATTTTCACCAAATGGAATTTTGCCCAGCATTTTGCTGGACAGGACCACATTGTATTTCTTCTCAGGATCATACTGTGTTTTGCGCTCAATAACGTAGATATCTCCGTTTTTTTGGCGCTGGTGGATGGTGCGAGTGACGATCTCATCAGAACACTTCTTAGCCATGGTGCCGACCCTCCTTATTGAGTACACATTATTATATCATATACTCAAAAGAGATAGAAGAAGAAATCCAGCAAAATCAACGTTTTTGAGCTGATTTTTTCAAATAAATATTTGCGGTTAGGCACTTTGAGTACGTATTAATCGACTTTGGGATAACAAAGAGCCGTATCAAAACTATCTGGCCAGAAATTTGTTTCCCAGTGTAAGTTTTTCTTTCGAAGAAGCGATAATAGAGGGGAAACGTATCGTAATGCTGATAATCCCTGCTGCTTCATTTTTGATTTGAACACAGTGTTCATTGCTGTGTTCACTTCATTTGAATACTGTGTGCATCGGCTGAGGGTGTGTTCATTTTGAATCGACCGACCTCGAATAAGAGGTTGACAGAAGGGCAGCTCCCGAGTATGATGGTATCAGTTGATACCGTATCGACGGGAGGAAGCACTTGTGGCTGAAACGAGAACCCGGATTGAAAGTGAACTTTTACGAACAGATATACTGTTGCTGACTTGTTTCCGGAAGAGAATCCTGTCCACGCTCTCAAACGGGAGCTCCAGAAGCTGACCGTTGAAGAGTACATGAAAACAGTCAAGGATTTACGGTTTCCCAACAGAAGCGAGATGCGGGAGTTTGGGAAGGTATATGATGGGAAAGGCGATGTCTATATCAAGATCCGAGTCGAACTCCTCTCCGAATACGGAAATCATACGACCTTTGTAATGTCTTTCCACTATGCCACAATCCCGTTCACTCCAGACATGTTCCCCTATCGTAAGCCATGAGGAGGTGTAGAGCATGAAGATTATAAAGACGGAACGAAGGCTGTGCACTTGTTGCATGGAAGAGCATGAAGTCAAAATGGTCAGGATCCGCGAAAGAAATATCTTCAAAGGCGTTCCCGTAGAGTATGACGCTGAGTACTTCTATTGCGACCGTGCCGATGAGACGTATGCAGATGAACAGCAGATTTCGCAGAACGATATTGCCATGAAAAACGCATACCGTGCTCACGAAGGACTGCTGACCTCCGATCAGATCGCATCGCTCCGGGCACGGTATGGAATCAGCCAGAGTGACTTGTGCTTGCTCCTTGGTTGGGGGGCAAAGACAATTACCCGCTATGAAAGCCACCAGGTACAGGATATCGCACATGATACGATCCTTCGGAAGCTGGACGCCGACCCGGAGTGGTTTCTGAAACTGCTGCAAGCTGCAAAGGGTTCTCTTTCGCCTGCTTCCTATTCAAAATACCTGGAGGCTGGAACAACGCTATTTGAACAGGATCATGATCTTTACCTGAAGAGCGCCATTATGGCGAAGTATGCCCGATACGGTCAGAATGCTGAGTTCAATGGCAACGCTGCTCTCTCTCTGGATGTGGTAGTGGACATGATTCGTTATTACGCAAATTCGCCTCTTGTTACAAGCCTCTACCGTGTCAAACTCATGAAGCTGCTCTGGTATGCCGATGCACTGTCATATAAACGCAGAGGGCATGCCATTTCCGGTTTGGTTTATAGGGCATTGCCCATGGGCGCAGTACCGGTCGCATATGAGTCCATCGTGGACCTGAGTGCAATCCACTGTGAAGAAATCGATATGGGCGACGGGACTGGATACAGATTCATGCCCACTGAGGATAAAACATATCCGACGCTTACATCTGAGGACAGAGAAATCCTTGATGCTGTCATTCAGCGTTTTGGTAGGGCATCCAAGAATGAAATAGTAGAGACGATGCATCGTGAGGACGCTTATACGGAAACGGCACCGAATGATATCATCCAGTTCAAGTATGTCGCATCCTTAAGCCTGACATAACATATTTTGAATATAGTTTTGTATCGATGGCATCCTATTGTTCCCACTTGAGTCATAAGATATAGGGCTTGATGGAAAAAAAGGTTCATTATGCAGATTAACTGGGATAATTTCAGAACTTTCAACCAAGATTCGCGAGGAGTTGAGTATAAATTCGAAGATTTATGTCGCCAGTTATAAAATACTCCCCGTAAGATGGACACGGGAATTTTCGACAAACCCGCAAAGTGGACATCGAGAATTCGAGATACCCAAGCAGAGGACAGGTAAATTTCGACAATCCCGGAAGCTGGACATCGAATAATCGAGAATCCCGAGAAGTGGACAGTCAATTCATGAAATGTGGTAAACTACTGACTGAACACAGGAGGGACTTGCGATGGCCAGGAAATTTACCAAAGAAGAAATCGAGGCGCTTGAGAAGAATCCAAACACCTTGAAGGCAACAGAAAGTCATCTCAGCTTAACCAAGTCAGCAAAAGAGGAAGCGCTGGCACTGGCACGGGAGGGCTTAAGCGCATACAAGATCGTAAAAAAGCTTGGGTATGACGCGGAAATGCTTGGGAAATCACGGCGTGACGGGATACGCTACTGCGTCCTGAAAGAAGATGAAGCCGGGCATGAACAGCGTCAAGGCTATCCGGACCGCCGTTCCAAAAGGATGTCGATCGAGGAGATCGAAGATTTGCCGCTGGATCGGGAATCTGTATCGCGAATGAGAAATGAACTGATCTATTTGCGGCAGGAAGTGGACTTTTTAAAAAAATATCTCATGTGGTCAAATCCGGGAAGCGAGGCGACTGAGTATGGGGGAGTCCTCTGCTGTGTTTGCAGTTATCCATGTATAATGCTCTATATCTGATCCACTTCACTGTCGCTGAAGCTAAATTGAAGTTTTGTTGAAGTAGTTGTTGAAGTAATGTAAGCGTAAAATAGAACCACACCTTCCGCACATGTAATGAATGCGCAATAATGGGGCATCGAGAGAACTCCCTCAATCGATGCCCCATTGTTGTGT
>CACWXY010000060.1 GCA_902764915.1 uncultured Eubacteriales bacterium | reverse complement strand
CAAGTACTTTTTTCAAAAAACTGAAAAAAACTTTCGGACACTGCTGATTTGCAGCAGCATCTGAAAGTTTTGGGAACGGGTGTCTATTTTACGCTTACGGTGAAATGGTCATGATGGATGGCACAGAAAAGGAGAACAAAAGCAAAAAGCGATGCGGGATTGCCGCATCGCTTCAGGGACAACACGGGAAGGATTATTCTTCCTGTGTATTGGATGAACCGGTAATGGGGATCTGCCGGGAAGCAGTTACATGCACGGCGTCTTTCTTTGCAATCATAAGATGGAGTACGCCGTTTTCATAGGATGCCTTGATGTCATCTTCCGTGACCTGCTCACCGACATAGAATGTCCGCTGCATGCTGCCGGCATAGCGCTCCTGCCGCAGCATCCTGCCTTCCGTGTTCTCATGATTCTTTTCCAGTGATTTATCCGCTGAAACCGTCAGGTAGCCGCTGTCCAGCTCCAGATGAATCGTATCCTTGGAAAAACCGGGCAGTTCAATGTCTACGTCGTAGTGATCATTCATTTCCTTGACGTCTGTCTTCATCATGCGCTGAGCGTGCTTTCCGTACAGAGCACGATCCATGTCGCGAAAGTCGTGGAAGAAATCCTGATCAAACTCGTCAAGAACATTCATCAGACCGTCATTGAACACACTGGGAAGATATGTACGCATAAAGAAAACCTCCTTCAATTGGCCTTGTACCTATCGGTTCATCGCCACTAGAGCAGGGTCGTTGTCTTTATGGCCTATTTTTTGCAGGTCGGGGCACGTGGTGGTCTTGGGCCGCCCCGTCCTTCACAGGACGTTGTCTATATTGTAGTCAAATATCAAAGAAAGTCAAGAACAATTTTGCCTTTATTTGAAAAAAATCAGATATTGTCATTCGTATCGGAAAGTCACATTTCTGTTTTCCGTCCGGGAAAGCATTGCGCACATGGGGCAATATGGATGCATCAAATGTACAGGACCGTAGTTTTTGCATGAAAGGGCCTGTTTCGGGGGAGGAGAACGGTAAAATATGATTTCTGCGGGTAAAGTGCAGGAAAAGAACCGGAGAATCGGATGGTCTTCTGCTATAATGGGATTGGTGCAGGAAAGTGGTTGACAGACATGGAAAGCTGTGAGAGAATTTCGCACGTTACCACTTTAGCATACTGAATCAGGAGGAAGATATGGTATCCAGACGACTGCAGATTCCGGGAGGCATGCAGGATACGCTGCCAGAGGAATGCAGGGCTAAGCGGGCCCTGGAGTCGCGGCTGCGCGGCATGTTCACATCCTGGGGATATCGCGAGATTGAAACTCCGATACTGGAGTATTACGATGCACTGGATGATGCGGTATGGGGATACCGTCCAGAGCATGTATGGAAGACATTTGATACAGAGGGCCGTATACTGGCAATCCGGCCGGACACAACGATTCCGGCAGCCCGGCTTGCCGGCAGCAAGCTTCGGAATGTCTCGCTGCCGCTTCGGCTGTGCTATCTTCAGAGTGCCTGCAAGATGGAACGGGATACCCAGTCGCTTCTTTCCGAACAGACCCAGGCAGGCGTGGAACTGATGGGCAGTGCCAGCCGGGAAGCGGACATGGAGATATTGGGGCTGGCAGTGAAGAGTCTGCAGACCGCAGGAATCGAACGCGTGCAGTTGGAAATCGGGCATGCGGGCTATCTGAATGCGATTGTCAGGGAAGCGGGTCTATCCCGGGATACACAGAGCCGGCTGCTGGAGTGGATTGGGCAGAAGAATGTACCGGAAATGGAACGCTTTCTGCAATCAGAAAACGTAAGTCCGGAGGTCTGTTCGTGCCTTCTTGCACTTCCTGCGCTCTTCGGCGGAGAAGAGGTATTTGAAAGGGCACGTGCACTTTCCCATTCTTCTGAGGCCCAGGAAGCCGTAGATGCGCTGGAAGCGCTGTATCGCTGGCTGCACGCTGCGTATCCCGATCTGGATCTGTCGGTGGATATGGCGCTTGAGCAGGAAGCTGGCTATTATTCAGGACTGATTTTTCAGGCACAGACAACGGATGTAGGCCAGCCTATTCTCTCCGGGGGACGATATGATCATCTGCCGGAGCGCTATGGACGGCCGCTTCCCGCTGTGGGCTTTGCCATGAGTCTGAAGCTGGCACTGATTGCCCTGGAAAAACAGGGACGCTTTCAGGACCGGATGCAGAAAGGTGTCGGCATTGCCTTTGATGAAGCCGGATTTGCGGCTGCATACCGGCTGGCAGAACAGCTCCGTCAGACCGGGGAAACGGCTATGCTCCTGCATGGATGTACGCGGGAAGCATTGGCGGATGCGCTGACCCATGGACGATATGTCCGCGGTTATTACGTGGACAGCAGGGGCATATGGCCTGTGGAAGGAGGCGACTGACATGCTGACGATGGCGCTGGCCAAAGGACGACTGGCTGAGAAGACGTTCGATCTCCTGGAAGGCATGGGCATAGACTGTACGCTTCCGCGCAATCCCGGGCGTCAGCTGGTACTGGATGTACCGGAGTCAGGTCTGCGGTTTATACTGGTCAAGCCCTCGGATGTGCCCACGTATGTGGAGCACGGTGTGGCGGACCTTGGCGTGGTTGGCGCAGACACTCTGCTGGAGGCAGGACGTGCACTGTATGAGGTGCTGGACCTGGGATTTGGCGCATGCAGACTGTGCATCGCTGGGTTTGCCGAGAAGAAAAAGACGACGGTCAGCCATGCCACCTTCCGTGTGGCAACCAAGTATCCGAATATTGCCCGAAACTATTATGGGCGTCAGGGAAAAACCATTGAAATCATTGAGCTGCACGGTTCGGTGGAACTGGGGCCTGTGATTGGACTGAGCGATGTGATACTGGATATCGTCGAGAGTGGGTCCACGCTACGGGCCAATGGTCTGGAAGTACTTGAAGAGGTGTGTCCCGTGACGGCACGTCTGGTATGCAACCGGGTGAGTCTGAAGACACGGCGCGGGGAGATGCTGAAGATCATCGAAGGAATGAAAGCGCAGCTGACAGAGGAGAGTGTATAGATGGTACCTTTGATTTTTGAAAATGAGGCGGAAGCCTTACGTGCGCGTCTGGGGGCACGCACGAACATGGGCAATGATGAGATTGCAGCGCGGGTGAAGGAGATTGTACGAAACGTCCGGGAAAAAGGCGATGCAGCGCTATTTGATTATACGGAACAGTTTGACGGCGTGCGTCTTGCACCGGATACGGTCATGGTCACCCGGGAAGAAATTGCACGCGCCTATGAGGCAGCTGATGAAAAATGGCTGTCCTCAATGCGCGAGGCAGCACGGAGAATCCGCGCCTTTCATGAGAAACAGAAGCAGAATACATGGGTGAATTTTGAAAACGGAATCGCGCTGGGACAGAAGATAACACCGCTGCGCCGGGTCGGCGTTTATGTGCCCGGCGGTACGGCTGCATATCCATCATCGGTACTGATGAATGTGATCCCAGCGAAAGTGGCCGGTGTGGAAGAAATCGTCATGGTTACGCCTCCGGGCAAGGATGGTTCCGTCAGCTATCCCATGGCGCTGGTTGCCGCCGATATCGCCGGAGTGGACAGCATCTACAAGACAGGCGGTGCACAGGCGATCGCAGCGCTTGCCTTTGGCACAGCGTCCATTCCGCGGGTGGATAAGATTACGGGTCCCGGCAATATCTATGTCGCGCTGGCCAAGCGGGAAGTCTTCGGATATGTGGGCATCGATATGGTGGCAGGCCCCAGTGAGGTCCTTGTGGTTGCCGATGGTGCCGCGAACCCTGCCTGGGTGGCTGCGGATCTGCTCAGCCAGGCGGAGCATGATCCGATGGCTGCTGCGATACTGGTGACGGACAGTGAGACGCTGGGACGAGCTGTCCAGGAACAACTGGAAGCGCAGACAGCGCGCCTTCCCCGGCGGACGATTGTGGAAAAGAGCCTGCGTGCATACGGGACGGTTGTGGTCTGCCGGGATCTGGAAGCATGTGCAGCCATGGTAGACACGTTTGCGCCGGAACACTGTGAACTGTATGTTCAGGATCCGTGGGCACTGCTTCCCCGGATTCATAATGCCGGTGCACTCTTTCTGGGGGCGTATTCCCCGGAACCGCTGGGAGACTATTTCGCGGGTCCGAATCATGTGCTGCCCACCAGCGGCACGGCACGCTTTTTCTCCCCGCTTTCCGTGGATGACTTTGTGAAGAAGACTTCGATCATCTGTGCACAGCGGACAGAACTGGAAAATGTGACGGATGACGTGATGCGTCTGGCGCTGGGAGAAGGCCTGCAGGCACATGCCAATGCGGTGGGCATTCGTTTTGGAAAGGAATGCGGGATATGAGCGGACGAATCGGAACGTATGCGCGCAAGAGCCGGGAAACGGATATCAGTGTAGCCGTTTGCCTGGAGGGGAGCGGCAAGACGGAACTGAATACAGGCATCGGCTTTTTTGACCATATGCTGGATGCGTTTGCACGCTTTGCGCAGTTCGACCTGACCGTACGCTGCCAGGGTGATCTTCAGGTAGATGCCCATCACAGTGTGGAGGACACAGGCATTTGTCTGGGAGAAGCCCTCCGGGATGCGCTGGGTGATCGAAAGGGAATTCAGAGAGCTGGAAGTGCGTATCTGCCCATGGATGAAGCACTGGCGTTCTGTGCCCTGGATATCTCTGGACGGCCGTATCTTGTCTTCGATGCGGACTTTGCGTCGGACAGATGCGGGACCATGGATACGCAGCTGTGTGAGGAGTTCTTCAGGGCCGTTGCCGTACACAGCGGACTGACCCTACATCTGCGTCTTATGTACGGTAAGAATGACCACCATAAGATGGAAGCACTCTTCAAGGCCTTCGGCCTGGCACTGCGAAATGCTGCCAGGCGGGATGCGCAGATTACAGGGGTCCTCTCGACAAAAGGAATACTGGACTGAGGAGAGAATACTGACTTATGATACTGTATCCGGCCATTGATCTGATGGATGGAAAAGCCGTACGCCTTCGGAAAGGCGTACGTGGGGAGAAAACGGTGTATGGCGATCCGCTGGAGTTTGCCAGACAGTTTCGGGACGCCGGGGCTGCATGGCTGCACCTGGTGGACCTGGATGCGGCATTTGACGGGTCAACGCGCTGCCTTCCCCTGATCGAAAAGATCGTGGAAACATTTGTCGGCAATGTGGAGCTGGGCGGCGGACTGCGCACCATGGAGGATGTAAGACAACGGATGGATGCCGGCGTGCAGTGCGCTATTCTGGGCTCTGTATGCGTGAAAAACCCGGAGCTCGTCAGGCAGGCCTGTGCGGCGTATCCTGACAGAATTGTCGCGGGCGTGGACGCCAGGGACGGAATGGTTGCCGTACATGGCTGGGTGGAAAAGTCGGACGTGGATGCGGTGACGCTGGCACGGGCCATGAAGGAACTCGGAGTCAGACGCGTGATCTATACCGATGTATCCAGGGATGGCATGATGCAGGGCCCGAACCTGGACAGCAGTCTGCAGCTTTTCCGGGAGACGGGACTGGACATTGTTGTCTCCGGCGGTATATCCTCCCTGCAGGATCTGAAGCGCGTGAAGGAAAGCGGACTGAACGGCGCGATTCTGGGACGTGCGTTCTATGACGGGGCAGTCGACATTGCGGAAGCACTGCGCGTGTGTGGAAAGGAGATCACAGATGACATTTGAGGAACTGATGCAGGAAGTGCGTTTTGACGCAAACGGGCTTGTGCCTGCGATTGCGCAGGATGCGCGCACTGGCGAAGTGCTGATGCTGGCCTATATGAATGCGGAATCTCTCAGAAAGACCAGGGAAACAGGGCTCGCGACATATTTCAGCCGCTCACGGCAGAAACTCTGGCAGAAGGGGGAAACCTCCGGACATATCCAGGAAGTAGTGGATATCCGGCTGGACTGCGACGGGGATACGATCCTTCTGAAGGTACTGCAGACGGGAAATGCCTGTCATACCGGTGCGCATTCCTGCTTTTTCCGGGGTCTTCCGCTGTGCGATGAAGACGAGATGCCTGTGGGCAGCGGGATTCTGGAGGATGTGTATCGTGTGATTGCGGACCGGGCGGCGCATCCGAAAGAGGGAAGCTATACCAATTATCTTCTGAACAAGGGTGTGGAGAAGATCTGCAAGAAAGTGGGCGAGGAGGCCAGTGAGGCAATCATAGCGGCCATGAAGGGCAGCTGTGAGGAACTGACCTATGAGGCCGCGGACCTGATGTATCATCTGCTGGTTCTTCTCTATCAGCAGGGTGTATCCCCTCAGGATGTGTTTGATGAACTGGGGAGAAGGCGGTGAGCATGGGACGAAAACTCCTGGTGCTTGCGGCCGTTCTGTGTCTTCTGCTCCCGGTGCCCGCTCTGTCGGAGCCGGAGTCGGAAATGGATGCCTTTTCCGAGTATCTTCTTCGGCTTCCCCTGGTTGACCAGAACGCGAAAAAGTATCAGGTTAAGGCGTATCGATACAACAAGGATGTTTTTAAGGAATACGGGTGCGGCCCTGCCTCAGTGACAAATGCGCTTCTGGCAGCCTGCGATGTGGAAGACGAAGAAACAGCGGACCAGCTTCTGCTGGACGTGATGAACAGCCTGGTCTATCACGAGCGCGGGAAAGACAGCCGGATTGACCTGAATTATCTGGAGCGATGGAAAGAACTGGATGCAGAGAAGTATTCCTCGCTTTATGCGCTTCTGGAACCATACGGAAGTGCATGCTCCGTCACAGCAGAGAATCAGACAGCGGACAGCGCGTGGAATGTCCTGTATCCGCGGATTGCTTCCGGCGAGGAAACCCTGTGGATCGGAACGATGGAGTCGACGCAGCAGTGGGGTGATATACTGGAACTGGTTCATCGGCTGTATGAGGAAGGCGCCGGCAATGCGCGGGTCGTCCTGGGACGGATGTCTACAGGAACAGAGCATACCTATGGCCCTTTTCGTCTGGCGAGCGGACATTTCGCCACACTGGCTTTCCAGCCGCAGAACTATTTTACGACAGGGAACTTCTATTATCTGGATTCCTTCTATCGCTATCTGCCGGAAGAAGCTGCGATGAGCCGCAAGGATAATCTGTCTGCCACATACAGTCTGTATGTGCATCCCAATGAGAAACTGCGCAGAACCCATGAGGTGGAGCGTGTCTCCCGGAATATTCTGCGGATCCGGCTGAACCAGGAAGAGCAGGAAAAGGTGAATGCACTGGCAACCTGGGAAGAGCGCAGAGACGTTCTGGTTCCGATCTTTGACAAGTTTCAGTTCTATGGTGCCTGTATGGTCTGTGTCTATCTCCCGCCTGAGGGCGGAGAATCATAACTTTTCTGGAGGAAATGGATATGCTGGCGAAAACACCACCGATGGGCTTTAACACATGGAATACTTTTGGCGACAGGATTAATGAGCAGCTGATTCATGAGGCTGCTGATGCCATGATCCGGCTGGGCCTGAAGGATGCTGGATATGAATATCTGGTCGTGGATGACTGCTGGTCCGAGTATGAGCGTGATCCCGTGACTGACCGGATTGTACCGCATCATGAAAAGTTCCCCAACGGCATGAAAGTGGTCGCGGACTATGTACACAAAAAGGGGCTGAAGTTCGGCATGTATTCCAGTGACGGTGTGCGCACCTGTGCCGACTATCCGGGCTCCTTTGATCATGAGTTCCTGGATGCCAGAACATTTGCAGAGTGGGGCGTGGACTACCTCAAATATGACAACTGCTATCATCCTGCCAGTGCTGACGAGCCAACGCTTTACCGGCGTATGGGGATGGCGCTGCGCGCATCCGGAAGGGAAATCCTGTTTGCAGCATGCAACTGGGGAAGCAACGATGTCTGGTCCTGGATCCGCTCTACCGGGGCGCATATGTATCGCTCCACCGGAGACATCTTTGACAATCCTGAGTCATATCGGAATATAGCGCGCAGCCAGATGAAGCATCTGGACGCGTCTGCGCCAGGATGCTTTAACGATATGGATATGCTGACCGTGGGCATGTATGGGAGAGGCCTGGTGGGATCGCTGGGCTGCAACAGTGCGGACTACCGCTCCCAGTTTGCGCTGTGGTGTATGTTCTCCTGTCCGCTGATGCTGGGATGCGATATCCGGAATATGCGGGAGGAAACCCTGAAACTGGTGACGAATCGTGAACTGATTGCGATCGACCAGGACCCTGAAGCGCGTCCGCCGATTTTCCTGCAGGCGGAGCATGAGACGGACCGGATCATTGCCTTTAAGTTCCTGACAGATGGCAGTTATGCTCTGGGCGTATTCAATCTGTCTGAGGAAGATCGGGAGTACCGTGTACTGTTCAATGATACGGGACTGGACGTGAAGGCTGGCGTTGCGCTTTCCTTCCATGAGGTGATTACCGATGAGGACGCGGGTGTACATCGGGAACATCTCTATGTGAAAGTACCATCTCATGACTGCAGGGTATTCCGGGTCAGTCTGGTGCAACGGGCATGAACTGCATGCAGTGCGGAAAACCCCTGACGCGGGATGAGATGGGACTGAGCCGGAAGCTGATTTCACGGGCATTGACGTCGGGCTACTGCTATGCGTGCCTGTCAGAGCGCTTCCGGACCACAGAGGAAGCGCTCCGGGACATAGCGGAGAGCTTTCGGAAAAGCGGATGTACACTGTTCACATGAAACAAGGCGCCGGAACGTTGCTTGCGTGCCGGCGCCTTGTTTTCAGTGCAGGATTACGGTATATGGTTTGACGGAATCGGTTTCCACCTGTGCCTGCCCATTCTTCATGGTTACCGTGTAGACAGCGCAGATCTTGCCTTTGAGGTCCGGAATACGGACCGTCACACTCTCGCCTTCACATAGGGCATACACGTGCAGTTCCAGTCCGTCCTCATAGTCGTAGTCCGGGCGGTCGTCCCTTTGTCCCAGGGGAAGTACGGTCCCGGGGCGGACCATAAGGGGCAGGGAGAAGAAGTCATGGGTTTCCTTCTGCCAGGTGCCGCCTTCCTTGCTTTCACCGGACAGAAGACTTGTCCAGCATCCGCCGGGAAGGTAATAGGATACGCTTCCATCTTTGCGGAAGATGGGAGCGACCAGAAGACGCTCTCCCAGCATATACTGCCGGTCCAGTGTTTCGCAGGCTTCGTCGTCAGGGAACTCCAGCATCATGGGCCGCATCATGGGTGTGCCTTTTTCATGCGCTTCCAGCATGGCACCGTAGAGATAGGGCATGAGACGGTTCTTGAGCTTGACGAACTTGCGCACCACATCCACGCTTTCCTCGTCAAAGGCCCACGGGACACGGTAGCTTGTGGAACCGTGCAGACGGCTGTGGCTGGACAGAATGCCGAACTGAACCCAGCGCTTGTATACATCTGCAGGCGCTGTGGATTCAAATCCGGAGATGTCGTGACTCCAGTACCCGAATCCGGAGTGACTCATGGAGAGACCTGCGCGCAGTGTCTCTGCCATGGATACATAGCTGGCGCTGTTGTCGCCACCCCAATGCACGGGGAACTGCTGGGAACCGGCCGTAGCGCTGCGCGCAAAGAGAATGGCTTCGCCTTCGCCGCGCACTTCCTTGATGGTCTCAAAAACCATCTGGTTGTAAAGGAATGTATAGTAGTTATGCATGTGCAGTGGGCTGGATCCGTCAAAATATGCGATATCCTTCACGGGGATGCGTTCGCCAAAGTCAGTCTTCAGGCAGTCAACGCCCATGCGCAGCAGTTTTTTCAGGTAGCCGCAGTACCAGGCACGGGCATCCGGATTGGTTACATCCACGATCCCCATGCCTGCCTGCCACAGGTCTGTCTGCCAGACATCGCCATTGGTCTTCTTGAGAAGATAGCCATGCTCCATGCCTTCCTGGAACATATGTGAAGCCTGGGCAATATAGGGATTGATCCAGCAGCACAGGTGCAGTCCTTTCTCGTGGTAGCGCTGCAGCATGCCTTCTGGATCCGGGAAAGTCTGCGGATCCCAGATGAAATCACACCAGTTGTATCCGCGCATCCAATAGCAGTCGAAATGGAATACGGACAGCGGAATATCCCGCTCCTTCATGCCATCGATGAAGGAGGACGTGGTTTTTTCATCATAGTCGGTGGTAAAGGATGTGGACAGCCACAGACCAAAGCTCCAGGCAGGAAGGATGGGCGGGCGGCCGGTGAGCGCAGTATACAGGTTCAGGGTTTCCTTGGGCGTACCGCCGCATATGATGTCATAGATCAGTGTTTCGCCTTCGCAGGAGAACTGAACGCGTTCGACCTTTTCACTGGCAATTTCAAAACTGACATCGGAAGTGTCCTCTACAAAAACGCCGTAGCCGCGGTTGGTCATATAGAAGGGAATGTTCTTGTATGCCAGCTCGGAAGCTGTGCCCCCGTCCGCATTCCACATATCCACACTCTGTCCGTTCTTGACATAGGGCGTAAAACGCTCGCCCAGGCCGTATACGCGCTCGCCCACGTCCAGCATCAGACTGTCGATCATATAGGGCTTGCCGGTGTCGCGGTCAAGGGCATGTGCCATGCCGTGGTAGGAAGAGGACGTAAGAAGTGTGTCGCCGCACAGATAGTCTACCTGCCAGACGCCTTCCTGCTTGACGACACGGGCCGTCAGACAGCCGCTGGTAAAGGAAACGCTCTCCGCATCCTCTGCAATGGATGGATGTGTCGGGGTTTCCAGGGTGGCAAAGTGCGGGGCACGGTCAACTTTGCCGGCAAAGTGCGTCACCTTTACACGGATCACGTTTTCCATGGGAGAAGTAAATGTGACATCCAGCGTGGCGCTGTTGAGAATGTCCCCGCGTCCGCGCACAGGCCGACAGGCAGCAAGCACATGCAGCTGACGGTCCGTTTTTTCCACACGCACGCACTGAGTGGCGAAGTTCATGGTAAAGTTATCACGGGTCATCCAGTAGCCCCGGGTAAACTTCATGGGCGATCGGTCCTTTCTTTTCTGATTGGGGAATACGGGCATGATAGCATGCAGGATTCGCATGTGCAATGGAAAAAGCCCCGGAAAGGCGGAGCCTTCCGGGGCGGGTGCCGATGTGCCTTACTGCGCAAACGCGACATCATAGGTATCCTGATAGATCTTTGTGTATTCTTCCAGACCCATGTCATTGAGACGTTTGATATACTCGTCCCATTCTTCGTCCACACCGCCGTAGGCGAGCCATGATGCACGCTTGCTCTCTGCATAGGAGATGATGTCGGTGCCGATCAGGCTGATGCGGTCATTATCCTCTTCCGAGAAGAGCAGTGTGGGGTAATAGATTGTGGTGGCTACCGGCAGATAAAGCTCGTTGTTGATCTTGTCCTTGGCCTTGGCGCTGTCCGGGAAAGGCAGCATGGTGGCATAGAAATCATCAAACAGAGCCAGACAGGAGTCAGGATAGGTATTGCCGAAGAGGAATTCATCATATGTCATGCCTTCCGGAGTCGCGGCATAGCTGTACGTGCCGTCGCCGTTATCGACAAGGTTCAGGCCGACCATGCCGTATTCCATCTGCATGGCGATTTCGTAGTCGAACATCTGGTCTGCCCACATGAGCAGGTATTCAGGATTCTGGCAGGCGTGGGTGATAACAAGGCCCAGCGCTTCGATACCGGAAGACGAGACATAGCCCCAGCTGGTTGTGCCGTCAGGTCCCAGCATGGGCGCCAGCGGCTGGTACTCATCCATGTGAACCTGACCCAGGTCAAAGATGTTCCAGGCATGGAAGACGCCGATGTTGGCGACTTCGCCCTGATTCTGGGCATTGTAGGTTGCCTTGTCCATGGTGAAGCCTTCCAGGTCGATCAGGCCCTTGGAGAAGAAATGGTCATATAGATACCGGCAGGCATTGTGATAGCCTTCCGTGGCCGGCACAAAGATGACCTTTCCGTCATCGACCACAAAGTGATGCTGCCCGGAATAGAGATTGTCCGCATATCCGAACATGCCGAAGAGACCGCCCAGGTCACGCTGCGAACCGAGGAACTTGAAGGTCATGGGAATTTCATCATTGGGATCCCCGTTTCCGTTGACATCCTTTTCCTTAAAGGCGGTGAGGACTGTTTCGAGATCCTCAATGGTTTTAGGTGCTTCCAGACCGAGATTGTCCAGCCAGACCTTGTTGATGAACATGTTTTCCGGGATCTTTCCGGTCAAGCCGTCATACTTGACAAAGGGAAGGGAATAGATGTGCCCATCCGGGGCAGTAACGGCTGCCTTGACTTCCGGATGCTCTTCCAGGACCTTCTTGAAGTTGGGCATATACTCGTCAATGTATCCGTCAAGGGCCAGCAGAATGCCCTGCGCGCTGTAATTGATCAGGTCATTGCTGGTCAGCGCGTAAGCGGAGTACAGCGCGTCCGGCAGGTCCACATCAGCGCCGAGCTCCAGGCTGATCTTTTCACTCCAGTCGGCCTGGGGAATCTACTCAAAGTCAATATGAACATGGGTCCTTTCTTCCAGAAGCTGAAAGATTCCCATCTGATCCGCATCCCCGTTCATGGGGCGCATGCGGATCTGTACCTTGTAGGTGACATTGTCATCCTCAGACGGGAAATTCGCCGCAAGGACCAGGTTCGGCACAAGCAGAGCCAGAGCCAGAAGGAAACACAGTACGGAACGTTTCATGGGATTACCTCCTTTTATTATTGAGCGCGTGCTGCGCTGCATTACCCTTTGATGGCGCCGATCATGACGCCTTTGACGAAGTATTTCTGTAAAAAAAGGATAGAGAATGAGAAGGGGCAGGGACGAGATGATAATGACGCCGTATTTGATCAGATCGCCCAGCTGCTGCTGGGCGGCCTGGGTTGCAACATCATTGACCATGTCGTCCAGTGTATTGACGATCAGTATGTTACGCAGCACCAGCTGCAGGGGATACTTGCTCTGGCTGGAAAGATAGATCAGCGCATTGAAGTAGCTGTTCCAGTGAGTTACGGCATAGAACAGGAACATGACTGCCAGAATGGAGGAGGACAGGGGCAGTACGATACTGAAGAAGAAACGGGCGTCTGAGCATCCGTCCAGAACGGCCGCCTCCAGAAGCTCATCCGGAATGGTCTGCTGGAAGAAAGTACGGGCAACGATGAAATTCCAGCTGCTGATGGCACCGGGAAGAATCAGGGCCCACATGGTGTTGTACAGTCCCAGAAAACGTACCAGCAGATAATTGGGAATCATGCCGCCGGAGAAGATCATGGTAAAGGTGATGAGCATCATCAGTACATTGTGTCCCATCAGATCCTTGCGGGACAGTGCATAGGCGCCGGAGATGGTGCAGATCACGTTAATGACGGTGCCCACGAGCGTGTAGAGAAGAGAATTGCGGAAGCCTGACAGGAGGCTTGCATAGCTGAAGATCCGCTTGTATCCCTCCATGGTAGGGTGTATGGGCAGCCATACAACCTTGCCGGCGTATACAGCTGCTGGCTCGGAGATGAACGCGATGACGATAAAATAGAGAGGATAGGCAACCCCCAGAAGACAGAGGGTCAGGATCAGGTAGTTTACAGAGTCAAATATGACATCGGCCCGGGTGCGGGCAATATGCTTTTTTCGCATGCGGCCTACCTCCTCAGAACAGGGACGATTCCGTGACACGCCGGGAGAGCCAGTTCACGCTCAAGATAAGGACGAGATTGATCACGGATTCGAACAGGCCAACGGCTGTAGTCAGGCTGAACTGGGACTTGAGCATGCCGCGTTTATATACATAGGTGGGAATGATTTCGGATGTGCTGATATTCAGGGAAGTCTGCATCAGATAGGCTTTTTCAAAGCCGACATTCATGATTTTTCCAGCGTTGAGGATCAGCATGACCACGATTGTCGGCATGATGCCCGGTATATCGATATGCAGGATTCGCTGGAACTTGCTGGCACCATCGACCAGTGCTGACTCATGCAGTTCCGGGCTGATGCCTGCCAGAGCGGCCAGGTAAAGAATGCTGCCCCAGCCGGTGGACTGCCAGATTTCGGAGAGCACATACACGGGAACGAACCATTTCGGTTCCGCCATGAAGTGTCTGGGCGTGCCGCCCAGACGCGCGATGAGTTTATTGATGATACCGGAGGATGGAGAGAGAAAAAGGAAGATCATACCCACCATAACGACGGTGGAAATGAAGTGCGGAGCATAGGTTGTGGTCTGAACGAGTTTCTTGTACTTCTGGCTGGGCAGCTGATTGAGCAGGAGCGCCAGTATAATCGGAAGAGGGAAGGAAAGAACAAGGGTTCCGATACTGACCGAAAGTGTATTCATCATCAGCTGCGGAAAATCTGCGGCAGCGAAGAAGTAGCGGAAATTGTCCAGACCAACCCAAGTGCTTCCGGATATGCCCTTGATCGCCTTGTAATTGCGGAAGGCGATCTGAATGCCGTACATGGGATAGTAGCGGAAGAGTGCGAAGTAGATGATCGTGGGGATCAGGAAGATGTACAGCTGCCAATGGGCTGTCATCCGGTGAAGCATGCGGTATCCCTTCTTCCGGGAAACCGACTTCCGGGACATGATATCGGTCATAGGATCACCTCTTGCATTTGACTTGTCTGATTTGTATCATTTTCAGACCTTATCATCAATGCACAATCCTTGAATGAATGTGCATTCTTTGAAAAAATGACCATTTTTCCGTTTTGCAATTTTGGAAGAGCGTGTGCAATCTGTCTTTTCCAGGGAGAAATACTTGTCCGCGGACCTGGTTTCTCCTACAATGGATGCAGAGAAAGAAGTACAACAGCAGAGAGGAGGGAAAAGCATGAAGAAGGCTGGCAAGGCGTTTTATCGCTCTCTTCTGTCATTCCTGGCTCTGCTGCTGGTGCCTGTGATGCTTGTAGGTATTTCTCCATGAGCTACCTGAGGGATTCCTTCCGCCAGCAGTATACGGAGAGTACATTCCGGTCCATGCGGTCTGCCAGTCAGAATCTGGATGAAATGGTGCGGCAGATGTACAATGTGGGTTTTCTGCTGCAGAGCCGCTCCGATATTCTTCAGATCCGGGGGACGGCCGTGTGATTGACCGCATGGAAGCGTCCGCCCAGGTAGGGGAGTATGCGGCGGTCTGCGCTTTTGCGGAAACCATCGGTGCCATTACGCCGTCCCATGATATGATTGTGATGCCGACGGAAACCCTGACGCCGGCACTCTTCTTTTCCCAGCAGTATCCTTTTGCGAGCTATTCCCTGAAGGATATGGAAGATATGCTCACGGATAACCGAAACATGACAGTCTGGGCCATGGATGATGTGCTGCTGCACGGAAAGATTCACGCCCGCTGCATGGCTGTGTTTGTTAGCATCAGAAACAAGCCGCTCACATCCCGACTGCGCACGCTGTTTCTGGTGTCGGAAAGCGCTATGCGTCTCGTCTGTTCATCCCTGCTTGATATGGAAGGAGCCAGCGTGTGCCTGATCGATGACAGCGGGAAGATCTTCTGCTGTCTTGGCGCGCCGCTGCCGGATGAAAGTGTCTTTACGCAGACAGAGAGAAACCCGGCACAGGTGCTGACGGAAAAGAATATGGAAGGAAAAGACTATTATCTGTCCTTTCTTACATCCGCCACTTCCAGCTGGACGTTGGGGCTTGCCGTCCCGGAATCCTCCCTGACCCGTGACCTTGTGCATCAGCAGCATGTTGCCACCTGGATTATGCTGGCTTTTCTGCTGGCAGGCAGTCTCAGCGCGTTTCTGCTCACCTGGCACAATTATCGTCCTATTGGCCGTTTGCTGCAGTCTGCGTTTCCCCACAGAAGCGTGACGGCAAGGGATGACGAAATGACAGTGATCGCGGATGAGGTGGAGCGTATGCACGCGCAGAGCCAGCGCATGCGGCAGAGGCTTTCTGAACAGCAGCAGCTCAGCCTGCACGGCCTGTGCGGAGATCTTCTGCATGGGACCGTCTCCGGGAAGGACATCTGTCAGCAGGCGGCGGACTGTGGTGTTTCTCTGGAGGGAAGCTTCTATGTAGCAACGCTTTTCATACAGGGAAAGCAGCCGGACCTTCCGGAACATACATCCCTGCAGAACTGCATACAGAGCTTTCTGACGGACTGTGCACAGGTGCTCGTTTATTTCCATGACACGGATATTCACCGTGTGACAATGATCCTGACCACCGAGGAAGACGCACCGGAAACGGTGTTCATACCCTTGCGGGATCAGATGGAATCCCGTTTTCCGGTGAGCATTGCCATGGGCATCTCTGCTTTCTGTCCTTCCTCTGCGGGCATTGCGGACGCCTACCAGCAGGCCTGTCAGGCACTGGACCTTCGGCTTGTTCGGGGAGAACACTGCGTGAACCTTTACTCGGAGCATGAGATGAACAATGCTCTGCAGTATTACCCATCCCAGGAACTGGAGCGGCTGCAGTGGCATCTTCTGCAGCTGGATGCGGACAATACCACGAAGGTGATTGACGGGCTGATTGCGCTGATCCGGGACGAACAGATGTCGATCGCCGGTGCGCACATGCTCTGCTACGATATCATCAATACCATTATCCGTGGGTTCCGTTCTCTGTCGGTGGATCATGGACCGGTACTCTCTGAAAAGCACATGGAAGAACTGGTAGCTTTTCACACCATTGATGAGCTTACCGCGCTTCTGCATGCGGTAGTGCGGGATACCTGCACCTCCATACAGGCTGCGCAGAGCGGCAGCGGAGATACCCGTGCGGGCGCCATGACGAAGTTTATTGAGGAGCATTTCCAGGATGCTGATTTTTCGCTGCAGATGATGGCGGATGCGTTTCAGCTTTCCCAGTCCAATCTCTCCCATTTCTTCAAGTCACGGACGGGACGCACGATAGCGGAATACACGCAGGATGTGCGCTTCAGGGAAAGCTGCCGGCTGCTTCGGGAAACAGACCTTCCGATCCAGGATGTATGCGTACAGGTGGGCATGCCGAATCTGTCCAGTTTTATACGGCGCTTCAAGCAGATATACGGGATTACCCCGGGCAGTTATCGGAACAATGCCCGAAATGCATACGCAGAGACAGGCAAAGGGGAAAACGCTTCCGCAGGGGAGTGAAGATGCATGGGAAAGAACGTGGAAACACTGCGGTTTCCGGAAAAGAGAAAAGGAGCGATAAAACATGCTGCAGCAGCTGACAGATCGGGTTTGGATCTATCCATATGAAGAGGCAAGGGACCGTCCTAACCTGTGCCTGATCTGCGGTGACCGCTTCAGTGTGGCCGTAGATGCAGGGCATTCCCGTGCGCATGTAGATGCGTTCTATCAGGCACTGTCAGAGAAGCATCTGCCCCTGCCGGAGCTTACGGTGCTTACGCACTGGCACTGGGACCATACTTTCGGGCTGCATGCGATTCATGGACAGAGCATTGCCGGACGGAAAACGGAAGCGTATCTGTCAGCATTCCGGGACAGAGTCCAAGCGGAAGGAAAAGCATGTTTCCTGGAACTGCATGAGTCCATTCGAAGAGAGTATGCCGGGAACACTCCGGTTGTCATTACCCTTCCTGACATGACCTTCACAGGCGAAATGCGCGTGGATGCGGGAAACTGCGGGATACGGATATGGGAAGCGCCTTCTCCGCATACGGATGATGCAGTGCTGATACTGGCTGAAGAGGAAGGCGTGCTGTTTCTGGGAGATGCAGCATGCGGCGTATTTCCCTCCTGGGTGAAAGACCCGCATCTGTCAGCACAGCTTTCTGATGCCATCGCTGGCGTGGACGCAAAGCTGTGCGTGGAAGGGCATGCGGAACCGATGACAAAGAATGAGATGCTGTCCGAGCTTATGAAAGTATAATTTCCTCTCACCACTGAAGCAGCAGAAAAGAGGCCGGGGAACCGGCAGACGCTGCCTGATGCATGGAAAACCGCCTGTCAGGAAAGACAGAAGGATGCGACAGGGCGATTTCACGAAACAAAATAAGAAGAGACCAAAGCAAATATAACTCAAGGAATGAAAGCTCTTATACATGAGCATATACATCCCTTGAGTTTC
>CACWXY010000059.1 GCA_902764915.1 uncultured Eubacteriales bacterium | reverse complement strand
CCAGCAGATCAAGGAAGCCGAGCCCACCTTCCGTCTGGCCGGGGCTGGCGTTGAAAACTATGAAAAGACCATCGCGGGCACGGAAGCCAAGCTGTCCATCCCCTGGTGCTCTTTTTATCCTGTCAGCTTACGTTGCTCAACCGTGATGACATCTCAGCCGCCCTGTTTACGGTCGGCAGATCCAGACCGGATAACAAGGCCATGGATGCGATCATCCCAACCCGGATCCGGTTGAGTGCATCACCCGTCAGATGCGTACAGTACCCTTGCAGGGCGTCTTTCGGAATCGTCATTGGGTTTTCGCACAGCGCAATACTATCTTCCCGAAGACCGTTCTCAGCAGCGCTGAGCGGCACGTGCGTCGGCTGATAAGGGTTTTTATCCGCAGTGGTCAGTGGGATGACGATTACGTTCGGGCTGAACTTGTTTCCCACATTGTTGGAAATCACTGCTGCAGGACGGTATCCGCTCTGCACGTGTCCGTTTTGTTCAAAGGTTGTCATATAAACGTCTCCGGCTGTAATATTACGCATATTATCATATCTCCTCTTCTTGTCCGGCACCGGGGCCATGATGCCCCGGTGCCATAGTTGCCTTAGCGGTTGTCCTTGCGGTAAGTCTTCGCAATTTCCGTTACCTTGTTCATCAGCTGATGAACCCGCTGAACGCTGATGCCCATCGCTGATGCTCTACTTAACAGTCCACGGTATGATTTTTCGAACCTTGTTCCTTCTAAGCTGGAGAACGGGTTGGCGGTTGTTTACGCCATCTTTGATAAGCAGGATGACAGTACCCTTTATGTGGGAAGAACAAAAAATCTTCGGCAGCGACTGTACAACAATCATTTGATGGGGCCGAAGAGCAATGCCCGGTTGAAAAAATATTTGACAGAAGATCCAGAGCGCCCAGATATACCCACCATGGAAGCAGCGAAACAATACCTGATCGATAACTGTTATTTTCAGTACATCCCAGAACCAGACATCCGAAAGCGTGGTCAGATTGAAGGGCTGTTGGGGTATTTATTGAACGTCCGGTACATTCACGAGGAACATTAATCGGTACGTTGCATCACTCCGTTCGCCTGCGACGACAGCAACTGAGCCATGCGACTTTCTGGCAAAGAAGCCATACCGCCAAGCAACGAAGCCATGCCACTGTCGCATGGCTTCGTTGGTGGAACAAGCCGTCAACAGCGAAAAAATCGCGCACGTGCGAATAGGGCAAAAAAGAAGCAAGCCCTTGATCTACAAGGGCTTGAGAGTGGTGGTGACAGTTGGACTCGAACCAACGACCCCATCGATGTGAACGATGTGCTCTACCGACTGAGCCATGCCACCACGCTTTTGGTCTATACAAGCTACCACTTCGGACTACCAACTGAGCCAACAGACCACGCCTTGGTTTGTAGTTCCTAGCAGTTCGGACTACCGACTGAGCCATGCCACCTTATTTTCCGCGCCTGCGGGGAGAATCCCAGTTGGATAAATTGTTTCAGTCGTCCTACCAACTGAGCCATGCGACCTAATTCCGAACTTTTTATCCTTATCTGCTGAAATCGTTCGGTCATTTCAGCTTCCTGCGCAAGTCGGTCTTGTCTACCAGTGGGCCGGTCACTTGAGATACTCATGAACCGGCAGTTTGATAACTTGACCAGTGGGTTCTCACTATGTAGTATGTTTGCAGCGAAAATACAAGATCTTGCGGTTCTGGATCACGAAAACCTGTTAAATTCCACAAGAGTCGGTTGGCTTGACCGGTAGGGGCAAACTGTTATCAACCACAACCAAAGGCGAAAAACACAAAACAAAAATGACGAAATTACCAAAACAAAAATGACGAAAAACATAAAACAAAGGTTGCGAAAAACACAAAATAACCGTATAATGACATCTGACGGGGGTGGCAAAGTGAAATATATAGAAAGAATCATCGACCGGCAGATTGATCAACGGATAAAGGCCTTTAACGCAATCAGTATAGTTGGTCCCAAGGGCTGCGGGAAAACCCGCACGGCAAAGGAACGCTGCCGGACAACGATCGAATTTCAGGATGAGGAGAGACGGGACGGTTATATTGCGGTTGCTGAAACTTCTCCAACGCTCTTTTTTTCCAATCCAAAGCCAATTCTTTTTGATGAGTGGCAGGACGCTCCCAAAGTCTGGGGAGCCATCAGGAAAGACTGCGATGATCATCCGGAAGCAATCGGTGAATACTATCTGACAGGCTCTACCAGTCAAAAGGTCAAACCACCCCATACCGGAACAGGCAGGATTAGTGAATTGCTGATGTATCCGATGACCCTGTGGGAAACCGGAGAATCCGATGGGAGTATTTCGCTCTCTGTGCTGTTTGATCACCCTGAAGCGCAGTTCGGGGGTAATGTTTCCCAAATTACTCTGAAAGATCTGTTTTTTGCTGCGTGCCGGGGCGGATGGCCCAGATGCCTTGCAATAAGGGACAAAACGGCGAAACTGGAAATCGCAAAGGATTATTACCGGCAGATCTGGCAAAAAGACATCAGTACAGTGGATGACGTCAAACGGAATCCTGAATGGGCAAGGATGCTTTTATGGTCCTTTGCTCGGAATATGGCAGCACGTACGAAGAAAACGAGTATATATGCGGATGTGCAAGCTACGCAGAATGTAACGGACGTCACGCTGGCTTCGTATATTACGGCATTGGAGCAGCTATTTGTAATAAAAGACCTGGATGCCTGGATGCCGCAGATTCGTTCCAAAACAGCAATTCGCGCATCCAAAAAGCATCTGTTTGTTGATCCGTCAATAGGTCTGGCGGCATTGGGAATCGATCCTTCCTATTTCAATAATGATCTGGATTTCTTTGGCCATGTATTTGAGAACCTGGTTATCAGGGATTTGCTTGTATATGCCCAGGTTCATGACGCTACTGTATTGCATTACAGCGATGACAGCGGTCTGGAGGCTGACGCTGTATATCAGCTTCCGGACGGAAGATATGCTTTGATAGAAATCAAAACCGGCATGAATGAAATTCCGGCAGCCGAGCAAGGGCTTCTGAAATTTGTTGATATGATTCGCGAATATAATAAAAAAGCGCTGGCTGATCCCAGTCATCCAAGGGCAATTTACAGAGAACCAACCTTGCTGATCACAATCTGCGCAAATGCGCCTATGTCCTATAAAACTGAAAAAGGGGTATTTGTTATACCTGTCGGCTGCCTCAGGGATTAAACCTGAAGATAAGAAATAATCAGGAAAGGGAGAAAACAATCTATGAGCGTGCCCAAATCATTACAGCCGGCATTTGACGACATAGAACCTCTGATTACCGACTTCTGCAATCAGTACCTGAATGATGAATACCGGGAACTGTGTCTGCATCTGCTCGAAAAGCTCTGCCGAAAGAGGCCTTCACCGCTATTGGCAGGAAGAAAGAACACATGGGCAGCCGCTATTATCTATGCTATTACAACGAACAACTTTATTTTTGACAAATCCCAGCCGATTCATCTAACCGCGGACGAACTGTGTGCTCCGTTCGGCTTATCAAAATCAACCGTATCAAATAAAGCCAGGGAAATCAGGGATATGTTCAATATCACATATCTAAATCCGGAATGGCAGCTGAATTATCTGGCGGAAGACAATCCTGCTATCTGGCTTTTCAATGTAAATGGGTTCGTGATCGATATCAGGATGGCTCCTGTGGATGTACAGGAAGAGGCATATCGGCGGGGATTGATTCCGTTTGTACCGGCCTACAGAAAAGAAACAGAAGAGAAAGAAAAAACTGAATCATCACTGCCAAAAGAAGAAATCGGACAGGAAGAACAAAAGCAGCCAGAAGGTCCTGCTGACTTTTCGGATATATACAAGTCCTTTGGCGTTGAACCGTAAATCCAACAGACATGGTTTTATTCAATGACATCAAGTCCGAGTTTGCGAATTCCTTCTATCAGTTCTTCCCTTTTCATCGTGCCGTCAGCAAAAGCTTTTTGCAATCCAGGCCCGAATGAGATGGCTGGCAATCCGCGGCTGAGAGTCATCCGGGCAAGCTCTACCGGCTTCCATCCGGAAAGGCCCCACAAACGGGAATTGTTGTGAAAAGCGGAAACCAGTTTGAGCAGTTTCTCAAGCTGTTTATCTGTCAGACAGACACCGGCTTCCTCCAGTTCTTCCGTGATATATTCGAGATGCTTTGTCATTGCACTGGGATTGATGTTTTCTGCGCGCTTAAAATGCCGGAGTGTTTTTTCTGCTTCCGTTCCGGAACAATCTTCCTTTAGCTCTGCCAGTTGGCCGGGACGGTTTTTATAGTATTCCAGGTCAAATCTTTCTTCTGAATTCAGGAATGAAAAAGCACTCAGCTTCTTTCCTTTGTTTTCGTTGGGGCATGAACGTCCAAACTTAGGTTTGCATATGTCTGCAGTTGACTTCAAATTTCCCAGAAAAGAAAGAAGATCTGCTTCTTCCTGGATCGGAACAGGATTGGCAAAAGATAAAAGATCATCAGGAAGACAGTAAGGCCTGCCATCCAGGTTTTCCGTCAGCAGATAAAACAAATGAAGCTTTCCATATCCGCAGGAGACCAGCTCACCGGACACAATATGGCGATCCAACTCATTATGTGGTTCTTCGGTATAGAGTTCTTCAATTTCAAATACATAATAAGTGTTGTTCGTCAAATTCCATGAGGATCAGATCGTCACAATAAATGCGGGAGAAAATGCAGCCTAAGAGGTTGCATCGTCACAATCATCATAATCAAAGCGGAAAGATCGTCACAGTAAATGCGGAGAAAGAGAGCCCCGGGAAGGAGCTCTCCTTTCGAATCAGTAGATATCAATTTCGGAGTGAGTGACATTTACATCGTGTTCAGCACACCAGCGAAATGAATCAGATAAACCAATCGCATCCGGGTATTGCTGCCGGGCTTTAGCCCGGTTTTTTTCATCAGCGCCGGTTTTGTAGAGTGAATACAGATCATGGCGCATCATCGCTTCAAGTTTACGTTTTACCCCAGCATAAAGCCGTTTGAACTGGAGATCGTCCACTGAAGTGGCGCACCTTGCTGCGCTGCTCGATCATCTCCTGCACTCGGTCGAAGGTCGCAGGATCAATGATGGCCTCATGGGAGTTGTCTTGCAAGGTGAATACTTTGCACCCCCTTCGGATTGCAGGCAGCAAGTGAATCCGTTTTTACTGACCACATGAAGAATAAAATCAGCTATTTTCGGGTATCCCCGGTGTAATCGTGTGGGAGAAGAGCACTCACAAATTGTTTGACTGCTCCATATACCTCATCAAAAGATGGTTTCACTGCTTCTCCGGTAAAGCGAAATTTTTCATAGGCATGACGAAGGTCATCATCTCGATATAGAAAACCATTAAAGTTGTCCAGATGCCTCTCACTGTTCATTAAAGTGCTCATCAAGGCATCTTGATCCAATTCAAACACCTGCGATAGGTAGTAGAGATCGACTACATCTTTGATCCTTCTGAAACCTTTCTCTGTGGATATGGCGGAAATCTTATCTGCCAGCATTTGCATAGGGGAAATGCCACGAAAGCGTAAGCCTGCAATATCGTAGATCTGTGTGGACTGTGCCGGGCGGTTGACATCCATATCCATTGTAAAAAGGATTTCATCAGCATCAGGATCGGATAATTCAAATCCGGCTGAGTGACCTTCTCCATACATTCGATATAGATGGACATTCAGATTAATGCCGTTTTTTCTGAGGGCATCAGTCAGTGATTCCTCCATCTGCGCCGCAGTTGGTGGCGTATCCGAATACCAATTGGCATCAATATCCATCGTATGCCGTATTTCCTCAGTATACCCAACATTTATCAGACATGCTTTCAACACCATGGCACCTTTGAAGTCCACAGGAGTACCACTGTCATAGATTGCCTTCATGCTTTATACATGAGCTTTTCTTCATCCGTGATATTCATGATGATCCTCCTCAACTATTATAGTAATCTATTGCAGCGTCGGCTAATCTATCAAAGGCTTCTTGATACTCCGGCACCACGAAAATGCCATGAAAACTGTTACCATTCTTATAGTAATAACGGCTCAAAGCTTCAGTGATTCCTTGCATATCCAAAATAGACTCATTGGCAAGTGCGTCAGCCAGCGTCCGATTAAAATCTGTAAATTGAAGTCCTTTCTTCTCCTGTACGTTGATCGGATTGATCTTATTGCCAAGCACAGCAATGCCATTGAAGCGTGAAAGAGAATCAGAACCATAAACCCATATAATGAATTCGTCACTGTATCCCCCGAAATATCCCTGGCACATAAGTGCTTCATTCAGAGCAAAAACGACAGGCTCCTGTATCATATTTGCAACAGCTTGCAACCACGCAAGAGGACCAACATAATCTCTTCTTCTTGGTAAATCCTGCTTCTTCGGATCATAAACCGGCAGTGCTGTTGTCCTGCGGTTGGCTAAATCCATCTTCACACGGTTTTCGAGCAGATGCATCATATATCCAGGTGGAACCCGTACATTGTTTTCCCAATTCTGAATTGTCCGAAATGGGATTTGATAACGCTTGGCAAATTCAGCCTGTGTGTCTCCCAGACTGTTTCTCATTTCCCGAATCTTCATTCATATCACCTCACGTCTCTACTGTACACCCAATGGGTGTATATAGTCAAACGTGAAATAGACAGGCATGCTTTCCTGCTTGTCTGCTTCATTGTGCCTGATCAGAATCTTTGATAGGGGTGCAAATCATTCATATATGTACAGCACTCATGGTTGCTTGGCACATAATACTGCGGGACTTCGCCGTGATTCGTCACCTGTTTCTTTGTGAGAAATTCGGGAGTATAGGTCTTCTGCAGCAGGGCGTCTCCCTTGTACTTCTCATTGGTCAGGATCGCCCGCACTGTCGTCTGGCTCCACACGTTCTTTCCGCGAGGGGGATTGATGCCCATCTTCGTCAGCTTTTCCGCGATGGCATGGCAGGACAGCCCAGCAATGAACTCTTCGTAGATCAGCTTGACGACCTTGGCCTGTTCCCGGTTCACCACCAGATTCCCGTTCTCTCCCTTGTCGTAACCGAGGCAGTGGCTGAACTGTCCGCCCTCCGCGCGATTGCAGCAGGGCTTTCCCGATTCGTCCAGTGCCTATGCGGAAGAGGGAACGTTTGCCCACGCGGTGTGCGAATACAAGGTCAACCGGTACCTGCACCGGCGTGCGGACCGCCCCCCGGTCCGACAAGTATGACACGGACGAGATCGACCGCATTACCGATGTGTATGCGGCGTTCGTGACGGACATTGTCGAGCGGATGCGGCACAGCGGCAGCCGGGTGCGGGTGCTGGTGGAGGAGCGGGTCAATTACAGCCATATTGTGCCTTCCGGGTTCGGTACGGCGGATATGCTGATCCTCGGAAAGGATGCGGACGGCACCGGTGTGCTGCATGTGTGTGATTTCAAGACGGGCAGGGGCGTGCGGGTAGAAGCGGATCATAATCCGCAGCTGATGCTGTACGCCCTGGGCGGTCTGGCCGCATACGGCCGGGCGTACCCGGTGGAAATCGTGCGCATGAGCATTATTCAGCCGCGCCTGGACAATATCAGCACCTGTGAGATGCCCCGCGCGGAACTGGAGGCATGGGGTGAAAGCATCCGGCCCGTTGCCGCGCTTGCCTATGATGGTAAGGGAGAACAGAAGGCCGGAGACTGGTGCCGGTTCTGCCGGGCCAGGCCGGTGTGCCGTGCCTGTAAGGCGGAAGCCCTGGCACTGTGCAGGGAAGAATTCATGGACCTGGACAGCGGACCCGATGCCAATGACGGCTGCGCGCTCCCGGACAAGCCCGGGGATGAGCTTTCGGCGCCGTATGCGGCGGATCGGTCCCTGCCCGTATTCCGAAGGCCCGGCCTGATTCCCTTTTCGCAACTGGAACAGATACTGCCGACACTGCGGCGGATCCGTTCCTGGATCGATCAAATGACCGAAACAGACGCGCGCGCCATGGAAAGCGCACAATCTTATTTTTCCTTCTTCGCACCAGTCGATAAGGCTGGTGCGCTTTTTTTTCTGTAACCGGTCTGCGCAGCATCGGAAAAACAGGCGTACAGACAGCAGGAAGGAAAAACGCATTGCCGGTTCTGCCTGTTGCCATCGCATCCATGGCTCGCAGTAAAGCACATGGCAAAAGCGGAGGGAGAGCCGTATGCGTTGACAGACGCCCTCCGCCGGCTCCGCCCTCTCTGCCCGGCATTATGCAGACATACCGGAAGCATGCCCTCCGCGTTTGGGAATGCCCGAAAGCCTGCGGGAAGCGGATGCAGTGCAGAAGGTTGACACGGCGGCTGATTCCATGATACAAAATCCATGTCGCGGAGTCATATATCGGCTCTGGGAGAAAGGAAAAATGATCATGAAAAGATGGAAGAACACGATTGTCCGGATACTGGCCCTGATGCTGCTGCTGAGCCAGGGGATGCTGCCTGCCGCCGCTGAACCGGGAGAGGATGCGCCCATGTATACGCTGGAGCGCGTGGTGATCCTGAGCCGGCATAATATCCGTTCGCCGCTTTCCGGCAGCGGCTCGCTGCTGGGGGATATCACGCCGCACGAGTGGTTTGACTGGACGTCACCGTCCAGCGAGCTTTCGCTGCGCGGCGGCATTGCGGAAACCATGATGGGCCAGTATTTCCGGCTGCTTCTGGAAAAGGAAGGCCTGTTTCCGGAGCATTATCAGCCATTGGACGGCGAGGTTCGTTTCGATGCCAATGCACTGCAGCGCACGCAGGCGACGGCCCGCTATTTTGCCGCCGGTCTGCTGCCGCTGGCGGATGTTCCGGTGGAAATGAACGTCCCCTTCAATACCATGGATCCGGTATTCCACACAAGACTGACATTCCTGACGGATGCATATGCGGCGGATGTGCGCAGCCAGGTGGCGGAAAAAGGCGGCATTGCGGGTATGAAAGGCATCCAGGCCGGTCTTGCGGACGCCATGGAGCTGCTGATGGACGTGGCGGATGTGGAGGAGAGCGAAGCCTATCAGACCGGCACCTTCGGGGATCTTCTCAGTGATGAAAGCGTCATTCATCTGGAGCTGGGCAAGGAGCCGACCATGACCGGCCCCATCAAGACGGCTACGTCCCTGGCGGACGCCATGACAATGCAGCTCTACGAGGAAACAGACGCGGAAAAGGCTGCCTTCGGTCATTCTCTTTCCGAAGCGGACTGGCAGAAGCTGCACACCATTGTGGATACCTATACGGATATGCTGTTCCTTGCGCCGCTGGTGTCCGTTCATGTCGCGCATCCGATGCTGGAGGAGATTCGAAATGAAATGACTGCCCCGGGGCGGAAGTTCAGCTTCCTGTGCGGTCACGACGCGAACATTGCAAGCGTGCTGGCTGCCCTGAACGTGGAAGACTACCTGCTTCCCGACACGGTGGAACAGCACACACCCATCGGATCCAAGCTGGTTTTCGCACGCTGGCTGGATGCGGAAGGGAACGCGTACTGGACGGTGCGGCTGATCTATCAGAGCACGGAAAAACTGCGCAGCGGCACAGCGCCGACACTGGCGGACCCGCCCGTGGCATTTCCGTTGCGCTTTGAGAACCTGACTGCCGATGAAGACGGAATGATCCCCGAAAAGGATTTCATGGAGCGGCTGGAGCAGTCCATTGCCGCCTATGATGCGCTTGCAGAGCAGTACGGCGTGGAGGAAGCGGACGATGCCGCCTGAGGAACGGAAGGGCGGGCACTAAGCCGAATCCGGCATAAGGCCCGGCCATGGAAAGCCCATCGAAAGCGGAGCGGGGCCTTTTCCGGTGCTGTCTGTACCGGCGTATGTGGAATGACAGCAGGCGCCTTGGGGACTGCCTGCCTGGAAAGCGGTGGCGCAGGGCCGGCTGATCGGCTGTCAGCAGCGCATGCGCCGCCTTCCTTGCTGCCCCGCGGAAAAGGAAAGCGCCCGCGCACTGGAAAAGCCGTGGGCCGAAGGATGGGGGAGATGCGCATCCGGTTGTCTGCGGATTGCATGGCAGGCTTTCTGTACGGATGCTGCCCCGGGACAGCAAGGCGGAAAACTACGGCCGTAATGGGAAGATTGTTGATCCTCTGCGGACAATGGACACAGCAGACGGCATCGGGGGCAGCGGCAGGAATGGTGCTGTTCTCACCGGGCGCCATGCTGGGATGTTCTGCGGCTCTCCCGGCGGTATATTCCCGGACGGACTGCAGCGCGCGCGGCGCAGGTCTGCAGCCTGTCCGGGAGGAATCATATCGAGGCGGTGAAAGCAATGGTTATCCGGGATATCGAAGTCAAGGACATCATGACAAAGACCAACCTGCCCGTGTCGGATTATGCAGTCAATCCCTATGTGGGCTGCACGCATGCCTGCAGGTATTGCTATGCCAGCTTTATGAAACGCTTTACCAATCATCCCGAACCCTGGGGCGAGTTTGTGGATGTCAAAAGCTGGCCGGCTATCGACAAGCCTGGCAGGTATGCGGGAAAAGAGGCGTTTTTCTGTTCGGTGACGGACCCTTATCAGCCTCTGGAAAAGAAGTACGGCCGCACCCGCGCACTGCTGGAGCAGCTGCTGCCCACCGGGATCAGCATCAGCATTTCCACAAAGTCTGACCTGATCCTGCGCGATCTGGACCTGATCCGACAGTTTCCCAGCGCGCATGTATCCTGGTCCATCAATACGCTGGACGAGGATTTCCGCAAGGAAATGGACCGTGCCGTCAGTATCGAGCGCAGGCTGGAAGCAATGCGGCAGTTCTATGAGGCAGGCATCCAGTCCACCTGCTTTATTTCCCCGATTTTCCCTGGCATCACGGATGTGATTGCCATTATCGAGCGGGCCAAGGGCCAGTGCAATCTGGTATGGCTGGAAAACCTGAACCTGCGCGGCGATTATAGGAAGCGGATCCTTGATTGGGTGCATGCGCATCATCCGGAACTGGACGGCCTGTATCATGACATCTATGCGAAGAAGAGCCGGGACTACTGGACAAAGCTGGATCAGGAGATCCGCACATACACAGCCAAAGAAGGCATGCTGTATATCCGGGATGACGACCAGCACCGCGCGCCCTTCGGCGAGCCGCCTGTAGTGTGCAATTACTTCTATCATGAAGAGATTACGAAGTCAGCAAAGAAGGGCAGACAGAATGACAATTGATTTTCATGCGCATCCGGTGCCGGAGGCGTTCCGGAAATGGCTGCCGCTGCTGAGGATTGATGTGATTGCGGATGACGGTTTTCCGCTCCCGCAGTGGAGCCGGTAGGCACACCTCCGGTTTATGGACCAGGCCGGGATCGACTATACGGTTCTTTCCCTGCCGACGCCGCACATACACCATGGCGATGATGCGCTTTCCATGCAGGCGGCGTCGGAGATCAATGATGAACTGGCTGCATTGCAGTCTGACCGCTTCGGCTGGACGGCTTGCCTGCCGCTGCCGTACACGGACGGGAGTATTGCGGAAATCCGGCGGTGCATGGCAAAAGGCGCGCTGGGTGTGAAGGTACCGACGAACGCCAGCGGCGTATACCTCGGCGATCCTGCGCTTGATCCGGCGATGGCGGAGCTGGACAGACAGCACGCGCTGGTGATCATGCACCCCTGCAGGGCGAAGGAACGCCCGGACAACTGCATTACGGGCACGGTTGCAGCCATCTATGAATACCCGGCCGACACGACACGCGCAGTGCTGAACATGATCGCGCACCGGATCATGACACGGTTTCCCCATATCCGGTGGATTGTTCCGCACTGCGGTTCCTTCCTGCCGTATATGCTGCAGCGGTTTTCCGGGGTTTCCGGTATCCTGGCCTCCATGGGCATGATGGAAACCGTGGACGCAAAGGCAGAGTTTGAAAAGCTGTACTTTGACATCGCCGGTGATCCGGAGCCGGTGGCGCTGGATATGCTGCGGATGGTGGCAGCAGACGATCATATCGTATTCGGAAGCGACTTCCCGCATTCCCCGGCAGGGGTGATCCTGATGAAGAAAAAGCATTTCGATGAGAATCCCCGATGGGACGGGATCAGAAAGCAGCTGGAAAGCGGGAACGGGCTTGTGAAGGAAGCCTGAGCGGCGACTGCGCGCATGAAGGGGAGGAAGGGAAATGCACCGTCAGATGCATTACTTTATCGCTGTTGTGGAAGCCAACAGCTTCTTTGAAGCGGGTGAAATCTGCCATATCTCGCAGTCTGCCATCTCCCAGCAGATCAGGGCGCTGGAGGAAGAACTTCAGGTGCAGCTGCTGGAGCGGCACGGCCGGAAGTTCACGATTACGCCGGCGGGCCGATACTTCTATGAACAGGCAAAGAAGCAGGTGCAGGCCCTGGACAGCACGGTACGGGAAGTGCGCCGCATTGCCAGCGGGGAATACCAGCGGCTGCGGGTGGGCGTGCTGCATGGTTTCAGCAGCCGGATCATCCAGAAAACCGTGCAGCGTTTCACGGCGTCCCATCCCCATGTGCGGCTTTCCCTGACCACCGGTACGCACGAAGCACTGTTTCACCCGGTCAATGAAGGCTCGCTGGATATGGTGATCAATGACCAGTGGCGCGCGCTGTCGGACCAGTATATCAATGAAGAACTGATGGAACAGCCGCTCTTCGCGCTGCTCCGGCAGGATGATCCGCTGGCCGCTGCAGGGCGGGGCGCGGTGGAGGATATGCAGGACAGACTGTGTATTCTGGTGACCTCACCGGAGCAGCGGGAGAGCGAGGCGGCGCACTGGCGGGATGTCATGGGACTGCAGTGCAGTTTTCTGTTCGCGGAGAATGTGGAGGAAGCCCGCATGAACGCGGCGGCCGGGATCGGCTTCTATCCCTGCGACGCGGACATGCCTGCGGACGGCGGTACGGTGCGGGTGCCCCTGGTGCGGGGAGCGGCTGCACTGACCCGGAAGATCTTTGCCTTCTGGCCGGAGAGCAGTGATTCCTCCCTGCAGTGGGAGTTTGCGGAAGCACTGCGGCAGAACATCAAATAAGTTTTTCTTATGAAAACGCGCGGAAATCCGAATTGATTCCGCGCGTCTGCTTTTTTTAGAATGTGCATGCAGGGCAAAAAGCGCACTGCGGCATGTGGAAAGAGAGACATCAGAAAGGTGGAAAAGAATATGGCCAACCTGATCGTATACTACTCCCGCAAGGGGCAGAACTACTGGAACGGAAGCATTGTAGACCTGGCAAAGGGCAACACCGAACGTGTGGCGGAGTTTGTGCAGAAGGCCGTCGGCGGGGATCTGTTTGAGATCGAGACCGTCCGGGAATACAGCAAGGATTACATGGTATGCATTGATGAGGCGAAAGCCGAGCTGCGGGAAGGCGCACGGCCTGAACTGAGGAAGTACCCGGAATCCATTGATCAGTACGACACCATCTTCGTGGGCTATCCCAACTGGTGGGGGACCATGCCCATGTGCGTGTATACGTTCCTGGAGCACTTTGACCTGACCGGCAAGAAAATCGTGCCCTTCTGCACCAATGAGGGCAGCGGCATGGGCGGCAGTGAGCGTGAGCTGAAGAAGATCTGCAAGGGTGCGACGGTGGCTGCCGGCCTGAGCATCCACGGCGCGGAGGCTGCACAGAACGAAGGCAAAGTGGCGGCCTGGGCAAAGAAAAATGTCTGACCGGGAGCTGTGCCAGGCAGCCTATCGGGAAATGTACCGCGCCATGATCGCAAAGGACATTCCAGCGCTCTCCGCCGTACTGGACGATTCCTTTGTACTGGTGCACATGACAGGCATGCGTCAGCCCAAAGCTGCTTTTCTGAAAGCAGTAGCGAATGGCACCCTGCAATATGCCTCCGCCGCTCACGACAGCATGGATGTGAACGTGAACGGAGATACGGCCACCCTGATCGGCAGAAGCCGGGTGCACGCGGCGGTCTTTGGCGGCGCCTGGCATACCTGGCGGCTTGCGCAGGATCTCCAACTGGTCAGAAGAAAGGAACGCTGGCTGATTACGCTGGCGGAAGCCGGCACGTATTGAAGCTGAATGGGAGGAACCGCCATGAAGGTGATGCTGATCAACGGCAGTCCTCATGAAAAGGGCTGCACTTATACCGCCCTCATGGAATGCGCAAAGACACTGAACGAGGGCGGTATGGAAACGGAAGTCTTCTGGATCGGCAGGAAGCCCGTTCAGGGCTGTATGGCCTGCGGAGGCTGCGCCAGACTGGGCCGCTGCGCATTCAACGATCGGGTGAACGAATTGATTGAAAAGGCACAGACCGCCGACGGTTTTATCTTCGGTTCGCCGGTCTACTTCTCCGGCATGAACGGCAGCCTCATGAGCTTCATGGATCGGGCGTTCTTTGCCGGGCCGCGGCATAAAGGCGGCAATCCCTTGGCGCATAAGCCTGCCGCCGCAGTGGTGAGCGCCCGCAGAGCCGGGACGACCAGCGCGCTGGATCAGATGAACAAGTATTTCCTGCATGGCCAGCTGCCCGTGATCTCCTCCCGGTACTGGAACATGGTACACGGGAATACCCCGGAAGAAGTAATGCAGGATGCGGAGGGGCTGCAGATCATGCGGCAGCTGGGCCGAAACATGGCCTGGTTCCTGAAGCTGAAGGAAGCGGGACAGGCTGCTGGTATTCCGCTGCCGCAGCAGGAAGAGCAACGCATGGCTACCAACTTTATTCGATAAGGAGTGTATGCACTTGAAGAAACTGATTTCTTTGATCCTTGCTGCTGTGCTGCTGTGCAGCGCCATCCCCGTTTTCGCAGAGGAAACGCCTGCGCATGTGCTCGTGGTGTACTTCTCTCATGCGGGAGAAAACTACAATGTCGGTGTGATCGAGGAAGGCAATACCGCAAAGATGGGAAATATCATTGCGGAACAGATGAATGCGGATATCTTTGCGCTGGAGCCTGTGGTGCCTTATCCGGAGGATTACGATGCCTGTCTTGATGTTGCCACAAGGGAACAGCAGAAGAAGGCCCGCCCGGAGTATGAAGGCGAGATCGAGAACTGGGATCAGTACGACACGGTTTTCATCGGCTATCCGATCTGGTGGGGCAGTATCCCGAATATTGTCTATACCTTTATGGAAGCCTATGACTTCGAAGGCAGGACGGTCATACCCTTTAACACGCACGAGGGCAGCGGCCAGTCCCACAGCCAGCGGGATATCGAAGAACTGCTGACCGGCGCGGACGTGCTGCAGGGGCTGGCCATTCGCGGCAGCAAGGCCCAGAACGATGCGGAGGGCACGGGCGAGGATGTGGCAGATTGGCTGAAGCGCATTGGACTGGCGCAGTAACAGGAGGAGCGACATATGATACAGAATCCCTTTTTCCGGGAGATCCATGGCAACTTCGGCTTCGGCTGCATGCGTCTGCCCATGAAGGACGGCAAGGTAAACTACGACGAATTTTGTCGTATGGCGGATGCCTTTATCGCCTCCGGGCTCAATTACTTCGATACCGCCCACGGGTATATCGGCGGACAGTCCGAAACCGCCATCCGGGACTGCGTGGCGAAACGCTATGACCGGCGCGAATTTCTGCTGACGGACAAGCTGACCACTCCCTACTTCAACAAGGAAGAGGATATCCGCCCCTTCTTTGAAAGCCAGCTGAGGGCCTGCGGCGTAACGTATTTCGACTTCTATCTGATGCACGCCCAGGACCGGAACAACTATCAGAAATACAAGCGCTGCCGGGCCTATGAAACGGCCATGCAGCTGAAGGCTGAGGGAAAGATCCGCCATTTCGGCATTTCCTTCCATGACAAGGCCGAAGTGCTGGACATGATCCTCACCGAGCACCCGGAGATCGAGATTGTGCAGATCCAGTTCAACTATGTGGACTACGAGGATGCCTCGGTGGAAAGCCGGAAGTTGTATGAAGTCTGCGAAAAGCACGGCAAGCCCGTGATCGTCATGGAGCCGGTCAAGGGCGGCAGTCTGGTGAACCTGCCCGATGAGGCAGACAGGATCCTTCGCAGCCTGAACGGCGGCAGCAACGCCAGCTATGCCCTGCGCTTCGCTGCTTCCTTCCCCAATATGGCCATGGTACTGTCCGGCATGAGCAACATGGAGCAGATGGAGGACAACCTGAGCGCCATGCGGGATTTTGTACCGCTGTCCGAGACCGAGAAGGAAGCGGTACATACGGTCTGTGATATCTTCCGCGGTCTCAACCTGGTGCCCTGCACCGGCTGCCGTTACTGCGTGGAGGAAAGCCAGTGCCCCAGGGGCATCCGCATCCCGGATATGTTCTCTTCTCTGAACGCCCACGAAGCCTTCCACAACTGGAACACGGGCTATTATTACAACAATGTCATCACCGGCGATGGTCACGGAAAAGCATCCGAATGCATCCGCTGCGGCAAGTGTGAGAAGGTCTGTCCGCAGCATCTGCCCATCCGGGAGCTGCTGAAAAAAGTTGCCACTACCTTTGAGGGATAAGAGAGAGGGCAAAACATGAAAAAGGAAGTAATGCTTGTCACCGGTGCGGGGCAGATCAGCATGGCGATCGCACGCCGGATCGGTTTCGGAAAGAAGATCATCCTGGGCGACAAGAAAATCGACAATGCCAACGCCATCGCAAAGATCATGAACGCGGCGGGCTATGACGTGGCACCCTTTGAGATGGATCTGAGCAGCCGGGAAAGCATCCTGGCCATTATCGCAGAAGCACAGAAGCATGGCGAGATCAAGTATCTGGTGAATGGCGCGGGCGTGTCACCCAGCCAGGCGCCCATCGAGGCGATACTGAAGGTCGACCTGTATGGCACTGCTGTGCTGCTGGAGGAGGTCGGCAGGGTTATCGCAGAAGGCGGCTGCGGCGTCACGATCTCCAGCCAGTCCGGATGGCGCATGCCTCAGCTGACCGCCGAGCAGGATCGGCAACTGGCCACCACACCCACGGAAGAACTGCTTTCCCTGAAGATTCTCCAGCCCGAAAACATCCGCGATACCCTGCATGCCTATCAGATGGCCAAGCGTTGCAATGAAAAACGCGTTATGGCAGAATGCGTCAGGTGGGGCGAGCGGGGAGCCAGACTCAACGATATTGCGCCTGGCATCATCGTGACGCCTCTGGCCATGGACGAATTCAACGGCCCGCGCGGCGATTTTTACAAAAACATGTTTGCCAGGTGCCCGGCAGGCCGCCCCGGCACAGCGGATGAAGTGGCAAACCTGGCTGCACTTCTGATGAGTGACGCAGGCGCATTTATTTCCGGCTCCACTTTTCTGATTGACGGCGGCGCGACCGCCAGCTATTTCTATGGATCGCTCCAACCACAGGCGTAAGCTGTGGATGGATGCGCCGGGCAGATGCAGGTCCGGCCATAGTCGCAGGAGTACACCGCAGAGCGATCCGGGATGGGATTGCCATCCGCTGGCGCGATGCTGCTGTCGGCGTGGATGAATATGCACCCGGCATAGGCGGGATCTGTGACCAGAGCAACTTTGATACAAAGGAATATGGACAATGCTTGTAAATCAAAGGGTTTCAGCACCCTGGTCATCTCCTTTCTGCTGGTCTGACAGTCGGCTCCATACTGCCGGTTTCGGATCGTTTCACTCCCCAACGTTACTCCCAGGTTTCGTTGGGGAGTGTAGTTTCGTTGGGGAGTTCGGAGTTTCGTTGGTGAGTAGCCTTTGGCAACTCTGGAAAGCGTTGTTTAGTCTTCCAGATACCGAACCGGTTTCCCCGTTGCTTTCGCATACTCAATCTCTGACCGAGTGCTGGAACCGATATAGCCACCAACATTGATGACATAGATCTCATCAGCCATGTCAATCTTCCGCTTGTGCATATCATCCAGCATTCTTGTCGTGCGTGGACTTGTCCGTTATACTGCTTTCACAGAACTATCAGGATCTCAACTGTTCCCTGTTTCCCCTGCGCTGACTCGCCAATCCTGAAACCCCGATCGTGCCCTGCTGGCTTACCATATCGTCAACACGGCTTTTGTCTGCTCCGTGCACAACCGGATCGACACGATTTCGTGACTCATTCAGCATCGTTTATATCATTGGTGTTCCTGTACTTATTGTTCTCCATTTTTTCGGCTCCCATTTGTATGTGTACAGAACTACGTATTGCGAATCATGATCAACGCTGGGAGACAGTGAACAGCGAATAGAAGTAACCCTTCTGGGCCATGAGATCATCAAAGGTCCCTTGTTCCGAAACCGCGCCGTTTTTCAGCGTCGTGGGTGACGATCACGCGGGTGTAGCCGTCCAGCTTCAGGATGGCGTCCAGCACCTCAAAGGAGGTTTCCGCATCCAGGCTTGCCGTGGCCTCATCCACAAAAAGCACGGGAGTCTTGCGAAGCAGGGCACGGGCGATTGAAATGCGCTGGCGCTCGCCGCCGGAGAGACCGGAGCCGTTTTCGCCGCAGAGATAGTCCGCGCCTTTTTCCTCGATGAGCTTTTTCAGCCCGGACAAGCGCACGGCGCGGTCAATCTCCTCTTCCGGAAACTGGGAGAACATGGTGATGTTGTCGCGAATGGTGCTGTTGAATACAAACACGTTCTGCTGAATGATAGACACCAGGTCATAGAGCGAGCCGGCGGATACGGTTTTGAGCTCTTTCCCGTCATAGAGGATCTCGCCCTGGTAGTTTTTCGAGGATGCCATCAAGAGGTTCAGGATCGTCGATTTGCCGCTGCCGGAGCCGCCCACCAGGGCGTAGCAGCCGCCGGCGCGCAGCTCCATGTTCACGCCGCGCAGCACAGGCTTTCCTTCTTCATAGGCAAACGCAAGATCCATGACCGAGATCCCCTCGCTGAGCCGCGGGGCAATGTGTTCCCCCTGGTCGGAGACGTTCTTGCTGAGCGCCTCCGCCAGCTTATCAATCAGCGAGTAGGCAGACTTCTTACCGGCGTAGAACGTCGGGAAGACCTGAATCGGCGCAAGCACGTAGTTCAGAAGCTGCACAAAGACGATCGCCGTACCGGCGGTGATGCCGCCTTTGCCGGAAAGCGCCAGGGCTGCGGCCACAAAGAACACGCCGAACTGCAATACGCCGCCCGCGAGGCCGGAGGCATAGGAGACGTGGAGCTTGACCTTCTCCCGGTTTTGGACCGCGCCAGCAAGGCTGTTGTTGCTCTCGTCGTGGAGGGAAGAAATACTTTTCTCCGCCTTGAAGCTTTTGATCACCGCGAAGCCCGAGAGCACGTCCTTGAGCATGCCGGTGTAACGTTCTTTCCTGTCGGACACGTCCTTTTCAGCCACGGCCGCCTTGTTGCCGAGCACAACGGACACCATGATCGGCAATAGCGAGAAACCGATGGCGATCAGCGTCAGTAGCGGGCTGTACCACAGCATCAGTCCCAGCGCGCCGACAAAGGTGATGCCGACCTGGATCGTGTTTTGCAGCATTCTGACGTAGTCCTGCTCGATGGTGTTCGCGTCGTTGGACAGAGCGGATAGGTAACGTGCGCTGTTCTCTCCGGAGAAAGCCTGAATGCCCTTTTCCATCAGCCGGTCAAAGGCGTATTTGCGGTATTGCTGCATCGCCCTGGCGCGGAAGGCGGAGAGGAAGGTCCGGTCCAGCACCCAGGCGATCCGTGGTATCGCCGGAGATCAGATCGGAGATTCCCTTGATCGTCCATGAGATCACGAGCTCCGACACCGCTGCGAGAAACGCCGCGAGCACGGTCATCACTAGATTGAACTTGTTGTTCCGGAACAATTCTTTGACGAAGGGGCGCCGTAGCGCCTGGATTTCTTTCTTATTCATGATGCTCCTCCTGTGCGCTGAGAGAGTTCCAAAGCGCGGTAAACGCTTCAATTTGAAATTGGCTGACCACGTTTCGGGCGCCGTCCATTGCCGTTGCGCCTAAGTCGTCATAGACGCTGGCTCCTTCGATGCGGTTGATAAAGCGGATGTCGCTTTCGTCATAGCTGGGAGAAGCGTCAAAGAAGGTGGCAAGCTCTATGGCCTTGATCAGGGTATCGCGCGCCTCGTCACCCTGCCCCGACAGGTGCTGTGACCCTGCCAGAACGACGAGTAGCACAGCGCTGACTCTGTCGAAGTAGTTTGGCTTGTCCCCTTTCCGCAACCCTTGCAGAAGACTGATCCCCCAGTGCAGAATCGCCTGGGCGGAAGCATGATCACCATGGTTCAGATATACGTTCACACAGCCGTTGATCGTGGTGATCAGATCGGCGAGCAGATTCGCAAGGGCCTCCGATAGATACGGTACCGCCTCCTCTATCTGATCGTTCTGGGCCAGAATCGAACCGATCCGGGAGTTGTACACCCCGCCCGCATTGTGGGCTTTCCAAAGCGCTATGGCCTTGTCCATTTCGTCCAGCCCCAGATACGTTTGCGCGATGTTACCGTAGATCGTTTGCTCGCTGATCTGGGGATCTTTGTTTTGGCTCAGCAGCAGACGGGACTGCTCCAGAAGCTCCAGTGCACGACGAAGCAGCTTTTTGTCTCCAGCCTCAATGCCGAACGCGCGGTACAGCGCGGCGCTCTCAGTGACGATCTGAAAGGAGTGCGGATACTTCTTGAGCGCCTTTTCCACCTCTGCAAGCCCGTCCCAATCCTTGCTGCGGCGGTATTCCTGTAAACGCGTTACCGTCGCTTCCAGGCGATTGTCCTTTACTTCATAGCCCAGCAGTACGTCCACAGAGGTATCGAAAAAGTCAGCCATCTGAATGACCAGCTCCAGCTCCGGGATCGACAGCTTGGCTTCCCACTTGTAGACCGCGCCGGATGTCACCCCCAAGGCCTCGGCAAGCTGCTCCTGGGTCAACGACCGTTCCTTGCGGAAAGCGCGGATGTTTTCCGCCAGCATCATCTTCATCTGCCCGCCTTCTTTGCGTTCTATAAATGATTATAAGCCATCAATGCAAGAAAGGGAACAGACTATTCGTATTAATAAGATATAATATTTCCTACTGTCAGTAAGAACTTTGCTTCTGCTTAAATGAGTCTCCAAACGACAATAGCCGCTGGTATGATCTGTATGATCATACCAGCGGCTGTTTTGTTACAGGGTATTGATGACTTCTTCCATGACGATCTCTTCGGCTCGGCTGCGAATATTGTTCATCCTGCCTACCCATTCCATGGGCTGTTCTGCCTTGAGCTGTTCCGTGACGCCTTCTTGCTTAACCATCTGTGTTATCAAGCTTTCAAGCATCGCTGTCTCTCTTCCGTCTGCATAGGCAAGATGTCTGCCCATAGTTCCGTTTAGAATGAGTCGCTGATAAAGGCTCGGATGCTGCTCCTTCAGGTATTCCCTGTGCATCCGTCCCCATTTTCCAATGGAGCGCTGACCAGTTTCCTCAATCGCCAGGTTCGGATAGTACATCCCGTCTTTGCCCAGGGTATAGATGCCGCCAAGCTCTTCAAACAGAGATTTCATTGTGTTTTCCTCCATAATTCAGTATTGACCAATCCGGCACGCAGATGCCTTTTCTGAATTTCTGGCTAATACTGTTTTATGGAATACCCCAGTTTGCGTCGATTTTTTAGTTTCGTTGGTTTGTATCAAAGTCGACAGGGTGTGACCAGAGCAACTTTGATACAAAGGAATATGGACAATGCTTGTAAATCAAAGGGTTTCAGCACCCTGGTCATCTCCTTTCTGCTGGTCTGATAGTCAGCTCCAAACCACCGGATTCGGATCGTTTCACTTCTCAACGTTACTCCCGGGTTTCGTTGGGGCGTGTTGTTTCGTTGGGGAGTTCGGAGTTTTGTTGGTGGATTACCAGCAGTCAGCCTATTGACGGATCTATTTGCTACAAAAAGCACCAAATAAAGTAGCAAATTAAGTAGCAAATAAAGTAGCAAATAAAAACGGGCTATGGTATAATCCCGAATTTAACAGTTGAGGAAAATCAGAAGTCTGAGAAGCCTTATACAACGGGTGTTCTCAGACTTTTGTTGTCCAAAGACATGTTGTATGGTGTCCGCTGATCAGAGAGTTTTTTTGATTATCCGATTCAATTCTTTCGGTTTATAGTGAAGGCGGTCCAAAGGCATTCCTGTGAGACTGGTCAAAGCATCGAGCGTATAGTTGCCATTGTATAAGGCCATGTACTCTACGTCATGTACGTTAACAACGTTCATATTCCTCAGCGTGTTAATGAGTTCATCAGTAGTAACATGGGTTTCCTGGTCATTCAGCTTGCACTCCAGAAGTCTGTAGACAAGTAGAGCCGTATAACAGGTGAGAAAATGCGTTTCGATCCGGCTCTGCTTGGAGTGATACACAGGGTGGCTTGAGAAATTGGTTTTCATAATTCTGAATGAATCCTCAATCTTGTACCTCTGCTTGGCCACAGCAAGCACATCCCTGGGGTGATCCGACAGGTTGGTGGCCACAGCATAGAAACCGTCGTATTTTTCTTCCTCAGCGATTATATCTTCATCCAGAACATAGGAAACGACAGCATCTTCTCCGTTTTTCGACTTTGCCAGTCTTTTCATGAAGCGTTTGACGTCGTTCGGACCTTTTTTGATTTCTTCAGGATCATTGATCTGAATAAGCTTTTTGACTCTTTCGCTGACCAGCTTCCACCGCCGCCCGTCCGGCGCGGTGACCTCCCAAGCGTCGTAGGCACCGTCCGTGTGCCGGAAGGTCGCTCCTTCACCGAGGGTTTCCGCGACCACCTGCGCGGCCCGTTGGCGGGTGATGTGGTTCATCTCGATCTCGATGCCGAAGGTCTGGGGTTTCATGGGGGTCTCCTTTCTCCCGGCGGCGGCTTCTCCCACCTTGCCAAGCTGTGCATTCTGGGCGGTTTTCTGTCCGGAACATACATCCATCACTCTGCTGGGCCGAAAAGGCAACGGTTTTTTTTGCGAAAAAGGAGGCCGCGCTTCCTTATACATGCGCGTAGTGGCCGGGAAAAAACCCGTTTTATTTCGCTGGGCGGCGCTTCTCCGCTTTGCCGTGAAAAAGTCCGGGCGGCGCTTCTCCGCTTTGCCGTGAAAAAGTCCGAGCGGCACACTTCTCCACTTTGCTCTGGCGAAGTCGGCGGGCGGGTCTGTGTGCCCAGCCGTCGGGCCGAGGTGTGCCCGGAAGGGGGTGGTCAGATCCCTGGGTGTGCCTGGCGGAGACCGCGTCCCCCTCACGCGTGAATTTCCGACAAATTCGGGGGTGGGGGTATCGGCCCGCCCAGACAGCAAAAAAGCCGCCCCGAAGGACGGCCTAATAAAGAAGAGCAGCACTCAGATCACGCTGAATGTTGCGGAGGAGATGCTGTTATTTGCTTGTTGGAATTGCGATTTTAATGGCTAATTGACCACCCAGAGCTTTGGCGATTCTCTCCAGCGTGGACACAGATGGATTTGCGACACCACGTTCAATCTTGGAAATGTCAGACTGATCAATTCCGGTTGCAGCTGCCAGCTGCTTTTGAGACATGCCGCTCATCGCACGCGCAGAAGAGACGGCAGATGCTGCTGCCTGGTTAGCAGCAGGCTGCTCTTCACGTACTGTTACGCCATCCTCATAGATGGTTTCCGTTTCAATGTCCAGATCGTCATTCCACATGATGCCATAGGCACCCATAAGCTTACCGGAGAGAAAAAGCTCACGATCCTCCAACGCTTGCAACTGAGGATACTTGCCAAAGAGTGATGCCATGTCATAACGCTTTACCTTACCATCCTGGAAGACGACCTCCATAGCGGTTCCTTCCAGGAATCTCA